>DKRV01000018.1 GCA_002472405.1 Clostridiales bacterium UBA7273 | reverse complement strand
CGACGAGATCGAGCGCCTGCGCCACAGTGCAACGTCGAGCCTTTTCGAGCGGCGCGACGTCATAGTCGTTGCATCCGTCTCGTGCATCTACGGTCTCGGCGACCCGATCGACTATAAAAACATGGTCATATCCCTGCGCCCGGGGCAGACGCGCAATTTCGACGAGCTTCTGCGCAAGCTCATCGAGATACGCTATGAGCGAAATGACATTGCTTTCGAGCGAAACATGTTCCGCGTCCGCGGCGACACGGTCGAGATATTCCCGGCTTATGCAACGGATAAGGCCATCCGTGTCGAGTTTTTCGGCGATGAGGTGGACAGAATAAGCGAGGTGAACGTCGTTACCGGCGCGCCCGTACGCTATCTGAACCACGCTGCGATATACCCGGCCAGCCACTATGTCGTTAGCCGTGACAAAATGGCGCGCGCTATCGACGATATCCGTGCCGAGTGCGCCGCGCGCGTGAAATACTTTCAGGATAACGGCAAGCTGCTTGAAGCTCAGCGCATATCGCAGCGCACAAATTACGATATCGAAATGATGCAGGAGCTTGGCTATTGCTCGGGCATAGAGAACTATTCGCGCATAATCTCAAACCGCCCGGCAGGCTCTGCTCCCATGACGCTGCTCGATTACTTTCCGAAGGATTTTCTGCTGTTTGTTGACGAAAGCCACGTCACTCTGCCGCAGGTCAGGGCAATGTACCGCGGCGACCACGCGCGCAAGGAGTCCCTGGTTGAATACGGCTTCCGTCTGCCGTCGGCGTATGATAACCGGCCGCTTAAATTCGAGGAATTTCAGGAGCGCATAAATCAGGCTGTGTATGTCTCCGCAACTCCCGGCGATTACGAGCGCGAAAGGGCAGGGCAGATAGCCGAGCAGATAATCCGCCCGACCGGCCTGCTCGACCCCGAGATATCCGTGCGCCCGATAGAGGGGCAGATAGACGATCTTATAAGCGAGATCAATATACGCATCGAAAAGGGCCAGCGCACTCTGGTAACGACGCTCACCAAGAAAATGGCTGAGGATCTTACCGAGTACCTCGGCGCAGCCGGCATAAAGTGCAGATACATGCACCACGATATCGGCGCGATAGAGCGTATAGAGATAATCCGCAGTCTGCGCCTCGGCGACTTTGACGTGCTTGTCGGCATTAACCTTCTGCGCGAGGGACTTGACCTCCCGGAGGTCAGCCTTGTTGCAATCCTGGATGCCGATAAGGAGGGCTTCCTTAGAAGTGAAACGAGCCTTATCCAGACCATCGGCCGCGCCGCGCGCAACGCCGAGGGCACGGTTATCATGTATGCCGATACGGTTACGCGGTCGATGCGCCATGCGATCGACGAAACCGAGCGCCGCCGCGCAAAGCAGGCTGCATATAACGCAGAGCACGGCATCGTGCCGAAAACGATAGTAAAAAGTGTTCGCGAGCTTATCGAGATATCAAGCGAGAGCGAGAAAACTCTGCGCCGTGCCGATGGAGTGAAGCTCACAAAATCAGAGCGTAAGGAGCTTATCGAAAAGCTCGAAAAGGAAATGAAAGCCGCGGCAAAAATGCTTGAATTCGAGCTTGCGGCTCAGCTTAGAGACGAGATCGTCCGCCTGCGCGGCGAGGTGAAATGATGAAACTTTTGATACTTGACGGAAACAGCATAGTAAACCGCGCGTTTTACGGCATACGCGCCCTCACGGCGCCCGACGGAACGCCCACAAACGGCGTGTACGGCTTCCTTGCCATACTCCGCAAGCTGCTTGACGATGAAAAGCCCGAGGCTGTGTGCGTTGCGTTTGATCTCAAAGCGCCGACGTTCCGGCACTTGAGATACGCCGGATATAAGGCTCAGCGCAAGGGCATGCCCGAGGAGCTGGCCGTTCAGATGCCGATACTCAAGCAGGTGCTTGACGCAATGGGCATCCTGCGCATTGAGCTTGATGGCTACGAGGCCGATGACCTGCTCGGCACGGTCGCTGCGCGATGCAGCGCAGTCGGCTGGGATTGCCGCATCGTCACCGGAGATAAGGACAGCTTCCAGCTTATAAGTGAAACAACACATGTCTGCCATGTCAAAAGCCGCATGGGCCAGACAACGACGACCGAGTATACTCCAAAGCTGTTTTTTGACGAGTACGGCTTCGAGCCAAAGCACATTATCGATCTCAAGGCTCTGATGGGCGACAGCTCGGATAACATCCCCGGCGTGCCGGGAGTAGGCGAAAAAACGGCTATGGGGCTTGTGCAGAAGTATAAAGATATTGAAACCATTTATGCCGGGCTTGACACCATAGATGTAAAAGAGGGCATGCGCAAAAAACTGCGAGAAGGCAGGGAGAGCGCCTTTTTATCCTATGAGCTTGCAACGATACACACCGATGCGCCGATAGAGTTTGCGCCCGAGGATGCGAAGTGGAGCGAGGACTATAAGCCAGAGCTGTACGATGTGCTCAAAAAGCTCGGATTTAATAAATTTATCGAAAAATGGGGCGTGAGCGAAAGCACCGAGAGCGCGCAGAAGGCAATGACAGAGCGCATTGCTCATGTTGAAGACGCCTCGTTTGACGAGATAGTGAATGCCGTTCGGAACGCTGACGAGATCGCCGTAACGGCTGACGAGAGCTTTGACAGCATTGAGATATGCGACGGCAAGGCCGTGTACCTTGCGCGCTGGAGCAGCCTCGGAGACGACTATTCAAGGCTTCTGAGCTTTGTGTTTTCCGGCGATGTGAAGAAGATGTCGCACAATGTAAAGAACCTGATGACACAGCTCATTGCCGAGAAGCTGCCGCTTGACGGCTTTGTATACGATACGGCGCTTGCAGGCTACCTGCTTGATGCAACTGCCGGAGATTACAGCCTCGGCAGGCTCAGCATGGGCTATTGCGGCGCGGAGCTCGACGGAGCGGAAGCAGTGTACAGACTGCGCCCGGTGACCGAGAAAAAGCTTGAAGAGCTCGGCATGACGAAGCTCTTTTACGAGATAGAAATGCCTTTGTGCCGCGTTCTGGCCGATATGCAGGAGCAGGGCTTTATGATAGATAAGGCGGCACTCGTGAGCTTTGGCGAAAGCCTGACCGGCACGATCGCGCAGCTTGAAAGCGCCATATACGAGCATGCCGGGTGTGAGTTCAACATCAATTCGCCCAAGCAGCTTGGTGAAGTGCTTTTCGATAAGCTCATGCTCCCGGCAGGCAAAAAAACAAAAACCGGCTGGAGCACAAATGCCGATGTGCTTGAAAAGCTGCGCGGCAAGCACCCGATAGTAAACATGATCCTCGATTACCGCATGCTAACAAAGCTCAAGAGCACCTATGCTGATGGACTTTTGAAGCTCATTGACCCGGACGGCAGGATAAGAACCAAGTTCCAGATGACCGTTACGGCGACCGGCCGACTGTCAAGCACCGACCCGAATCTTCAGAACATACCGATCCGCAAAGAGCTTGGAAGTCATATCCGCGAGATGTTCATTGCATCTAAGGGCAATGTCCTTGTCGATGCCGACTACAGTCAGATAGAGCTGAGGCTGCTTGCGCACATATCCGGCGATGAGCATATGCGCGCGGCCTTTTTAAGCGGAGAAGATATACACACAGTTACGGCTTCACAGGTGTTTAATACGCCGATCGATGAGGTAACGCCCTTGCAGCGCAGCCGCGCAAAGGCCGTAAACTTCGGCATAGTCTACGGCATATCACCGTGGTCGCTTGCGCAGGATATCGGCGT
The DNA here is from genome assembly GCA_002472405.1 of Clostridiales bacterium UBA7273. Taxonomy (GTDB): domain Bacteria; phylum Bacillota; class Clostridia; order Oscillospirales; family Oscillospiraceae; genus F23-B02. Next base: position 22,607 of record DKRV01000018.1, on the reverse strand, counting down.
AACGCAGGGTGAGGCAAAGGCGTACATGGATGCGTATTTAAATAAATACGACGGTGTGCGCGACTATATGAAGTCCATCGTCGAAAAGGCAAAGCAGGACGGATATGTCACGACGATCTATTCGCGCCGCCGCGATCTGCCGGAGCTTAAATCGTCGAATTTCAACACAAGATCGTTTGGCGAGCGCGTTGCGCTGAATATGCCAATCCAGGGCACTGCGGCGGATATAATAAAGCTTGCAATGGTGAATGTGTATAACAGGCTCAAAGCCGAGGGACTAAAGGCAAGGCTCATTTTGCAGGTGCATGACGAGCTTATCTGCGAATGTCCCGAGAATGAGGCGCAGACCGTTGCAGACATTCTGCGCGAGGAGATGAGCGGAGCTGCCAGGCTCAGCGTACCGCTCACGGTCGATGCGAAAATAGGCCACAGCTGGGCGGAGGCACACTGATGCTGACTTATGAACAAGCCGGGGACGTTCTCGACGATCTTGTTGACGAGCTGCCCGAGGAAATATTCAAAAACTTAAACGGCGGCGTCAGCTTCGTTGAGGATGCCGTGCGCAGCAACGACGGAAGATACACGCTCGGCATGTATTTCCGCGATAAAATGGGGCGGCATATAGAGCTGTACTACGGCTCGTTTGTCGAACTTTACGGCGACATGGATGATGAGACCTTCCGCCGTCGTTTAAGGAGCACGCTCCATCATGAGCTTACGCACCATATCGAAAGCCAGGCCGGCGACCGCAGCCTTGAGCGCTGGGACGAGCGCCAGTCCGAGCTTTACGGTTTTGGCGGCATTGACGTAAAAAGCATACTGTTTGTGTGCGATGATAACAGCATGTCGCTTGTTGCAGAAGCGGTATTTAACTCGTCAAAGGGCGATTACTGCCCGGAGGTCATGGCGTATTCGGCAGGGATCGACGTTAGGGATGAGATAAATCCGCGTGTGAAAAAGTGCTGCGAAGCGCTCGATATAAGGCTGCCGCACGGCTATCCTGTGCCGGTAACGCGCGAGCTTATCGAACGCTGCGATGTAGTGTTGTGTATGACGGCGCTTCAGGCGCAGAAGCTGTCGGACGAATATCAGGATATGGACGAGCGCATAATGTGCCTTGCCGATGAGGATATCTATCCGCCGACGCTGCCGATAGGCTGGAAAAAGTGCGTTCTGCGCATTGAGGATGAGACTCTCGCCGTCATTGACGAGCTGCGCGAGGAGAATATGTGATGGTGCGCATTGTCGATACAAGAGCCGAGCACATTGACGATATCCTGCGCATCGAGCAGCAGTGCTTTTCGCTGCCGTGGACGCGCGAGCAGCTTACGGCTCAGCTGACGGACTCCATGCATGTTTTTCTTGCCGCCGAGGACGAAGAGGGCAGGGCTGTGGGCTATGTCGGCCTTATGTACGTCCTTGACGAGGGGTATATATCTAACGTCGCCGTGTCGCCGGACAGGCGGCGCGAGGGAATAGCCGATATGCTGCTTGACGAGCTTCGTGCACGAGCTGAGGCTGCAAAGCTCAACTTTTTAACACTGGAGGTGCGCCTTGGCAATGTGCCGGCGCAGAGCTTATATAAAAAACACGGTTACATCGAGGTCGGCAGGCGAAAGGGGTACTACAGCCTGCCGAAGGAGGATGCCGTTTTGATGACTTGTTTTCTAAGTGAGGAAGAGAAATGAAAATACTTGCCTTTGAATCATCCTGCGATGAGACCGCCGTCGCCGTCGTTGAAAACGGCAGAAATGTGCTTACGGATCAGATATTCTCGCAGGCAGATCTGCACGCAATTTACGGCGGCGTAGTGCCGGAGATAGCGTCGAGAAGCCACGTTGAGGTCATATCGCGCCTTGCCGAGCGCGCCGTGCAGGCAGCCGGAATAGAAAAAAGCGATATCGACGCCGTTGCGGCAACGTACGCTCCCGGCCTTATCGGAACGGTGCTTGTGGGCCTTAACTTTGCCAAGGCCGCTGCTATGAGCCTGGGTGTTCCGCTCATTCCCGTGCACCATATAAAAGGCCATGTTGCGGCAAACTACATAGCATATCCCGAGCTTGAGCCTCCGTTTCTGTGCCTTGCAATATCCGGCGGCAATACGCTTATAATCGACGTTCGCAGCTATACGGATCTAAAGGTAATCGGCGCAACGCGCGATGATGCGGCAGGCGAGTGCTTTGACAAAACCGCGCGCGTGCTCGGTCTGCCGTATCCCGGCGGCAAGCCCATTGACGATCTCTCACAGGGCGGCGACGATAAGAAATATCACCTGCCGCGCACGCATATTGAGGGGCATCCCTATGAAATGAGCTTCTCCGGCCTTAAGACTGCCGTTATAAACATCGTACACAATGCCGAGCAGAAGGGCGAGGAGTTGGACAGAGCCTCGCTTGCGGCATCCTTCACGGCCGCAGTTAGCGACGCGCTCGTGCCGCGCACAATGATGGCTGCAAAGGAGCTCGGTTATAAAAAAATCGCCATTGCCGGCGGTGTGGCGGCAAATTCGCGTATCCGTGCCGATTTCAAAGCTGCCGCCGAGAAAAACTGCTGCGAGCTGTTTGTTCCGCCGCTGAAGCTTTGCGGCGATAATGCGGCAATGATAGGCTGTCAGGGCTATTATGAGTATCTCGCCGGGAACACTGCCGGCTGGGATCTCAACGCTTACGCGAATATGGAGCTGTAAGGAGAGGGCATATGGGCGTACACGACGGACACAGGGAGCGGATGAAAAGCCGCTTCGTCGAGGCCGGGCTTGATGGCTTTAACGATCATAACGCACTTGAGATGCTGCTTTTCTACGCCGTTCCGCGCAAGGACACAAATGAGCTTGCGCACAGGCTTTTAAAGCAGTTCGGCTCGCTCGCCGCGGTTTTCGAGGCAAAGCACGAGGAGCTTATGCGTGTTGACGGGATAGGAGAGAACGCCGCGACGCTCATAAAGCTCATTCCCGAGGTCAGCCGCCGCTATCTGCTTACAAAAAGTCTGCCGACAAAGGTCATCCGCCGCAGCGAGGATGCCGGCGCATATTTTGTCGCCAAGTTCATGTACGAGGTAAATGAGATATGCTATGCGCTGCTGCTTAACTCCTCTAACGGAATAATAGCCTGCAAGGAGATAAGCCGCGGCGTTGTGAACGCAACCGAGGTCGGCATAAGAATGCTTGTTGAGGCGGCCATTAAAAGCAACGCTGCCGCCGTTATAATCGCCCATAACCACCCCGATGCGCTGCCGCTTCCGTCGAAGGAGGATGAGTACTGCACCCGGCTTGTGAAGAAAGCTTTGGAGCTTGTCGATATAAAATTACTTGACCATATTATCGTCGGTGGCAAAGAGTTTCAATCTCTTAACAAAAATGGACTTATGTAAACGAAATGATGTTTTCAAAATGTAACGAAATTCGACTTCAGGACTCTACATAATTTTACATATCGGCGCTAAATACTGAAATTCAATGATTATTCAGTGTTGGAAACTATGTTGAAAATGTTGATAACTATTTGCAAAATAATTTTCTGAAATAATTATGTAAACAATTTGCGATAATTTTGTAGCATCAAAAAAGCATTGAAATTCTTAAATTTTTTATAAACACAAATTGTCAGCTTCAAGGCTTACAATTTTGTGCAATAACCAGCAGTTATAACTTTTTTTGTTTGACTTTATCGTCGCTATGTGCTAAAATGCGTAATGTCCTTTGCTGGTGTGGCTCAATGGTAGAGCATCTCACTCGTAATGAGAAGGTTGTGAGTTCGATTCTCACCACCAGCTCCATGGAAAAAGATCACCGGGAAAAGCCAAAAGCTTTTCCCGGTGATTTTTATATTGCATCTTTTGCCTGCGGCAGCTTATTTTCTCAGTCATTTTCGGTTCGTATAAGGTTGCTGACATACGGACGCTTTCCGGACAGCACCTCGTCATAGAAATTCTGCTTCCAGTCGATATATGCAATGCTGTCCTCAAGCTCCTTGATCGTCTGGCGCAGCCGCTCCTGCTTTTTGGCCATCATTTCCTTTCGCGGAACAATGGTCGATTCTCCGGTAAGGCAAAGCTCTAGATAGTCCTTCATTTCCTGAATGCTCAGTCCGCATTTTTTGAGGCAGGTGAGATCTTTTATCCATTTCACGTCGCTTTCGTCAAAAACTCTGCGATTGTTTGCGTCGCGCTTCACGTTTGGGACAAGCCCCTCATTGCAGTAAAACTTCAGTGTCTGGTACGTCATATCCAGCTCACGGCAAACCTGCATCATCGTGTACATATCATATCCTCCGTGATGTTTGCAAAAAATTCATATAAATCGCTAAAACAGCTATTGAACGATAGCTGCTACCGCAAATTATAATCGGTTGTATCAAGCGGTTGAAACAATCAGAGTGTAGCATATACGACTTATAATTGCAATGAGGATACAATAATGATTTTGTATTTCACAGGCATCGGCAACAGCCTTTATGCCGCAAAGCAGCTTGACAATGAGCTTATCAGCATTCCGCAGGCCGTGCGGCAGGGGAGACTTGATTTTAGCGCCGATACCATCGGAATTGTAACTCCGGTTTACGGCCACGAGGTTCCGCCGATGGTGAGGGAGTTTATGCACAAGGCGTCTTTCCATACGCGCTATTTCTATATGATACTGACTTACGGAAACCGCCACGCCGGAGCTGCAGAGCTTGCAAAGCGACTGTGCGATGAGTGCGGCATTTCTGTAAACTATATCAATGTTCTGCTCATGGCCGATAATTGGCTCCCGGCGTTTGATATGAACGAGCAGAAAAGACTCAACAAAAAGGTTGACGAGCACATTGAACTGATTCGCGATGACATTGTGATCCGCTTAAATAGGATAGCTCCGGTCACATACGCCGATCGTGCAGCCCATCGTGAATATCTAAGCCGCATCGAGCAAATGCCGCCCGATATCTTTCAGCACTTTATCAAGGTCACGGATGCGTGCATAGGCTGCGGCGTCTGTGAAAAGGTCTGTCCTTCAGACTCTATCCGAGTGGTTGACGGAAAAGCACAGCATATTCCCGGCAACTGGCAGACCTGCCTTGCCTGCGTGCATGCATGTCCGCGAAAGGCATTAGGGCTTGCGATCCCGGAGGTAAACCCAAATGCGCGCTATCGCAACGAGCATATCTCGCTGACTGAGATAATTCAGGCCAACGGCAGAGGTGCGGAATGAGAAGAAAAAAGCTTATGATTATCGTGATCTCCATTGCCGTTGCTGCGGTTCTTGCTTTTGGCGGCTACAATGTTTATCGCCGCCCGGCCGTGTTCAGAAGCCTTTCCGATAACTCCTTGAGCAAGTGTCAGACCGAGGCGGTAAGAAGCGAGATATTCGCAAAGCGCGATGTAAAGGTCCTCGCTGCTTATTTTTCTTATTCCGGCACAACGAAAAAAGCTGCCGAGTCAATAAGCGAGAAAACCGGCGGAGATTTGTTTGAAATAACTCCGCTGAACGGGTATTCAAACGTGTATACGCAGTCAAACCGGGAAATAAGACGCGGCGAGCGCCCGGCTCTTGCGGATACGGTCGAGAATATGTACGAGTATGATGTCGTGTTAGTCGGCTACCCCGTTTGGTGGCACGCTGCTCCGGCGCCGATCAATACATTCCTTGAAAGCTATGATTTCAGCGGAAAACTCATCATTCCGTTCTGCACAAGCGGCGGCAGCGACATTGCCGAAACCATGCCAACGTTTCTCGACTCATGCGACGGTTTGGCGGTGTACGGCGAAAAGAGAATATTATCTTCCGACGAAACGGATCGCTGGCTCTCGGATCTCGGCTTTGCTGCGCAATAATAGCGTGAGCTTAAATCAGCATCATAAGCGTTCCGCCGACTATGAGCACAAGGCCGAAGGCTGCTTTTTTCGAAAGCCGCTCCTTGAAAACCAGCGCCGAGAAGCCGATCGAAACAAGAATACTCAGCTTGTCGATGGGAACGACCACGCTTGCAAGGCCGTCCTGGAGCGCTTTGTAGTAGCACAGCCACGAGCCGCCGGTAGCCAGTCCCGAAAGACAGATAAAGCCCAGCTCGTTTTTGGGAATATCCTTTAGCGTGTGCTGCTTGCCCTTTACGAACACGATAAGCCACGCCATGACGAGCACAACGCCTGTGCGTATAGCCGTTCCGAGGTTTGACTCAACGCCGTCAATTCCGATCTTGCCGAGGATCGAGGTCAGCGACGCAAACACTGCCGACAGCACGGCATACAGCAGCCAGCTCTTCTTCTCCTGCTTTTGCTCGGTATCTGCTTTCTTTTCGATCATCATGAACGTACCGATGCCGATGAGGACAACGGCAGCAGCTTTAAGCCACGAGATAGGCTCGCCGAGGAAGATCAGTGCCAGAATTATGGTGAGTATCGTTGAGGACTTGTCTATCGGCACGACCTTGTTCACGTCGCCGAGCTGCAGCGCTCTGAAATAGCAAAGCCACGATGCGCCGGTCGCAATGCCGGACAGGATGAGGAAGACCCACGTTTTTGTGCTCAGCCCGGTGATGGTCGGAGCCGACCCGACTATCCAAACCATAAGCCACGAGAAAATCAGCACAACTATTGTACGTATTGCCGTGGCTGCGTCGGAATCGGTCTTTTTGATTCCGCACTTTGCGAGAACGGATGTCAGACCGGCAAACAGTGCCGAGCCGAACGCGAAGAGTATCCACATAGTGTTCGCCTAACTTTCTGTTATGTCATAAAATCATTATAGCACAGCTGCCGCCATTATGGCGGCGTATATATAAATTTTACATTGCTGCTAAAAAACACGGTGCAGTCTGAAAAACTGCACCGTGTAATTGCATATACCTTGTTTCTAATCGACCACAAAATAGCGGTAGAGGAAGGTGACTATCTGCGAGCGCATGCACTTATCGTTCGGAGAAAACGTCTTTGCCGTCGTGCCTTTGGTTATGCCGTACTCGACCGCCCAATCAACGGCATCGGTGTAGAAAGCGTGTTTGGAAACATCGGCAAAGCCGCTCGAGCTGCTCGCCTTCGGGCACAGATCCCAGCGCCAGAGGAAGGTCACAACCTGAGCACGGGTAACGGTTGCGCCGGGCTGGAAGTGATCGGCGGTGACGCCTGTTGTGATGCCTTCTTCGGCGGCCCACATAACGGCCTTGTAGTAAAAGCTGCCTTTTGGAACATCGACAAATTGGCAGACAGATGATTCAGGCTCGGGGCATCCGGCTGCTCGCCACAGGAAGGTTACGACCTGGGCACGGGTGCAGCTTGCGTTCGGGCTGAATGTCGTGTCCGTTGTGCCGTTTGTAATGCCGGAGTTTACCGCCCACAGAACGGCATCGTAATAGAAAGATCCCTCGTGAACGTCGGTGAAGTTGTTTATGTACGGTTCATCCGGCTCGTCGGGGTAGTCGCTGTCGCTGTCCGGCTCGTATATGTTTCCGTCGGAGTCCTGCGCGTAGTAGTCGCTGTAGATATCCTCGGGCACGAAAACCGTGCAGGCATTGCCGTCGGATGAGGGGAGAGCCTCAAAATCCACGGTGCGCGCAGGCTCAATGTCCGCGCCGTCGTAGGAATATATCTTTGCACCGACGTTGCCGGCATCCGCACCGGAAACGGTAAAGCTGTACTCTGCGCCCTCGGGCAGGCTCGCGATCAGTCCAATGTCAGTAAGCTCAACGGAAACCTCTCCGCTGCTGCATGCGCCGTTTGCATAGCTGCCAGCCGACTGCCCCTTTGCATTCCAGAAATCGACCTTGATGTCATAGGATTTAAGCTGCTTATCCGCAGGCGGATACACCAGGACGGTGCGTGCGTGATAGGAGCTTACGAAATCGTCTTCGCTCTGCAAATTGTCAACTTCAAGATGCGCAAGGTAGTGCTCGGGATAGTGGGCAAGTCCGAGCATGTTGAGATTCATAAGAGCATAGGGGATCAGCGTGTAATTAAACGCAGCACAACCGAGCACATACTTCAGCGTGTCGTTTGATAGTACACATCTCAAAGTGTCTCCCTTCTCAAAAGGAGAGCCGGGAGGGGTACCGAGCTCGCTTCCGGTGAAGTCCATTATATCCTGCTGGACATCTGTGTAGAGAACTTTTCCGAATGCGGAGCTGCCGCCGGGACCGTTTGTGAAGGCTACCTCGCAGAACCTATCCAAAAATGTGCGCTGAGAGGGTTTGATTTCTCGGGTAAATATTCCGGAGATCTCCTCAAATTTATCCCACAGCTTGCTGCTGCTTTCGTATGGAAGCGACAGCGTTGTTCCGTATCGCGTAAAGCCCCATGCCGTGGGAGCAACGCGCGGCACCAAGTCCACAGGACTTACTATGTTGAAAATGTTAGGGTCAAAAAACGTTTCTGCCGAATCGCGGGATGCGCCTGCCGGAGTCGCGAATGTGTAGACGTATATGTCCACGACGTTGGGCTTTATCCCGCCGATGGTTGCATTGTTCAGCGCACGACCCAGAAGATTTGCAACGGCAGCGCCGCGGCTGAAGCCTACTGCCCAGATCTTCAGGTCACCCTTGATCTCGTGGCTCTGAACATAGTCGCTCAGACCGCTCAGAACGCCGTTGGCGGCAGTCTGGAAGCCGTAATGATTGCGGCTGAGCTTTTCCTCGCTGTTGTACACGTTGAAGTTGCTTGCCCATTCTCCGCCGTAGCCGCCGCCGCGAATGGGAACGGCAATCAGCGTGTCAGTGCCGCCGTTTTTGTTGGTGATATACTTCATTGCAAGGGTATAGGCGACCTTGCCCGATGTATCATCAAGCGGAACGTCGTAGTTAACATACTTAAGCGAGCTGAAATTCAGCTTATTAAGAAGTTCACGGACATTTTCGGTTCGGCTGAGTGCCGTGGCGTCGCCATTACCGCGCCATGTGGTGTTAGTATTTGTCGAGAAGGTCGTCATCTCAAGGCACAGTGAGGCTTTTGCAAGCTTTGCGTTATAGCCGTAGCCATCGTCCTGCGCATAGAAGTAGTCGTCAGAGTATTCAAATTGCCATGACTGCGTGTGACCAACGTTGCCCTCAAAATTGAAGTCAACGGTAACGGGCGTATTATCTCCCGGTTCGGGCTTTTCCGGCGGAATCTCGGAGGGAACGTCGGAAATATCCCAGTCATTGAGAATACTGTCGCGGCTTGCAAGGGTATAGAGCTTGCTCTCGGCATCGGGCTTTCCGTCAAGAACGACTCTGTCGTTAAAGGTATAGTTTACTTCAAGATCGTCCGCGACTCTGTTATTGATGCTTTGACCGCCGGAATTGCGAGCGCTGCTGGCGCTGCTGAGCGTGAAGAAATCATACGCGCTTCGGTAAGTGCTTGTGCATTCAACATTGGCCTTTTCAAGGGCGTTGGCGGAGTTTTTGGAGTCTTCGTCGCTTATGCCTGCCAAACGCGCATAACCGGGCGTCTGAATATTAACCGAGCCCATAACAAGGCAGCTGTCAATATCGGCAAAGCGACTGTTGTCGCCTATGCCGGCAACGCTGATATCGCTATTTTTATTAGTGCCGGTGTATTTAAGGTCGATGTCAAGGTCTACGATGCAGTTTCTTATCGAGCCGCAGCCTCTCGCAATACCGCATGTTATGAACCCTATGTTGAGCTTATCAAAACTGCGCCGTACTGTCATGCTGACATTGCAGTTTTCAATAAGGCCAGTGTCATCACCATATGAGTTGTAATAAGCAATGCCGCAAATGCCGCTGTCAGTGCCAAAAACATCGTTATCTTCATCGGTGCTTATTACGGTAACATTAAGATTCTTGATGGTGCCTAAGTTTCTCTCAATGAGCGTACCTTTGAGATTGTATATTGTGTGGCTGTTGCCGTTTATAACTCCGCCTTTGAGCAAAGAGCCGCAGGCTGCGTCGTTAAGCGTGTCGTATGCAATGTCCTCTTTGCTTGCGTCTATATCGTTCATCAGCAGGTAATAGCCGCTGCCGATGTTCTCTTTAAGGTCTGCCAAAGTGTAGATCGGCACATAGCCATCGGGAATATCCGGCGCGGCAAAGGCAGATGCCGGCAGCAGTGCGAGCGCCATCACAAGCGCCAAAAAACCGGCAAGAAGTCGTCTCTTCACAGGCTCGCTTCCTTAAAAGCGGTAAAACTCGGTCTGGTCGCTGTCGGGACGATAAACAGAAACAAAGCTTCCGTCGGAGCTTGAATATGCGTAAACCTCCGATGCGTCAACGCCGGCGAGTCTTATAAGCTCTTCGCCGTCAAGGCCGAGAACGACTGCGTCTCCGTTATCGTCGGTAACGGAGAGAACAAGCTCATTGCCGGCAATGCTTCCGCCGCCAAGCTCGGAAATTATCTTGTTCATTTCCGGCAGCACAACGGTGAAATACGGATCCTCCGAGGTCTGAGTCCAGCTTAATATCTTGCGTTCTTCCTTGAGTGTGCCGTCAAGGCCGTAGATCTGAGCATAAAGATCAAATGTCTTAGGCTCGCCGTCCGGGAAATACACGGTGCCGGCAGACACCTCGTTGCCGTCGGCGTCTTTCCAGATAAAGCGTACAAGACCGTTTGCACACAGAACTACCTCCGCGCCCTCTTCGCCTTGAATGACCTGCCCTGTTACGACATTTATCGCGTAGTAGCGAGTGCCGTAGCCTTTTGCAAGCCACGATGCCACAAACCAACCGTTTGTGCCGCTGCCGTCGAGAATGCCGAGATCGTAATCCATTGTATATATGAGCTTGCCCTTGGTAACGGCAGGTGTGCCTGTGGCGGCAACTCCCGGGCCGGTGGGCTGCTGCGTAGGCTCCGCTGTCGGCTGCGGAGTTTCGGCAGCGCCGACATTGGGCTTATCTTCTGCGCCGCCGCATGCGCCGAGTATCATAAGCAGCGCAAGCAGCAGGCCGATAACAGAAACTTTTCTCTTCATGGTCATATCCTCCGTGATTTACATATCTATATTAAATTCAATTTCAATATCGTTTACGCTCAGCGCAGCTTTTCCGGCTTTGCCGATGGTTTTGACATAGCATCCGCCGGAGCCGCCCTTGAGGGAGATTATCTCGGGGCCTATAAGCTCAAGCGCGCCGCTGCATTTAAAAACGACGGGTTCCTGCCAATACGGAGCGAGGTTGCCGTATTCGTCAAGCGCGCGGATGCGCACTGCGGCAGCGTCATATGTGCCGCCCTCGGAAAGCTCGGTTTTGCTCGGGATTACCTCGAGGTGAACCTTCTGGCCCGGCGAGCGAGTCACGCTTTTTATGACCTCGCCGTCTCTTATCGCGTCAAAGCGCCATTTTGTCGCCTCGCCGCCCCAGTTGCCGACGTATTTGCCGTAAAGCTCAACGCCGTCGGAGAATTTAAAGCCCTTTGTGAGCATGAGCCGCGCAAACTTTGCAAGAATTTTCGGCGGAAGCGCGCTCGGACCGGATTTGGCAACGGCAAGCAGGCATTCCTTGACTGTGTCCGCAGTCTTTTCGTCAAAGCCCTCCTGCGTTATAAGCAGCTCGCCGATGAAATCGTCGATGATGACCGGGGGATGGGGGAGAGCGGGATATTCGTCTTTCCCGGGGAAAAACTCGCGGACAAAAACGCCGTCCTTATAAAGCTTCACGCTGTCGGCGTTGGTGAAAATATAGACCTTGCCAATATCCCCGGCCGGATGTTCGCCGATATCCATGGACGAGGAGACAACGCAGCAGGGAACGCTTTCGCTCTGACTTGCGTAAACCGCGGATGCGAGCTTCGGGTTGCGGAACATATCCATAACGCCGTGGTAGCATATCCCGTCGCCGCTGCCAAAGTCCTGATGCGTGTTGTAGTCAAACATGCACCACGGGAATATGCCGCAGATATCGTCGGCGGCATACATCGCGTCGAGCACCTTAGCGTGCCTGAGCGCGTGGCTGAGTCTGTGTCGCTCATCGTCAAAGGGCTTTGTCGGGAACATGTGCCCGTTGCACTCGGAAACGAAGTAAGGCCTGTGCTTCTTGCTCGTCACGTTCTTTTTAGCTTTCAAACCGGCGTTATCGCCGGTGTGCGAAAAGTCATTGTATGCGTAAACGTCCTCAAGCAGATGGCTTTTTTCAAGGTATCTGACACCGCTCGTCTGGCGGCCGGAGTCAAGCGTGTGCGCAACGGCGTTTGTTCTTCTGTAAAGCTCGTCGCAGTCCTGCGATTCGTTTATCCTAACGCCCCACAGCATGATTGACGGATGGTGCATATACTGCCGCACCATTTCCTCGGTGTTTTTAACGGCCTGCTGCTTCCAATCCTCATCGCCGATATGCTGCCAGCCGGGAATTTCGGTAAACACCAGCAGTCCCAACTCATCGCAGCGCGATATGAAGTGCTGCGACTGCGGATAGTGCGAGGTGCGCACGGCGTTAACGCCAAGCTCGTTTTTGAGTATCTCGGCGTCAAGCTCCTGCACCGATTTCGGCATGGCGTAGCCGACATAGGCGTATGACTGATGCCTGTTAAGTCCGCGCAGCTTTATCCTCTGACCGTTGAGATAGAATCCGTCGTTTTCAAACCTCACGGTTCTGAAGCCGAAACGCAGGCTCTTTTCATCAACGACCTCGCCGCCGCGCATTGCGCGAACACGCGCCGTGTGCAGAGCAGGGGAGTCCAAGCTCCAAAGCCGTGCATTCGGAACGCTCAGCTCAAACGCCTTGGCGCAGGCCGAGGCAATGACCTTGCCGCTGCCGTCAACAATATCTGTAGCAACGCTTTCGCATTCGCTTTCGATCCTCACTCGCAGCTCGTGCAGGCCGGTGTTCTCGATTAGAACTTCTTTGATATACTCGGGATCCTTTACCTCGAGCGTCACCTCGCGGTAAAGTCCGCCGTAGCAAAGATAGTCGATAACAAAGCCGAACGGCGGAATGTTAAGGCTCTCACGCGTGTCGAGCCGCACGTCGACAGTGTTTTCGCCGCCGAAATTTACGCTGTCAGTGATATCAACGGAAAACGCCGTGTAGCCGCAGGCGTGATATCCGACACGCGTTCCGTTGCAGAATACCGTCGCCTCGTGCGCTGCACCGTCAAAGCGCAGTATAATCCGCTTGCTCTGCCACTCCGAGGGAGCGGTAAAGCTCTTTCGGTAGCCGCAGACCATTTGATAGTCGCGGCAGTCGATATAGTTATAAGGTATCTCTCTTGCCGTGTGCGGCAGACGGACGGAGGATGCCCTGTCAAAGCCTGCGTCGTAGTCCTCGGTAAAAAGCCAGCCGTTATTGAAAGCAATGTCCATATCGTAGCTCCTTCGAATTTTTAATATAATTTTATCATATCCGCGATGCAATGCAAGATGTAGTTGATTTTAAGGCCATAAAACTATATAATATTTCTGAAATTTTTAGATCGGAGTATGAGAATGGATAAGCTTCTGAACACGAAACTGTTTCTGCTCGATATGGACGGCACGCTTTACCTCGGTGATGAGGTGTTTGACGGTGCGGTGGACTTTATCGATACCGTTAAGAAAAGCGGCAGGGAGTACATATATCTGACCAACAACTCCTCGCGCGCCGGCGTTGATTATATAACACGCCTTAGAAAGCTCGGCTTTCCCTGCGAGAAGGAGAATGTTTTCACCTCCGGCATGGCGACGGCAATGTACCTCAACAGCCGCCACAAGGGCGAGCTTGTCTATCCCGTCGGAACTCCGGCGTTTTTGGGCGAGCTTGAAAGCTACGGCGTTCCCCTTGGCGACAGCGAGGAGGTCGGCGTTGTCTGCGTTGGCTTTGATACGACGCTTACTTATGAAAAGCTCGATAAAGCCGTGCATTATCTCCGCCGCGGCGCTGCATTCGTTGCCGCAAACCCCGACTGGGTGTGCCCCATGCCGGCAAACGAGGTTCTGCCCGACTGCGGCAGCATCTGCGCACTTCTGACCGCCGCAAGCGGAGTCGAGCCGGTGTTTATCGGCAAGCCGAACCGAAATATGGTTGACATAATATCCGAACAGACCGGCGTTCCAAATGAAAATATCTGCTGCGTGGGCGACAGACTTTATACGGATATAGCCGTTGCGCAGAATGCCGGAGCCGTGTCCGTGTGCGTTCTGTCGGGCGAGAGCAGCCTTGAGGATATTGAAAAAGCCGAGCGCAAGCCGGATTACGTCCTCAAAAACGTTGCCGAGATCGCGGATATACTCAAAGCACACATGTGATTTACAGAATGTTATTTAATTTTCGCACAAAGTGTGTTATAATGACTTAACGGTCGGGAGGTGAGCGAATGCCGAAGCAGACCGGAACAAAGCAGATAGCGTCAAATCGCAAGGCCTTTCACGATTATTTCGTGCTTGACAGGTTTGAAGCCGGCATAGAGCTTGCCGGAACGGAGGTCAAGTCGTTAAGAGCGGGAACGGTCAATATGAAGGACTGTTACTGCACAATAAAAAACGGCGAGCTGTTTGTCAGATCGCTGCATATAAGCCCGTATGAAAAGGGCAACATTTTCAATAAAGACCCCGTGCGGCCGAGAAGACTGCTCATGCATAAGCGCGAGATAGTCAAGCTCAACGCAAGAGTTATGCAGGAGGGCGTGGCGCTCATTCCGCTGTCGCTTTATTTTAAGGACAGCAGGGTGAAGGTCGAGCTTGGTCTGTGCAAGGGCAAAAAAATGTATGATAAACGAAATGACGATGCAAAGCGTGAAGCCGCGCGCGACATTGAAAGAACTTTGAAGGAGAGACACTGATGAGTAATCCTGTAGTAACAATCGAAATGGAAAACGGCGATATCATAAAGGCCGAGCTTTATCCCGAGGTTGCACCCAACACGGTCAACAACTTTATCTCGCTGGTAAAGAATAAGTTTTATGACGGCGTTATCTTCCACCGCGTCATTCGCGGCTTTATGATCCAGGGCGGCGACCCCCAGGGCATCGGCGTAGGCGGCCCCGGCTACTCGATCAAGGGCGAGTTCAAAATGAACGGCGTTCCCAACGATCTCAAGCATACTCGCGGCGTCCTGTCGATGGCGCGCGCAATGGCGCCCAATTCCGCCGGCAGCCAGTTCTTCATCATGCATGAGGATGCACCTCATCTCGACGGCCAGTATGCCGCTTTCGGCAAGGTCATAGAGGGCATGGAGAATGTCGATAAGATCGCAACCTGCATGACCGGCAGAAACGATAAGCCCATCCACCGCCAGGCAATGAAGAAGGTCACTGTCGATACCTTCGGCGTTGACTATCCCGAACCTGAAACGATGTAATGCACCATGGGGTGCGGTCATCCGCACCCCGTATAAGGCAATAGTCCGACTAACGGACGGCGAGGCAGTGCGATACGGTACGATGCTGCCGGTCGAGCTGACGCAAGGATTACCGCCCGACTAACGGACGGCGCGGTAGTTCGATGCGGTACAATGTAGCCGGTCGTGCTGACGCAATAAAGAACAGTACCAGCCTAAATACGCCTCTAAAAAACGGGGATGTACCGGTTTCGACGGGGGTATGGAGGCAGGAATAGCGAGCGGATGCGCCTACCATCCTAAAAATGGGCAGCTTATAAATTAAAGAACAACAACGATACTGTTCTTCTCGCTGCTTAATTAGCGAGCGTTCCCTCCGGGAGGACCACGGCCCGGAACGGAGCGTCGATCAGTGGTGCCCGTGAGTGTGCAAAGCTTTGAGCCCACCACGCATAATGAAGCTACCGACTCTGCGAGCCTGACGGCCGGCGCGCAGGGAAGGGAATATAAATGACCGTATGCGCTCGGAGAAGTTCCTGTTAAAGTGCTTTCGGACGGGGGTTCAACTCCCCCCATCTCCACCAAAATAAAGAAAAACCCGTAGTTATTGAAACTACGGGTTTTTCTTTATTTATCAATGGTTTGCTGCGCTTTTGACATGTACAAAAGTTAACCACAAAGAGCACAAAATAACCATCGTGAACAGCAATTAAACTGCAAATTTACGAACGGATTTACGAACGGATCATATATCGGAGTAATACTCACGCATTTTCGCAATATCGGCGTTTTCGTCTGCAACTGCGAGCTTTATATAAATTTTATGGACGGTGTTGATATTGTTCCATCCGCCGGTTGCCATGGTGCGGCGTTCCGACCAACCGAGATGATAGGCAAGAGACGCAAAACTGCGGCGCAAGCCGTGGACGCCAACCTCCGGCAGGCCAGCAGAGCGGCATACATCATTTATATGCCGGCGAAATGTGTTAGGGTGCATCTGGACGAAGGGGCGGTCGGAATCTCCGGTGTATGCGGCAACAAGCTCGGCAAAGCGCGGAATGAGAATTTCTATATCGCGCCGCGAAGTCTGATTCTTGTTTGTGCGCTTTTCAACAAGCGTACCGTTAACATCAAAAACTTTGCTGCCACTTACATGAATAGTGCTGCCGGAGATTTTATCCGGGGTTATTGCGAGCAACTCGGACAGACGAAGGCTATGCAGCGCAAGCAAAGCTCCGATTTCGCAATCCTCTCCGCGCACGGCGTGAAGAAACGCCTTTATCTGAATATAGTCCAGCCATGGCAGCTCGTCACTCACAACCTGAGCAAGGGTGACATTGGGCGGCTGAATGCCGCATGCGGCTATGGCAGGACGGACAAGCCCCCACGCATTTTCAAGAGTTTTAGGACTGCATGTTTTCGCTTCGGCATTTATGGCAGCCTGCCAATTAATTTTGCAGATATCTTTATTCATGACGGTTTTGAACCTGTTTCGGCGAAGCGTGACATAGCCCTTGATGGTCGAAGGAGAAAGAACATTATTGCGCTCGGCGATGTACTTATCGACAGCATCGGCGAGCGTGATGCTTTTTTGCTTACCCTCCGAAGCGATAAAACCGGCACGAATAGCTTTAGCCTTTGCTATGCAGGCTTCCTCGGTGGGCTCGGTTATGCTTTGTCCTTCGGAGCGGAGCTCTATGTTCCAAGCACCGGAGCGGAGCTTTCGCGCCTTCGGAACGCGAATCTCGCTTTTCTTTTTCCTTTCTCGGATGAGCCGATCACCGCAATAGCCGCAGTAAGTGAAATGGAGCTCATCCGGGATTTCACGCTTGCAATTCCTACAAATCACTTAAACCACCTCTTGGGGCAAAAGATACCATGTATTTTGCCGCCTGTCTATGGGAAAATTACAAAACGCGGTATTTTTTATACCGAGATAGCGGTAAACAGTAGCCAATCGACAGGAAAAAGCAGATAATAAAGCAAGAGGAACAGAGCGTGAAGCTAAAAAACAGAGTGAAAGAAATACGGACGAAACGGCGCATGAATCAAAGCCAACTTGCACAGGCAGCTGGCACGGCGCAGCAGACAATTTCGGACATTGAAACAGGAAGGAGGACGCCAAGTATATACACCGCGCTGCGGCTGGCCGCGGCTTTGGAGGTGCGCGTGGAAAAAATATTTTATCTGGAGGAATAACAAATGGGAAGGGAGAAGCTTATAGAATTACTATGCAGCATGCTTGAGGAAATGCCGACAGAGAACATACAAACAGTGTACATATTTGCGCTGAACTACGCAGCATAACAAAATAACGGCAGGGGATTAACCCTGCCGTTTTGCTTTAATATAAAGTTTTTTGAGCTGAACCGCCGTATAAGCCGTTCCGAAGAAGCCGTTGATATGCCGCCGGACGATTCCCCAGTTCCAGCCGTATTCATCTACAAAGCGCCTTATGCGCCGAATGATCTCGTCTGATTGATTGGTTTCCATATTAAATGACCTCATTTAGCTAATATTTCGGAATTGCAGATGTGACGGTGTGCGCGTCGGAAGCCTTTGCGCTCGGCTTCTTTTATCGTATCGACATAGCACTCGCCCTTATCATACTCAACTTGCACCGTATCATACTGCTGATCAAAAGGCAGGTGATATATCTTCTCACCAGAAGATCTCCCAATATTGCATTTAACCAAAGGATAGTCCGGGAACGGGATGTTCTCCTGATACTTAATGCCTATTCTATCGGCTATTTCTTTTGCTTTGTCCGAAAGCTCACAGGTAGATATGAGCAATCCTGTCACTTTTAGATTAGGATGGTCAATACTGTAATCTGTTACTGTGCCAAAGAGTTGATAAATGTGCTTTTCATGAATCAGTTTTTGAGATGACCATCGTTTACACTGTATGATATAAACATCGTTGTTCTTGAACGCATAGAGGTCACGCCCCAGATCAGCAAGACCATTGAGAGCACCAAAGCAGACAACACGATAGCCCTGCTTTTCGTAGACATAGCATATATAGCGCTCAAAGTCGCGCCCGGCTTCCCAATTGCTGCGCTTTCTGTGTTTATAGTTTTCAAGAGCGAGCTGGTATTTATCCTCCCGAGAAAGTAAATCGTATTCTGAGCGGGAAATCCACCTTCTCATTGTCTCATACTCGGTTTTAGGTTCTTCCGACGATGCATCAAGCGAGGGCGGTACATCATCGGCACGCATATCACACAGCTCAGGCAAATTCGGATAAAATGTCTCGTATAGAAATACAATGTCCTCACTTCGTTTTGTGCGAGCCGCAAGTTTTTTCATCTCCTGCCTGCAATTTTGCTCAATACGCGCAGCTGTGGAACGAGCCGGGCGGACACGCTCATCAAGCTCCTTCACAAGATTGCCTATGAAAATATCATAATAGTCCCCATACAATTTAGCAATCCAAGTGGAGTTATAGCCAAAATTATTTAGCTTCGACATAAAACGCGCATTGCTCTTGCGTATCAATTCAAGAGTTTTCGTGCGCTCATCTTTTTCCCTGCGGATCGTTATTTCAGCTGCGCGCACGGCGGCGGCACGATCCTTTTTCAGCCTTGAAGATTCATTTTCAATCAATGCAATTTGCTTTTGGTGTGCTTTAATCTCCTTGTTAATGGCACTGCAATCACAAACGCTGAGGGCGCCGATAGACAATCCCAGCCGATACATATGCTTGCATGGGCGCTTTCTTATAACATAATCTTTACAAGTGCAGCTATCGAGGGTAACATCATAAACATTTTCGCTTTGTCCTCTGACCCTTGCACAGATTTTGGGAGCAGCAATAAGACGCATTGAGTTATCGTTATATGCAGTCATGAAACGATCATCATGCAAAAGATTATCCGAAGACATAGCGCTGAAAACAGCGCTTCGCTTAAATGGGGAATTGGCTATGAAAGAATCAATTTTGTCTTGCAGTTTTTCGACATCTTTAAGGGACGGAGACTCGCCGTAATCTACAACTCCAACTTCCATTGCAAGCCACAGCATGTGCTTGCATGGGCGATGGTTTAAAAGAAAGCTGCTGCAAGAACAGCTGTTAAGAGTGACCGTATAGGACAATCCGGAGCTATCTTTAATTTTTGCCCGCACATCAGGCGGAGAAATAAATGTTACACCTCTTAGCGCTCTGGCATTCAAAAAGCTGCAATCATCAAGCAACGCCTCCGACATAAGCACTTTAAATGTCAAGCTATCCTCGAAGACGGGTCTTGGTCTAATTGCACTGACCGTGGAAGCAACAAGCCGGCTTGGATTGTATAGCAAGCCGGCTTCAAGTTCTTTTATACGATCGTTCGCCAGGATAGATGCCGCCTTGGCTTTGGAGAGATCTCGCTTTGTCTGTGACAGCTCCTGAGACAGTTCCCTGCGGTGGCGTTCCAGTTCGCCTATGTACTTTTTCTTAGAGTGCAATGAAATAAATGAAATCACAAGTAGGACTGCGGCACAAAAAAACAAAAAAGAATAGTTGATTGAATAACCGATGACAAGCCACCCCTTTGCAATTTATGACAACAATATAGCATCATTTACAAATGAGAGCAACAAAAAAGAGCAGAAAGTTTAATCTTTCTGCTCTTTTTTTGATTCTGACAGGACCTCGTCGGCAACCGACTCCAATTTTTGAAGCATTTCGGGGGAGAGACGGGAGAGAAAGAGAAGCAGCTTCTGCTGATAAAAAGCATTTTCATCTGCCATTACCCTGCCGACATAGGCCGCGATCTCATCATCGCGAGAAAGCTTCAGGAACATATCTCCCTCGCCGGTGCGCAGCCAGTTTTCGTTCACATTGAACTCCCGGCAAATTGCGAGGAGCATTTGATCGGTGAGGCATCTTGCGCCATTCTCAATGTTAGAAATGGCTGTTTTAGTTACGCCGAGCCGTTTCCCAAAAGACTCTAAAGTCATGTTGAGATCTTTTCGAACGGCTTTTACACGCTCGCCTTGTTCCATGGTGACACCTCCTTTCCGAAAATACATTAACACAGGGGCGCAAAAATGTCAAACAGAAAGTTATCAGAGAAAACAAAAAGAGCTTGACAAAGTTATCATCGTGGATTATTATGTACACAAAGAAAACAAACATGAAAACATAGTAAACAATACACGCAACAATATCCTATCACAAAGCCCAGCAACGGAAGGAGGTGAGGGGGAGAGTGAAATATGAAACAACGATGCTGCTCAGATACCAGAGGAAAGAATATCCCATCGTGACAGACATAATCAAAAAAATGCTTGCGGCGGCGTTGGAGACCGACGCAAGCGCGGACGAAGTTAAGATGGCATGCCGACTGACGGAGAGAATAATAAGCGAGAGCGCACCGTCACCGCTTGTTTCGGAGTTCGCGGACAAGGAAATCGCCGCCCTCGATGCACTCGAGGAAGTGTATGCGACGGGCTTCAGCTCCAGCGTCGGGATTTTCAATAAGCCACGCGGTGAAGACTGAAGATGCCCAAGCAGACATGACAGACAATTCATAAGGAGTCAGTTCATCAGGATTCACAAAATCACCTCCCTTCGGGGAGAGCATAGCACAAGAAAGGAGAAAAGAAAATGAGCGAACAGGAAAAGCGCCAGAACAAGGAGATCATGGAGAAGTTCATGAGAATGACCGACGAGCAGAAAAAGCTCTGGCTGGCCGTCGGCGACGGGATGCTGATGGCGCAGGACATTCTGGACGGGAAGGCAGGCTGAGAAATGCCGAGGACGAGATTTGACAAGGCGGTTGCGCGAGATCCGCTGAAAGAGATAGTGCTCGGCCGTAAAAAGGCGATGCAGCTTACGGAATTACAGCTTGCCGAGAAAACTCACATGAGCCGGGGCAGACTGAGAGGGCTGCTCAGCAAGCCCTCGACCGAGTGGACGATTGGGGATGCTCTGGCGTTTTCCAAGACGCTGAACATACCTATAAGCGAAATGAGAGAACTGATTGCAAGGTATTAAGGAGATGGCAACATGAGAGAATGCTTCCTTTGCGGAAAGAACGGATGCTCCGATCCGCTTGACCGCCACCACATTTTCGGCGGCGGTCTGCGGAAGAAGAGCGAGAAATACGGCCTTGTGGTTGACCTGTGCCACCACGAATGCCACCAGTTCGGCCCCAGAGCGGCGCACCAGTGCGCCGAGACGAGGGACGAGCTGCACCGCTACGGACAGAAGAAGGCGATGCGCGAGCAGGGCTGGAGCGTTGACGAATTCGTGAGGCAGTTCGGCAAGAACTACCTGGATGAGGACGAGCTGCGCGAGCTGGAGGAGGAGACCGGCGCAGAGCCGGAGCAGTACGGTGCATTCTTTATCCTCGATGCGGCGGCGCTGCCATACTGAGGTGACGGCATGGGACGATGGCCGAGACAGCTTATCGGAACGTGGTGCGGCACAAGATGCGTTATATGCAGGCTCGGGCTCAAGGGCGAGCTGGCCGAGATCGAATACAAGGGCATGGTGAGGACCGTTCCGATGGAGGAAATAGAGATAATCAAGGAGGAGGAGAAATGAACATAGGCATTTTTGTTTGGATATGCGCGGCGATACTGGCGGTAATCTACGGCATTTATCGCGGACTTGAGATGTTTGCCGACGCGGCGGAGCGGGAATGCGCGAAAAGGAGACGGCAGTGAGAGACAGATATACGGTGATGATCACGCTGCTGTGCACGGCCTGCCTTGCGCTGCTGATACTTATAGCCTTTGCACTGAGCAAGCCGGAGGAAGAGCAGAACATCCCTGCGCCGGAGATGAACGCCGAAGGGCTGTGCACGGTTGCGGTGAAGCACATACCGCAGCCGACGGAGGCCGAGATATTGGCGATGGCACAGGCAATGAGCGGCGAATGCTATGAAAATGAATACGGCGATATGCTTAAAGTTGGCATGGCTATATGCAACCGCGTAGATTACTCAGGCGGCATGTACAGCTTCCCGGACACGATACAGGGCGTTTGCGCTCAGCCGGGGCAGATATACGGATATGACCCGAGCAGACGGCCGAAGGAGATCTACATGCAGGCCGCGAGAGAGGTTCTGTCCAACTGGTACGGCATGAAAAACGGCGAGGACAGGCCGTGGGAACCGGGGATCAAGTTCTGGAGCGGCTTCGGCGGAACGAAAAACACATTCAGGGAGGACTACCGATGAAGATAATCATATGCATAGCGGCCGTTGCGATAGCCTTTGCCCTCGGCTGGAACGCCAAGGCGCTGCACACGCTGCATGCCATAGACAGAGTGCTGGACAAGTCCATAACGGAAAAGGAAGAGCTGAGCGAGACCGAATTTTTCTATGTGCACGGTATGCTGCGCACGATAGATCTGCTGCAGGAGAAGAAATGACATGGAAAGAACACTGTATTTATGCTTTGCATGCGCCGCGGATATGGCCCAGGGCTATGACCTCGAGGAGCTGCCGGGGCAGCTGAAGAACGCAAG
>DKRV01000022.1 GCA_002472405.1 Clostridiales bacterium UBA7273 | reverse complement strand
GAAGGGCGCGCCGACAGGCGATATGGGTTCGGCTCTCGTCAGCTTAAACAAATCCTCCGTATGATCTGAACCATACGGAGGATTTACTGTTTTACGACCACCCGGCCATCGGCGGCCTTTTTTGTTAGCGAGTCTCCTGCGCGCGGATGAGATTTTTGTAAAAGCTCACGGCACCGGGCAGGCAGTTGTATTCAATGTTTTCATTCAGACCGTGCATGCCCTTCATCTGCTCGGGACCATAGATCACAGGCGCAAAGCGGATGCAGCTTTTGCACACCGGCTGATAAAACTGCGCGTCGGTAGCACCGGTCATGACGTAGGGGCTGACCGGAAGTCCGGGGAAGGTCTCGTTTATGACGGCCTCAACCTGGCGGAACGCAGCTCCGTTTATATCGACTGCCGGGGTGTAGTCGTTCGAGTGGATGACCTCGGTCTCAAGTCCGTGCTTTTCCGCGATCTTGCGGATGATCTCAAGGCTTTCCTTTTCGCCCTGATGCGGAATGAAGCGCATGTTCGCGCTGACCGTCGCTTCCTGCGGAAGAACGTTGCATGCGTCGGAGCCGGACTGCATCGTGAACGCGATGGTCGTCTGCAGCATTGCTCCGGCCTGCGCGCTGATCCTGCCGAGAACGGGCTTGAGCACCGGCGCAAACAGCCACAGGTTGCCCATGACGAGCTTCAGCGGAAACGCTGCATACGGCGCGAGGCTTTTGAACATCGCGGCGACCTCGGGCGGAAATTCGCGGCGGAAATAGTTGTGCGTCTCGACGTCGTTAACGAATGCGGCAAGCCGTGCTATAGGCGTGTTTTTTGCCGGAGCGCTTGCATGGCCGCCGGATGAGCGCGCGGTGAACTTAACGTCGCCCTTGCCTTTTTCAAAAACGCCGACCATGGCAAAATTGCCCTTAACGCCGCCGATCGGCTCGGAGATTATGCCGCCGCCCTCGTCGCAGACGAGGAACAGCTCAACGCCGCGGCGCTGAAGCTCTTTCACGATCTTCGGTGCGCCGTCGCCGGCCCACTCCTCCGTGCAGGACGAGGCGAGGTATACGTCGCACTTGGGCGTGTAGCCCTCCTTCAGAAGCTCCTCGACCGCTTGGAAAAATGCCATGACCGAGGCCTTGGTGTCGGAAGTTCCGCGCCCCCAGACCTTGCCGTCGGCGATATCGCCGGAAAACGGCTCGTGCTCCCATTTTCCCTCGGCAGGGACTACGTCCTGATGGCTCATGAGCAATATTGGCATGCCGTCGCCCGTGCCCTGCCATTTGAACAGCAGATTTCCGTCAATGACGGTCTTTTCAAGCTTTTCATGCACGAGCGGAAACAGCCTTTCGAGCACCTTGTGGAAGCCGAGAAATTTCTCGGCCTCGTCAACATTCGCGTGCGATACCGTCTCGTACCGCACCATCTCCGATAGCTTGCGCGCAAGCTCAAGGGCGTAGTCGCCGGCTTCGGGCGCTGCGTAGTCCGAGCACTTGTTCGGCGTCAAAACCGTGCGCACAACTGCTGCGGCAGGCAGCGAAAGCGCCGCCGCGGCCGGGATCAAAAACAGTGATTTTTTCATTATCAAGCACCGGCTTTCTTGTAAAATTTATATGCTATGCCGATGGCGAGCGCACCGGCAGGGATTATCATGAAACTTGTCGAGCCCGTGAGCGAGGGCACGAGGATAAACAGAATGCTCATAACGATAAGCGGCGCCGCGGCGATCTTCATGTTGCCGCGGAAATATTTATATGCCATTGCTCCGAACAGCGCAGGCACGACGTTTTCAAACGCCGGCTGAAGGGTCGGGCTTTGCAGCACCGGCTGAAGCGGAACGAGCAGCGCAACGCCGAGCGCCAGCACGATTATCGTAACCAGCGACGAGGTGGCGATAGACAGGGTGGACACGATCTCGTTTTCGGGCGTGCCGGTCTTTGCGCCGACGATGTCGCGCGCGTTCACCGCGCAGGGGATCTTCATGTTGATGAGGTTGCCCGTTATGAATGCAAGATAGCCGCCGCCTGCGCCGAGCATCGGGGTGTAAACAAGAAATTCGACCACGCTGCTGACCGTCCACACAAGGCCGACGGACAAAAACGCCTTTCCGGCAGCGCCGATATCGGGCATCGCACCGAGCACCTTGCCGATGAGAAACGGAGCACCTACAAGCATGACGAGCACTATTGCCGAGCTTATGCGGCCGATAACGTGCGTGCGCTTATTATAGCTTTCAAAGTAATTGTTGTTCATTGCGCGCCTCCTTACATAAATAGCTTGACCACGACCGCCGCGGCCATGCCGATAAGCATGCTTCCGGCGATCGAGAAGCTTTCGACCCAGGCAAGCTTCTTTTTCTCGGCAAGGTATATAAATCCTGCCATCACAAGGCCGGATACGACCACCACTATCAGCGGCATAAAGCTGCCCGAGAACGAAAACAGACCGCCGCCGGAGACAAAGCCGCCTATGTAGCTGCCGATGTATGCCGACACAAGACCGATAAACATCGCGGTCATTGCGGTGTCGCCAAAGCCTGTGCCGCCCGAGCCTTTTCTGCCGCCGCCGAGCTTGCCGAGATAGCGTTTGTTGAAGAAAATCGAAAGCACCATACCCCACATGATGCACACGCTCATCAGCAGCGCGATCGTAGCAAAGCCCGAGGGAGTCATTTCCGCAGCGGAGAGGGAGGACATGCCGACCTGCTCGGCCGCGGCCTGCGCCACCTGCGTTTCATAGTGCAGCGCGCCGATGACCGAAAGCCTCAGCCACGGCCATGGAGTGCCGAGGCTGCCCGACAGGGCGATAACGCCCAGAAGAATGCCCACGCTGGGCAGAAGCGAAAATGTTGCGCTCGATGTGATGGCGCGCTTGAGCTTAACGCGGTCGATGCCCATGGCAAGTCCGGCGCGGTAGGCGCGAACCATAAACACGGCGCACACAACGGCTACGAATGCGATAATGCCGCCGCATATGGCGTACATAGGTGCACTGTTGAGCAGCGATAAAATGTTCATAGTGTCTTCTCCTTTTTGTTGTTTAATTAACATTATATTTCCTGCCGGCAAATAAGTCAATCGGAGGAGAAAAAAGAACAATCCCCGATTGAGACAGCAGCCTCTTCGAGGATTGTTTAAAACTGGATATAAATGCGCGGAGAGCTTAGTAATAAAATGTCAGTTGCATTTTATGCCTGCCTGCAATTTCTACGCATTCTCGCCCTTGTATTTTCTGCGTGTAGCCATGCCGCCGCGGATATGCCGCTCGGCCTTATTGATATCAAGCAGCTCGCGCACCTGATGATACAGTGCCGGGCTAACCGTTTTCAGCCTCTCGGTGAGATCCTTGTGTACGGTGCTTTTTGAGATGTTAAACTGCTTTGCGGCGGCTCTCACCGTTGCCTTGTTTTCGATTATGTACTCGGCAAGATCGCAGGCGCGCTCTTCAATATTAGTGTACACATGCACCACTCCCCAAACTCACATAGTCAATATATATGACGTGGGCGCGGAGCTTATGCAGCGGTCAAACTATACCAAATTGGCCGTGCATTACTGTTGAAAATAACGGAAATGAATTGCTTGCCATTAAACTGACGAAATAGTATAATTGCTGTGTATACAGCCGCGAAAGCGGCACGGTGGAGAAATCAAAACTTAGGAGGAACATAATGAAAAAACGCATTATCAGTTTGCTGATGGTGGCGCTGATGCTCGTTTCGCTCGTGCCTATGGGCGCGCTGGCACTGAATAATGACAGCATCACCTTTTCAGAACAGCCCAAAAGCGTTACTGTCAAGGTTGGCGAATCGGCAACATTTTCAGCAAGTGCGGAATCGAGTACATTGCTTTCAAAGGACATCAAATACTTGTGGATTGATGCAACTGAAATAGGGAATGACGGAAAGCTAAGCCTTAAGGATATTGCAAAAATCATAACTCTACTGCCGCTCCCTGAGGGGGAAACGTACACAATTAAGAATGTCACTGAGGCGCATAACGGTAAAAAGTTTAAATGCATCGCCTATTGCGGGGAGCTTTCGCTTAGCGGAAGCAAGGATTTAGCTTATAAAGTCAGTGATGCTGCCACCCTCACAGTCACCGGCGGCACGGTGGACCCTGATCCCACGCCGAGCCCCAGCCCGAGCGTTGAGCCGACCCCGACGCCTACACCCACGCCGACCCCGACGCCGAGCACCGATCCCACGGCGTGTAAGCACGACAAAAACGTCGAGCATTATCTCAACACGAACAACACCTGCGATCCGCATATTGAGTACTGGTATTGCGAGGATTGCGGCTCGTATTTCACCGATGCGGCTTGCACTAATCAGACCACCAAAGCAAAGCTCGATAACGGCCTGACGAAAGACAAAACCAATCACACCGATCTTCAGAGATTCCCCTCAAAGGCAGCGACCTGCACCGAAAAAGGCAACATAGAGTATTGGTACTGCTCCGGCTGCAAAGAGTATTACTCTGACGCTGCCGGAACGGTCAAAACAACATTGGCCAAGGTCTCCACGTCGAAAAACGACCATGATTATTACTGGGTGGCCGACGAGGTCGTAGGCGAGCACTATCAGAAGTGCAGAGTTTGCGGCACGACCACGGGCACAAGCTCCCACAGCGGCGGCACGGCCAGCTGCAAGGCTCAGGCCAAGTGCGCTAAGTGCGGCGCAAGCTACGGCGAGCTTGACCCCAACACCCATGTGAATTTCGAGCTCAGAAATGAAGTAAAGGCAACCGAAACAAAGCAGGGCTACACCGGAGATAAATACTGCAAGGACTGCGGCGCGTTTATTGAAAAAGGCAGCTATTATTCCGCCCAGTGCGCAGGCGGCTGCAAGGATATCGAGCTTGTCAAGGGCACGCCAAAGACCTGCACCGAGGACGGCACGATAGATTACTATCGCTGCAAAAAGTGCGGCAATATGTACAAGGATGAGCGCGCAAGCATACTCATCACAAAGGATGACCTCGTCGATAAATGCACCGGCCACGATCTGCACCCCGGCACCGATCTGGTCGGAAAAATAAGCCAGGATAATCTGAAGCTGCTTGCCAAGACCATCGGCCTGAGCACGCCGCAGATCGTCCAGATGATCCGCGACGGCACGTTTGACCTCGATCATATCATCGGAATGATAAAGATCAAGGACATTGACCATTGCAGCGACGATACATATCATTGGCTCGGCTGCCAGCGCTGCGGAAAGACACTGGAGGATCTCAGAGACGAGCTGAACTCGGCTGGATTTGAGATAAACGAGAAGTGGTATGAGCTCAGCCGCAAGACCGCCCACATCGGCGGAACGGCCACCTGCACCGTGAAGGCGGTCTGCGACGAATGCGGCGATGCCTACGGTGAGCTTGGCGCTCACAGATACGACGCCGTTGTGGTCGCACCGACCTGCACACAGAACGGCTACACCAAGCACACCTGCTCCGGCTGCAAGGACAGCTATACGGATAACGAGACCGTAAAAACCGGACACATTATCAAGTACGGCGTGTGCGAAAAGTGCAATATGCGCTTTTCAAATCCGTTTTATGATGTAAACGGAACCGACTGGTTCTACAGTGCCGTTATGTGGGCATACTACAACACGCCGCAGGTAACTAACGGCAAGGATGAAAGCCACTTTGCACCCAAAGCATCGTGCACACGCGCACAGGTCGTGACATTCCTCTGGCGCGCAGCAGGCAGACCCGAGCCGAGCGGCAGCGTACAGCAGTTTTCGGATGTTCCGAAGACCAATTCCTATGCATACTGCTATGACGCTATCCTCTGGGCTGTTGAAAACGGCATAACCAAGGGCACGGACGCTACGCACTTCTCGCCGAACGCAACCGTTACGCGCGCCCAGTTTGTCACCTTCCTCTGGCGCTATGCCGGCGAGCCTGCACCCAAGAATATGAGCTGCGGTTTCAACGATGTGGATGCAAATGCATTCTACTACAAAGCAGTGCTTTGGGCCGTTGAAAACGGCGTTACCACCGGCAAAACGGCAACGCAGTTTGCGCCCGGTGCGACCTGCACCCGCTGTGAAGTCGCGGCATTCATGTTCCGCGCGTTCAGCAAAGGGATCACGGCAAAATAAAGCATGGTTTAAGGCGCGGCTTTTAGCCGCGCCTTTTTGATACATTTGTGTTGAAATGTGATGCTTTGGATGTTATTATATTAATGACATTTTGCAGCTAAGGAGTGGGCCGATGAGAAACGAATCGATGAATCTTTCAAAGAACGAAATGATAATGGTAATGCACGATCAGGAGCAGGAGATAGAAAAGCTTAAATCTCAGGTAGCGGAGCTTCAGGCGAAGCTCGACGGATATGAGATCAAGGTAAGCGAGAGCGGCAATCTTGCCGAGGCTGCCGCAAAGGTCAGCGGTTTGTTTGAAGCGGCGCAGCTCACGGTCGATACATATCTTGAGAACATGAAAAAGCGCGATGAGCAGGCCGAGGCTGCTTTTTCCGATGTTCAGAAGCAGGCAGAGCAGATAATAGCCGAGGCAGAGGATGTTGCGAGCAAGCGTTTGGCGGCTGCCGATGCCGAGATCGAGGAAAAGTGGGCGGTGATCGAGAGCCGGCTTCTCGTCATGTATGAGTCGCATAAGGGCCTAAAGGAGCTTGTCGAATCCGGCATTTTCACCATCCCGGGGAAAGAATAAATGAAGAATTAAACGCTGTCTCCTCCATTGCCGGAGGAGATTTTTAGAGGCGCATTGACGCAGCCACGGATACATTTATCTCTGGTTGCCCGGTTCGAGGCAATGGAATAAACCGTGATTGCTACGCAACCCGGTAGTGCGCTGCTGTGTTTTGCACCGCACTCCATTGGTTCCCCTGTCAAGGGGAGCAGGGCAGCTTTGC
>DKRV01000037.1 GCA_002472405.1 Clostridiales bacterium UBA7273 | reverse complement strand
AGGCTGATGTTATCGAAATACGCTGTGTTCGCATTGCCGCAATAGATCAGATGTACCTGTATGGCGTTGACCGCTTTGTCCTGCTTCGGTATTACTACTCCGCTTGCGTACTGCCATCCTGTATAATCCTTGTTGAACGGAACATAGTGCCACTCGGAATATGCTGTTCCGGTTCCGTCTGCGTTCACATACGAAATTGCCGCCAATAGCCCGAAATACGCTTGCCCAACCTTTTTCAATAGCTCTGTTCGTTTGTGTTGTGAATCGTCGTTGACCTTTTGGTAGTCAAGCACTCTGCTGTTCCGGCCCAGGCCGCCCGAACCGTACACCCCGTTCCACGTTAGATTTAATATATTGCTGCTGACGTTATTCAGCTTATATGCACTTATGAGCATTTCTCTTGTAGGCGTAGTGGAACCGTACTTAAACTGTCCTGCATGATAAACGATACCGTTCTCGACCTTTTGGACAATGCCGGTGTGGTCAGATTGTCCGTCCTGCGGACCCGACGAACCTTTATTATCCCAATCAAAGAAAATAATCATTCCGGGGACAGGCTCGGCAGAGCCATCTATCCACTGTCAACGGTCTTTGAACCACTGGACGCCGTTCACGCAGCCTGCATATTTGGGTATAACCCCAGTGTCGATATAGCCGCACTGATCGGCACACCAGCTTACAAAACAAGCGCACCATTCCACACGGCTTCCGAAGCCGTACCAAGACCAGTACGGTTCGCCGCCCACATTGCCCACCTGAGAAAGAGCGACGGTGACAATCTGATCCTCGCTATAACGAATGCCGTAAAGGACTGCCGCCCAAAGGGAATTGTTTTCGTCCTTGAGTAGCTCGGCAAGGTACTCCCGCTGTTCCTCATTGAAGCCATACAGATCAGCCATTTCCTCCAC
Source organism: Clostridiales bacterium UBA7273 (assembly GCA_002472405.1). Lineage (GTDB taxonomy): Bacteria > Bacillota > Clostridia > Oscillospirales > Oscillospiraceae > F23-B02. The sequence continues at coordinate 10,932 of DKRV01000037.1, read as the reverse complement.
TGTCAGATGGGAACCCGTGATATAGAGTGTTGTCTTTGTGACCGTAGTTCCCGTCTGAACGATGTTGCCATTTCCGTCGTCCGTTTCGGTAATTTCCGTTTCCGAGTGGCTTTCGCTGCGGGAGGATATGGAGTTCATCTCCCAAAAGATGTGCGAGAGAATCTGCTTCTTGCTCTCGTCCATCGTGGCAACCTCCTGCGGATTGTCCTTGTCGGTATTCGTCTTGACTGCATATACCGCCAACACATCTTTCCATACGGCTCGACCGTCGCTGATCTCCATAGCTTATCGGTAATGGTCGTCGTAAGACTGTCATTATCCCGCCATCCGAGGCAGGTTGTGAGGTTGCCCTGCGGGTCGGCATCCACAAGGAGTACCTTCTTGCCGAGTCGTGCAAGCCCAACGCCCAAATTGACCGTTGTGGTTGTTTTGCCTGTGCCGCCTTTCTGATTGCAGATAGCAATCGTTTTGCAGTTTGGCATTTTTGCTTTCCTCCTTCTTATTAGATTTGGATCGCTTGATCCACCAAAACACAGGAAGCGGAGTCCTGTGCTTTGGTGGTCGCATTTAACTCGATCTCATCCCCCAAATGCGTAAAAGGAAATCAACAGGCGTTCGGCTGCTGACCGAACTCATAGGAATCTTACCTCTGCCGCGTACTCCGCCAGCCCCATAGGGAAGTATCATTGTCCCTGCATCGTTTCATCGCCTTATCCGTAGCAAGCGGATATTTCAGAATGGTTCGGAATCGCTACCAACCTTGCTTTCCGTTATAACCCGGAGGGGCAGGAGGGTCTTGGCGCACCTTCATTCGGCTGGAGCTCTCGCTCCCGCACAGGAACGTACCTGATGAATGTGTATTCAGTTGTCAAAGTGCATTGAGGTTTTTTGTCCCTCAAAGGGTAGGCAGCGAGAAAGGCCAAAAATTGCGGGTAGACCAAAAAAAGTTGAAAAAATTTTTTCATGAGCTCCTCCAGCGAATAAAAAAAGCACCACATCAAAATGATGAGGTGCAATAAAAATGAGCAAAAAAATAACGGGTATCTGATCAAGAAATGAACAGATACCCGTTTATAGGACTTATTTCAGGCGAGAAAGCCTAATTTTTGAAGCCGTATTTTCATCAGTTTTCGATGCTGAAAACCCTTGATATTACTGGCTTTTTTGTTTAATTCCGCGAGTCTTTAATAGCAGCCTGTGCGGCGGCGAGACGTGCGATGGGAACACGGAAGGGGCTGCAGGAGACGTAGTCGAGGCCGACCTTGTGGCAGAATTCCACAGAGGAGGGGTCGCCGCCGTGCTCGCCGCAGATGCCCAGGTGCAGGTCGGGACGAGTTGCGCGGCCGAGCTGGCATGCCATCTTGACAAGCTTGCCTACGCCGACCTGGTCGAGCTTTGCAAACGGGTCGTTCTCATAGATCTTCTTATCGTAGTAAGCACCGAGGAACTTGCCTGCGTCGTCACGGCTGAAGCCGAAGGTCATCTGAGTCAGGTCGTTGGTGCCGAAGGAGAAGAACTCTGCTTCCTTGGCGATCTCGTCGGCGGTCAAAGCCGCTCTGGGGATCTCGATCATGGTACCGACAAGGTACTTCATATCAAGGCCGCTTGCAGCGATCAGCTCGTCGGCGTTCTTGACAACGACGTCCTTTACGTACTTAAGCTCCTTGACTTCGCCGACCAGCGGGATCATGATCTCGGGAACCATCTTCCACTCGGGATGGCGCTTCTGAACGTTTATTGCAGCGCTGATGACAGCACGGGTCTGCATTGCAGCGATCTCGGGATAGGTGACAGCCAGACGGCAGCCGCGGTGACCCATCATGGGGTTGAACTCATGCAGGGATGCGATGAGAGCCTTGATAGTCTCAACGGACTTATGCTGTGCCTTTGCCAGAGCCTCGATATCGGCTTCCTCAGTGGGAACGAACTCGTGGAGAGGAGGATCAAGGAAACGTATGGTTACCGGGCAGCCTTCCATTGCTTCATAGATGCCCTCGAAGTCGGCCTGCTGCATGGGCTCGAGCTTTGCAAGAGCCGCAACGCGCTCTTCAAGAGTGTCGGCGCAGATCATCTCGCGGAACGCGGCGATACGGTCGCTGTCGAAGAACATGTGCTCGGTACGGGTCAGGCCGATGCCCTGTGCGCCAAGCTCACGAGCCTTGCGTGCATCGTACGGAGTATCTGCATTGGTGCGAACCTGGAGGCGACGATACTTGTCAGCCCATGCCATGATGCGGCCGAACTCGCCTGCTATGGAAGCGTCAACGGTGGGGATGATGCCGTCGTAGATCTTGCCGGTCGAGCCGTCGAGAGAGATGAAGTCACCCTCGTGGAAGGTCTTGCCGGCGAGGGTGAACTGCTTGTTCTCCTCGTCCATCTTAATGTCGCCGCAGCCGGAGACACAGCACTTGCCCATGCCGCGAGCAACAACGGCTGCGTGGCTGGTCATGCCGCCGCGAACGGTCAGGATGCCCTGTGCGGCCTTCATGCCCTCGATATCCTCGGGAGAGGTCTCGAGACGGACGAGAACTACCTTTTCGCCGCGCTCGTTCCATGCCTTTGCTTCCTCGGCGGTGAAAACGACCTTGCCGCATGCAGCGCCGGGGGATGCACCAAGGCCCTTGCCCATCGGAGTTGCAACCTTGAGGGCGGCAGCATCAAACTGGGGGTGCAGCAGAGTGTCAAGGTTTCTGGGGTCGATCATTGCAACGGCTTCTTTTTCGCTGATCATACCCTCGTCAACGAGGTCGCATGCGATCTTGAGCGCGGCCTGTGCGGTGCGCTTGCCGTTACGGGTCTGGAGCATGTAGAGCTTGCCGTTTTCAACGGTGAACTCCATGTCCTGCATATCACGATAGTGATCTTCAAGGGTCTTGCAGACGTTCTCAAACTGGGCAAATGCCTCGGGGAACTTCTCTGCCATCTGTGCGATGGGCATCGGGGTACGGACGCCGGCGACGACGTCTTCGCCCTGTGCATTGGTAAGGAACTCGCCCATGAGCTTCTTCTCGCCGGTTGCGGGGTCACGAGTAAATGCAACGCCGGTGCCGCAGTCGTCGCCCATGTTGCCGAATGCCATCATCTGAACGTTGACAGCGGTGCCCCAGCTGTAGGGGATGTCGTTATCGCGGCGGTAAACGTTTGCACGGGGGTTGTCCCAGCTGCGGAAAACTGCCTTGATAGCGCCCATAAGCTGCTCTTTCGGGTCGGTCGGGAAGTCCTCGCCGATCTTTTCCTTGTATTCTGCCTTGAACTTGCCTGCAAGTTCCTTAAGGTCGTCCGCGGTCAGCTCAACGTCCTGAGTTACGCCGCGAGCTTCCTTCATTTCATCAATGAGCTGCTCGAAGTATTTCTTGCCGACTTCCATAACAACGTCGGAGTACATCTGGATGAAGCGGCGGTAGCAGTCCCATGCCCAACGGGGATTATTGGACTTCTTAGCCATGACTTCAACGACCTGCTCGTTCAGGCCGAGGTTGAGGATGGTGTCCATCATGCCGGGCATGGATGCGCGTGCGCCGGAGCGGACAGATACGAGGAGAGGATTTTCAAGGTCGCCGAACTTCTTTCCGGTGATGCCTTCCATCTTCACTACGTACTCCATGATCTCTGCCATGATCTCATCATTGATCTTCTGGCCGTCTTCATAGTACTGCGTGCATGCCTCGGTGGTAATGGTGAAGCCCTGGGGTACGGGCAGACCGATGTTGGTCATTTCCGCCAGGTTTGCGCCCTTACCGCCGAGAAGCTCACGCATTTTTGCGTTGCCTTCGGAGAACAGATAAACATACTTCTTGCTCATTGGGTAATCATCCTTTCTATGCTTACGCGCGCAAAAGCGCGCGTTTTTTTACTTTTTAAGTCTTGCCTCGAGGTCGTCGAGTTCCTGTGCAAGCTTTTTGGGCAGCTTATCACCGAACTGTGCGTAATACTCGCGGATGCCCTTGCATTCCTCAAGCCATAGCTCCTTATCGACTCCGAGGATATCCTTAACGGTGTCGAGAGTGACATCAACGCCTTCGAGGTTGATGTCCTCGGGCTTGGGCTCATAGCCAAGCTCGGTCTCGACTGCGTCCTTCTCGCCGAAGCAGCGGCCGAGTATCCACTCGACAACGCGCAGGTTATCGCCGAAGCCGGGCCACTCGAAGTTGCCCTCGTCATCGGTGCGGAACCAGTTGACGTTGAAGATCTTCGGGGGATTGGAAAGCTTTGCGCCCATATCGAGCCAGTGCTGCCAGTAGTCGCCCATATTGTAGCCGCAGAACGGACGCATTGCCATGGGGTCACGTCTTACAACGCCGACCTTGCCGGTTGCAGCTGCGGTGGTTTCGCTTGCCATGATGGAGCCGACGAACACGCCGTGATTCCAGTCACGGGACTGATAGACCAGAGGAGCGGTCTTTGCGCGGCGGCCGCCGAAGATTATTGCGGAGATGGGAACGCCGGTCTTGCTCTCAAACTCGGGGCTGATGCAGGGGCAGTTGACTGCCGGAGCGGTGAAACGAGAGTTGGGGTGTGCGCCCTTGCTGCCGTCGGTGCAGTCCCACTTTTCGCCCTTCCAGTTTTCCGCGTTCTTGGGAGGATTCTTATCCATGCCTTCCCACCAGACGGTGTTGTCGTCAAGATTGTGGACAACGTTGGTGAAGATGGTGTTCTTCTTGGTTGCGGCAAGTGCGTTGGGGTTTGACTTTGCGCTGGTGCCGGGAGCAACGCCAAAGAAGCCGTTTTCGGGGTTTACTGCCCACAATCTGCCGTCGGGACCGATGCGCAGCCATGCGATATCGTCGCCGACCGTCCAGCACTTCCAGCCCTTTTCACGGTAGGCCTCGGGGGGGATGAGCATTGCGAGGTTCGTTTTGCCGCATGCAGACGGGAATGCGCCGCAAACATAACGAATCTCACCCTGCGGGTTTTCAACGCCGAGGATGAGCATATGCTCTGCCATCCAGTCCTCTTTTCTGCCGAGGGTGGAGGCTATGCGCAGTGCAAAGCACTTTTTGCCGAGCAGAACGTTTCCGCCGTAGCCGGAGTTGACGGACATGATGGTGTTGTCCTCCGGGAAGTGGACGATGTATCTCTTCTCGGGATCGAGCTGAGCCTTGGAGTGCAGGCCCTTGATATAGTCGGCATTGTCGCCGATAGCGTCGAGCACCTTGGTGCCGATACGGGTCATTATTGCCATGGATACGACGACATAGATGCTGTCGGTAAGCTCGATGCCGTACTTAGCAAAGTCAGAGCCGACAACGCCCATCGAATAGGGGATGACATACATCGTGCGTCCCTTCATCGAGCCGTCGAATATCTCATACAGCTTTTTGTACATCTCCTGAGGATCCATCCAGTTGTTGGTCGGACCTGCATCCTCCTGACGCTTGGAGCAAATAAAGGTGCGATCTTCGACGCGCGCAACGTCGTTTACGTCCGAACGGTGAAGGTAGCATCCGGGGAGCTTCTCTTCGTTGAGCTTAATAAGCTCGCCTGTGCCCATAGCTTCGGCGCGCAGCTGCTCGAGCTGCTCTTCAGAGCCGTCGATCCAAACGATCTTCTCGGGCTTGGTGAGTGCGGCCATTTCGTCGACCCACTTGAGAATGTGGACATTATCGGTCAGTTTCATGATCTTTTCCTCCATATTTTCATAAAAATTATTACCAATAACACCTTAATTAAGACTACCATCTTTGATAGTTCTTAATCAATGCATTTTGCTTACAAAAATTAATCTAAAACAGCGCAAAAAGCATCCGCGATTTTTGCAAATTCACCAATTGAAAGGACCTCTCCGCGCAGTTTTGGGTCAAAACCACTATCTGTAAGGCATTTTTCAACGGTTTCCTTGCTCATTTCGCCAAATCCTGCACTTAAAGCGTTCAGCAAAGTCTTGCGCCGCTGGGCGAATGCCGCCTTCACAACGCGCATGAACATTGCCTCGCTTTTTACCTCTGCCGGTGGCTCGGATCTCCGCGTAAGACGTATTACGCTCGAGGTCACCTTGGGCTGCGGAATGAAGCAGCCGGGCGGCACATCGAAAAGAAGCTCTGGCTGTGCAAACCAGTTTACAAACACCGTGAACGCGCCGTAATCGCCCGTTCCGGGCTTTGCGCATATTCTGCGTGCCACTTCACGCTGGATCATGACCGTCACGCAGTCAAAGCAGCCGCTCTCCAAAAGCTTTGATATCACAGGTCCCGTCACATTATACGGCAGATTGGCGCACACAACGTGTCGCATTCCCGGCATTTTTTCATCCAAAAGCGAAGGAATATCGACCTTGAGCACATCATCGAAAACTATCTCGACATTTTCACAGCCTCCGAGAGTCTCCCGAAGCACCGGTTTGAGTGCCTTGTCAATCTCGACGGAAACGACCTTGCCTGCGCGCATTGAAAGCTGCTCGGTGAGGCAGCCTATGCCTGGGCCGATCTCCAAAACGCCGGTGCGCTCGTCAAGCCCGGATGCGTCGGCGATATCCTCCGGCACCCACGCAGCGGTCAAAAAGTTCTGCCCCATGGATTTGGAAAAGCGGAAGCCGTGCCGCGCAAGCAGTGCCTTTATATCGTTTATGTTCGTAAGATCCATCGTTTTCTCCGTCAAAGCAGTTTTTCAAAGCACTGGCGCGCAGGGTCGTGCCCAGGCTCGGCCGAGCAGAGCATGTTTCCGCGATAGACAAAGCCGCTTGCGCGCAGAAGCTGCTGCATAGCCTTGTTTTTTCTGTGCGTATCGGTGCGTATAGACTTTGCCCCCAAGGCTCTTGAATGGCATTCAAGAGCTTCCATGAGCTTTTGGCTCAGTCCGGTCCCGCGGAACTCGGCAGCTACCGCCGCGCGGTGCAGCGTGCAGTATTTGCCCTCGCCGTGCCAGCGGCCGTCGGTTATGCCGTCGTAATCCGGCTCAGGCTCTTCGCCGAGGCAGAAGAAGCCTGCGACCGCGCCGCCATATGTCATAACAAAGCATCTTCCGGCATTTATATCCGGCAGGAAGTTTGCCTCGGCCGGATACTCGCCCTGCCACTGATCAACCCTGTGCTTTTTGAGGTAATTGCGGGCCTGACGCACGATGAGCATTATCTCATCCATATCCTCCGGCACGGCCTTGCGGCACTCTATCGGCTTTGTGAGCTGCATGCGGCTGCGCTCTTTCTTTATCTCGCCCAAAAGCTTCAAGTCGGTTTTATCCGTCAGCTCAAGCTTTTCAAACATATCCGGGCGCTTGTCCATCGTGCGCTCAAGGCTTTTTTTGCGCCGCCAGCGCGCAACGGCAGCATGGTCTCCGCCGAGAAGCACCTTCGGCACTTCCCTGCCCTCCCAGACCTCGGGGCGCGTATACTGCGGATATTCGAGCACTCCGTCCCAGTGGCTTTCGCCGGTGAAGCACTCCTCATCGGCCAGAACGCCCGGCACGAGGCGGCACACGGAGTCGGCAACCGCCATCGCGGCAAGCTCTCCGCCTGTCAGGACGAAATCGCCCAGCGATATCTCCTCATCGACGCACTGCTCGATAAAGCGCTCGTCTATGCCCTCATAATGGCCGCACACGAGCACGAGATGGTCATAGTCGTTTTTAAGTCGCCTTGCCGTTGCCTGATCGTATGGCTTGCCCTGCGGCGACATGTAGATAACGCGGCTGCGCTTGCCCTGCGCAGTTGACATAATGTCATCAAGGCAGGACTTGAGCGGCTGCGCCATCATAACGCAGCCCCAACCGCCGCCATACGGATAGTCGTCTACCTGGCACTGCTTATTTTCCGTATAATCGCGTATCTGCACGCAGTTTATCTCGATTATCCCCTTTTTCGCCGCCCGTCCGAGGATGCTTTCATGCATTATCGCATTCATCGTATCCGGGAACAGCGTCATTATATCTATTCTCATTCCGGGGAAGCTCTCCTTATTGTCAGTTAACATAATATATTACATGCCTTCTATCAGGCGCACGGTTATTATCCCGTTTTCGGCATCGGTTTTGAGCACGAATTCAGGGACCGCCGGGATCATGTGCTCTGTTTCGCCGCGAACGATGTAAACAGACGATGCCGGCGTTTCGAGGATATCCTCAAGTGTGCCGACAAGCTCGCCGTTTTCTCTCTCGACGCGCGAGCCGATGATATCGCACAGGAAATATTCTCCTTTTTTGAGCTTTGCATCCGCGCGGTCGATGTAAACGGTTTTATTCTTCAAACTCATGGCCGCGTTTATATCCTCCACCCCGTCGAGCATGGCGATAAGAAAGCCCTTATGCGCGCGCGATGAGAGGAGCCCGACCGGCTTTGAGTCAATATATACAGTCTTAAAACGGCGCATGAACTCCGGGCTGTCAAGCCACACCTGGATCTTGACCTCGCCGCGCACACCGTGTGTATTCACGATTTTGCCCGCTTCGATATACTGCTGCTTTTCCATGTGAAAACCTCCATAGTTGGTCAGTATATAATTTACCACAATACTCACGATTTAACAAGCGCGGCGGCACTAAAAATGCACTTTGTGCACTTTGTGTACTTTGTGAACAACAAAAAAGCAGAACGGTAATTTCCGTTCTGCTTTTTAATCAGTCCATGATATCGACTGAAACCTTTTTGCCCTGTCTCTGGGCGACAGCCCGCATGAGTATACGGATCTCTTTTACGATCCTGCCCTGCCGGCCAATGACCTTGCCCATGTCTCCGTCAGCTACGCGTACTTCATATACGGTCTCGCCGCCGTGAACGCGCTCGGTCACAGAGACCTCTTCGGGTTTTTCAACGAGGCTCTGTACGATATAGGTCAAAAGTTCTTTCATGCCGGTAGCTTCTCCTTGTTAGGCCTCGACTTTAGTAAGCAGGCCGCGTACGGTCTCGGTAGGCTGAGCACCGTTGGATATCCAGTACTTTGCGCGCTCGAGATCGACCTTGATGTTTTCGCCCTCTGCCATGGGATCGTAAGTGCCTATCTCCTCGATGAAGCGGCCGTCACGGGGGCAACGGGAGTCAGCAACGACGATGCGGTAGAAAGGTGCCTTCTTTGCGCCCATTCTGCGAAGTCTGATCTTTACCATTTATCTTTCACCTCCATATTATTTCTTCATATATTACAAACGCGTTTGCGAAAGTAATCAAAGTTTAAATCCGCCGAGGCCGGGGAAACCGCCGCCTCCGCCCATTCCGCCGAAGCGCTTTTGCAGCTTCTTCATGTTCTTGCCGGAAAGCTGGCGCATCATGCCCTGCATCGCGTCAAACTGCTTGAGCAGGCGGTTTATATCAACGACCGATGTGCCGCTGCCGGCGGCAATGCGCTTTTTGCGCGAGGCATTGAGTATCGACGGATCGTCGCGCTCGGCCTGAGTCATCGAGAGGATTATCGCCTCGATGCGAGCCATGCCCTTTTCATCGACCTTTGCGCCCTTGAGCGCCTTTGCGTCAACGCCGGGAATCATGCCGGCAAGGTCGTTTATATCGCCCATACCCTTGAGCGAGCGCATCTGATCGAGGTAATCGGAAAGCGAGAAGCGGTTTGCCTTCATTCGCTCGGCCATTTCAAGGGCCTTTTTCTCGTCAAAGCTCTGCTCGGCCTTTTCTATAAGCGTGAGCACGTCGCCCATGCCGAGGATACGCGAGGCCATACGGTCGGGGTAGAACGGCTCGATCTGATCGAGCTTCTCACCGACGCCGATGAATTTGATAGGCTTGCCGGTGCTTGCCTTTATCGAAAGCGCCGCGCCGCCGCGCGCATCGCCGTCAAGCTTTGTGAGCATGACGCCGGTAACGCCGAGCGCGTCGTTGAATGCGTTTGCCGCGTTCACTGCATCCTGGCCGGTCATCGCATCGACAACGAGCAGTATCTCGCTCGGCTCGACCTCATCACGGATGTTCTGAAGCTCCTGCATCAGCTCCTCGTCAATGTGCAGTCGGCCTGCCGTATCGAGGAACACAAGGTCGTTGCCGTGCTTTTTCGCATGCTCGACGGCAGCCTTTGCGATATCGACGGGATTTGTAGTTCCCATCTGGAACACGGGGATATCGAGCTGCTTGCCGACAGTCTCGAGCTGCTTTATTGCAGCCGGGCGATAGATATCGCACGCGGCCAGCAGCGGACGCTTGCCCTGCTTGCGCATGTAGGCTGCAAGCTTTGCGCCGTTTGTCGTTTTACCGGCACCCTGAAGGCCGACGAGCATAACCACGCTCGGCGACTTTGAGCCGATGCTCAGGCGCTGATTTTCGCTGCCCATGAGCTTTACAAGTTCTTCGTTGACTATTTTGATGACCTGCTGAGCAGGCGAGAGCGCTTCAAGCACATCCGCACCCGAGGCGCGCTCCGTAACGCTTTTTGTAAATTCCTTTACGACCTTATAGCTGACATCGGCCTCCAGAAGCGCCATGCGCACTTCCTTCATGGCTTCCTTGACGTCTGCCGCGGTCAGTCTGCCCTTGCCGCGCAGCTTTTTAAAGGCAGCGGACAGCTTGTCGGACAATGATTCAAATGCCATGTTCTCTGCCTCCTAAATCTTAAGTTCCTCCAGCTGCTTGAGTATACCCGGCTCTGTGCCCTTATCCCTAAGCTCCCGGATTATTTCGTCTATCTGGGCGTTGCGCTCGAGAAAGCGCTTTATAAGCCCGGTTTTTTCTTCGATCTCGGTCATCGCGGCCTCGGCTCTGCGGATTATGTCCCACACGCCCTGGCGCGATATGCCGCACTGCTCGGCGATCTCGCCAAGCGAAAGATCCTCGTTATAGCGGAGGTCGAAATACTCACGCTGCTTATCCGTGAGCAGCTCGCCGTAAAAATCAAACAGCATTGAACGCATCACTGCACTGTTCTCCACGGCGTACCCTCCCCTGTAAACGTTTTTTGCTTTACAGAGTATAGCATCATCTCCGCCCGCTGTCAAGGGTTTATTCTTGTCACTTAACTTGAGCTGACGAGAGTCGAACACATATCGGTTTTGACGGGCAGATTT
>DKRV01000025.1:13620-33537 GCA_002472405.1 Clostridiales bacterium UBA7273 | reverse complement strand
GATGCGGACGCCGATGCGGATGCCGATGCCGATGCCGATGCGGATGCCGATGCCGATGCCGATGCCGATGCCGATGCGGACGCTGATGCCGATGCCGACGCTGATGCTGATGCTGACGCTGACGCTGACGCGGATTCAGATTCGGACGACGATGACGATCATCACGATCCTAAAATGGGGGACGAGCGGAACATTGTGCTGATCTCAGCTATTGCAGTTGTCAGCTTGGCAGCATTCACTGCCACTTATCGCAAGAAGGAAAATAACTGATCATATGTGGGCGATTAGTTGACTTATTGCTTAAGTGCATATAAAATAGGAGTGGTTGTAAACCATTCCTATTTTTATTTGCTTGAGGTGCATAATGAGCAGACGCAGCAGACGAAAAAAGCACATTGACCACGCAAAAAAGCCTACCGCCGAGCAGCTTGCAGCGCGGACCAAAAAAGCCGTTATCATCGGTTCGGCAGTTGTTTTGGCCATAGTCGCCGCGGTGGTGATCCTGTATCTCGTTTCCGCCGGCAAAAAGGACGATGCGCTTGCTTCGTTTGATAAGAAGGCCGAGCTTCTGCGCGAGCAGGTGCTCTCGGACAAGCGCAGCGACGAGATATCGGGCGATATCGAAGAGGGGCTTCCGGACAACGTTGTGTTTCTTTCCGTTTGCAGCGGCGAGGAGCGCGCAAAGGTTTTCACCGGAACGGGCGTTGACCGCAAAGCCGCATGGCTGAGCGCATACAATCAGGCAAAAAGCTTCATTGAAAACGAAAATTACAATGCTATTTGGCTCAAAGCCGACCTCATGAGCGAGGCAAAAACATACGATACGGTCGAGTTTTCAACCGAGCTGCACCACTACAGGCCCGAGTTTTTCAGATACGGCATAGCCTTTGACAAGAACTTTGAAACAGCTCTTCTGGAAGCTGAGCTAAACGGCGCCAAAATACTCGACTATGAAAACGAGTGCGTTGACGAAAGTTATCTGAACACATACCTGAAAAAAGCCGGACGCAGCCCCCTCTCCTCCCTGCCGGACAGCTATGTTGTTTTCAAATGCGTCGGCTGGATGTGCGATGAAAACGACGAGGTTTACGATCTCATAAGCGACATTGACGATTACGGCAGGCGCAAGGTCGACACCGTGGACAAGGAGTACGCCGCCGAGCTTGTCAAGAACGCCTCTGGCTTCCTTATTGACCAGGTCAAGGACGACGGAAGCTTTGTTTACGGCTACTATCCGAGATTCGATAAGAATATTGATAATTACAACATTGTCCGCCACGCGAGCACGCTTTGGAGCCTTGTTTGCCAATACAGGATGACCGGCAACGAAGAGCTTGTTCCCGTTATCGACAGAGCTATAGATTACATGGTTGAAAACGCAATAGTCGAGCGAAACGGCGAGATATCGTATCTGTACGAGGAGAAATCGGACGAGATCAAGCTCGGCGGCTGCGGCGTTGCCGTCGTTGCGCTGACCGAGTACATGGATGCGTTCGGCTCGGACAAATACAAGGACCTTGCCATAAAGCTCGGCAACGGCATACTCACCATGCTCGATCAGAACAGCGGCGAATACTATCACGTTTTGGACGGCGAGTTTATCAAAAAAGAGCAGTTCCGCACCGTTTATTACGACGGCGAGGCGACCTTTGCACTGTGCAGGCTCTACTCCCTCACCTCGGACGAGAAGTGGCTCGACGCGGCAAAAAGCGCCGTTGAGCATTTTATCTCTGCCGACTATGTTCAGTACAAGGATCACTGGGTGGCTTATTCGATGAACGAGATAACAAAGTATGTCGATGACGAGCGCTACTACACCTTTGCACTCAGAAACGCGCAGGAGAACCTCGACACGATATACAACCGCGACACAACGTATCACACCTATTTCGAACTCCTGATGAGCACATTCGAGATCTATGACCGCATGATCGAGCGCGGAATACACGTCGATTACCTCGACAACGGATTTGATCTTGAATACTTTCTCCGAACGATATACAAGCGCGCAGACCACATGCTCTGCGGCTATTTCTACCCCGAGTACGCAATGTACATGGCAAATCCCAACTCCATTCTCGACACGTTCATGGTGCGCCACGACGGCTACCGCGTCAGGATCGACGACGTTCAGCACAATGTGGGCGGATATTATCTTTACTACATGAACTATGACAAGCTTGTTGATTACGGCATGCTCGAATACAGGGACAAGGCATGAAAATAAGTCTGCAAAAAGTAATAAGGGTAGTTTCGCTCATTGTATTTCTCGTCTGTGTGGCGCTGCTTGCGTTTTACCTCATAGGCGACGCGCGCGACGCTGCGGCAAACAAAGATATCGACAAGCTCAAGGACGCCGAAGTCACCGTGCCCGACGTTCTCGATGAATACGCCGGGCTTTATGCCGAAAATCCCGATACCATAGGCTGGCTGAAGATCGACGGAACAGAGCTTGACAACGTCGTCATGTTCTCCCGGCACGATAACGAGAAGTATCTGCACACCGATTTTTACGGTAACTCCTCTTACCGCGGCTGTCTGTTCGTTGACGGCTGGTGTGATGTGCTCACGTCGGATAACATCATAGTTTACGGACATCACATGAAGGACGGCTCAATGTTCGGCGTGATCGTCGATTACCAGAGCGAGGAGTTTTATAAGCAGCACAAATACATAAGCTTTGATACGATATACGAAAAGCAGACCTACGAGGTCGTCGCCGCAATACAGACCGAGCTGCCGTCCGACAGCGCAGAGGGATTCAGATACAACGAATACACCGGCAGCGACGAAAAGTCATTTGCCGAATATGTTAAATTCATTGGCGAAAATAAGCTATACGACACCGGAGTTCAGATAAGCCCCGGGGACAAGCTGCTCACCCTCTCCACCTGCGCATATCATACCGAGAGCGGCCGCTTTATCGTCGTTGCAAAAAAGATATGAAAAAGTCCATCGACCAAGTCGATGGACTTTTTCTTGACCCGTACGGGAATCCTCGCCTGCGGGCGAGCCGGGTCGCGGCTCTGACATGCCCCCGGCATGTCATTCACTACCGCTCCCTTCGATTCCCGATAGATTATGCAAAAATAAGCAGCCCACCTAAAAGGTGAGCTGCTTATTTTTGGTGACCCGTACGGGAATCGAACCCATGTTACCGCCGTGAAAGGGCGGTGTCTTAACCGCTTGACCAACGGGCCAAAATTAAGGCGCAGGTAAAAGTATCTGCGCCTTTTTTGGTAGCGGCACCTGGATTCGAACCGGGGACACTGCGGGTATGAACCGCATGCTCTAGCCAACTGAGCTATGCCGCCATTTCTCAAACGAGCAATTGAGATTATACTAGACACAGCTCAGATTGTCAACATATTTTTTTGTTTTTCTTCAAATTTCATATCGGAATATAAGTTGTGGGGTCTACGCTGGCTCCGTCGCGGCTCATGGCAAAGTGCATGTGGCTGCCCTGCCCTATCTCGCATATGGCCGTTTTTCCGACAGAGCCTATAACATCGCCGCCTTTTACCTTATCGCCGGGGCTGACGGTCGGCGTGTCGGCAAGGTTTGAATATTGGGTCTTGATGCCGCTGCCGTGGTCAATGACCACCGTTGTTCCGTAGAGATCGTCCTGCGTCACGCTCACGACCTCGCCGTCTCCGGCGGCGACGACCACCTCGCCCTGCTGGGCAAGGATATCCACGCCGTCATGCGTGCGCCAGTCGGCCATAGTGACGTCATAGCTTAGCGTCTCTATACTGTAGTCTCGCTCTATCTCGCCGGAGACAGGCCAGCGCCACGTCACCTGCTCGGGCCACACATCGTCCTGAGTGAGAGTTCCGGCCGAAACGACGTCGGCCTCGCTCGGAGCATCCACCGGCTGCGGCTTTTCGGTGCTCACGGGCGGCTCTTCGCTCGGTTCCGGGCGCTCGGTCTGCCGCGCGGCGCTTATGCCCGGATCAAGGCCGACGCCGGTGTCGTCCGCGCCTTTAACAAGGCTGTAAGCCGATATTCCTATCACGATCACACATAGCGCAAGGACTATGTAGAAGCCCTTGCCGGCGAAAAACTTATCCAGCTTGCCGCTTTTTTCGTTCTGCATAGGTAAACCTCCTTTAACTGCTGCTATTGTTGACCGTTTCGCGCAATAATATACAAAAAGCGTGCAATTGAATTCTGCCGTTGTAGATTATTTACGAAAGCCACGCCTCTGCCTTGTGCAGAACGCAGAAATCGGCTCAATTAGGAGATTGTTCACCAAAAATGTTAAATTATACGTTATGATGATATCAGAATAAAATTTTTTCAAAAAAGCTGTCCTGTTTTTCGGATAATTAATGTCTATATATATGAAGGACCCAAAAGGGGCAAAAATAATATAAAATTTAAGGAGGCAATTATGAAACGCAACAAATTTATAGCACTGCTTCTCGCCGCACTTATGCTGTGCGCGCTATGTGCTTGTGGAAACGGGTCAACGCTTACTGCTGTGCATCCGGATATTGCTCAGCCTGGAACTGAGGCTCACGCGTTTTTGTCTCTGCCTATAGAAATCAAAGTGGAGTCTGCCGGTGAGACCACTCCGATATACGAGCTGAAAACAGACGAGACAACAGCCGTTGAGCAAATTGAGCGCTGCCTTGGAATAGACTTATCGACTGCCGAAAGAAGCACCTATTCTCTCGGGACTCAATACATAACCAAAGAATACACCGTCGATATCGACAGTGAGAACGGATACTGGATTTATTCTCTTAATGATATTCCGCCTGCCAAGGCCGGTGCAGCGATGTCCGACGACAAGGCTATAGAGATTGCGAAAAGCTTCATGGAGGAAAATGAATTGTGGCCGTACGGCATGGAAAACTTTCAGGTAGCCGACCAATTCGGTCTGGACGAAAACGGCACTTACGCTCTCAGCTTTAAAACGGTTTATTTATATCCCAGAGTTGACGGAAAAACCGTGCTGGGCATATACAGAATAAGCATCGACCTGAGCCTTGATGGCGAGATACAGTCGATCTATTACCTTGTCACGCCCGTAGGCGAGGCAAAAAACGTGGCTGTTAAAAGCCGCAACGAATTATCCTCAGATGTGCGTTCGGAAAACTACTCGGCGAGCTTTTCCGAAAACCTCACTGCTGCCAAATTAAACGACTGTGAGCTTGGCTACTACGCCGACGGGGTCGAGCACAACGGCAAGACCTATCTTTTCCCCGTTTACATCATGACCGGCGAGGGCACGAATGCCGCCGGTGAAAAAGAAAAGTTCGACATCATAATCGACGCACAGAAATAAACAGGCACAGCAAAAAGGTCAGGATCTTAATCCTGACCTTTTTGTATATTAAATCATTTTTTGCAGTCGCGGCAGTCCTTGCAGCTTTGCGAGCAGCCGGAGCATTTGCCGCCGCAGCAGCCCCTGCCCTTTTTCATGCTGCGCACGGCAAGCACGAGCCACACGGCAAGAACGGCGATTATAACAAGCTCCATTTCAAAAAATCACCCCGATAAGCGCATACACGCAGAAGGCCGCCAGCCATGCCACACAGCACTGCGAGATCATAACGAGCACCGTTTTCACTCCGCTGCCAAGCTCGCGCCTGAGCGCCGCCAGAGCCGCCACACAGGGCGTATACAGCAGGCAGAACACGAGAAAGCTCACGGCCGAGGGCAGAGTGAAAAGGCTCCCCAGCGCAGCCGAGCCGAGGTTTGCGCCGACATTCATCAAAACGCCGAGCGTGCTTATGACGGCTTCCTTTGCCATGAGGCCTGTAAGAAGTGCCGTTGCGACGCGCCAGTCGCCAAAGCCGAGGGGCGCGAACACCGGCGCTATCCATGTGCCGATGATGGCAAGCAGACTGTCGGTGCTGCCCTCGCCGACAACGTTGAGGCGCACGTCGAAGTGCTGCAAAAACCATATGACGATGGTCGCCGCAAAAATGACGGTGAACGCACGGCGGATGAAGTCCCACGCCTTTTCCCACATGAGCAGCAGAACGCTTTTGAGCGACGGCATGCGGTAGTTCGGAAGCTCCATGACAAACGGCACGGGCTTGCCTGTGAACGCCGTTTTGCTGAGCACCTTTGCCGCTATTATGCCCACAAGCATGCCGAAAACATACAGGCAGGTCATGACAAGGCCTCTGTGATCCGGGAAGAACGCCGCCGTGAACACGGCATAAATGGGTATCTTCGCAGAGCAGCTCATAAACGGGATGAGCAGCATGGTCATTTTCCGATCACGCTCGGACGAGAGCGTGCGCGTTGCCATGATGGCCGGAACCGAGCAGCCGAAGCCGATGAGCATCGGAACAAAGCTGCGGCCCGACAGGCCGATGCGGCGCAGCAGCTTATCCATGACAAACGCAACGCGCGACATGTAGCCCGTGTCCTCCAAAATTGCGAGGAAGAAGAACAGTACAACGATTATCGGCAAAAAGCTTAGCATGCTGCCGACGCCGGCGAACACGCCGTCAATGACAAGGCTGTGGACAACGGGGTTTAATCCGTAAGCCGTAAGCGCGTTATCGACCAGCGCCGTGACCTCGTCGATGCCCAGCGCGAGCAGGTCGGACAGCCACTTGCCCAACACGCTGAAGGTCATCCAGAAGATAAAGCCCATAATGGCGATAAACGTCGGGATCGCAAGGTATTTATTCGTCAGCACCTTGTCTATTTTAACGCTGCACAGCATCTCCTTGCTCTCCTGCGCTTTGATGACGCATTCCGAGCACACGGCTTCAATAAAGCGATAGCGCATCTCCGCAAGCGCTGCGTTGCGGTCAAGGCCGCCCTCGTTTTCCATTTCCAAAACGGCGTGGCCGATCAGCTCCAGCTCGTTATCGCTGAGTTTGAGCGCCGAGATTATCTCTGCATCCTCTTCGATAACGCGCGTCGCAGCAAAGCGCGACGGAACACCGATCTTATCGGCATGGTCCTCGACAACGTGGCTGACGGTATGTATGCAGCGGTGCACGGGGCCTGCCGAGCAGAAGTCGATCCTGCGCGGCTTTACGGCATTTTCCGCCGTTTCGGCAACGACGCGCATAAGCTCGTCAACGCCGTCGTTTTTTGCCGCAGCTATCGGCACAACGGGTATGCCCAGCCGGTCGGACAGCTTTTGAATATCCACGCTGCCGTGGTTGCCCAAAAGCTCATCCATCATGTTCAGCGCCAGCACCATGGGCTTGCCCATCTCGATAAGCTGGAGCGTTAGGTAAAGGTTGCGCTCAATATTCGTCGCGTCAACGATGTTTATTATCGCGTCCGGCTTGCGCTCGATTATAAAATCGCGCGATACCTTCTCCTCGCCGGAATAAGGGCGGATGGAATATATGCCGGGAAGATCGACAAGGTCGTAATTCTTCCAGCCGATGATCTGGCCGATCTTATGTTCGATCGTTACTCCCGGAAAATTTCCGACATGCTGGTTTGAGCCGGTGAGCTGATTGAAAAGCGTTGTTTTACCGCAGTTCTGGTTTCCGACAAGCGCAAGAAGCATATTATATTTCCTCCTTGGGTCTTACTTCGATGCGCGCTGCGTCTTCCTTGCGCAGTGTCATCGTGTAGCCGCGAAGATACAGCTCCAGCGGATCGCCGAGCGGCGCGACCTTGCGCACCGTGACCTCGGTATGCGGAATAAGTCCCATATCAAGCAGGTGGCAGCGAAGATCTCCCTCTCCGCCGACCGTAAGAATTATTGCCGGTTTGCCAATAGGCAGATTATCAAGCGTCATATATAACCTCCGGGCAGCGCGTGTTAGGCTGCTCTAACTTATGTTAGTTTACGCTAACGCAAGAGTTTTGTCAATAACAAGACACTACTTTAACGGAGATCACATTATGCAAAAAAAGACCGCCGAAGCGGTCTTTTTTCATCTTAACATCAGGTGCCGAGGTATGCGGCCTTGACCTGCTCGTTTGCAAGCAGCTCCTCGCCGGAGCCGGACATGGTCAGGCGGCCGGTTTCGAGAACATAGCCGATGTGAGCGGTTTTCAGCGCCATATTTGCGTTCTGCTCGATAAGAAGAACTGTAACTCCGCGCTTGTTGATCTCTTTGATAATGTCAAAGATGCCGCGCACTATGATCGGCGCAAGGCCGAGGGAGGGTTCGTCCATCATAATGACCTTGGGACGGCTCATCAGCGCTCTGCCGACTGCAAGCATCTGCTGCTCGCCGCCGGAGAGCGTACCGCCCTCCTGCCATGAGCGCTCCTTGAGTCTCGGAAACAGATCGTACACCCAGTTTAGGTCATCAGTCAGATCGTCCTTACGCAGATACGCGCCGATCTTCAGGTTTTCAAGAACGGTGAGATCTGGGAATATCTTGCGGCCTTCGGGAACAAGCGTTATGCCCTTGGTGACGATCGAGGTCGGGTCAAGACCCGTAATGTTCTCGCCCTCAAACTCGATAGAGCCGCCGGAGGGCTTTACAAGACCGGCTATGGCACGCAGAGTTGAGCTTTTGCCGGCGCCGTTTGCGCCGATAAGCGTAACTATCTGCCCTGCCGGAACATCAAAGCTTATGCCCTTGACGGCCTCGATGCCGCCGTAATTGACCTTGAGGTCATTGATCTTCAGTATTGTTTCACTCATCTTCAACAACCCCCAAATATGCGTCAATTACTCGCTGATTATTTTGAACCTCCTTGGGCGTGCCCTGAGCTATCTCAGAGCCGAAGTCGATGACATAGATATAGTCGGATATCTGCATAACAAGCTCCATGTGATGCTCGATAAGGAACACCGTCAGGTGGTGCTTTTCGCGTATCTCGCGGATAAACTGAGCAAGCTCAAGCGTCTCCTGTGGGTTCATGCCTGCGGCAGGCTCGTCGAGAAGCAGAAGCTTCGGGTCGGCGGCAAGTGCGCGCGCTATCTCAAGGCGGCGCTGAAGACCGTAGGGCAGGCTCGTTGCTATCTCATCCTTGTATTTATCAAGGCCCTGCTCGCGCAGAAGCTCCATCGTCTCCTCGCGCATGCGTTTCTCCTCCTTCGCGTTTCCGCGGAAGGTGGCGGAGAAGACATTCTGCTTTGCGTGCATATGCTTTGCGATAAGGACGTTTTCAAAAACGGTCATGCTCTTCCAAAGTCTTATGTTCTGGAAGGTACGCGCTATGCCCTGACGGGTTATCTTATCCGGCGTATTGGCAACGACCTTGCCCAGATACATATCGCCGTTTTCACCCTTGTAGTTTTTCTTCATCTTGCCCTGCGGATGATTACGCACGATGGGCTTGCCCATGAACTCGACAAGGCCGTTTGTCGGCTCGTAAACGCCGGTTATGCAGTTAAACGCCGTGGTCTTGCCGGCGCCGTTAGGGCCGATCAGGGCAACTATTTTGCCCTCGGGGATGTCGAGCGAGAGGTTGTTGACGGCAACGACGCCGCCGAACTGCATAGTGACATTTTCAACGTGGAGAACATTTTCACTCATTATGCGGCACCTCCCTCTTTGACCTTTTCGGCCTTTGCTGCCTTTTTAGACTTTATCTTTTTAATAAGCCCTGCAAAGGACAGCTCCTTGTTGCCCATGATGCCCTTTGAGAAGAACAGAACGATTATCATGATAACAACGGAGAACACGACCTTGCGGAAGCCGTCGCGGAAGAAGCTGACCTCAATATTGCCGAAGGGCAGCATGCCGGAGTCAAGGAAGCGAAGCCACCACTCGGAGCAGGCGATATACAGGAAAGCCGCAACACAGCTGCCGGAGACCGAGCCTATGCCTCCGATAACGACTATAAGCAGCAGCTCATAGGTCATTGCGGACATAAAGGCCGAGGCCTGGACAGTCGACTGGAACATCGCAAGAAGCGCACCGCCGACGCCGGCAAAGAAGCTGGAGATGACAAACGACAGCATCTTGTGCTTAAACAGGTTGATGCCCATCGCCTCAGCCGCGACCTCATCGTCACGAATGGCCTTGAACGCACGTCCGTAGGATGAGTTGATAAGCAGGACGATGATAATAATGCATATCATCGCTATCAGGAACGGGAACACGGTGTTGAGCTTAAACACTTGAGCGCCGAGCTGTATCTTCATATCACTGAAGATCGTGTAGTCGCGCAGGAGGTTCGAGCCGTTTGTTATAGTGCCGAGGCCGTTCCACTGGAATATTGCGCGGATGATCTCCGCAAAACCGAGCGTCGCAATGGCGAGATAGTCGCTCTTAAGGCGCAGCACGGGGATGCCGATGAGCGCAGCGAATATCGCGGCCGCAACGCCTGCTATAATGATGCATATGATCGCGCCGAGGAAGCTGCCGAGGTTAACACCGATCGCGTTGCCGAGCATCTCCGGTATCGAAAACTGAAGCGCACCGCCGTCAAAATACTGATAAACGGCGGCATGCCGTGCAGCAGGGATGGAGAATATCGAGTATGCATATGCGCCGATGAGCATAAAGCCCGCCTGACCGAGCGAGAACAGTCCCGTAAAGCCGTTAAGCAGGTTCATCGACACGCACACCAGTGAGTATATCGCGCCCTTCTTGAGCACAGGAAGGAGCATCAGCGTAAATTTTGAGGGCTTGATAAAGTTATCAAGCGCAAACAGCACAGCATACAGAATAGCAAGAGCTACTATTGTCAGCCACATGCCCTGGCGCTTTGCGACTTCGTCCGGAGTTCTGAGGACCTTTTTATTCATTGTTTCGTTCATAGCCCTCACCTCACACCTTATCCGTAGCCTTCTCGCCGAAGATGCCGGTGGGCTTGACGAGGAGGATTATTATCAGCAGTACAAACGTGAACGCATCGGAGAACACGGTCCAGCTCTGGCCGAACGCTTTTATAATGTTTTCGCAAATACCGATTATAAACGCGCCGATGACCGCACCGGGGATTGACCCGATGCCGCCGAAAACAGCCGCAACGAAGGCCTTCAGGCCGGGCATTGCGCCGGAGGTCGGAACAACGGTCGTGTAGTTCGAGAAATAAAGCAGCGATCCGATGGCCGCGAGAAAACAGCCGATAACAAAGGTAAAGGATATGACCGAATTGATTTTTATGCCCATGAGCTGGCTCGTTTCAAAATCCTTTGCGACAGCGCGCATGGCCATGCCTATCTTTGTATGGTTTATAAGGAATACGAGCGCCAAAACAAGCACAAGCGTAAGTATCGGCGTAATGAGCGTTACCATCTTGGTCGTTGCACCCCAGATCGTTATCTGCTTGGACAGAAACGGAATGGCAGGGTAAGAGCGCGGCAGACCGCCGGTGAAGTACAGCGCACAGTTTTGTAGAAGATACGATACGCCGATAGCGGAGATCATTACCGACATACGCGGCGAGGATCTCAGCGGCTTGTACGCAACGCGCTCTATCGCGACGCCAAGCACGACAGTAAGAACGATAACAAGAATTATCGACAGCCACATCGGCAGGCCGCCGGCTATTGCATAGACCATAATAAGACCCGCTACCATAAACACATCGCCGTGAGCAAAGTTAATAAGTCTGAGTATGCCGTAAACCATCGTGTAGCCGATGGCTATAAGGGCATACTGACCGCCCACGGATATGCCAGATAGCAGATAACGGAAATTTTCATGTAAAAATTCGATCATCTGAGGACCATCCTATCTCTCTTTCGGAACGCATAAATATGCTCTGCATTTCTGTGTACGGAGCATATTTATGCGCTCCTGCCTTGATTTGCGAGGAATTCAATGCCGCTTAATAAAACGGCATATGGTGGGGATGCCGCCGACATCCCCACCACAGTGTCATTTTACAGGTTTCGTATTAAGCTGTGCCTGTAGCATTGCGGCATTATGCCTCAGCTTTCTGGACTGCGACGAACTCCCACTCGCCGGTCTCACTGTTGGACTTCTTGATAACAGCGGAATCACGGATAGCGTCGCCGATCTCGTTGAATGCGATGGAGCCGGAGATACCGGTGTAGGTAACATTGGGCAGAGCTGCCATTACAGCTGCCGGATCTGTGGAGCCTGCGGCCTTGAGAGCCTCGAGTGCTACCATGTATGCATCGTAACCCATGACAGTAACTGCTGCGAGCATGTCGTTGCCGCCGTTATTCTCAAGGTTCTTTGCGTCGCCGTTGATCCATTCCTTGATGCCCTTTTCAAAGTCGGGGTTTGCACCCTCCTGATAGAAGGTGGAGACATAGACCTGAACGTCCTTGCCCTTGGTCGCGCCGACGATGGTGTTGTTATCCCATGTATCGGAGCCGAGGAGAGGAATATCGATGCCCTGTGCGGCAGACTGCTCAACGATGAGCTGTGCGTACTGGATCGAGCAGGGAGCGAAGATAGCCTGAGCGCCTGCCTTCTTGGCGTTGTTCAGGTAAGATGTGAAGTCGGAGTTATCCTTGGGGAAGGACTCGGTGATGACCTTAATGCCGAGCTTCTCTGCTGCCTTGGAGCAGTAGTTAATAAGGCCCTGGTCATAGTCGTTGCCAAGCTCGCCCAAGCAGTAGATGGTGTCGGCCTTGAGCTGTTCTTTTGCGAAGTTCGCGTGAACGGTGCCCTGGAACGGGTCAAGGAAGCAGATACGGAAGTAGTGGCTGTTGCCCTCGGTGACCTGAGGGTTGGTACAGGTAACGCCCAGTGCGGGGATACCGGCCTCTTTAAAGGTATTGGAACCGGCGATCGCAACGTTGGAGCCGTAAGTACCGAGAACGATGGATACGCCCTGCGCAACGAGCTGGGAGGCAGCGGATGCAGCCTTATCGGTGGTAGACTCGTTATCGGCTATGACGAGCTCGACCTTATAGGTCTCGCCGCCGATCTCAACGGTGGGATTCTGAGCATTTGCATACTGCATGCCGAGAACCTCCTGCTTGCCGCCTGCGCCGTTCTGACCGGTTATGGGCTCAAAGACGCCGATCTTGACGACCTTATCGCCGCCGCTGTCGCCGCCGTTGCCGCATGCGCACAGCGAAAATACCATGAGCATCGCAAGAACGAGTGCTAAAAACTTCTTCATTGAGTTTTCCTCCTAATAAATTCTTCTCAACTATCAACTTTCTCCGTGTCCGCGCGCCGCGAACATTTGTCTTCATGTTGATATTGAGCATTATAAACTACGAAAAGGTAAATTGCAACTGTTTTTTACTCTTTTTCAATACAAATTTAATATAGATTTTATATTGGGTTAATATACTCGTAACAACTCGCTCTCCTATTTGATGTAACATTATGCTGTTTTTTTCAATTTTACGAAAGCTTGAGGTAAATTAATGTTCCTGAGATCTTTCTTTGGAAAGTCTAAAGAAAAAAGTCTAACGCTCGGAAAGCTTTCCGAAATCATCGGTGCCGAGCTCCCCCGCGCCGTTGACGGAAGCGCCTTGTGCCGTACCGTGCTGACGCAGCCGGAATATGCAGCTCCGGGAGATGTGGTCATCAGCGCCGGATGGTACGATCATCGAAGAGTAGTCTCCCAGTCGCTTGAAAAGGGTGCAATCGCAGTTTTCTGCCCTGCCGGCAAAAAAGCCGCGCTGTTTCAGGATGACGACCGCGTCATCGCCGTTGAAAACGCACTTGAATGCGTCAAAAGATACGAGCTGTGGCGCGAAAACGGCTGCAAGGCAAAGCGTATCGCAATTTCCGGCAGCGTCGGCAAAACAACGACAACCGGTCTTATAGGCTCCGTTATGGCAAGTTGCTTCAGAACGCTGACTCATCACCCCATGGCAAACAGCCATGGCGCGATACTGCGCAACATACAGAAGCTCACTCCCGCTCACGAGTGGTGGGTACAGGAGGTCGGCGGAGTTCAGCCCGGATACGTTGAAAGCTCTGCGTGCGTACTCAGACCGGATATTGTCGTTCTCACAAACATCGGTCAGTCGCACCTGGACAAGTACATGACGCGTGAGAACATACTCAAAGACAAAAGCAGTCTTGAGAGGTACATGAGCCCCGGCGGGAGCATTGTTATAAACAGCGACGATGATATGCTCGCAAACGCTCACTTTACACATAATGTCATCCGCGTTTCCATGAAGGACGAAAGCGCTGACTACTATATAAATAATGTGCGCACGGTTATATCCGGCACGGAGTTTGAATTTACCTGCTCCGAAGGGACTTTTTCCGCAAGACTCAATCTTTACGGCGAGTACAACGCCTATAACGGTGCAATGGCAATAGCGGTCGCCCGTCTCGCGGGGATTCCTATATCAAAGTCCATAGAACTCATCGGCACTTATCAGCCCGACGGCATGAGGCAGAATTTCAAGAACATAGGCGGATACAAAATGCTTATCGACTGCTTCAATGCCGAACCCAAAACGGTTCTCGGCTCGGCGGAGACGCTCTCACATATGCAGGTCCCCGAAGGCGGACGCCGCATTTTTGTGACAGGTCACATCGACAAGCTCGGCAGCGACTCAAAGCAAATGCATTATGAGCTCGGCGAAAAGCTTGCCGGGCTTCCGCTCGACTTAATTGTTTTATTCGGCGGCGACAGTGATCGGATATACGCGGCGTTCACTGATAACGGCTTTGAAAATGCCGTTTTGATGCATACCCGCAATGAGCTCGACGACTGGATAAGAACCAATGTGACACGCGACGACATTGTATTCTACAAAAGCGGTCAATTTGAAACGGCGCTTGCCAAAACGATCGACCACGTTTACGGAACAACGCTGCAAAACGAGCAGCAGTACAACGATGGTCGCATTGCAGAAAAAGACGGCTATCGCTTCCGTATACGGCGCGACGGCATTGCAGAGGTGACGGGATACACCGGCAGCGATAAAGTGCTTAATATACCGGCCGAGTGCGAAGGAGCCAAGGTCATAAGGATACAGCGCCTTGCTTTTGCAAAAATGCGCGGCATTGTTTCCGTTACGATACCTGACAGTGTAACATACATCGGTCCGGAGGCATTTTACATCTGTCCGGCGCTAAAGGAGCTTCATCTCCCGAAGAATTTGAAGATTATCGGCAAAAATGCTTTTAACTACTGCACAAGCCTCACGTCGGTCATTATTCCGGACGGAACGCTGCACATGGACAGGCACGCTTTTTACGACTGCTCGGCCCTTGAGAGCATCAGCATCCCGGATTCGGTAGGCTTCTTCGGTGCAGATGCGCTGCATAACTCTCCCAAAGTCACGGTCATATGCAGCAAGAATTCATACGCATGGAAATACGCAACCGAAAACGGCTTTGCGACCGCAGAGCCTTAATCAGATTGCAGATAAAAATAACGTCCTCTCGGACGTTATTTTTATCTTATTATCAAATCTGTCAAAGCTGTACTATTTTCGGACTTGTGCGCCAGTCGGCTCCGCCGCGGCGCTCGTTTCTCGCGGCATAACCGAGCACATAAAGGTCGTGCGCCGCGCTGCCAAGCTCAAAGAGCTTTCTGCATTCCTCGCCGCAGTTTTTGACATCGGCCGGCTTTATTATAATAGGTATGCGTGCCGTTTGCCGCATATCGCGCAGAAGCTCGCAGCCGCGCGCTGACGCAGCCAGCACGCGCGCATACGGTGGAGTTTCGGCCGACATGTCGGCAGTTATGCCAAGGGCTGCGCACATCACCATTCTGCGTATGCGGCTGAGGGCATAGCGTTTGCTTTTGCCGGCGGCAAGGATCGCGTCGATCGAGCACTCCTCCCTCGCGGCCTTTGCCACGCGGTTATGCAGACCCTCGCCGGCATCCGGCAGGCGCTCATACGCCTCGTCCGGCAGCATGCGAAGGCGCGATATCACGGCGCTCTCGAGACTTTCCGGTACGACAGGGCCGCGGCCGAGTTTTTCCTCGCGCCTGTAAACCGTGTATGCGCTCTCAGGCAGGACAGAAGCGATATCGCCGCCGTTTATCATCATGCGGCGGATCTCGGCAGCTGACTTGTATCCCTCTCCGGACATCTGGTCGTGACCGGAGCCAAAGCGCTGAATTGTGACAGGCTTCATGTTCAAACCGAGATTGTATATCGCCTTTATATACTCGATAGCAAGGATGTTATTCGGTGTTTCAAGCTGGCTCGACATTTCGCCGAGCCGCTTTGCTACCGCTCTCTGCCGCGCGGCAGCAAAGGGTATGCCTGCATCGTTTTGCAGCTCTGCACGGATATCGGCTCCGATGAGCGGATCGATAAGTGTTTCGGCTATCGTTTCGAGTATCTCTATCTCGCCGCACTCGCTGCCGAAGCTCAGATGCGTGACAACGCCCGTAGCCCCCAGCAGTCCGACCGCGCCGCGCGCAAAGCCCTCGGCCGAGGACAGCACCCAAGGCAGGGGAAGCTCGAGCACAAGGTCAACGCCGCTCATCACAGCCGCCTCTGCGCGCGCAAATTTTGAGTACACCGCCGCCTCGCCGCGCTGTATAAAATCGCCCGACATCGCACACACCACAGGGCAGTCCTCACCCATGAGTCTTTTTGTCTCCGCAATATGGTGCAAATGACCATAATGCATGGGGTTATACTCTCCTACTATGCCAATTACGCTCAAATCATTCGTTCCTTTCAAAAATTACTTGATTTTTGTGCAGAATGTATTAAAATAAGTTAGGTATATTCTTATGATACAATTTTTTTGTGATTTTTACAATAAGAAAGGAATATCGGAATGAAAATTCTTGTTATCAACGCAGGCAGTTCTTCCCTGAAGTACCAGCTCATCGACATGGAGACCGAGTCTGTCATGGCTAAGGGCCTTTGCGAGCGCATCGGCATCGACGGCCACCTCAAGCACAGCCCCCTGGTAGGCGGCAAACCCGTATTTGATGAGGATCTTGCAATGCCCACCCACGCAGAGGCAATTGCCGCTGTTATCGACAAGCTCACCAGCGCCGAGTACGGCGTTGTCGCCTCCATGAAGGAGATCGACGCTGTCGGCCACCGCGTCGTTCACGGCGGCGAGAAGTTTGCTTCCTCCGTGCGCATCGACGATGCAGTTATGGAAGCGCTCAAGGAGTGCACTCCCTTCGCTCCCCTGCACAACCCGGCAAACATCATCGGCATCAACGCCTGCCGCGACGTTATGGGCGACGTTCCCATGGTTGCAGTGTTCGACACCGCTTTCCACCAGACCATGCCCGGCAAGGCTTACATGTACGCAGTTCCCTATGAGTACTACAAAAACGACGGCATCCGCCGCTACGGCTTCCACGGCACCTCGCACCGCTATGTTTCCGGCCGCTGCGCAGAGCTGATGGGCAAGCCCATCGAAGAGCTGAAGATCGTCTCCTGCCACATGGGCAACGGCAGCTCCATCGCAGCTATCGACGGCGGCAAGTGCGTTGACACCTCCATGGGCTTCACTCCCCTGGTCGGCCTCCCCATGGGCACACGCTGCGGCGATCTGGACGCAGGCGTTATCCAGTTTATCATGAACAAGTACGGCATCAGCATTGACGAGATGCTCAACATACTCAATAAGAAGTCCGGCGTTCTGGGCGTTTCCGGCGTTTCCTCCGACTTCCGCGATCTTGACAACGCAGCTGCCGAGGGCAACGAGCGCGCACAGCTTGCTCTGGACATGTTCCACTACTGGGTCGCAAAGGTCGCAGGCTCCTATGTTGCGGCAATGAACGGCGTTGACGCCATCGTATTCACCGCAGGCGTCGGCGAAAACTCCAAGAGCTCCCGCAAGGCCATCGCCGAGTACTTCGGCTATCTGGGCGTCACCATCGACGACGAGGCAAACTCCAAGCGCGGCGAGGATATCATGATCTCCACCCCCGACTCCAAGGTCAAGGTTTTTGTTATCCCCACCAACGAAGAGCTCGTTATCGCACGCGACACACGCGACATAGTCGGCTAATAGAGAAAAAAACTGCCGTCTCCGATATCGGAGGCGGCAGTTTTCTTATAATGTCAATTGTATTACAGCAGCGGAGCCAAGACGCGCAGTATGCGGTCGATAAGCTCGCCGAAGAAGCTCGTGCGGCAGTCGGAAAGCTCGATCCTGCGGCATTTTTCCATTGTTGCAAGATCGTCGTTTCGCAGGTCAATGACCGCCGGACTGTCATACATGAGCGTTCCGCACTCAAAGTGCAGATATAAGCTGCGGTAGTCCATATTTATCGTGCCGACAACGCCGAGCTTATCATCGGCAACATAGCTTTTTGCGTGAACAAAGCCCGGTGTGTATTCGTAAATTTTCACTCCGGCGCAGATAAGCGGAGCGTAGTAAGACCGAGTCAGACGGTATACCATTTTCTTATCCGGTATTCCCGGAGTAATAAGGCGGACATCAACGCCGCGCTTTGCCGCAAGGCACAGAGCGTTTTGCAGGCTTCTGTCGATAGCAAGATACGGCGTTGTGATATAAACATAATCGTTTGCGCTGTAGAGTATATCGGCATAGACGCTCTCGCTGGCGTTTTCATCGTCAAGCGGACTGTCGGAAAAGCTGAGGATGTATCCGTCGCGCTCGCTGCCGGTCTCCTCGTATTTTTCGGGAACATAGTCGTAGTAGGTTCCCTCTTTTTCCTCGAACGCATTCCACATTTCAAGAAACATGAGCGTGAGATTTTCAACGCCCGGACCTTTGAACATGAGGCCGGTGTCCTTCCAGTGGCCGAAGCGTTCCTTTCTGTTGATGTACTCATCGCTTATATTGATGCCGCCGATGAAGCCGACCTTGCCGTCGATCACCGTTATCTTTCGGTGGTCGCGGTTATTCATAACGACACTGACTACAGGCACGAATTTATTGAACACCATCGCCTTTATGCCGTAGCTGCGCAGGGTCTGATAATAGTTTGCCGGCAGGTAATCGGCGCAGCCGACGTCGTCGTATATAACGCGAACATCCACGCCCTGCGCCACCTTGCGCCGCAGTACCTCGAGCACCGAATCCCACATCTGCCCGGAATTTATTATGAAATACTCAAGGAAAATGAATTTTTCCGCCTTTTCAAGCTCCGGAATGAGCTTTGCATACATATCCTCGCCGACGGGTAAATATTCCGTTTTTGTATCTCGGCATGCTCTGTAGCCGCTGTAGGACTCAAGATATTTAAAAAGTCCCCTTGCACTGTCATCGTCGATCTCCTCAGCAACCGAGGGGCGCATGGTGTAGTACCGCGCGGTCTCCTCAAGCTGAACATTGAGCTTTTCGCGGATAAACCTTGTCGGGCGCTTATTTCCGAACAGAACGTACATAAGTCCGCCGAACAGCGGCAGAAGTCCGATAAACAGCACCCAGCTGACCTTGTATGACGGGTCCATGTCGTTTTTTATAACGTGCAGTATCGCAATGACGCTCAGCAGACGCAGAACGTAGTTGAGCACCGGCAGCGCATCACCCAGCCGCAGCAGCAGCGCAACGATCCACACTATCTGCACAAAAATTATCACCGCCGTTATCGCGGTTCGTGAAAGCAGTTTTTTCAGCACTCGGGTATCCTCATTTCTATAATCTCTGCTATTATTATATTATCTCATGTTCGTCCGGGTTTTGCAATATTCTCGTTAAACATATGCCAAAAAACTCAGAAAAACATTGACAATTCAAGACTGTCGTGATATGCTATTCGAGCCGCATTGAATGGGTCGGAAGTCCGGATGTGTCCGGCACCCATGAGAGCGAGACCTGAAGAAAGGATTGTTAGTTTATGAAGCATGCTATCATCATGACCGGCGGCAAGCAGTACCGCGTGGCAGAGGGCGACGTTATCTTCATCGAGAAGCTTGACGTTGAAGCCGGCGAGACCGTTAAGTTTGACAAGGTCCTCGCAGTTATCGACGGCGAAAACACCGTTTTCGGCGCTCCTGTTATCGACGGCGCTACCGTTTCCGCAAATGTCGTAAAGAACGGCAAGGGCAAGAAGGTTCGCGTTTATAAGATGAAACCCAAAAAGGGTTATCGCAGAACGCAGGGTCACAGACAGCCCTACACCAAGGTTCAGATCGAAACCATCAACGCATAATTTTCCCCGCTACTACTGATAATGGAGGTGTAACCTTAATGGCACATAAAAAAGGTATGG
>DKRV01000025.1:0-13552 GCA_002472405.1 Clostridiales bacterium UBA7273 | reverse complement strand
ATCCTCGTCAGACAGCGCGGAACTAAGATCCATCCCGGCACCAACGTTGGTAAGGGTAAGGACGACACCCTGTTCGCTCTCGTAGACGGCAAGGTAAAGTTCGAGCGCAAGGATAAGGATCGCAAGCAGGTTTCTGTTTACGAAGAGATCGCTCAGTAAATTAACATGACGATGCCGGACGAAAATCGTCCGGCATTTCATTTAATGCCATATCGCTTCGGGCAGCCATATTGGTTTGAAGAAGCCGCATTAGATGAATATTATTTTTGAATTTTGCGAGGTGAAATATGGCTACCTCTTTTGTTGATAAAGCACGGATCACGATAAAGGCCGGCAACGGCGGCAACGGTGCGGTCGCATTCCATCGCGAAAAGTACGTTGCGGCAGGCGGCCCCGACGGCGGCGACGGCGGTCGCGGCGGCGATATCGTTTTCGTTGTTGACGATAACATGTCCACACTGATGGACTTCAGATACAAGCGTAAGTACGTCGCCGGAAACGGCGCGGACGGTCAGGGCAAGCGCTGTTCGGGTAAGGACGGCGACAGTCTGTATATCCGCGTTCCGCGCGGCACCCTCGTGCGCGATACCGAGACCGGCGGCATAATGCACGACATGTCAGACGGTAAAGATTTTGTCGCGGCGCGCGGCGGCAAGGGCGGCTGGGGCAACAAGCATTTTGCCACACCTACAAGGCAAGTCCCCCGTTTTGCAAAGCCCGGCCTGCCGGGCGAGGGTCACGATATAACGCTTGAGCTGAAGCTTTTGGCCGATGTTGGTCTCGTCGGCTTCCCGAACGTCGGCAAATCCACCCTGCTCTCGGTCGTCAGCAAGGCGCACCCGAAGATCGCAAACTACCACTTTACAACACTGTTCCCGAACCTCGGCGTTGTCTATGTTGACGAGGGGCGCTCGTTTGTAATGGCCGATATCCCCGGCATAATCGAGGGCGCTTCCGAAGGTGCCGGTCTCGGCCACGATTTTCTGCGCCATATCGACCGCTGCCGTCTGCTGATACATCTTGTTGATGTTTCCGGCTCCGAGGGGCGCGATCCCGTTGCGGATTTCGACGCCATAAATGCGGAGCTTAAGGAATACTCCGCCGAGCTTTCCGAGCGCAAGCAGATAGTGGCTGCAAACAAGTGCGACCTCTGCGGCGACGATCGTGAGAATATAGAGCGACTTAAAGCGCATGTCGAGGCTCTCGGCTATGAGTTTTTCGAGATGAGCGCCGCAACGCACAGCGGAACGCACGAGCTTGTGAATATGGCCTCTGAGATGCTCAGCGAGCTTCCGCCGGTCATCCGCTTCGAGGCCGACTATGTACCGCCCGAGCCCGTGATCGACACATCCGAGGATCTGACGATTGAAAAGTATGACGACGTGTGGGTTGTCGAGGGCGGCTGGCTCCAGCGCCTTATGTCATCGGTCAACTTCTCGGACAACGAGAGCATGATGTACTTCGACCGCGTCCTGCGCGATAACGGCGTTTATCAGCGCATGGAGGATATGGGCATTCAGGACGGCGACACCGTGAGCATCTATAACCTCGAGTTTGAATACCGCGACTGATGCTACATTAAATAATGTAGAAAACGATGCCTGCATTTTGCAGGCATCGCTTTTTCTTTCGCTCTCTTTGGATTACTTCAGGCCGTTTTCGTATGCCTGGATCATCTTCTTGAACGTGTGACCCGTACGACCTTCGGAATCTGCCCTTCTTTTCAGCTTTTGCAGATACTTTTCACAGCTTTCGCCGGTGAAAATCTTGATGTCCAGCCGCATGGTGCCGCCCCCCTCCGGCGTGGCGAAGATCTTGTCAATGAAGGTATCGATAAACTCCTTGGTGATCTCTCCACTCTGGCAGTCATGCTCGGCGTCCTGCAGGACTTTACGGATGCGCTCCATATTGCTGCGGAACTCCTCGCTGGACTCCTGCTGCTCCCGCAGTTCGGCAAGCTCCTGCTCGGCGGCTTTGATATCGGTGTTGCACTGTGCCGTCATGGACTTGAAATCATCTGGGGTGATGCTGTCCAGAGCCACCAATTCCAGAAGCTTGCTTTTCTTTTTTAGAGTCAGCTCGATGGAGGCCTGCGCCGCTTCGATTTTCTTTTCGATATTGCCGTCGCTGGTCATCACACGATACATCCGCTCGTATTCTTCCAGCATGGCGGCAGAGGCATCCTGGGTGTCCCGGAACACCTCAAAAAGCAGCGGAATCAGCTCTCTTTCGTAGATGGGAATGGAATTGCAGCTGTCCTTGCCGTTGTTGATCT
This sequence comes from Clostridiales bacterium UBA7273, assembly GCA_002472405.1. Taxonomy (GTDB): domain Bacteria; phylum Bacillota; class Clostridia; order Oscillospirales; family Oscillospiraceae; genus F23-B02. The sequence continues at coordinate 11,277 of DKRV01000025.1, read as the reverse complement.
TGCCAGAGCAGACCCATTTGGAGTTTTTATTGCCCTGCCTGTCCACGGAGTCACGGCGGTAGTAGGGCGTGCCGCAATGGGTGCAGAACAGCTTGCCAGTCAGAAGGTTGGCGTGGTTGCAGATGCCCTGGCGGTTCTTCACGTCCTCGCTCCTTCGGCGCAGTACGGCATTGGCCTGTTCCCACAGCTCCTCGGACACGATCGCCGGTACGATCTCGCCGGTTTCATCCTTGAACATGACCCATTCCTCCGGCGGGAGGAATTTTTGCTTTTTGGTGAACATATCCACCACTTTGACCTTGTTTCCCACGTAGTAGCCTTTGTACTTGGGGTTGGAGATCATGCCCGACATGGTGGAGTGGGCAATTTTCTTGCCGTTGTGGTTACGGTATCCCTTTTCCCAGAACAGGGTTTCCAGCTGCTTCATGGAGTATTCGTCGGTGGCATACAGCTCAAACAGTGCCCGCACCATCACGGCCTGCTCCTCGTCGATGACCAGGCGGCCATCGTCCTTGACGTAACCGAAGATGCGGCTGTTACCTAGCACCACGTTCTGTTTGATCGCCTGCTGATGCCCAAATTTCACACGGGAGGACAGCTTTCGCAGCTCGTCCTGCGCGATGGAGGACATGATGGACAGGCGAAGTTCAGAGTCCTCGTCAAAGGTGTTGATGTTGTCGTTCTGGAAAAAGACGCCGACTCCCGCATTCAGCAGCTGTCTGGTATACTGGATGGAGTCCAGCGTATTACGGGCAAAACGGGAGATTTCCTTTGTGATGACAAGATCAAACTTACCGGCCTCGGCATCGTCCACCATGCGGTTGAAGTTCTCACGGCGCTTGGTGGAGATACCGGACAGCCCTTCGTCGATATATCCCGGCACAAATGTCCACGCTGCGTTCTTCCGGATAAAGTCCTCATAGTAGCGAATCTGATTGCCAAGAGAGTTCAGCTGCTCGTCTGATTCCGAAGAAACGCGGGCGTAATAGGTCACCCGAAGCGGAATATCGTAAATGCTTTTCATCCGCAGCTGTTGCCTGACAGAGTGTATATCCATAATCGCTCCTTTCAAAAGTTCGTAAAATCATTATCTAAAATAATATATCAGAAGAAAGCGAATATTTCAAGCTGATCTGAAAGGTTGTCAAAAAAAGTCAGGGCGGCAACCGCATCCTACGATTGCCGCCCGGTATATCTTATCGCGTTTTTGCCGCAGTACGGCTTTTGATCATCACACGCATTTTGTTGCGCTGCTCTTCCGTAATCATCCCTTTTGCAAAAAGCGTATCATTGTAATAAGTCAGCCAGAGCTGTTCAATGACAGCTTGCTTCTTCTGTTCGGTCATTCCTGCTTTCATTTCCTTTGTTTCTGCCATAGAATTCCTCCGTTTCAAAGCTATTATTGCCTCAGATTTCCTGATTCATTCGACCATGGTGCACGTATTTCTGTGCGGTGTAAGCACGGATGACCTCATCGGGGATGGCGTCCACCGTGCGGCGAAGCTCGTCCAGCTCATTGAGCTTCTGGCTGATTTCAAGCTTCTTCCGCACACTCTCCTTGGATGCGGAAGAAAGCTTCTTTTCCAGCTCTGCATTCTCCGCGGTCAGCTCCTTATAGGTCTTATCGTACTTTTTCAACTTCGTCCGCATGACCTCCACACCGGGGATATACTTGTCCAGCAGCGCCTCCAGTTCTTCGGCTTTGACCTTTTTGTTGAATGGATTGCTGTCGTTCAGAATCGCCATGATCTGATCCTTCATTCGGTTCAGATGCACGGCTTCCTTGAACAGCCTTGGAGGGATGTGGGTGCGACCGGTCTCGCTGGCACTTTCGCCACGCTCCAGATCGGGATATTTCTTGACCATGTGCTTCCAGAATTCATCCTGCCACCAGGTCAGCTTTTTCTTGTTGCCGACGATCTCTTTGGCACTGAGCCGCTTGTCCTCCGTCAGCGGGACAAAACAAAGGTGCATATGGGGCGTCTTCTCGTCCATATGCACCACGGCGGATATGATCGTATCGGGATTCTGGTTTTGCTTGATAAATTCCAGGGCTTCGGTGAAATAGGCTCTGACCTCGCTGCGTTTCTTACCATTGAAAAACTCCGGGCTGGCTGTCACGAGAGCCTCCACCACCCGCACACTGTCGGAGCGTGTGCGGCAGCCTGCCGCAGCAATCTGCTTTTCGGCTTCTGCGCGGTACTTGCGCTCCGGCATCACCAGATGGAAATTCAGGTGGCTGCGGGCAGTGTCTACATCCGGGTTGCTGGCGTATTTCTCCTTTTCCCGTTCATTATGGGCTTCGATATGCCCGATTTCCGGGCCTTTGTATTTGGCAAAGCGAAGAATAGCGTATTGTGCTTTCATCGGTTATCCCTCCGTTTCTGCCATACGATGTCGTAACCCAGTACATCGGCAAGTTCTACGACTTCTTTGTATCGGATGCTTTCCCGCTGCAGCTTGGCGGAAAGATTGGAAACGCTGTCGCTCCAATCGTATTCATCGGACAGCCTGTCCACCAGTTCCTGCATGGTAAAACCGGCGCGGACGATCTGTGCCTTTATCTCATTTCTGATGTTCATATCGTTCCTCCTGATTTTGGAAATGAAAACAGCAAAGCCGATGCGCTCTCAGGCAAACCGACTTTGCTGTGTGGTGAAATATGCTTTTGTGTCTGTATCTGCTCAGATTTGGCGGCGTGATGTCCTGTCCGCAGGTAGGCATATCGGACTTTACGGAACCGTGTGACACTTCTCAAAACCGTGCAGATGCACACTCTTTAGGAATGCCGGTGCTCGTTTTCGAGAAGCGCGGTTCCGCGAAATCTTTTCGTCCTGCAGAATAATTCTTTCCTGTTTTCATCTATCTTGAAAATACCCCCGCTTTTCAGCTCCTGCAGATCAAAAACCACATCTTCTGTGGGTCGCTTTGCAAGGCAGCCGAGGGTATACATGTCGTAAGTGTCATCGATCAGAAGCAGCGTCATCAGCAGTTTCTGGCTTCCGGTCAGATTGCTGTCATAGATATGAAACAGCGGCAGTTCCTTGTAATACGGTTTCTTCATTAAATTCCTCCTTTAGTCATTAAATTTGAAAATATCCATCCCATCCACCCATCTATCCCATAAGGGATGCTTGGGATGGATGGGATAGGGCTTTTCGTGTTTGATCTCATAAAATCGGCGGTGTCACCAGAGCTTCGATACCCCAGAAGCCGTTGACCCGCTTGCCAAGACGGCTCATGATGTGGTTGTCGTGCTCCAGGCCGAATTCGTCGGCGTGCTTTTTGAGCGTCATGCTCACCGTCCGTGCCGCCAGCGGCTTGTAGGTGTTGTCATTGCACCACATGGTATAGATGGCGTACAGATCCGCCGAAGTAATAGTGCTGTCAGCTTTCAGTCGGATATAGCCTTCCGAGTGCATGAACAGCAGTACATTGTCCGCCTCTCGCTTAGCCTCCACACGGTTGTCCCTGGTTCGGTCGCTTTCGGTGAACCGGTAGTTGTTTCCAATCAGCCTCCGCAGACCATCCAGACACCAGAGGAAAATCCCCTCGATTTCGGCACAGAGCTTGTCCGCAAGAAAAGGATCGTCCTCACGGTCAAGGGGCTTCTTTTTCACCGACAGAATCAGCTGCCTCCGGTAAAAGCCGTCCGAATGGTCGTATAAGGATTCCAGATCGCCATTGGAAAAGGCCAAAAACCGGACATACATCTGCCCTTGATAGCTCTGCTCGCCCTTTCGCTCCAAGTCCATGGGTATCTCGGCAGTGATCAGCGATTTGAGATAGTGGGTGGATTTCAGCGCCTCCATCTTCATGTCATCGTCTACCATGACCAGCTGATGCTCCAGATCGGCTCTGGCAAAGGGACTGCGCTCTACTTTGGCGATACTGCCATTTTTCAGATTATCGCCCAGCATCTTCTGCATCACCACACCGATGCGGCTCTTGCCCTCGCCGCCGTTGCCTTTGAGCAGCATCATGGTCTGCCCGCGGTTGGTGGGGATGAGGCAGTAGCCGAGATACTCCTGCAGGGTCAGAATGTCCTCATCCTCCAGAAGCTCCGACAAAAAATGCAGCCATTTCACAGGCTGCGGCGCATTGGGTTCGTATTTGACCGGCAGGCGGTTGCGGCAGAATTCTTTCTCCTCTGTAAACACTCCATTGAGGAACAACGTGCCGTTGGAGACATGGAGCCGATCCTCGTGTACCGGAAGATTAGGGGCATAGGCCTCCAGCTTCAGCATTTCAAGAAGTCCTGATGCACGTTTGGCAAGGCCACAGCTGAGATAAGGGCGGAGCATCTCGTAGATAGCTTTACGGACGCTTTCTTCATCGTTGATGCGTCCCTCCCTGGTAAAGAAACTGTCGCCCACCCGCACCATAGGGTGCTTCTGCAGAAAGTCCTCGCAGAACCCGACCTCATTTACCATTTTACCGTCGTACCAAAAGGGCCTTTCGCCGGTGTATTCATGATTGTTCATTCGATTCCTCCTTGATCTCTCGCAGGTGATCCTGCAGGAGCGTGATTTTGTTGTCTTTCATCATGTCGTTGACCAGTTTTGTGCGTTCTTCATGCGAGCCAATGGTCAGCAGATCCAGCATATACTGCGTGCATTCGAGCATATGGCAGGCTTCCACAAAATGAGGATGTAGCTCGTCCTCCGGAGTCTGCGGTGCATACTTCTCTTTCCGGTCCTGCAGGATGGATCTTCGCACACAGAACGGCTTTGCGGTATTTATTATGGACGAGCTGAATACCGAAACCATGAAGCAAATCAAATCCGTGTGCCATGAGTTTACCGTTAATGGTGACTTCATTCGTAATTACGGAAATGTCTACCACAGCATTTTAACCGAGTGCAGCAACCAGAGTGCGGGAATTCAGCTTGCAGACTATGTCGCAGGTGCGATGTATGGTTACTTGCGCAGATCCTTTATTGCTCCTGACAACTACGCTTTTGCGACGGATTTGTACAAGGACTATATTGCTGGGAAAATCCGCCACAACGCAGCTGGCAATGTCATGGGCTTCGGTGTTCGAGAGGTGCCGTCCCATACAACATACCGCCAGAAGCTGGCCCCATTTTTTACAATCGATAATGCATGAAAAAAGCCCACCGGTCACTTCACAAGTGATAGGTGGGCTTTGCCATGTCTATTCTTAATCCATCAACCGATGTTCCGGCGTTCCTTGAACATACTGTTCCAAGTCGCCGCCGAGTACAAGTTGTGCATACTCCAGCGGCTTGTTGTAGATCAGCCAGTCCAGCTCTGATCGCTGGTACATATTGTCTACGACCTCGTTCTCCACAGCAATCGTATCGATGGCGATCATGCTGCCATCGGTGAATTTCAATTCCACGCAGGCCGTATCCATATTGAACTCACAAGAAATCAGCTTTTTCATCTCATATCCCTCCTAAACGGTGATGGCCGCTATGTACCGTACCTCTATCTCATGCCCCACAGCAGTCCTGTCTTTGCGGGTAAAGTTCGCACGTCGTACGGTATTCATCTTCTTGACCATCTGGCCGCCGACGGAGCCGGCCTGGCGAGCGGTGATGTCACCGTTATATCCGTTCTTGAGATTAACGCCAACCTCGTTTGCAGCTTCCATTTTGAACTTCTCCATTGCCTCGCGTGCAGCAGGGACAACAAGATGATTGCTGGAATTGTTAGACATAGTTTTTACATCTCCTTTTCTGTATTGGGTACGGTTTCTTGACCCGTTACTTATCATTGCCGCAATGCGCCGTTATATTCTCGCTCGGAGCATGTAATTACTGCTAAAATCTTTGTACATACAAGATGTTGTGTCGCGATTTTTGCTGACCACAATCATGCAAAAATTTTATGTATTTATGTGGTTATGTCTACTTGACAATTATTTTAATTACTTGTACAATATCCTTGTATCTAAATCGTTACCGTTTTGTAATCGACAATTTGCAGCCGTTTTCGGCTCATCATCGTATTATACTACTCTTAAGTTTGACAGGAGTATTGTCCGATATGCGTAATATTTTCAGGATTTTCAAACATGATCTGAGGGCGCTTTATAAGAACTTTTTTGCCTTTCTCATCATCCTTGCGATCCTCATACTGCCGGCTCTGTACGCATGGTTCAACATCTATGCGTTCTGGGACCCGTATGGGAAAACCAAGGATGTTTCCATAGCCGTTGTTTCAAACGACAAGGACTATATGGATTCCGACGGCAACATCGTAAACATGGGCAAAGCTCTTATTGACGAGATCAAGGATGACGAAAACTTCGGCTTTGTGTTCCTCGACGACGCCGATAAGGCGGTCAAAGATCTCTATGCAGGCAAGTATTACGCAGCAATTATCATCGAGCCTGACTTTACATATAATATGTACAACTTCCTGACCACGGATATGTACAACCCCACGATCAAGTTCTATCAGAACGAAAAGACCAACGCCGTCGCCGTCAAGGTCGTTGAGGCCGCCGGCGACAAGGTCAAGAAGATCGTAAACGAAAAGTACATTTCCACGGTTGTCGAAACGCTGTTTGACAAACTCAACTCCTTCTCCTCCGACGTGCAGGGCAACTCCTCTGCCGAGATGCTCAAGAACACGCTCAAGAAGATAAACGACAATCTCGTTAGCTACAGCGGCACCATCGATCAGTTTATTTCCGCGAACAACTCGCTTATCGACACTCTCCAGCGCACGAATAACACTCTGAACTATTCAATTTACCTCATCGGCAACGAGAGAGTAAACATTTCAAAGCAGATAGTATATATAGAAGACACCAAAAAAGATCTTGCGCTTATAAACGACGAGGTCAACCGCATGCTCACCGAGCTGCAGGACTCTGTCAACGAGGCAATATACAAGCTCGACAGGCTCTATAACGGCGGCACCGAGGACGCGGAAGCCGCAAAGGCGGCCCTCGCGGAGCTTGAAGCTCAGTACAAGGAGCTTATCGACTACCTCACCCACTCGGGACTTACAAACACCGAGGTTGAGGACGCACTCACAGCGCTCAACAAGCTCACCGACAAGATCACTCAGCTGCGCGACAAGCTCGGCCTCAACGGCGGCCTTACCGACGCACAGCAGACAAGAGTTCTCGCAGCGCACAACAAGAGCGCCATTGAAGCCGTGAAAACCGACTACGAGACCGTCGCCGTTCCGGCAGTTTACAAGGCCGTCACCGGCTATGACTACGAGGATCTCAACGATGCGACGCAGACTCAGCAGTCGATGGAATCTCTCGTCGGCTTCATGAAGGAAGACACCAGCGAGCGTATCCAGAGCATTCAGGCAAACCTTTCGAAGGCACAGAGCACCTCCGATCCCGAGGTGCGTCAGGAAGCACTCCTTGCCGCTCAGAGCGACACCAAAGTCGTTGAGCAGGAGATCACCGCACTCGGCGCAACGGCCGAGGCTGTCGGAACCGCAAGCGGAAGCGACACCTCCGGTGTTACAGGCGCCATTGACAGCGCACAGAGCGACGCAAAGGACGCCGGCGCTATCCTCGACGACATTCTCAGCGGCAACCGCGACATAGACCTTATTCGCGATCTGCAGCTTATAAGCGACGCTCTCGGCACCGTCCGCGTTACCCTCACCGAGAACGTTTACCCCATGCTCGACACGATGCTCAACAATCTTCAGGACAGTCTGGGCGAGGTCTCCTCGCTGCTGCTTGACCTCAACGGCATTCTCGGCAAGACAACGCCCATCGTCAAAGAGCTCGGCAACACCTTCGGCGCTGTCAACAACGCCCTTATTCAGGTCAAGGATCTGATCACCTCCTACAGCGGCAGGATCGATGATTTCATCGAAATGCTCGACGGCAACCCCGAAAACGGCACGCTTCAGAACGTATTCGATTTCCTGAATGTCGATCCCGAGAGCATCGGCTCGTTCCTCTCAAGCCCCGTTTCCATTGTATCAAAGTCCGTATACCCCGTTGAGTCCTACGGAGCTGCAATGACGCCGTTCTACTCCATGCTCGCTATCTGGGTCGGCTGCGTCATACTCAACGCGATACTCAAGTGCGACGCGCCCATCCCCGTTCCCGAGGCTACCGAAAAGCAGCGATTCTTCGGACGTTACCTGCTGTTTTTCGTGCTCAGCCAAATTCAGACGCTTATAACCATGCTCGGCAACCTCATCATCCTCGGCGTTGACTGTGTGCATCCCGGTCTGCTTCTGCTGTCGGGCGTATTCACCTCGATGGCGTGCTCGATGCTGGCATACGCCTTTGCCGTTGCCTTCGGCAACATCGGCAGAGCGCTGATCGTCGTCATACTTATCATTCAGATAGCAGGCTCCGGCGGCTCATACCCCATTGAGCTGCTGCCGAACTTCTTCCAGCAGGTCTACCTGTTCTTCCCCTTCCCCTACGCGATAAACGCAATGCGCGAGGCGATAGCCGGTCTGTATCAGAATCAGTATCTGATCTACATATTGCAGCTTATGCTGTTCTTCGTTATCGGCCTGCTCATCGGCATATTCGCAAAGCGCTCGCTCGGCGGCATCAACAAGTACATGAACGAGCAGCTTGACAAGACGGAAATGATGTAAAAACTACAGGAGCAATCATTATGGATACTCAGTACGAAAAAAAGTATAACGAGCTGATGGAGTGCCTCCGGCAGATGCATGAAAACAACGTCAGACGCATGAAAATGGCGCTGCGCAGTCTGCTGATCGTTCCGACTATCTTCCTCGTGATGCTGTTTTTCACCAACAGCTCAAAAACGATCTTCCTCGTTTTGTGGATAGTCTCCATGTTCATTATTGCCGCAATCCTCATCGTTATTGAGTATCAGGACTATACGCTAAGAAAAATGATAACACGGGTCGAACAAAGCGGCAGCGAACAGCCGAAGATCGCCGAAAGCGCCGCCGGCTCCGATCCGCGAGCCGAGGCGATACGCGAGTCTATACGCAGCCGCTCGCCGGAAAACGACGATAAAGCCGGAAGCTTCGAGTATGACAACTATGAAGAAGCACCGACCGGCAAGGACGAATAACACTCTACGAAAGCTGAGTAATGCGATGAACAAAATAAAAGACAAAACTTCAAACGTCTTAGCCATCATCCGTTCGGATATTAAGCGGCTGAGTAAGAGCGTTGTTGCGATCGTCTGCGTCTTCGGTCTGGCTCTGATCCCGTGCCTGTATGCATGGTTCAACATCATCTCGAACTGGGATCCGTACACCCCCGATTCGACAAAGAACCTCACCATCGCCGTTGCAAGCGAGGACGAGGGCACCACGTTCGTGGGCCTTGACCTCAATGTCGGCAACATCATTGTAGAAAAGCTCAAGAGCAATGACCAGATCGACTGGCAGTTTGTCGATTCCGAGCAGGCGGTGCAGGACGGCCTGTACAGCGGCGATTACTACGCCGGTCTCGTTATCCCTGCCGATTTCAGCGATTCACTGCTCGGCTTTACCGACGGCGAGTTTGAAACTCCCGAGATCATCTACTACGATAACCAGAAGATGAACGCCGTTGCTTCGCGTGTTACCGACCGTGCTCAGAGCATCGTCAAAAACGAGGTAAACAGCATCTTCCTTGCCTCCATCGTTGACGAGCTTTCAAACTTCACCTCCGTGTTCTCCGGCATCGGCAGCGACGCTTCCCTGTCGCTGGACGGTCTGGACGAGCAGCTTGAGGATATAAAAACCGACCTGCGCACCTATGTTTCCATCATGGACTCCATGGCAGCGGTCACGCAGTCGGCTCTTAACGTAACGACGATGACCAGCAATCTTCTGCCCGACGTCGTCAACATGCTCAACAACAGCCGCAAGAGCATATCCAACATGCAGGATCGCCTTGCGACCAGCAAGGAGGATGTCATTTACTCGGCTGACGCCATCCGAAACAGCTCCGAGCAGCTGCGCAACACCATCGAGCGCCTTGACGAGGCGACCGGCGGCGACCCTGCCGGTGCCGGCAGCTCGTATATCGATTGGGATGCACTCTACGGTGAGGGCGGAATAAACGAATACGAGGGCGAGATCCTCGACGATCTGTACTACGACGTAAACAAACAGCTGCACGAAAGCGTCATCCGCTTTGACGATATTCTTCAGCAGACCAATATTGACAGCAACCTCATAAACTCCATGACAACGCTCCAGTCGTCGCTGGATAACCTCGATTCACTTATCGCGCAGATTCAGGGCGACGTCAACAGTCAGGCGCTCACGCTGCAGCAGTTCACCTCTGCGCTCGGCTCCTGCACGCAGAGCATAAACGGCACTCGCGAGGTCATGAACACCATGCTCGAGCTTGTCACGAACGTCCAGGCGAATGTAAACGAGCTGCGCTCGTCCGAGAGCGTTTCAAACATCCTCGACCTCATGCAGAACGACGTCAGCAGCCTTGTTGAATACCTCTCCTCCCCGGCTAACCTCGAGGTTGTCAGGGTATACGCGCTCGAAAACTTCGGTTCCGGCATGGCACCGTTCTACACCGTTCTGGCCATCTGGGCAAGCGCACTGCTGAGCGTCAGCCTCATGCATCCGCACATCAAGCGCCGTTCGGAATTTCCCACGCTCACGACCACGGAAGCCTACTTCGGCCGATACTTTGTTTTCTTTGCAATCGGCCAGCTCACGGCGCTCATAACCGTGCTCGGCAACCTCTTCTACATCGGCATCCAGTGCTATAACCCCTTCCTGTTCTGGCTCGCCGCGGCGCTCGCGAGCCTTGTCGCAACGCTTGTAAACTACGGCTTTGTGTTCGCATTCGGCAATGTCGGCGAGGCGTTCTCGATCATCGTACTGGTCATTCAGGTCGCAGGCTCCGGCGGCACTTACCCCGTCGAGATGCTGCCGAAGTTCTTCCAGGTGCTGTACGGTGTGATGCCGTTTAAGTACTCGATGAACGCAATGCGCGAAACCATTGCAGGCAGCTACAACGGCACCTATTTCAAATGTATCCTCGTTCTGCTGCTTATGGCGGCTATCGCGATCCCGGCAGGCATCCTGCTACACACGGCCTTCAAGCCATTCCTGAAGCGCTTTAATGACAGCAAGGCAAAAACCGCCGGTCTCATGCACAGCTGATAAACATTGAAATTTGATAAGAAAACGCACCGCACGAAATTCGTGCGGTGCGTTTGTATTTGTACGCTTATTCTGCTCTGTACAGGAATGTTACGACCTGGCCGCGTGTGCAGGTCGCGTTCGGTGAGAAGTGCGTTGCGTCCGTGCCTTTCGTTATACCGTTTGCCACCGCCCATTTGACGGTCTCATAGCAATACGAGCCGGGCA
>DKRV01000046.1 GCA_002472405.1 Clostridiales bacterium UBA7273 | reverse complement strand
GTATGGTTTGCGTATGCGCGCGCGCCCTTGGACACCTGGAGGATGACCGGAGCTTTGTGCTCTGCGGCGGCCTCTGTGATGCCCTGCACGATCTCCATGTTATTGACATTGAATGCGCCTACGGCGTATCCGCCTGCGTAGGCCTTGCTGAACATTTCCTTGGTTGTTACCAGTGGCATAATCAAAATCCTTTCATTGCTTTTTCAACGATATTCTCAACCGTAATGCCGTTGACGGCAAGCAGGCGCTCATACGGCGCGGACTGGCCGAAGCAGTCCTGTATGCCGATGCGCACGACCTTGCCCTTCCCTGCCTCGGCTGTGCGCTCGCACACCGCGCTGCCAAGACCGTTTATGATGTTGTGATCTTCAACGGTGATTATCTTGCCGATATCGTTAATGCAGGCATCGACAGCTTCGTTATCCAGCGGTTTGAGCGTGTGCATATCGAGCACTCTTGCGCTTATGCCCTTGCTCTCAAGCTCGCGTGCGGCGTCCAGCGCAAGGCGCACCGTATCGCCAATCGCGATTATCGCAACGTCCTTACCGTCGCGCAGCCGGACAGCCTTACCGATGGTAAACTCCTGATCCTCGTCATAAATGACGGGAACGGCGTCGCGCGTGAAGCGCAGATACATCGGGCCGTAGGTCTCGGCTGCGGCACGGACGAGCTTTCTTGCCGAAACGTAGTCTGCCGGCTGAATAACGGTGATGTTCGGAATGGTGCGCAGAACGCCCAGATCCTCTATCGCCTGATGGCTTGCGCCGTCATTTGCCGGGGTAACGCCGCCGTGAGAGCATGCAATCTTGACATTGAGATTGGTGTAGCACATCTCTTGTCGGATCATTTCGCACATTCTCAGTGAGCCGAACACCGCATAGGTCACAACAAACGGGATCTTGCCGGTGGTGGCAAGTCCGGCCGAGAGCGCGGCGCCGTTTTGCTCGGCAATGCCGACATTGACGTACTGCTCCGGCAGAGCCTTCATAAACTTTGCGGTCTTGCAGGATTTGCCGATATCAACGTCAACCACATAGATATCCTTATTTTCCTTGCCGACTTCAACGATCTCGTCGCCGAAGCCGTCGCGAGTAGCTATCATTTTACCTTTTTCCATGATCTCAGCTCCTGTCTATCTGCGCTATTGCGTCGGCATACTGCTCGGCATTGGGAGCCGTGCCGTGCCACGAAACCTGATTTTCCATGAAATCAACGCCCTTGCCCTTAACGGTTTTTGCATTGATGAATTTGGGCTTGCCGTTTTTGGCTGCGCGTATTTTATCGAAAGCGTCAAGTATCTGCTGCATGTCGTGTCCGTCGATATCATAGACCTCAAAGCCAAAGGCTGCCGCCTTTGCGCTCAGGTCGATATGCGGCATGATCTGATCGCAGGGACCATCGAGCTGGAGACCATTATTATCTACTATCATGACGAAATTGTCAAGCCGATAACGGTTTGCGCTCATCATTGCTTCCCAGACTATGCCCTCGTCCATCTCACCGTCGCCGAGGAGCGTGAACACGCGATAGTCCTTATGGTCGCGCTTGCCTGCAAGTGCCATACCGACGGCGCAGGAAGCTCCCTGGCCGAGAGAGCCGGTGGAGATATCTATGCCGGGGCACTTGAGCATGCTGGGGTGACCCTGAAGCATAGAGCCTTCCTGACGCAGGGTGTGCAGCACTTCCTCCGGGAAAAATCCGAGGCTGCCGAGCGCCGCGTACTGGATCGGGCAGACATGGCCCTTTGAAAGAACAAATCTGTCTCTGTCAGGCCACTGCGGATTTTTCGGATCAACGTGCATTTCGGAAAAATACAGAGCCGTCACGATGTCGGCTGACGACAGCGAACCGCCGGGGTGGCCTGACTGTGCCTCGAAAATCATCGTCAGCGCCGTTTTTCTGAGTTCTTTTGCTTTTTCTTTGAGCATACTGACTTTTTCGTTCATTTGTATCCTCCTTGCTTAAAGGGTGTAGTAATCACCGAGAGCTATGGTTTTCTGCTCCTTAGCGGATTCGAGAGCTGCGTTAGAGAGCTTGAGCACCTTCATGCCCTCAGACAGGCCGCCGATCTCAACAGGCTTGTTGTTCTTCAGGCAGTCCTGGAAGTAAACGTGGACATGATAGATGACCTCGTCCTTGTTGAGATCATAGGAATCATTAAATGTGATGCTCTCCTCATGATCCATATCCACTGTTTTATATGTAAGAGAGTCAAACTCGAACATGTTGCGGCCGCGCAGCAGAATACTGCCGTTTGTTCCGATATAGCCCTTGAGGTTTGCGCCGGCACCGGAGCTCCAGCTTGTCATTATCGAGGCGACTGCGCCGTTTTTGCATCTAATGACCATGGTCGAGTTCGTGTCGAACTGCGGAACGTTGCTTATGGTTCCCTTGACGTTGCAGGCGATGGTATCAAACTCGCCTGCCAGCGATGTCAGGAGGTTAAACTCATGCGATACAGACTCGATAGTCATGCCGCATGCGAGCTTGGGGTCGGTGCGCCAGGAGTTGCCATACATGGCATTGTTCTTGCCGTAGCCGAAGCCTGCGCCGACACGGTAGCTGAAAACGTTGACGGGGTCGCCAAACATGCCGGACTTGACCATATCGTACATTTTGACAAACGCAGGACGGAAGCGGTGGGCAAAGCCGACGATTATCTTCGCGTCATACTGCTTTGCCATGGCAACTATCTTCTCTGCATCTTCCAGAGTCGTGGCAATTGGCTTTTCAAGATACAGCGGAACATGCTTTGACAGAACCATCTCAACATAGTCAAGGCGCTTCGTCGGGGGCGTCGAAATGACTGCATAGTCTGCCTTTTCGACATACTCCGGGATCTGCTCGTAGCTTATCACATCACAATAAAACTCTTTTTTGAAGGACTTGAGCGCATTCTCGCTTACGTCGAAAGCGCCCACAATCTCGCCGCCAAGCTTCTCAACGGCTCTGGCATGGGACTTAGCAATGTCCCCGGCTCCGATCATTAAAACTTTCATTGATATTCTCCTTAGTTCAAATCAGCCGCCAAGCATAAACAGGGACAGCTGGGGTATATACGTTACAAGCAGCAGGACTACAAGCGATGCAATTATCAGAGGAATGGCAGCCTTCGATATTTCCTTCAGGTCCACTCCGCCGATGCCGCAGGCAACATAGAGGTTTACGCCGACAGGAGGCGTGTACAGGCCGATAGCAAGGTTGACTATCATAATAGTTCCGAAATGTACAAGGTCGATTCCGAGCTGCTGAGCGACAGGGATGAACAGCGGCGTGAATATATACAGCGCCGAAGTCGAATCGAGGAAGCAGCCTGCAATGAGCAGAACAACGTTTACGATAAGCAGGAATATAATCGTGTTGCCGCCTGCAATATCTATGAGCAGATTGGAGATCGCAACATCGAGCCTTGCACGGGTCAGGACGTAAGCAAACAGCGTTGCTGCCGCGGTGATGAACATAACGGTAGATGTGGTGACCGCAGTATCAATGAGTATTTTGACAAAGTTTTTCCACTTGATCGTGCGATAGATAACAACGCCGACAAACAGGCCGTAAACAGCGGAAACAGCCGCGGCTTCGGTCGGAGTGAAGTAACCGCCGTAGATACCGCCGAGGATGATGACCGGCATCAGCAGACCCCAGAATGCATCCTTGAACGCTGTCCAGCGCTCTTTCCATGTTGCTTTCGGCATTTTGATAAGATCGCTTTTACGTCCGAGAATGAGCGTTACAAGGATGAGCGTCAGACCCATAAGGAGGCCGGGAACAACGCCGGAAATAAACAGATCGCCGATGGATGTATCGGAAATAGAGCCGTATACGACGAAGGTTATAGACGGCGGAATGATAACGCCTATTGCACCCGCAGCCGCCAT
This sequence comes from Clostridiales bacterium UBA7273, assembly GCA_002472405.1. Taxonomy (GTDB): domain Bacteria; phylum Bacillota; class Clostridia; order Oscillospirales; family Oscillospiraceae; genus F23-B02. The sequence continues at coordinate 6,550 of DKRV01000046.1, read as the reverse complement.
AAGTGCTGCCGAAAATGCGGGCTTATAGCCGGTTTTTATAAGTGCGGGAATGAGTATAAGACCGAGGGCGGCAACCGTTGCCGGACCCGAACCGGAGATAGCGGCGAAGAAGCACGCAACAATAACGCACACCATTGCAACGCCGCCGCGGAAATGACCGACGCAGGTTTCGGCAAGGCGGATAAGCTTTGCCGATATGCCGGACTTATCCATGATATTGCCGCCAAGAATGAAGAACGGGATAGCGAGCAAAACGGTTTTGCTCGTCGCAGCGGAAACAAGCTGAGGAATGGTTCCGAGAACGGAATCTATGGGACGGCCCGCGCCGAGCACCAGCATCGAGGCAACGCTCGATATACCCAGGCACACAGCGATCGGAGCGCCTATAAGAAGGAGAACCGCAAATGATGCGAACAATACAGCAGCAACCATTATTCATTGTCTCCTTTCTTCTCGGCCTCTTCGGCCGCTTCTATCGCATCGGCGATAACATCTTCATGCTCGATGTCATGACCGGTAATAAGCTTAATCAGATTCTGTGCAAAACGAATTGTAACAAAAAGTGCACCGACAGGCACAAATGCGCCGAATATCCACTCGGGGAGCTGGGTTGCGGCGGTCACCTGACCGTTGCCCATCTGCTTCATGACCATGAAAACGCCGTAGTAGCAGATGATACCGGAGAAAATCACGGCAAACAGCATTGCAATGATGCCGAGTATGCGTGCGCCCTTCTTTCCGACATGGTCGGAAATGAGGGTGAAGCCAAGATGCGAGCCTCGCTTTGCGGCGATAGACGCGCCCATCAGGCTGACAAGTACGAACAGATAGTTGGTTATCTCCTCGGAAAAGGAGAGAGAACCGATAACGAGATGGCGGGATACGACATTTGCGAATGTAAGAAGCGTCATAACGCAAAGGCAAACACCGCATATGATATATTCAATATAATCTAAAATCTTATCAAATTTTTTCATCACACACTCCTGAAGAAGTAATTCGGTCGGGGCGAGGCTGTGCCCTCGCCCCGACCGAATACGGAATTTTATTTAACTGTTAAATCAGCTCTTGGTGATACCGAATGCAGTGCATGCCTCTTCGCCGTACTTGTCATAGAACGACTGGCAGAAGTCAGCGACCTTATCCTGGAATACTTTAAGCTGCTCGTCAGTGAGCACGTCAACCTGAATACCCTGATCGCGGAATTACTTAATGAGCTGATCATGCTCCTGCTCGACGATGTCGCGGCCCCAGTTGCAAGCCTCGACCGCCTTCTCCTTGAGAACCTTCTGGGTTGCCTCATTCAGGCCGTTGAGAGTGTCGCTGTTGAAGACGATAAGGTCGTTTTCGTAGGAGTAGTTCCAGATGGTAACGTACTTCTGAACTTCAAGAACGCCGGAGGTGCTGGTGACGCTGACGCCGTTTTCCTGACCGTCAATTGCGCCCTGCTGGAGAGAGGTGAAAACCTCGGACCAGTTCATGTTGGTGGGGTCTGCGCCGAGGAGGCGGAAGAAGTCCATGTAGATCTCGCCGCCGGGAACGCGGATCTTCAGACCCTTGAGGTCTTCGGGAGCGGTTACGGGGCGAACATTGTTCGACAGCTGACGGAAGCCGTTATGGAACGAGCCGACAGCGGTCAGACCGTAATCCTGAAGGATGGAGTCATAGTAAGCAAGGCCGGTGTCGTCAATGACCTGACGAGCCTGCTCATAGCTGCTGAACGTCCAGGGGACGAGTGCGATGCCGAGCTTCGGGTCAAGAACGCTGAGAGATACGGTTGCGTATGCAGCGATATCGGTCGAGCCGTTGACTACCATTTCGACGCCCTTGCTGGCGTTGCCGCCCGCGAGCTGGTCATTGGGGTAAACTTCGATCTGAACAGCGCCGTCGGTTGCTTCCTCGACGAGTTCTTTGAAGTGGTTTGCTACGCGGCTGTCAACCTGAGTATCGGTGCCGTTGACTGCCATAGTGAGGGTGATCTTGTCGTAGGTTGCGGAGTCGCCGCCGTTGTTGCCGCCGTTCCCGCATGCGCAAAGTGCAAACACCATCGCCAGTGCGAGAACCATTGCCAGTACTTTTTTCATTTTTGCTTTTCCTTTCATCTCTTATATTTTTCTTTTTTTACGTTCATTTTGATTGTTCCACATTAAATACAATCACAGTTGCTCTTTCATCATCATCAACAATTTCTATATAAATCTTAGCAGAGTTTTTAGTGCAAATCAAGCCAAAAATGAAATTTCGTTTCATTTTAAGTCTTAAATTTTGAAATTCATTGCACTGCATAAAATGCACGTTTTGTTTTTGGTAAAAAACACGAATAGTTTGTTAATAATCAAACATTTTTGACGCCAAAATGCAGAAAAAGTGCGGTAATATGAGAATTACCGCACTTTCAAAGGCAAATTTATTGGATATTGTGTTCAGAATTTTTGGTTTCCCGGTATACGCTTTAGCTCGATGGAGTTGGCAATACTCTCTCCGCGTTTCATTTGTTTGCTGTCACGTGTGAGCGCCATGATGGAATGAAGAATTGAAACAGTTACAAGTTCGCACAGGCGTGCAGCGGAGATATCGCTCAGATAACTGCTGCTGAAAATGCATGTCGGCAGCTCGATATCAAGGTACTTTGACAGTGGCGTTCCTTTTGTTCCAACAACGCCGATGGTGTATATTCCGCGCTGCTTTGCGTAAGATGCATTCTGCAAAACGTTATATGTTCTGCCGGAGTTGAGTATCAAAAACAGCACATCGTTTTCGTCCATCATGCTTATCTCCATTATCTGAAACATGATGTCGTCAACAATGCGGCACGGTATTGCAAGCTTGAGGAAAATATCGTACGCCGCGCGCGCGATCGTGCCCGAGCCGCCCTCGGCCAGTATCACGACATGGTTTGCGCCGGCAAGCTTATCGGCTGCCTTCTGCAAAAGCTCCGGCTCGAGCGACAGCTTCAGCTGGTCGAGCACCATCTTCATATACTGCACGACCTTGTTGGCAACAGTTTCGGCGTCATCGCCCTTTTTCAGGTCCATATCCGTGGTCGAGCTTTCAATATAGTTTGTATAGGCGGCGCTGTTTTTCATATCCGTCAGGCCCTTGAAGCCGAGCTTGCGGCAAAAGCGCACAACGGTTGCCGGGCTTGTTCCCACCTTCTCGGCGATCGAGCTTGCAGTTTCACCGTCAACTGCGCCAGGGTGCTCGAGCAGATAGTCGGCTATGCGCTTATCGGACTTGGAAAAAATGCCGGTGTCGTATTGCGCGCGGATTCTTTGAATGTAAAACAGCGATTCTGTCATTTTTGACATCTCATTTCATCATTTTTGATTCAGCTTACCATATTTTCACCGCGTTGACAATAGAAAATCCACCTCAGCAGATATGCTGCGGTGGATATGGTGGAGATGGGGGGAGTTGAACCCTTGCAGCGGACTCGAAATCCATTGATTTTAAAAGGTTTTTTGTTTTCGTTCGTAAATCCGTTCGTAAAACCAGCACTTTTCGGGTGCTTCATTCATCCCCACGGGCTTGTTTTCTTCCACCCACGGGCATACCACATCTGCCTTGCTGCGTCATGGCTTATGCCGCTTGCATCGACAGCCTGCACGAACTCATCCTGACTGACATTGCTATTATCGTTAATACGGTCAAGTGCTTTCATGAAGTCTGCGTACTGGACGCTCAGAAGCCCCGTGCCCATCGCCTGATTGTACTTCTTGTAAGACGACTCGGACAGAAGGACCTTGAAGGCAGCGTCTTTCTCGTCCTCGCCTATGGGCATTTCGGCAATTGCTATGAGCTTATCAAGGTCGCGTGTGCTCTTTCCATTGCTCGGGGTGATATTGTTCAGCGTCTCCTCAATGTCCGCTGCATTATTGTACTCAACGCCGCTCTTCACCAGCTTGACGAATCGTGTATCATCTTTCTCTCCGTCGTTTGAGCTTTCTTTTTTCGGTGAGTACGGCATGGTCGCCACGGACATAATGCCCTTGCCCATGTCAACGAGATCCTGTCCGCCCTGCACCCACGCTGGGGGATCGTATTCGTTGCATGCATCTGCTTTTGCGGTAGCATGGGCAAATTCGTTGACTCTGCGCAGCATGTCAGCTTTCGCTTTATCATCGGCATTTTTGTATTCGCTGCTGCTTATGACCTCGCCGAGCTTTGACAGCGTTTCTCCGAGGACCGCTTTGTACCTGCCGGGTTCTATTTTGAATTCTTCCCCGTCAACTGTGATTTTTTCGGGAATGTCCCCTGCCATAGCCTTAGTATAGCCGGCTGCGTACAGTCTTGCAACCTCTTTCGCAGTGTCTTTATCGACGCCATACTCATTGAGTATGTCATAAACCGCGCGTTCCTGAGCATCTCCGTGCAGATCTTTGAGATCCGACTTTGCAGGCGTCGCAATGAGGTCGTCATATGCCTGGGCAATTTCAGGAGAAAACCATGACATTACACCGAGCAGATACTTCTCAACATTTTCAACAGGCAGGCCGGCGGCTTTCGCCAGAGCAACGGCAAGGTCTTTCACGTCGGCCTTTGTCAGCTTTCGCTCGGCCGCTCTCTTGCCAAGATCAATAGAAATGCTTACGAGATTATTTAGCATTGACATGCCCGGAAGCTGCGTGTCGTATGTGTTATCCCCGAAAAGCGCATCTATTAGCGCATTAAGCACGACATCGCCGCCCGGCAGCATGCCGGTCAATGACTTCAGGAAGTTTGATGCCGTATCCGCCCCTACAGCTTCCCATGAGAAGCTTCCCTCTTCGTCCTCGTACTTGTCTCTTCTTTTGAGCATCGAGTTTAGAACCGTTACAAGAGCCACCTCCAGCGAGCAAAGCGCTACGGCGTTGAATGTATCCTTGACTTTCCCCTGAGCTGTCTCAAGCTTTTTCTGAAGCGCCTTGTTGTTCGGATCGGCTTCAGCTTTGCTCTTATAGTATCTCGCCTCGCCGAGGTTCTTGTAGAAAAGGTTAAGGCACTGCATGGTATCGGTGTGGAACATTGTGAACGCCCTTATCTTTCCGTCCGCTTTCATGAGCTTTGACCTGTGCATGACATCGTACATTGACTGAGTGTTGCCGATTGCTTCCTCATACAGCTCCGCAACAGCCTTGTAGAACGGATCCGTGCCGGACGCAATCTGCTCCGGTGTACCCGGTTTGAGCTGAGTTGTCGCCTCTATCTGCGCCTCTGCCCAGCCCCACAGATTTTTTGCAACGGCAACATCAGCTTTCACCATCCATCCGCCGCCGAATACATCTCTCGTCACTTTGTTTGACTGGATGAACTCGTTTATCTTGCCCCTGTTCATCTGCATCTGTGCAAGCTCTGGCGTGCTGTAGCCGCGCTGCCTGAGCGCAAGCTCGGCCGTGTACTTGTTTACGACTTGCTCATTCACCTTGCCGAAGCTCTTCACGGCATATTTCGGGTTCAGTGTTCCCATGGCGGTAAACCACGAGCCGAACACCTTGAGGGCAACCGAGGGGTTAAATCCGAACACTGCTCCTATGTAGTTTGATTCTATTTTCCCGAACGCTCCTTCAAGCTCCGTTTTCTCCATATGTGTGGATGCCTGAAGCTCGGTGATAATGTCGTTTATGTAGTCAAGATCCGCTTCGCTCCACTCATGCGTTATAACATCCTTTATTGTGCTTTCGCCCACATATCTGTTGAGAACGGCATTGAAGTTTTGTATCGGGATTGCAAGCCCGACGAACCGCGAAGTCTGCGAGACATGCCTTCTGAACGCTTCAATTGCGCTGATGTTATATGACGGATTTTTCGCGCCCTGCGTTCTGTTCTTCATATTGCCCACGCCTTCGGCCGTCACATCGTACACGCCCGGCTCTGTCTTGTTATAGTTGGCGTTTGTGTAGATTGGTGCATAGAACGATGATGTTGCCCGGTCGTAGCCGTATAATGTGTTGCTGACCTCGTTTATTCGCGTCTTCGCAAATTCATTGTAGTATTTCGCAAGAATGTCGTAAAGAGCCTGCTCTTCTGTCGAGAGATCCGCTACCATTGCCTTGACCGTTTCCGGCGCAAGCCTTACCGTAGTGCCGCCTTTTAAGCCCTCGTCTGTCTTTCCTTGCATGTAGAGCTCCTTGTCAACGAATGTGCGGCCGCCTGCCATATGCGCAAGGTTGTCCGTGTTTTTGCTCTCCAGCGCAAGCATGACCTTTTGCAGCGGCGTCATGCTGACAGTCATCTCTCCGCCGAAAACAGCCTTTCCGCCCATTTTAAGTTCAATAAGCTGCGGTATCTTAATATCGTACCATATGCCGTCCTTGCCCTGGCCGTCAGCCTTCTTCATCCACTCGCTGTTTTCCTCGATGAATTTGTCGAGAAGCTGGTTTGCCTCTTCCTGATAGCGTCGCATTTTCCGCTCACCAGTTTCAAGTCCCTTTGACAATGTTTTGTACCACACGCTGTCCGGGTTCCAGCCTGCCAGACTCTCAAGGTACTGTATCGGATTGTATGTATCTCTCGTTGCAGCCCTCATCTTGCCGTAGCGGTGTTTCGGCTTCTTCGCGTCCGCCATTTCCGC
>DKRV01000027.1:13314-34076 GCA_002472405.1 Clostridiales bacterium UBA7273 | reverse complement strand
GCGTATTTCGATAACATCAGCCTGACGAAGGAGCCGTGCAGCAGCTACACCTACGACGACAAGGGCAACCCCGTATCGGCCAAGGAGGGCGGTGCAAAAACGAACTGCGAGTACCAGTCCGGCACGAGCATCCTGACCAAATACACCGCGTCCACGGGCGTGACCTCGAGCTTTACCTACGCACCGACGACGCATAACCTGAACACCGTAACGTCGGCGGGAGTCACGACAACGAACACGCACAACTCGGCAGGTCTGCTTACGCAGAGCGTGAGCACGGGCGGCGGACAGAAGCAAAAAACGTCGGCGGCATATGACAGCTATGGGCAAAAGACTTCGTCAACGGACGTGAACAACACGACGACGAGCTACGACCGCAGCTATTACACCGGCCATCACATCAGCGGCATTACCGAGGGCAGCCTGAAGCAGCAGCGCTTCACGTATCTAACGAACGAGCGCCTTTCGATCACGAGCATGTCCGGCCTCGCCGCGCAGCACTATAACTACTCGACCGGCCAGCTATCGGCGCTCGCACGCAAAAGCCGCGTCGGCACGGGCGCGTTCACGTGGCAGAGCTACCACTTCGCGTATGACCCGTTTGGCAACATGACGCAGATAAGCGTCAGCGGCGCGGACAACAACGCAGCGAGCACACCGTCGAGCGCGATCATGCTCGCAAAATACCAGTACGAAAGCGGCGTGAACAACGGGCGATTGCAGAAAATGACGTTTGGTAATGACCAGACCGTTCAGTATTCCTACGACAAATTTGACAGGACGACAAAAGAACAGTATAATAACGTCACATATGAATATGCCTACGATGCCTCGGGACAGCTTGCAAAGCAGACCTCGACGGCGGGGGAAGAGTATAATTACGAATACGACAGCCTCGGCCGCCTGATCCGCAGCAGCGAGTATAACGACGGTGAGTTCGAGCAGCGCACGGAGCATATCTACGATGCATCGGACAGACTGACGAAGCAGACGTGGATAAACTCAGGCGGGACAACGACGCTTGAGTACGCATACAGTACGACGACCGGCCTGCTGACGAGCCTGAACGCAAACCTTGTCGGAACGAGCATCCCGGTGGCGTACACCTACCAAGGAGCGAACCAGCTCCGCAGCAAGGCAATAGGCAGTGTGATGACGAAGGCGTATAACTTCGGCACAAGCAGCGGCTACAGGACGGCGCTGCCGAGCTTCGTGAACTACCGCGACCCGGACGGAAACCTTATCTATGGCGACTACTGCCTGTACGACGGCAGCGGGCGCATAGTAAGCATAGCCGATTCGGGCAATACGTCGAGCGTGCGCGCGACCTACGGCTACGACGAGCAGGGGCAGCTCACCTCGGCAGCGGTCGGCGGCACGAGCTATGCCTACACTTACGATACCGCCGGCAACCTGATCACGAAGACCGACGGCGGCACGAGCCACAGCTATACCTACGGCAACGGCGCATGGCGAGACCTGCTGACGGCGTATGACGGGAAGACTATAGTCTACGAAGGGCAGAGCTACAACTCGACGACCGGAGAGGTCAGCGGCTCGGCAGTTTCGGGCAACCCGAAGCGCTATTACAACGGCAAAACGTGGACAATGACGTGGGAGCAGGGGCGGCAGCTTGCAACGGCAAAGCGCAATACCTCGACGAGCACGAAAACAATCGCGTATGACTACGACATGGCCGGAGTGCGCTCGGGAAAAACGGTCACGACGAAGAACAAGAGCACCGGCGAAACAACGGTGGTCGAGTATAAATACACGACGCTGAGCGGCCTTCTGACGCGCATGACCTACGGCACAACGGCGATGGACTTCGTCTATGACGAGAGCAATCAGCCGCTGGCGATGAAGTACAATAATACGTTGTACTACTACGTCCTCAACGCGCAGGGCGACGTTGTCCGAATCGTCAACAGCAGCCGAAGCGTTGTTGCAAGCTACACTTACGACCCATGGGGCAAGATAATAAGCAGCAGCGGAACGCTGGCGGACATTAACCCGCTCCGCTACCGTGTGGGTATTATTACGACTCCGAGACGGGTTTCTACTACCTCCAGTCGCGTTACTACGACCCCGAGATCGGACGCTTCATAAACGCCGACAGCTACGCCTCAACCGATGCAACCGGCCTCCTTAGCACCAACATGTTCGCATACTGCGAAAATGACCCGGTGAACAAGAGTGACCCGAGTGGGGAATTCTTCGATACAGTACTAGATATAGTATCATTGTGTGTAAGCGTTGCGGAAGTCATTGATAATCCGTCAGACCCTTGGGCATGGGCAGGCTTGACGGGCGACTTGATAGACCTAATTCCGCTTGTAACTGGTGTTGGAGAAACCATACGTGCGGTAAATACAGCTAGAAAAGCTGCCAAACGTGCAGATTGTGTTGTAGATGCAACTAAGGTCGCAGTTAAAGCATCGGACAGAACGAAGGCGGTTAGGCAAGCGTGGAAAAATGAACGTATTAATGTGCAAGCTGGCGGAAATGGTGTGTCTAGACATTGGACGGCGCTCGAAAAGACGGAGTTGCTCTCAACGGGAAAAATAAAAGGATATCAAGGTCATCATATGAAGAGTGTGAGAGGATATCCCCAGTTGGGAAGTGACCCGACAAATATTCAGTTTTTGACCCGAAAAGAGCATCTTGCTGCACATGGCGGAAACTGGAAAAATATAACTCATGGATATTTTGACTATCGGATATGGAGTGGACCGCGGTGAAATTCGTTGAAAAATTGAGAATGCTTAAAACCAACTCGGTGAAAGATACTGTTCAGCGGGAAAATGGCTCTATACTAATTGAACCAGGTAATATACCAAAATATAGGCACATACTGTTTCAAGGGCTAAAACGGTCCGATATCGATGAATACCTTGTTGCAAATTATAATAATACTTTTCCGAAAGAGTATGCCGAGTTGCTTCAAGCGTTTAATGGAGCAAATCTATGCACGGTAAAAGTTCGTGTTAAGGCGGCAAATATTAGCTTTGCAGAGAGCTTGCTGACGATTTATGGCTTACCGCGTACCCAGCCATTTAACCGACCTGCAGATATTGAAGAACCATTTGACGTAAGGATTGAAGATTTAGCACGCAATGAGAAAATTCCCAGTTCGTGGCTTAAATGCGCAGGCTACGATAAAATGCCGGGATTCATTAGAATCGATATTTTTATGGACACTGGTAACGGGAAAGTGTATGCTTGTCAGAAAAACGCAGCTAAAATACTGCGCAGCTGGGACAATTTGGACGCGTGCCTGTGCGACCTCTTTGATGAAATGTCAGTAATGCCAACGGAATACGAGGTGTAATAGAGATACACGAACCTGTCCACGGGCAGCAGCGCGAAGTATTATTACGTTGTGAATGCACAGGGCGACGTGGTCGGGCTGACGAACTCGTCGGGCGACCTCGTGATAGAGTATGTCTACGACCCGTGGGGCAGCTTACTCGAAACGAAGATTGGCGTAGACGAGTCCAACTCAAAATACTCGGTTTATAACAACATGGCGCTGCGCAATCCGCTTCGCTACCGTGGTTATATCTATGAGCGCGACACAGGGTTCTATTACCTCCAGTCGCGCTACTATGACCCGGCAACCGGCAGATTCATAAACGCCGACAGTTATGCCAGCACCGACATGGTTGGTCTGCTCAGTACGAATATGTTCTCATATTGTGAGAACAACCCAGTAATGCGAGTTGATCCGACAGGCGAGTTTTGGGATATACTTGATTGCTTTATGGCGGCATTGAGTTGGGATGATTTTCTCGAGTCACCTTCTTTGGTGAATCTCGGCTGGGCGGCACTTGACACGCTTGCGTTGCTGCCCGGTGTTCCTTCTTCGGGATATGCCCGGCGTGGAGTTGAGGTAGTAAGCTCAATATCTCATGCCAATAAAGCAAAAGATGTGGCCAAGGTTGGCTGGAAAGTCGGAGACGATATATCCAAGCTTACAAGAGCAGGGAACGTACCATCGTGGTCAACTGTACGACAGAGATATTGGAAAAACGAGGCTTTGACTAACTTCAAGGCGTACTCACCTGAAAATCTTTTGCGCATGAGTCAAGGAAGAGCTCCATTAACGCTGAACACAATTAATGGGAAAATGTATCCTATGGAACTTCACCATCCAAATGGAAGAAAAGGCTCTGATTTGTTTAATTTTATACAGGTTACCCCATGGAAACATGCTGAAATTGATAAATATAGACATTTTATACCGTGAAAGGGTAGATTTATGATACCGACAGACAGATTTTTCGATAATAAAAATGAAATTATATATGATGGCAAGTTGTATTCAAGGTTATACAGGGTGATTGATTCCCCGGGCAGGTACATTCTTCGTTTTGAGTTCCTATCTACAAATTCGGATTATGAACAGTGCATAGGGGTGAGTTTATATCAATTCAAGGGAAGCGCTGCGATAAATGGCGAAAATGTAAAGCTAGGAAAAGGAAAGTTCACAGGATTGAGATTTTCGGAAAAAACAGCCCCTAGGCGGTTTGACGTTGAGTTGATTATGAAATCCGGTATTGTAAGTGTTGATAACAGTGTGTATGGCTGGCGTGCTGACATACAAAATTATACACCTTGGGTTATGCCAGCAATGATCGTAGACAAAACAGGCGAAAACAGCTATGTATTTCATTGCAACGACTACGTTTATGACGATGACTTTGATGACTTGGTGTTCAGTCTTGAGGTAACTAAACTGGAATAGAGTCAGGTCAAGTATAAGTACAAGACGCTGTCCACTGGCAGCAGTGCACGAATTTGATGAAAGTTAACTATAAAGACAACAATTGAAAAAGCAATGCAATTTTGCATACAAAAAGGCCATCCGCGGATGCGGATGGCCGAATTGCTTTTTGGGGGAGTATCAGACGGAAGCGCTGCTTGCGCGGTAGATCAGAGTGACTGCCTGACCGCGGGTGCAGGTCGCGTTGGGAGCAAAGGTCGTTGCGGTGGTGCCCTTGGTAACGCCGTTGGCAACTGCCCATGCAACTGCGTCTGCGCAGTAGGAGTCTGCCGCTACGTCAGTGAAGTCGGTGCCGCTGGTGACCTTGTCGTCGCCGCTTGCGCGGAACAGGAAGGTTACGATCTGGCCGCGAGTGCACACGGCGTTCGGATCGAAGGTCTCGGCGGCCGTGCCGTTGGTGATGCCGGTGGAAGCCGCCCAGACGATCGCGTCGCGGTAAACGCTGCTTTCCTTAACGTCGGTGAACGGATTCTTCAGACTACCGACGCTGGGAGAACCGGCAGCGCGGTACAGGAAGGTTACGATCTGCGCGCGGGTGCAGCCGTCGTTGACGCCGAAGGTGTCGGCGGTTATGCCGTTTGTGACCTTGTTCTCAACCGCCCAGAGGATCGCGTCGTAGTAGGGGCTGCCGGACTTGACATCCTTGAACGGATTCTCGGCCGGAGTGGGCTCGGGATCGACGGCAGGAAGCTGATCGACGGGGATGACCGCGTTGACGGAGCCGTTGTCGAGAGTGATCTGATAGTTCTGCGAGTATCTTGCCTTGCCCTGCTCGTAGGTGTAGATGACGAGGGCTAGGGTGTGGCCTTCCTCAACGGTGTAGAGGTTGGGCTGGAGGTAGATGGTATAGTCGTGGTTTTCGCCGACCTTCAGAGCAACCTTGGTGTCGGCCGAAGCGGAGTTGTAGCCTGCGCCGGGGTTGCACAGATCCATCCAGCCGCGAGCGATGATCTTGTAGCTGACGTCGCTTGCCTTGAGCTGCGCGTAATCATAGTTGCTCAGGCCGCCGCCCATCCATGCGCCGTTTTCGGTGAGATCCTTGGGAACATAGCTGCCCTCGGTGTTGAATGCCTTGAAGGTCTCGCCTTCGGGGGCGATGTCAACGAGCATTGCGCTGACCATGAGCGCGTCGCGGTCGATAAGATCGGCTGCGTCGGGCAGGGAAACGGTAACGCCGCTGCCTGCTGCGCTTGCAACGTAGTTGTCGTGGTCAAGCGCGCTGAGGTCAAGCTCGGGAGAAACTGCGTTGTCGTGATCGACGCCGCCGCGCGGAGCGTTGGGAGCGTCGTAGTTATCAACGCTTGCAGAGAAGTTAACGGCAACCGAGCCCTTGATGACCGTGTCGGCCTTGACGGGCATGGTGTACATTGCGCTGACTGCGGTATCGCCTTCGGTGAGCTTATCTCTCCAGTTGCGGCTGTTGATGCCGAGGGAGGAGTAATCGCTGTTTATGGTGGTGCTGCCGGTCTTGCCGGAGGAAAGGGTCACGCTCTTTGCGGTGTCCCAGCTGTCATAGGTGTGCCATACGGAAGCGTCGTGGCTGTCCTGAGCGGTGACTGCCGCCATGTTTTCTGCGCCGTTTTCAACGCCGCACAGATAGTGGCTGAACCAACGGTTAAGGACATTGTTGTAGCTTTCGCCGTCAATGTAGAACTCGAGGTTGCCGGCAGGGTAGCTGGGAGTGAGGTGAGCGTCCTGGTGGAGCAGGAGCTTTACGTTTACGCCGGCCTTCTGGTATGCCTGATACATCAGGTCAAATTCCTTGGTGCGGACGTTGTCGTCGTTGAGGCCGTGAACTATGAGTGCAGGGCACTTGATGTTCTCTGCGTCAAGAGTGTAGTCACGGGTAGCCCAGTGCTTGGAGTAGTCGCCGTTGGTGGCGAGCTGATCCTGCTGGATCTGATACAGATAGTTGCCGTACTTCTCGGCGATGGTAGCGTAGTCGGCAGGATCGAGGTAACGGCCGTTGCAGTACCATGCGAGCATCTCAGAATAGCTTGCCGACCATGCGCTGGTGGAAATGCCCTGAGAGTTGGTGTACTCATACCAGCTTGCAATGCCTGCTACGGGGACGATGGTCTCGAGACCGGCAACGCCAGTGGTGGCCAGACCGAACTGAGTGGTGCCTGCATAGGAGCGACCGGTCATGCCGACCTTGCCGCTGGACCAGTCTGCCGCGATGGTGATGTTGCTGGTCTTGTCGGTGTAGGCTACGCGATCGCCGTGCAGCCATTCGATGACGCACTTGAACGCATCGATCTCAAGATCGGTGCCGCAGGTCTCGAAGCCGTCCGAGCCCTTGGTGCCGAGACCGCCGCACTCGACGACGGCAAAGCCGCGCACGAGGTAGTAGTCGTACCACTCGAGATCTTCGTAGTCGTACATGCCCTCGGAGGGGTTCCAGTAGTACCAATCTGCGCTGTTTGCGTTCGCGGCGGCCTGCGCGGTGGTTGCGCTGCCTGCCGGAGTGCGTGCTGCCGGCTGGCTGTAGAGCTTGGAAATGTCATAGCTCTCGCTGCCGAGATTTTCGCCGGGGCTCATGGAATCGTTGCAGCCGGTGATGTAGGGGCGAGCTTCGTAGATGGTAGCTGCCTTGTAGTTGCCCTCGATTGCCGCACGGGGAACCTGAACAACGGCCTTGACGAGGTCGAGCTTGCCGTCATCGTCGGTGTCGTAGTTGGTCTCGACGTATACGCAGTAGCGGATGATGTCGCTGTCGGCATTGCTGTAGCCGGTCTCGACAGAACCGGTGGTGTACGGGAATATGGGCTGAGCCATACCGTTCATGTAAAGCGGCTGGAGCTTATCGGCATGCAGTGCGTCGTACATGGTGTTGGCAACTGCCTTCATCTGACGGTAAGCGTCAAGGGTGCAGGCCGCGTCGGTGTCGGTATCGGCACTGATCATGCCCATGCTGCGAGCCAGAGCAAGATAGTCGGCAGGGAAGGTGCCGAGCTGCTTTTCGCTCATGCCCGTCCAAAGCAGCAGTGCGCGCACTGCGTCTGCAACAGACAGCTCTTCGCTTGCGGAAGCGCCGTCGGGGATGGTGATGCTGCTGTCAATGTCTGCAAGATCCGCATAAGTCAGCACGTCGCTGCTGTCTGCCGGCTCGGCAAAGGCTGCGCCGGGCAGAACGGAGAGGATCATGACAAGGCTCATCAACAGAGCAAGAAGTCTTCTCTTCATAATACGCCTTCTTTCTGAATATTCTAAATCAGTACATCTAATATATAATACAAGATTGCCGATTTATGAGGTTTAGTTTAAATCACGAAAGTGAAATTTTCAATTGACAGAATTAACGAGCGTTAAGAAAAATTAATACCGATATTTGTAGTATTTATATGAATTTGCGAAAGTGTAGCATACTCGCGCTGTTAAACGACAAAAGCAGCCTGAAATGTCCAGCATTTCAGACTGCTTTTGGAAAATAACTATATTCAGAAGGTCATTCCGCCTGCGAAGCGGTTGAACATGACCGCGACCTGCGAACGGACCGCACTGCCCTTCGGGCTGAGCGTTGTGCTGCTTGTGCCGTTGATGATCCCTGCGCCTATTGCCCAGCACATGCTCTCGCGTGCAAAGGAGCTCACCTGCTGCGCGTCGGAATAGCCGCCGATATCGGCGTAAACGTCGGTGTTATAGCCCTTGTAGTTTGCGTATCTGTGCAGGAAGGTGACAAGCTGCTCGCGTGTGAGCGTTTCGTTCGGCGCGAAAGTGCCGTCGGCGTAGCCGTTGGAGATGTTGTTGTGCGAGCCCCAAAGCAGAGCATTGTAGCAATACTGCGAGGAGCTTACATCGGAAAAGCGGTTTTCGTATCCCGAAACATCGGGGCTTCCGTCAAGCCGATAGAGCACTGTCACGAGCATGGCACGGTTCATCGTAACATTGACGCCGAAATTGGTCTCCGTCAGACCCTTGAACATGCCTGCCGAAACAACGTTGTCAATGTCGTTGTGCGCCCAGTAGGTAATGGGAACGTCGGTGAAATTGCGCGAGGGGCAATTGTCGCCGAACTGGCAGCCGTCCTTCCACACGGCAACGGCGGTGACGTCTGATGCCGGCATCGTTATGTACCAGTATCCGTCGCTGCCCTTTGAGGCCGTTGCGCCGGTTACTTCCCAGTGATCAAATATCTTTGTGCCGTTTGCGCCCGGAACAAGCTTTATTTTTGCTCCGGCCGTGTAGCTTCCGCTGCCTTCGCCTCCGGAAACGGTGAGCTTATAGGCCGTCGGCTCCGGAGTGGCGCCGCCTGCCCAAACGGCGACGAGAGTCCGAGTTTTGTCTGCGATCGTCGAGGTCGTAACGGCCTGACCTGTGCCGGAATCTTTCCAGTAGTCGAGCTTGTATCCGTCGCGCTTGACGGTGGGGAACGAGCCGTAGGCCTTGTCCTTGTAGTAAGCAACGACGCGGTTTCCGCTTACCGTGCCGCCGTTTGCGTTGAAAACTCCGGCAACGAAGTGCGTAAGCTCGGTGCTGTAATTGTTATAAAGGAAGATCTCCGCCTCGTTTATGCGGCGCTTGACCAGTCCGGGAAGGATCTCGCCGCCGGCAGAGCACAGGACTGCAAACGAGTCTGCAAGCTCAAGATCGGAAACAGGGTTGCCGTAGCTGTCTTTAAAGCCCTGCTGTATATACCGAGCCAGTCTCCAGCCTGTGTTGTAATCGACCCAGTTCGGCCCAAAGTTGTAAGCAAGGCTTACAAGCGCGTCAAACTGATTTTGCGTCAAGCTCAGTCCGTATTTTTTCGCGGTGTTGTTGACGCCTCTTTCAAATCCGACTATATCCTGCTCAAAATATGCATCGGCCTGCTCGAGCGTGATCTCCATGCCCTCGTAAATGTCCGAGGCGTAGTGACCGTAGCCGATCGTCCAGTACTCCTCGCTCGGATGCGCCTTGTATGCCGTAAGCCGTAGCCCCTCCCAGCCCTTAATGAGGAGCTTTAGGTTGTCGCTGGCTTTCATATCTGCCTCCGCAGCATCGGCGAAAGCCGCCGTCGGCACAAGCGTCACGAGCATCAGAACGGCAAGCAGGAAGGATATGTACCTTTTCATATGCATGTCTCCTGTTTTGCGTGATGTGTGAAAATAAGTTTAAAAATGAGTGGCAAAATTATTACATTCTGCATTCTAACAAAAAAAGCTTGAAAAATCAAGGCTTTTGTTGTCGAACGCCCCGGACGGTAAAATTTACTGCGCCGAAAATGCCCGAAAGGGGCAAAAGTCGCCTAAATGCGAGGTGCTTGGACGGCCTATTTTGTCACAGGCGCTTATTGACAGAATCGGACGGATATTATAAAATTTATTGTCCGATATTTATAATTATTGAGGAGCTGAGTGCAATGCGTGATTACAGCAAGGAATTTGCCGACAGAGTGCAGTATATAAGAAGCCTCGTGGAAACGAGCGGCGTTGACGGCATCGTTTTCGGAAACTCCGGCGGCAAGGACTCTGCCCTTGTCGGCATACTGTGCAAGTTTGCCTGCGAGAACACCGTGGGTATTATGATGCCCTGCGCGTCAAAGCGCAATTTTGAACAGGATATGAAGGATGCTAAGGAGGTTGCCGAGCATTTCGGTATAGAAAGCCGCGTTATTGACCTTACCGATGTCCGCCAGGCAGAGATAGACAGGCTTCAGAGCATAACGACGCTGACAAATGCCGCCGTCAATAACATTGCTCCGCGCCTTAGAATGACAACGCTGTACGCCGTTGCGGCCTCGGAATACCGCCTCGTTGCCGGAACGGGCAACCGCAGCGAGCGCTACATGGGCTATTTTACAAAGTGGGGCGACGGCTCGTGCGATTTTAACCCCATATCCGATCTGACCGCGACCGAGATCATCGAATTTCTCAAATGGCTCACTGCACCTGCATGCATCATAAACAAAGCACCCTCGGCAGGACTGTTCGACGGTCAGACCGATGAGGACGAGATGGGCGTGAGCTATCACGCGATCGACAGCTATATTAACGGCGGCGAGGTAAGCCCCACCGAGAAGAAGATAATCGACCGCTACCACCGCGTAAGCGAGCATAAGCGCAGCGGCATAAACGTATTTAAGCAGATAGATGAGTAAACACGAATTTTATGAAAATCCCCTGTGCGGGAGATATGCCGGAGAAGAGATGAAGCGCCTTTTCTCCGATGACTTCAAGTTCTCGACCTGGCGCAGATTGTGGATCGCCCTTGCTGAGAGCGAGAAAGAGCTTGGACTCGATATAAGCGATGCGCAGATCGAGCAGATGAAAGCGCACGTTGACGATATCGACTACGAGTCGGCGACCCGGCACGAGCATGAGGTGCGCCACGACGTTATGGCGCATGTGCTCACCTTCGGCGAGTGCTGCCCCGACGCAAAGCCGATAATCCACCTCGGTGCAACGAGCTGCTATGTCGGCGATAACACCGATATCATCCGAATGCGTGAGGCGCTCGTTCTTGTGCGGAAAAAGCTTGTAAACGCCATCGCGGCGCTGCGCGATTTTGCCGAAAAGTACAAAAGCGTTCCGACGCTTGCGTACACGCATTTTCAGGCAGCGCAGCCGACGACAGTCGGCAAGCGCGCAACTCTCTGGGCGTATGACCTCATAAGCGACCTTGAGCAGCTTGATTTCCAGCTCGGCAGGCTCGAGCTTTTGGGCTGCAAGGGCACGACCGGAACCGGCGCAAGCTTCCTTGAGCTTTTCGACGGCGACGAGAAAAAGGTGACGGAGCTTGAAAAACTCATAGCCGAAAAAATGGGCTTTAGCCGCTGCGCCCCCGTGAGCGGACAGACGTATTCGCGCAAAGTCGATTTTTATGTTTTGCAGGTGCTCTCCGGCATTGCGCAGAGCGCGTCGAAATTCTCAAGCGATGTAAGGCTCCTGTCGCACCTCAAGGAGGTCGATGAGCCGTTTGAGTCAAAGCAGATAGGCTCGTCGGCGATGGCCTATAAGCGCAATCCCATGCGGAGCGAGCGCATAGCGTCGCTTTCACGTTTTGTAATAAGCGATCTGCAAAACGCAGCCTTCACCGCTTCGAGCCAGTGGCTTGAGCGCACGCTGGATGACTCGGCCAACAGAAGGCTGAGTATCCCCGAGGCTTTCCTTGCCGTTGACGGTATCCTCAACCTTTATATAAACGTTGCATCCGGCATGAAGATATATCCTGCCGTGTGCAAAAAGCATCTGGATGAGGAGCTGCCGTTCATGGCAAGCGAAAACATCCTCATGTACTGCGTTAAAAATAAGGGTGGCGACCGGCAGGAGCTGCACGAGCATATCCGTGTTCACTCCGTTGCCGCGGCGCAGCAGGTCAAGCTCTATGGCGAGAAAAACGATCTGCTCGAGCGCATAATGGCAGACCCTGCGTTCAAACTCAGCGAGGATGAGCTGCGTGAGATGTGCGATCCGCGCGGCTTCACCGGCATGGCCGAGCATCAGACCGAAAAGTTTATAAATGAGTATCTTGATCCTGTCATCGACGCAAACAAAGAGTATCTCGGCGTCGAGGCAAGTGTAAATGTGTAAAGGAGCGTAACAATGTTAACTGCAATCGTGGGAACAAACTGGGGCGATGAGGGCAAGGGCCGCATGGTCGATCTGCTCTCTGAAAATTACGACATCGTTGTCCGCTATCAGGGCGGCAACAACGCAGGCCACACCGTGGTAAACGACAAGGGCAAGTTCATCCTGAACCTGCTGCCGTCCGGCATCCTCCGCGACGACACCGTCAACGTCCTCGGTGCCGGCATAGTCATCGACCTTGAGCACCTGTTTAATGAGACCGCGCGTCTGCGCGAGGGCGGTATCGCAATAAGCCCGGAAAACCTCAAGATCAGCGACCGCGCAACCATCTGCATGCCCTATCACAAGCTCCTTGACGGACTGGAAGAGGACAGACTCGGCGACAAGAAGTTCGGCTCGACACGCCGCGGCATTTCTCCGGTCTATTCCGATAAGTTCATGAAAAAAGCACTGCGCATGGGCGACCTTAAAAACCTCGATCACCTGCGCGGCCGCATTGCCGATATCATCGAGTGGAAAAACCTCACCGTCGCCGGCGGCTACGGTCACGAGCCGATAGACGTTGACGAGATCATGGCGTGGCTCGAAAAATATGGCAAGCCCTTTGCAGACTATGTGTGCGATACGACCGTGTACCTCACCGATGCGGTGAAGGCCGGCAAGTCGGTCATGTTCGAGGCTCAGCTCGGCGCACTGCGCGATATCGACTTCGGCATCTATCCCTACACCTCCGCCTCAACGACGCTTGCGGCCTATGCACCCATCGGCTCCGGCGTTCCTCAGCTCAAGCTCGATGAGAGCATCGGCATCATGAAGGCTTACTCCAGCTGTGTCGGCGAAGGCCCCTTCACCTGCGAAATGTTCGGCGACGAGGCTCACGCACTGCGCGAGGCAGGCGGTGAGTACGGCGCTGCAACCGGTCGTCCGCGCAGAGTCGGCGGCTTCGACGTCGTTGCATCGCGCTACGGCGCAATGATGCAGGGCTGCACCTGCATCGCCCTGACAAAGCTCGACGTTATGAGCTATATGGACAAGATCCCCGTCTGCGTGGCTTACGAGCTTGACGGCAAGAGAATCGAAAACTTCCCCGGCAACATCGAGGAGCTTGAGCGCGCAAAGCCCATATATGAATATGTCGAGGGCTTCAAGTGCGATATTTCCGGCTGCCGCAAGCCCGAGGATCTGCCCAAGGCGGCGCTTGACTATGTCAAGTTCATCGAAAAGGCAGTCGGCTGCCCGATCAAATACGTTTCAGTCAGCGCAGAGCGCGAGGGCTGCATCGAGATGTTTTAATGGGAGGGCAAGGAATGCAGAATCAGCGCGTACTTGTTCTGGACTTCGGCGGCCAGTATAACCAGCTTATCGCACGCAGAGTCCGTGAATGCAATGTCTACTGCGAGGTAAAGCCCCACAGCATGACGATAGACGAAATAAAAGCATACGACCCCATCGGCATTATCTTCACCGGCGGCCCGCAGAGCGTTTACGCTGCCGGCTCACCGCAGGTAGATCCGAAGATATTCGAGCTGGGCATTCCCGTGCTCGGCATATGCTACGGCTGCCAGCTAATGGCGCACTACCTCGGCGGAGAGGTCACTGCCGCGCAGTCGGATACGGCTCGCGAATACGGCAAGACCCCGACCTTCTTCGACACCGACTGCCGCCTGTTCAAAGGTCTGCCCGAGGAGAGCGTAACGTGGATGAGCCACGGCGACTACATGGCCAAGGTTCCCGAGAGCTTCCGCCTTGTTGCACACAGCGCTGCCTGTCCGACCGTCGGCATATGCGACGAAGCACGCGGATTTTACGGCGTGCAGTTCCACCCGGAAGTAAACCACACCGAATACGGCCAGAAAATGCTGCACAACTTCCTGTATGAGGTCTGCGGCGCAAAGGGCGATTGGACGATGGGTGACTATATGCGCGCATCTATTGAATCTATCCGCGCTAAGGTCGGCGACGGTAAGGTGCTGCTGGCGCTCTCCGGCGGCGTTGATTCCTCCGTCGCGGCGGCGCTGCTCGCCGAGGCTGTCGGCAATCAGCTCACATGCATTTTCGTCGATCACGGTCTTATGCGTAAGGATGAGGGCGACGAGGTCGAAGCGGCGTTCAAAAACTGGGATATAAACTTCATCCGTGTTAACGCACAGGATCGCTTCCTGTCCAAATTAGCCGGCGTTTCCGAGCCGGAGGCAAAGCGCAAGATCATCGGCGAGGAGTTTATACGCGTGTTCGAGGACGAGGGCAAGAAGATAGGCTCGGTCGACTATCTCGCTCAGGGCACTATCTACCCCGACGTTATCGAGTCCGGCACGAACGTTGCGGCCGTTATCAAGAGTCACCACAATGTCGGCGGCCTGCCCGATTTTGTTGACTTCAAGGAGATCATCGAGCCGCTGCGCCTGCTGTTCAAGGATGAGGTTCGCACGCTCGGCCGTGAGCTTGGTCTGCCCGAGTATCTGGTCATGCGCCAGCCGTTCCCCGGCCCCGGCCTTGCCATCCGCGTCATCGGCGATATCACGAAGGAAAAGCTCGATATCCTGCGCGAGGCAGACTTCATCTTCCGCGACGAGATCGCAAAGGCGCACCTCGAGGGCACGATGAATCAGTATTTCGCTGTGCTCACGAATATGCGCTCTGTCGGCGTAATGGGCGACGGCAGAACCTATGACTATACCCTAGCCCTGCGCTCTGTTACAACGACCGACTTCATGACTGCCGACTGGGCACGCATTCCCTATGACGTGCTCGATAAAGTCTCCGTGCGTATCGTAAACGAGGTCAAGGACATAAACCGCATCGTCTACGACATAACCTCCAAACCCCCCGCAACAATCGAGTGGGAATAATCCACAAAACGCTGCAAACCCGCATGAATACTGGGTTTTTGAGGCTTCAAACAGTCTCGTGACAACGTTTTGACAACACTTTAAGCATTACTCATAAATAAAGAGCTAACTGATTTTTGTTGGATCAGTTAGCTCTTTTTCTTTTGTTCGGAAAGGAAGCTTATGAAGATATCAATCCTTCAGCTTTTTCTTGAATGCCTTGACCATGGCGTCGCTCAGCTCCTGCGAGGGTACTTTTGCAGTGATCTGTGTGTCATCGTACTCGGGATAGTAATAGCGCCAATTATCGTATTCTTCTCTGCTGATCTCTCCGGCATGGTACTTCTCTGCAATGGCTGCCCATGCGGAAACCTGTTCAGAAAGCTGGGCTGCCTCTTTTCCCCTACGAGGGTCAATGCGGAAAAGAATCTCACCGTCTCTGATCTCGACGACGAGACCATAACGATCCTCAAGAGCGAACAAGGTGTGCATGATACCGAAATGGCTGTCAATATCAGGCACATTGAGAGCAAGCGGAGAAACATCAAGCGCAGCAGCCAAGGCTTTGGTCAGATCCTCCTTCGGTGTACGTGTGCCTGCCTCATATTGAGCCATGCGGATATCGGCGGTCTTCTCCGGAAAGCCGACCAAAGTACCGAGATATTTCTGTGTCATGCCCCGCAGGTTGCGGATAAAGCGAATTCTTTCGCCAATCGCCATAGGAAAACCCTCCTACATATGTACTTGTGTTCAAGTATAGCAGATACGTTTAGGAATGTCAAGAATATCTTAAGCATAAATATTTAACATTTTCTCGAAAACCTCTTGACTTTAACAGATACGTTTAGTATAATGGGCAGGAACTAAACAATATCGTTTAAGTTTCAACCGTCGTGCGTCACGGTAATGGCACATCCGCCCGGGCAAATCGGAAGGCGGCAAGAAAGTATTCCGACACTAAAGAAAACAATTGAATAAAAGAACAGAGGGAAAGGAGGGCAAATATGGCAAGTAACACCTTTATGAAGGTAGATGAAGTAGCGGAAATGCTTGGGATTTCCAAGTCTTACGCCTACAAAATCGTCCAAAAGCTCAACGCTGAGCTGAAGGATAAAGGGTTCTTAACAATAGCCGGACGGGTCAATAAGCAGTACTTCATGGAAAAGACCTGCTACAGTGCAGCCGAGAACAGAGAAAGGAAGTGATTTGAATGGCTGTCTACAAGGAACCGAAAACGAACACATGGAAGGTCTACTACCGTTATACCGACTGGCAGGGAGAACGGAAGCAGACGACAAAGCGGGGCTTTCTGACGAAGCGGGAAGCCCTGGCATGGGAGCGTGAACAGCTTAACAAGACGAAAGCGGATCTGGATATGACCTTTGCCAGCTTCGTGGAGACCTATACGGCAGATATGAAAAGCCGGATCAAGGAAAACACTTGGCATACCAAGGAGCATATTCTCCGCACGAAAATTCTCCCGTATTTCGGGAAGCGAAAAATCAACGAGATACAGGCAAAAGACGTTATTGCCTGGCAGAACGAAATGCTGAACAGCAAGGATAAGAACGGGAATCCTTATTCGCCGGTCTATCTGAAAACGCTGCACAATCAGCTCAGCGCAGTTTTCAACCATGCTGTGAAGTATTACGGGCTGCAGGAGAATCCAGCGGCAAAGGTCGGCAACATGGGTAAAGCCAGAAGCCGGGAAATGCTCTTCTGGACGCAGGAGGAATATCAGAAGTTTTCCTTTGCGATCATGGACAAGCCTGTTTCCTTCTATGCCTTTGAAATGCTCTACTGGTGCGGCATCCGGGAGGGCGAACTGCTGGCACTCACTCCGGCAGACTTCAATTTTGAACGCAAAATGGTCTCAATCACGAAATCCTATCAGCGGATCGACGGAAGAGACGTCATCACCGATCCAAAGACGCCCAAGAGCGTCCGAGATATCGTGATGCCGGACTTTCTGGTGGACGAGATGCAGGATTATATGAAGCAGCTCTATGGGATCGGAGATAACGACCGTATCTTTGAAGTTTCAAAGAGCTACCTTCACCATGAAATGGACCGTGGCGCTAAAGCCGCAGGGGTTAAGCGGATCAGAATTCATGATCTTCGGCACAGCCACATTTCCCTGTTGATCGACATGGGGTATTCGGCTGTAGCGATTGCGGATCGAGTCGGTCACGAAAGCATCAATATCACGTATAACTACGCTCACCTGTTCCCGTCCACACAGACGGATATGGCGAGCAAGCTCAATGATTTTAGAAAGGTGGATTTGTAAAATGTCAGCAAAAAACAGAGACGAACACAATCGTTGGAGAAATATCACAGTGGGGTTCCGGGTATCGCCTGAAGAAAACGAGCAGATCAACGCTGCCGTGGCGCTCTCCGGCCTGCCAAAGCAGGAATACTGCTATCGCCGGTGCATGAACCGGGATATCGTGGTCCAGGGCAATCCGAGAGTGTACAAGGCACTACGAAACCAGCTTGCCGCCGTTCTCGACGAACTTAAACGCATCGAGGCTGCCGGCGAGCTCCGGGACGAACTGCTGGACAACATCGAGCTGATCGCCCTGACCCTATACGGAATGAAGGAGGAATCGGAATGACGGATAAAACGAGAATGACCGCCCTGAACACATCTGTTGGCGCAGATGACGGGCGATCACTCACAAAATGTACTGGCGATAGTATAACCGATGAAGCCGAAGAAATCAAGGGTTTTGAGGAATGGCAGCGTGAATTGCGCAGACTTTCAGACCCTTCCTACCTCAAGACAGTATCCATGACAGAGCTCTTTGACAGTGTGTACCAGAGCAGGCCGCCGATCATAGACGGTCTGCTCTGCCGGGGAACCTATCTGTTCGTCGGAGCCCCGAAGCTAGGCAAAAGCTTTCTCATGGCACAGATCGCTTACCACGTCAGCACGGGAACCCCTCTCTGGGGCTTCCCCGTGCGGCAAGGCAAGGTGCTCTACCTTGCCCTGGAAGACGACTTTGGACGCCTGCAAGAGCGCCTATACCGGATGTTCGGAACGGCGGAGAACGAAAACCTGTTCTTTTCCGTTTCGGCAAAACAACTTGGGAGCGGCCTGGATGAACAGCTCACTCGGTTCCTTCGGGAGCACCCGGATACCTCTCTGATCATCATAGACACATTGCAGAAGGTCCGGGAGGTCGGCGGAGACACTTACAGCTACGCCAACGATTACCAAATCATTACCCGGCTCAAGACCTTTGCAGACGCCTACGGGATTTGCCTCATGGTGGTGCATCATACCAGAAAGCAAAAATCAGACGATGCTTTTGATATGATCTCCGGAACGAACGGTCTGATGGGTGCGGCGGACGGCGCTTTCCTCCTCCAAAAGGAAAAGCGCACGTCCAACGCGGCTACTCTGGAGGTCTCCGGCAGGGATCAACAGGATCAGCGGCTGTACCTTCTTCGGAATGAAGAAAAGCTCTGCTGGGATCTGGACCGCGTGGAATGCGAGCTATGGAAAAGCGAGGTCGATCCCCTGGTAGAGCAGGTCGGTCAGCTTATGAGCACAGAACTGCCGGAATGGGAGGGCAGCGCCAGCGAGCTTGTAGAGAAGCTGGGGCTGGATATTGGCCCGAACATTCTCACCCGTAAGCTCAACGTCAATGCTCGGACGCTTCACGACCAGTACGGCATTGAATACAGTTCCCGGCATACGAGGGATGGATCAAGGATCAGGCTGAAATGGATGCTGGGAACGTGTGACGATGGTGACGGATGTGACGATATTTTTGAGTGCGCAAAATAACCGTCACTATCGTCACAACCGTCACAGAAAGTTTCGGTGGGGATGCAAGGGAACCCTTTTCAAAGGGCGCTCCCTGCCGGGGAGCTATCCGCAGATAGCAGGGGCAGCGCCCCTCCGGGAGTATCAGACCGCAGCGGCGGGAATATGCTTCCGGCATCCCCCTCGGAGAGCGCAACAGCATCTTTTGATGGCCGCAGGCTGTCAAAAGTGCTTTTGCGTTACTTTCGCAGAAAGTAACAAAGGCCGCTGCTGACGCAGCGTAAGGAAAGGATGTGATTCGAAATGAAAAGAACGATCAGTGCTGAGGTAGGGAAAGGCTCCGTCAATCACAACAGTCGGAAATTCAAGGCAGCGAATGTGGACCCGGAGCGTACCCACCTCAATGTAGAATACTGCAACGAGCCGATCAAGCAGGTCTATCACAAACTGTTCGACGAAGCCCTGAAACGGTATAACGAAAAGCAGACACGTTCTGACAGACGGATCAAGAATTACTATGAAAAGATCCGTACCGGCAAGCAGGAAAAGCCCTTCCATGAATTGATCATACAGATCGGCAACCGAGATGATACGGGATCTGGAACGGAGATCGGAGAGCAGGCCAAGGAGGCCCTGAATGAATACTTTCAGGGTTTCCGGGAACGAAACCCCAATCTGTACGTCTTCTCCGCCCACCTTCACATGGACGAGGCCACGCCTCATATCCACATTGATTTCGTCCCCTTCACCACAGGGAGCAAGCGGGGACTTGATACACGGGTATCGCTGAAACAGGCACTCGCTGCGCAGGGCTTCCGTGGCGGTACCCGTGGAGCGACAGAGTGGAATCAATGGGTACAATCCGAGAAGAAAGAGCTCGCCATAGCCATGTTCCGGCACGGCTTTGAATGGGAACAGAAAGGTAGCCATGAGGAGCATCTGAGCGTGATCGACTACAAGAAGCAGGAGCGCACAAAGGAGCTCGCTGCTGTGGAAGAAAAGCTCGCCGACAAGTCGTCGGAGTTCAATACCTTGGCCAAGCGGATCAACAATCTGGAGGACGGCAATCAATCCTACCACGACATGGAAGATAAGCTGGAACACGATCCTGAATATCAGCTTCCAGAGCCGCAAACGTTTATGACGGCCAAGACTTATAAGGCCAAATTTGCCGAACCGCTGATCAAAAAGTTAAAAAAGATGATAAAAAGCCTCATTGTACAGTGCGCAAAGATTTGGGATAGCTACCACCGAATCAACGAAAGAAATGGGAGGCTGTATAAGGAAAACGAACATCTGATAGCAAGTAACGACCGGCTCAAAGAGGAAAACACCGCCCTGCGGGAGCAGAACAAAGACTATGCTCTCCTTCGGAAGGTGTTCGGGAACAGGCAGATCGACGATCTGGTCGCACAGGCCAGAGAAGCACAACAGGCAAAACGGCGGCAACGCCAAAAAAGTTATGATTATGAAAGGTAGGGTCACACAATGGAAAAACAGATCTATGACGAAAAGAATGGGCTGTGGTACGAGCTGCACGGGGATTATTATCTCCCGTGCCTCACCGTGCCGCCCGAAGAACATCGTCCCATCGGGGTATGGGGTCAGCGGCATCTACGATATATCCGGCAGCACCGCAAGGCGCTGTACACAGAGCTGCAGATCACAGGAAAGCTAAACGGTTATCTTGCCGATCTGAACGAGCAGGCAGAGGCTATGTTCTTTGAGCTGGTGAAACAACTTGCCGCTCGTGAGGGAGTCACCGAACAGCTTAAGGCGCAAAATCAAATGCTGTGGGTGCAGCGGATGAACAACATCCGGAATCGAGCCATGGAGGTGGTCAACAACGATCTGATCTACGCATA
>DKRV01000027.1:0-13274 GCA_002472405.1 Clostridiales bacterium UBA7273 | reverse complement strand
GTCAGGCGGCGGGGAGTATACTCCCCGCCACTAATTTTATGTCGAAATAAAAAATGAGAGTATTGATTTAGAACAAACACTTGACTTTGTTCGCTTAAACGAATATAATATCATTGATATCTTCCAGCTCTGTTTATTGAGGTGTTTTCTATGAATGGATATATTACGGTTCAGGAAGCCGCAGAAAAGTGGGGGATTACCCCTCGCCAGGTCCAAATACTTTGTAAGAACAATCGTATTATTGGTGCAACAAGAATGAGCCGCATTTGGATTATTCCTGAGAATGCCGAAAAACCTACTAATGACAAAAGAAAGGCTGGAAGCACAGATGACTAATGTCGACAAAATTAGAGACCTTGCCAATCGCTTCCAAACGAATTTGGCTTATTATAAGGATGTCAAGAACAATTATAATGAACACTCTTGCCGTATTGAATACATTGATCCTCTTTTGAAAATTTTAGGATGGGATGTTGCAAATGAAAGAGGTCTTGCTCCGCAATACCGTGAGGTAATTGCCGAAAACTATTCAACCCCTACTGATCGTCCGGATTATACGATGACGTTAAGAGGTGTTGCGAAATTCTTTCTTGAAGCGAAAAAGCCTGCCGTCGATATTACCAGAGTAACCGACCCAGCTTTTCAAACAAGAAAATACGGATGGAACGCCAATCATAGAATTGCCGTTCTCACGAATTTTGAATATCTTGCGATATATGATACTTGCTATATTCCCAAAGAGGAAGATGGATGTGCCGTGGCGCGTTATCGTATCTTCCACTTTACCGAATATGCAGAGCGGTATGACGAGATCGTTTCTCTCATTTCAAGGGATATAGTTTATTCCGGCGAATTTGACCGGTATTTAGATGACAATTTCCCTGCAACTGGTGGCGAGAAACAGCAGGTAGATACACTGTTCTTAAAACAGATCAATGATTGGCGAATTACACTGAGCAATGAGCTTTATAGAAAAGGCGGGCGGTATCAGTCTCTTGAAGTCCTCAATGATGTTGTTCAGGAGTTTATCAACCAGATTGTTTTCCTTCGCATTTGCGAAGATAAGAATCTCCCACTGTATCACAAACTTCAAGATACAGTTTCTGAGCCTGAGCAACTTCAAGCAAAGCTGGAAGAGCTGTTCCGTTCTGCAGACCATCGTTACAACTCCGGTATGTTCTCCGGGGATGATATTGTTTTTGATCTGTCCAGTGCTGTAATCTCTGAAATGATAAAAGGACTCTATTACCCGCAGAGTCCCTATTTGTTCAACATTATCGAGCCGAATCTTCTTGGAAAGATTTATGAAATGTTCCTGACGGAACAGTTGGTTCTTCTCTCGGATGGCACGATTGGGCTTGGCAAGAAGAAGGACTGTCTTAATAGATCAGTAGTCACAACTCCGACTGAGATTGTGAAATATATGGTTGAAAAGACTTTGAGCAGAGCCTGTGAAGGAAAGACACCCGCAGAGATTTTGGATGTCCATATTGCTGACATAGCCTGTGGTTCGGGAATCTTTCTTGAGGAAGCATTCGCTTATCTACAAAACTATTGCGTCCAGAAATACCTTGCCAATGGTGAACAGGAGCATTTGCTTGAGGTCGGAAACGGTTCGTACAAGCTGCCGCTCGACGAGAAGAAACGTATTCTCTGTTCCTGTATTTACGGTATTGATATAGACATTCATGCTGTCGAAGTGGCAAAATTCTCACTTTTGATAAAGCTGATTGAAAATGAGACAGCACCCTCAGTTGCGGATGAAACACCTATACTACCTGACCTTAGTACAAATATCCTTTTCGGTAATTCACTCGTAAGTACCGAGGAGCTTCAAGGAATACATGCATCCGCTGACGAATTGATTGAGTTGGCTCCGTTTGACTGGAATTCCATCAACAACGGAAACCACTTTAGCGTAATCATCGGCAATCCTCCCTATGTTAATACAGAGGGAATGCACGCGCTGCTTCCGATCCCGGAAGTAGAAATATACAAGAAGAAGTATAAGACTTCTCATAAACAGTTCGATAAGTATTTCATCTTCATTGAGCAGGCTGTTCGGAAGACTGCGGAAAATGGGTATATTTGCTACATTGTTCCGAACAAATTCTTCAAAATCGGAGCTGGAGAGAAACTGAGAGCTCTAATCTCAAAAGATCAGATGCTTGTAAGCCTTGATGACTTTGGCGATGCCCAGCTTTTTGAAGATAAGACAATCTACAGTTCTATATTGCTTCTTCAAAAAACGAAGCAGGATATGTTTGTATATTCAAGCATTGATTCTGCAAACAGACTTTGGGCTGGTGAAGAAGTAAGCAAAATTGAATTAAACACATCCATTCTGAATAAGCTTCCGTGGCGTCTGACAACCGATATGGACTTCCTCGCAATGCTCCAAAAGCTAGATCAAATATCGGTTCCGCTCACAAAGCATACCGAGATTTTCAATGGTATTCAAACAAGTGCCGAGCGCCCCACTCCGATATATTGGTTTTCTTCGGAAGACATTATTGCCGAGTATCAGGATACGATTGAAATCCGTAGAGATGGTCACAATTACACGATTGAAAAGGCTATTCTGCGCCCGTATTTTAAGCCTACACGCCAGGGCGAACGCGGATTGAACTCTTATAGTGTTTTGCAGACAGACAAGCGGATCATCTTCCCTTATGACGGTGCAGGGCATCTTATTCCAATCGACGAAATGAAGGCGTCTTATCCCGGAACTTATGCCTATCTTGAAGCATACTATGATCGGTTAGTCCCGAAATGCGTATCCGATTCCGGTATTCGTGATGTTCCTAATGCAACGGCAGATACATGGTATCAATATGGCAGAACTCAGGCGCTGACGGCCTTCATCAATACACCGAAGCTGATTGTTGGTGTATTAAGCAAAGAACCGATGTACGTTCTTGACAAGAACGACATTTTAATTGCCTCCGGTGGTACCGCAGGATACTGCGCCGTAAGTAAAAAGGCAGACAGCCCCTATGCACTTGAGTATATTCAGGCGTGGCTGTCCAATCCAATTACAGAGAAAATTCTTGAGATTGTCGGCAGCGATTTTGAAGGCGGCTTCATTGCACGTGGCACATTCGTTCTTTCGACGCTTCCATTTGTAGAGCTTGATTTTGAAAATGCCGTTCAGAAAGGCATCTATGATCGTGTCGTTGAAGCCAGCAGAGAGATTTATGATATAAATACTACTCTGTCTAGCCAGCCTGCAAGACGTATTTCAACACTGCTTCAAGCCAGGAAGGACGCATTGATCAAGGAAATAGAAGAACTGATTGCTAAAGTATATCAGTTGGATTTTTAAGTGAGGTTATCACTATGAGGCTCAAGAAAGACAGTTCTGAACAGAAATTGAGAGGGGCGTATTATACGCCGTTGCAGCTTGCAAATGCAATGGTAAATCTCTGCGCCTCTGATAACATACATACTGTCCTTGAGCCGAGCTGTGGCGATGGTGTATTTCTTGATAGTCTTAGGCAGTTAAACCTCATTGAGCAAATCGGAACTATTGATGCAGTAGAAATTGAGCCGGATGAAGCTGAAAAAGTTCAGCGCAATTATCGAAACTATCAAAACGTGCATGTCTTGAACGAGGATTTCTTTGAGTTCTATTCACGCATGGTCGATGCCCAAACGCAATATGATCTGATTTTAGGGAACCCTCCGTACATTCGCTATCAATACCTCACAGAAACTCAAAGAGAGCTTCAATCAAATATCCTCACGTCACATGGAATGAAAGCGAATAAGCTCATCAATGCATGGGTGGCTTTCCTGGTAGCCTGTGTTCAGATGCTGTCTGAAAACGGGAGAATAGCATTTGTCATTCCGGCTGAAATCTTGCAGGTGGCTTACGCAGAGGATTTACGGCTTTTCCTTTCTGAGCATCTTGCGAAGATTACGTTGATTACGTTTGAACAACTCGTTTTTCCTGACATTGAGCAAGAAGTCGTGGCTTTCATCGGAGAAAAAGGCTCTGTAGAAAAAGGCATCCGTATAATTGAGATGAGTGACCTTTCCGGGTTTGAAAAGCTTGATCTCCAGCAGAACGGATTTCAAAAGATGCAGCATGTGAAAGAAAAATGGACAAGGTATTTCACAACTGCAAAAGAGATGGAACTGATCCAGACCATCCGCGCAGATAAAAGGTTTGCGAGGTTTGCCGATTATGGGCTCATCAATGTAGGTATCACTACTGGAAACAACGGATACTTTTCAATTTCAGAAGAAGTGTGCGATGAATATGGCTTAGATAATGTTACGCTTCCGCTGATCGGTAGGAGTTCTCATGCTCACGGAATATTCTTCACAGACGAAGATTGGAAAAAGAACAAGGCATCCGGAAAAAGAGCTCGGCTTGTGAAATTTCCTGATATTCCAATAGAGGACTATCCAGAGCAACATAAAGCGTACATAGCATTGGGCGAAGCCAGTGGCGAAAATGAAGGGTACAAATGCTCAATTAGAGATCGCTGGTATATCGTTCCTTCTGTGTGGGTCCCGGACGCATTCTTCCTTCGCAGAAACAATCTCTACCCAAAATTTGTTCTGAATCGCTGCAATGCTGTATCGACCGATACAATGCACCGGATGAAGTTCAATTCGGATGTAAAGCCGGAAAGCGTCCTGCTTGCATACTATAACAGCATTTCATTTGCCTTTACAGAAATCTGCGGGCGCAGCTATGGCGGTGGCGTCCTGGAGATATTGCCCGGAGAAATGGGAAACATTATGCTTCCTAAACTGGATGATATTGATGAAGGAACGTGCCGGTCTTTGCTGAAACGAATTGATGCAATCGTCCGTGAGGATGATGACATTGAAAAGGCTCTAGATATCGTTGATAAAGAAGTCATGATTGATGTTCTTGGTATTGAGGCTGAATGGTGCGAAAAGTGTCGAATGATTTGGAAGAAAATGCAAAGACGTAGATTGGGCAGAGGATAAGATGGAGGAAACTCGATGGATTGGAATGGCTGTTTAAGCACAATGCAAGGGTATTTAGAGAATAGCCCTTTAATTGTACTCGGTTCTGGTGCTTCTGTGCCGTATGGTTTACCTTCTATGAGCAGCCTCGCCGAATGCATAAAGTCCAGCGATATTGTAAAGGATGATCCGAATTACGGTGCGTTTTGCGCATCCTTAAGTTCGGAGGGACTGGAAAAAGCCATAGATAGTGTTTCTCTGAATGAGGCAACAATAAACGCCATTCGTACAATAACATGGGAGAATGTGAATAGTTGTGACCTCAATTATCTTAAATCTAATGCCTTTTCTTCGCCTGAATCACTTGTTAAGCTTTTTGAAAAAGTGATCGCACCGACTCCCAATAAAGCTGTTGTTGTTACCACAAATTATGATCGTCTCCCTGACTATGCTGCTGATGGTATAGGTGCATCTTCTATTACTGGCTTTGAGGGTACGTATATAAAGAAACTCGAACTTCCCAATAGCTCAGTAACAACCAAGCGAGTTAGAGGCAGAGAACGTATTGTAGAGATATGGAAAGTTCATGGCTCATTAGACTGGTTTGCTGATGCAAAAGGAGAGATTTTCTCTTTTCCACTTTTGCAAGAGAAACCTGCTGGTTTTTCACCATTAATTGTTCCACCTGGTAAAGATAAATATAGCAGCACACATAACGAGCCATATCGAAGTATTATTTCAGAAGCGGACAAGGCATTTACAACTGCAGGGGCATATTTGTGTGTTGGTTATGGTTTTAACGATGAGCATATACAGCCAAAATTATTAGCACAAATAGCAAACGGAAAGCCAATTGTTGTTCTGGTTCGCACAATGACAGATGCTTGCAAGCACCATATCATTGGGGCGGGTATTAGGAAATACTTGATATTTGAAAGATCAGATGATTCTCACACTAAGGTATATGGGAATGGTTGGTCTGAAATATACGATGGACAGTTTTGGTGCCTTGACGAGTTTTTGAAAGTCTGGTAGGAGGAGAATACATGGGGATTTTTACATATTTGCCGGATGAATTGTTAGGGACGGTAGAAAGTGTTGATACATCCACAGTCATCATAAGAGTCGAAAATGATGACAAGTTGCGTGGATTACAGGTAAACCATCTGATTTCTATTCAGAGTTCAAAAGTTGGACAGCACTTAATCGGACTAGTCTCTAAAATCATTAGAAAATCTGCGTATTCTGATTCGGCTGCTGATATTACTCCAGAACTCGGTTTTAATATCATCAAAGTAATCTTAATCGGTACACATTTTGACAGAGATGGCGATAAAGAGAATGTTTTCAGACGTTCTTTGGCCACAATCCCCACAATAAATGCAGAATGTCATCTCATTCATGGGGAAAGGCTTAAACAATTCATGCAAGCTATTTCTTCTGTTCCAGAGGGGGAAGACGCAGTCAGTTTACAAATTGGACATTACTCAATAGATGAAGATGCAACTGCTTGGCTTAATGGAAATAAGCTATTTCAAAGACACGCTGTGATAGTCGGCAGTACTGGATCAGGAAAGTCATGGTGTGTTGCAAAAATCCTTGAGCAAGTAGCCTCGCTTAAATCGGCAGATGCGATTCTATTTGATATACACGGAGAGTATTCTCCGTTACAGGGAGAAAGCTTTTCACATTTGAAGGTTGCTGGACCAAATGACAATATTGGTAACGGAATTCTATTCCTTCCTTATTGGCTTCTTACTTATGAAGAAATGCTTTCGTTGATGCTTGACCGTAGTGATAGTAACGCGCCGAATCAAGCGATGATGTTTAGCAATGCTGTAATTGATGGGAAAAAGGCATTTTTACGAGAAGTCGGAAATCAAGAAATGGAGGCAAACATAACTCTTGATAGCCCCATCCCATACAGTTTGAACAACTTGCTCAATTCATTGAAAGAAAAAGACACAGAAATGGTGCAAGGAGCAAATAATAGAGAAAAACAGGGTGCATATTACGGCAAATTAACTCGATTTATTCAGCGTCTTGAAACGAAACAACGGGATAAGCGTTTAAACTTTATGTTTAGCAGCGACGAGAGTTTACTTTCGTATGATTATATGGGTGAACTTTGTACAAAGCTTATGGCGCCATCGGTTGACGGAAAAAAAGGCGTAAAGATAATAGATTTTTCGGAAGTGCCGTCTGACATTTTACCTCTAATTGTCTCGTTAATCGCTCGAGTGATTTTTTCTGTGCAACAATGGACACCTGTAGACGCACGGCATCCAATTGCAATCTTCTGTGATGAAGCCCATCTCTATATTCCAGCAAACACTGAAAAAAGTATTGACGATGCAAGCTTGGTAACTTTTGAACGGATTTCAAAAGAAGGAAGAAAATACGGGGTCGGTTTAGTTGTAATCTCTCAGAGACCGTCCGAAGTAAATCGAACAGTATTAAGTCAAAGCAATAACTTTATTGCAATGCGTTTGACCAATGTTGATGATCAATCAGTTGTTAAGCGACTTCTTCCCGATAGTTTGGGCGATTATGCAGAAATGCTACCAATTCTTGACATCGGCGAGGCGTTGGTAGTCGGTGATGCAAGTTTGTTGCCGAGTCGCATTCGGGTAACGGCCCCAAATCTCAAACCTCGTAGTGCTACCATTGATTTTTGGGATGAGTGGTCAAAAGAAAAGACAGCCGTAGATCTACGCAATGCAATTGAAGCATTACGAAAGCAATCAAGGTGACTCGAATTAAAGCTTTGAAACCAGACATCCTGTGACAACACAGTGACAACAAAAATCTTGATAGTCCAAGATTTATAGGTAATGCAAATAATCCTGATAATCTGTGCTAAATGACCTATACAAAATCGTTTAGCTTACGGATTGCAGGAGCGAATGGGAATGATTTTTCAAATCAAAAGGCATTGCCGATCTTGCAATCGGCAATGCCTTTTAACTATTATGGAAAAGCTCACTTTTGCATCATTTGCTTCATTTCCTGCATGTATTTCGGAATTTCGAAGCTCTGCGGACAATGGCGCATGCAGGCTTCGCAGCCGATGCAGCTTGTCGGACGCTTGTCCTCGGGCAGAGCCAAAACGCTTGTCAGCCTCCAAGCTCCGCCGATCTTCGCGTCGTTATAAGCGCGCAGAAGAAGCGGAATATCCAGCCCCTTCGGGCAATTCGGGCAGCAGTAGCGGCAGCCGGTGCAGGCAACGGCGACGCCGGCGTATTGCAGCATAGCAGCCTTGCGAATAGCTTCGTTTTCCGCATCCGAGAGTGGGAGCGAGGCCGAGACTGTCGCTGCATTGTCGGCAAGCTGATCCGTGTCGGACATGCCGCTTAAAATGACCTGAACCTGCGGCCGGCTCAGCACCCACCGGATAGCCCAAGACGCCTGCGAGCACTCTGCGCCAAGCTGCGCAAGCACCTCGGCGGCGTCCGCGCGCAGCCTTGCGAGCATTCCGCCGTGAACAGGCTCCATGACCATGACGGGGATATTGGCCTGCTCCAAAATGTCGTAAAGCTCCTTTGCGCCGGTGCAGTACCAGTCGTAATAGTTAAGCTGTATCTGGACGAAATCCCACGGATAGGCGTCGATGAGCTTGCGCAGCACCTGCGGACTTCCGTGGAAGGAAAAGCCGAAATAGCGGATCTTTCCCTCCTTTTTGAGCGAGTCAAAATACTCGATTGCGCCGCTTGCGAGGATATCATCGACAAAGGAATCCTGAATGCCGTGGAGCAGATAGAAGTCGATGCGATCCATTTTCAGCCGTCGGAGCTGCTCTGCAAACTGCTTGCGATAGTCCGGCTCGGCCTGGAAATTGAACTTATCGGCAACATAAAAGCTGTCGCGCGGATATTTGGCCAGCGCGGCACCGAGGAACTCTTCGGATCTTCCGCCGTGATAGATGTAGGCGGTGTCGTAGTAGTTTATGCCGCTTTTCATGGCAGAGTCTATGATTGCCTGCGCCTTTTCGTAATCAATATCGGAGCTGCTGCCGCAGGTGGGCAGACGCATGGTGCCCATTCCCAGCCGCGAAAGCGAGATCTCGTTTTTGAAATTTTTGTACTGCATGCTAATACTCCTTTTATCTGATCTGATAACTGTGAAAATCATATCCCCTAAAAGTTTATAACGCTATTGCAATTTTGGACTGCCGGTAGTATAATGGGCAGGCAAAAAAACAGGGGAGCTTGTGCTGACAGGCTGAGAGGAAGGACATACCTTCGACCCTTTAACCTGATGCGGATAATGCCGCCGGAGGAAGTCATCAACGATTTTTTACGGAGGCGCCGGATCAGGTGCCTTCGTTTTTTTATCTTTTGGAAAGGAGAAGCGGACTGAGGGGGAGCGCCCTGAGTTCTGTATGACAGCGATGGGAAGCCGTGTTCCGGCGTGAGAGGATGCCAGCAAGCATCGACCGAACTTCCAGACAGCCGGGATCGACGGGCTGAATTTTACGCATGGAAGCGTCGCTGCATACAGGTATAAATACAGCCGCTTTCTTAAGCTGAATAGAGCCGAACACATATTGCCTTTCGACGCACCCTTCCGGCTGTTTTCGCCTTTTTTGTCTTGACGGGCGAAAATCTGCCCGTCAAAACCGATATGGGCTCAACTCTCGTCAGCTTATTCCGAAGGAGAAATAAAAATGAAAAAAGTTAATACAAAAAAGCTTGCGACGGCGAGTATCCTCTGTGCCGTTGCGGTCGTGGGAAGCCTGTTTTCCTTTCCCGTGTTCGGCAGCAAGTGCGCGCCGGTTCAGCATATGGTGAACATCATATGCGCGGTGCTGCTTGGCCCGGCATACGGGGTCGGTGCGGCGTTTGTCGCCTCGCTTATCCGCAATCTGCTCGGACTCGGCAGCCTCATGGCGTTCCCCGGAAGTATGTTCGGTGCGCTTCTGTGCGGTCTTGTTTATAAAAAGACCGGCAACATTGCCGCAACGCTTATCGGCGAGGTGTTCGGCACGGCAGTCCTCGGCGGCCTGTGCGCCTATCCCGTGGCAATATACTTCATGGGTCAGTCGGCCGCGGCCATCGCGTTTTACGCATACATCATCCCGTTTTTCGTATCAACGGCAGGCGGCGCAGCGATATCCGCAGTCTTGATATACAGCCTTAAAAAGGCCGGAGTTCTCGGCCGTATGCAGCTTTCGCTGACACAGTGAGGAGGAAACCGAAATGCTTGGAAAAATGCTTGAAAACGTAAGAGCAAAATGCCCTCTTATTCATAATATCACAAATTACGTCACGGTCAACGACTGTGCGAATATCGTGCTCGCGTGCGGCGCATCACCGATCATGGCCGACGACAAGGCCGAGGTTGCGGAGATCACGAGCGTGTGCTCAGGCCTTAATATTAATATCGGAACGCTAAACAGCCGCACAATAGAGTCGATGCACATTGCAGGCAAAAGGGCAAACGAGCTGGGACACCCCGTCGTTCTCGACCCCGTCGGCGCCGGCGCGTCGAGCCTACGCACGGAAACGGCGCTCGGCCTTGTGCGCGAGGTGAAGTTTTCCGTCATCCGCGGAAACATTTCCGAGATAAAAACCATTGCCTCCGGCAGCGGAACAACCAAGGGCGTCGATGCCGACGTTGCCGATAAGGTGACAGATGAAAATCTTGATGACGCAGTGAAATTTGCAAAAGCCTTCGCGCGCGAGACCGGAGCCGTTATCGCGATAACCGGCGCTATCGACATTGTCGCCGATGCCGACAGAGCCTTCTGCATCCGCAACGGCAACGCCATGATGTCGTCCATAACCGGCACCGGCTGCCAGCTTTCGGCCATGACGGCGGCATTTATCACCGCAAACCCCGACAATGTGCTTGAGGCTGCTGCGGCGGCGGTGTGTGCGATGGGGCTTGCCGGCGAGATAGCGCATGACAGGCTCGGCTCCATGGACGGCAACTCTTCTTACCGAAACTATATCATTGATGCAATTTATAATCTGACTCCCGAACAGCTTGAGGAAGGTGCAAAATATGAAGTGCGATAAAAAGTACATGCTTCTGTACGCCGTGACGGACAGGGCATGGGTCGGAAAGCAAAGCCTTTACGAGCAGGTCGAATCCGCGCTCAAGGGCGGCGCTACCTGCGTGCAGCTTCGCGAAAAGGAGCTTAACGACGACGAGTTTCTCGCCGAAGCTGTCGAGATCGGCGCGCTGTGTAGAAAATACTCCGTGCCGTTTTTCGTCAACGACAACGTTGACGTTGCCGTGAAGTGCCACGCCGACGGCGTTCACGTCGGGCAGGAGGACATGGCAGCAA
This sequence comes from Clostridiales bacterium UBA7273, assembly GCA_002472405.1. Classification (GTDB taxonomy): domain Bacteria; phylum Bacillota; class Clostridia; order Oscillospirales; family Oscillospiraceae; genus F23-B02. The sequence goes on along the minus strand of DKRV01000027.1, from coordinate 2,035 downwards.
GCAAGGTGCGCGAGAAGATCGGCGACGGCATGATGCTCGGCGTTTCTGTGCACACCGTTGAGGAGGCTCTCAAGGCCGTTGAAAACGGAGCCGACTGCCTCGGCGTCGGGGCTATGTTCTCGACCTCGACAAAGGCAAATGCCGATGTTCTGCCCAAGGAGACTCTGCGCGATATCTGCGCGGCGGTCGATATCCCGGTCGTCGCCATCGGCGGCATATCCGAGAGCAATATCATGCAGCTTTCCGGCACGGGTGTTGACGGAGTTGCTCTCGTCAGCGCGATCTTTGGCGCGGAGGATATAGAAAGCGAGTGCAGAACGCTCAAGGCCCTGTCCGAAAACATGGTGTGCGCATGAAGATAAAGGGCGCAATATTCGATTTTGACGGGACGCTGTTTGACTCTATGTTCATATGGGACACCGCCGGGGAAACCTACCTCGCCTCGATCGGTGTTGCTCCGAGACCAGACGTAAACGAAGCCGTTTGCGCGCTGAGCCTGAGCCAGACAGCGTCATATTTTAAGAGCGAGTATGACCTTGAAATGACGACCGCCGAGATCGAGGACGGCATAAACAAAATGGTCAGGCATTTTTACTATGACCTTGTGCAGCCCAAGCCCGGCGTGCGTGAGTTTCTCGATCTGCTTCAAGGCAGCGGCGTGAAAATGACCGTTGCAACGGCAAGCGAGCACGACCATGTTTTGGCCGCGCTGCGCCGCTGCGATATGGAAAAGTATTTTGACGGTATACTCACATGTGCCGAGGTCGGCAGCGGCAAGGACGAGCCGGAAATTTTCCGCGCATGTCTGAATGCACTCGGAACGGCCAAAAGCGAAACGGCGGTTTTCGAGGATGCGATCCACGCGGCGCGGACGGCAAAGCGCGACGGATTTATTCTTGTCGGAGTATACGATAAAAGCGAAAAACGGGCCGAGGAGCTTAAAGCGCTCAGCGACTGTTATATAACCGACTTCTGCAAGCCGGAAACATTTCTTTGCTTTGCATCGGACTGAAAGGAGCACAACATGAAAACAGCACTCACCATCGCAGGAAGCGACTCCAGCGGCGGAGCCGGTATCCAGGCGGATATCAAGACAATGACCATGAACGGCGTTTTTGCCATGAGCGCGATAACGGCGCTCACCGCGCAGAACACGACCGGCGTTTCTGCGATCGAAGAGGCATCGCCCGAGTTTTTGCGCCAGCAGCTCGACGCGGTGTTTGAGGATATATACCCTGATGCCGTTAAGATCGGCATGGTATCGTCCTCGGAGCTTATCCGCGTCATAGCCGACAGACTCAGGCATTATGACGCTAAAAACATCGTAGTTGACCCTGTCATGGTCGCAACGAGCGGCTCGGCGCTTATGAAAACCGACGCCGTGCAGACTCTTGCGGACGAGCTTTTCCCGATCTGCACGGTGATAACGCCGAATATCCCCGAGGGTGAGATCCTTTCAGGAATGAAGATAGAAAACGAAGAGGACATGCTCAAGGCGGCCGAAAAGATAGGACGCGAGCACGGCTGTGCGGTGCTACTCAAAGGTGGACACAGCGTAAACGACGCAAACGACCTGCTGTATTCCGACGGCGAGTGCTGCTGGTTTGAGGGAAAGCGCATAGATAATCCCAACACCCACGGCACGGGCTGCACCCTTTCTAGCGCGATCGCGTCAAACCTCGCCAAGGGTTATGACCTGAAAACCTCGGTTCGCCGCGCAAAGGACTATATATCCGGCGCGCTCGGAGCAATGCTCGACCTGGGCAAGGGCCGCGGCCCGATGAACCATGCGTTCGCGCTCGGCGGCGAGTTTTCAAAGGAAGCGGAAAAATAATTTTGGTAAAATGCCGCGCGTCGAAGATAAGCGCCGTTTGCCCACAAAGGCGGTGCCGATGCAAAGTGCACGGCAGTTTATAAACTTTTGCAGACTGGCAAAAAATTATGCTATAGATAAAGAAAATTGAGCAGCAGGGGAGCGCGAGGGGGCAAAGGCCCCACTCGTGATTAGATTAATAGCCATCAAAAATGTCCGGTA
>DKRV01000006.1 GCA_002472405.1 Clostridiales bacterium UBA7273 | reverse complement strand
GGCTGGCGCCCATCAAGGCAAAAGCAATCGGAAGGGTACTGACAGGCGATATGGGTTCGGCTCTCGTCAGCTTACGCCGAATATATTTCAAATTTTGCGGCAAAACTGACATTTATAACAAACTGACGGGAGAATGAACATGGACAGTCAGAATAAGAACACCGTTTTCGGCCATGCGGCAAGCTGCGCAAGGCTCAATGAATGCACATCGACAGCCCCGGCAAGCAGTCTGCGCGCGCAGCTCCGGCAAAGCTGCACGGAAATAAACGCGGTCTACCGGCTTATCGAGGCGCGCTTCGGCAGCGCGGCATCTATGCCGTCGAGCTGCCGCTGGCTTTTGGATAACCGCTATCTTGCATTGCGCGAAGCAAAGCGTGCAGGCGGCGCGCTCAGAGATGTTCGCCGGCTGCGCGCCGGAGGCGACGGTGTGATATTGTCCGTGCTGTGCCGGGATATGATAAAAGTGTGCTCGGGAAAGCTATCCGAGGACAATATGCTTGAATATCTGGCCGGTTTTCAAAGCGTTTCGCCGCTGCCGCAGGCAGAGCTTTATCTGCTTCCGGCGGTTTTGCTCGTGCAGCTGACTTTCTCGCTGGCCGACGCCTGCCGCAAGCTTAAAACCACTGCGGAGCCGGAAGAGCTTGCCGGGGAGTTTGCCGCGCTTTTCGGCTCTGTGCAGCTGATATCAGAGCTTGACATGCATAGTCTGCTTGAGCGCGCGGACATCGTCGAAAAGTCGCTGTCGGCAGACCCTGCCGGAGTTTATCCTCGCATGGATGAGCAGAGCCGCGCCGAGTACCGCGAAAGGCTATCCAAGCTTGCCAAGCGCGAGGGGCTCGAGGAGCACATTTTTGCCAAAAAGCTCATCGAGCAATGCCGTGCCGCAAGGGGGCGCGAAAAGCACGTCGGCGCATTTTTGTTCAGTGCGCCGAATGAGAAAAGACGCGCGGCGGCATATATATCCGCAAATGTTTTGATAACGCTGTTTCTGACGCTGCTGTGCGGCTTTTTATCGCGCAGCGCCATTGCCGCGGCGCTGCTGCTCCTGCCGCTGTCGGAGCTTACGAAGGTCATGCTCGATTACATCATTCTGCTGTGCATTCCGCCGCGGCACCTGCCGAGGCTTGAGCTTGACGGCGGCGTTCCCGACGAGGGGCGGACGATGTGCGTGATATCGGCGCTGCTCACGGATGAGGAAGGCGGCAGGCATTTTGCCGCGATTTTGGAGGAGTTTTATCTTGCAAACCGCGACTGCGGAAAAAATCTGCTCATGGGCATTCTTGCCGACCTAAAAGAGTCAAAAACCAAAACCGTGCCTGAGGACAAGGCAATCATTGCAGCGGCTCAGTGCGCTATCGATGCGCTGAACCGAAAATACGGCGGCGGATTTTATCTTTTCACGCGCGAGCGAACACTCGACGAAGGGCGCGGAAAATACTCCGGCTTTGAGCGCAAGCGCGGCGCGCTGCTGGAGCTTGCAAAGCTCATGTGCGGCGATAAAAGCGAGCTGAACACGCGCTGCGGCAACGCTCAGCTTTTGCGCTCTGCGCGCTACATTCTCACCCTCGACGGCGACACCGTGCCCTCTCCCGGCTCGGTTCGCGAGCTTATCGGCGCAATGCTGCACCCGATGAACGCGCCGGTGCTCGACCGCGAGCGAGGACTTGTCACCGCCGGGCACGGCATCATACATCCGCGCATGTGCGCAACGCTGCCCTCGGCCGTTTCTACCGATTTTGCGCGCATTTTCTCCGGAGGCGGCGGACTTGAGCCATACGGCATGCTCTGCGGCGAGGTGGGCATGGATCTTTTCGACCGCGGCGGTTTTTCCGGCAAGGGCATAATCGACGCCGAAGCGCTGCTGCTGTGCTCCAAGATGCACATTCCCGAGGGCAGGGTTCTTTCGCACGATGCACTCGAGGGAGCGTATCTGCGCGGCGGATATATGAGCAGCGTTGAGTTTTCCGACTCCTTCCCCGGTTCGCCGATCGCCTATTTTCGGCGCAGTCACCGCTGGATACGCGGCGACTGGCAGAACACCGGCTGGATATTCCGCAAAAGCGCACTCCTTCCGGATATTGAGCGCTGGAAGCTGTTCGACTCGCTGCGCCGCAGTCTGGTAGCTCCGGCGACATTTGCCGCTATCTTCGCCGGACTGCTGCTCCGGGCGCACGGGCTTATTCTCGCCGCATGGGCGGCGCTTATCGCGCTTGCTGCCGGACTTATAATATCGCTCACCGAGCTTGCGTCCGGCAAGCCCGAGGCGCTGACGGCAAAGTACCACAGCCGCACCCTCGGCGGAATAGGCGAGAGCATCGTGCGCACGGCGTTCAGACTCTGGTTTTTGCCGTACGAGGCGTGGATATCGCTTTCCGCCGCCGTGAGTGCGCTCTGGCGGATGCTCGTAAGCGGCAAAAATCTGCTTGAGTGGGAAACGGCAGCGCAGAGCGCAGGCAAGCGAAACGGTGCGGCCGGGTTTTATAAAAATATGTGGCTTGCACCGATATCGGGTCTGTGCCTTGTGATATTCTCGGTCGGCATCTTCGCGAAAGCCGTCGGACTGCTGTGGATCCTCGCGCCGCTTGCGGCATTGGCGCTGAGCCTTCCTGCAAAGGCAGAAAAACAGCCGTCAGCGGAGGAACGCCGATACCTTATCGGCTGTGCGAATGAGATATGGAGCTATTTTGACGCATTCTGCACCGCGCAGGATAATTTCCTGCCGCCGGATAATTTTCAGGAGCAGCCGCCCGTCGGCATCGCACATCGCACATCGCCCACTAACATCGGGCTTGCACTGTGCTCGGCAATGTGCGCGCAGGAGCTTGGGATAATAGACCTTGCACGTGCCGAGGAGTTTATAGAAAACATGCTCGATACGCTGGAAAAGCTTCCGCGCTTCGGCGGCCATTTCTGCAACTGGTACGACACACGCACCCTGCGCGCGCTCGAGCCAAAGTATCTGTCCACGGTCGATTGCGGAAATCTGTGCGCATGTCTGATCACGCTGCAAAACAGGCTCGATTCCGTTGGGCTTTGCAAGCTTGCCGAACGCGCTCGCAGGCTTGTTGCCGATATGGATTTTTCGATATTTTACAGCGTCCGGCGCGGCCTTATGCACATCGGCATAGACCTCGAAAAAGGCAAGGCCTCGCCGGGGCTTTACGACCTCATGGCAAGCGAGGCGCGCCTTACGAGCTACACTGCCATAGCCAAAGGCGACGTGCCGCGCAGGCACTGGCGCAGACTGTCGCGCGCAATGCGCTCGTCGAGCGGCTACCGCGGCATGGCAAGCTGGACTGGCACGATGTTTGAGTATCTCATGCCGGAGCTTTTCCTGCCGCTGACGCAAGACAGTCTGCTGTACGAAACGGCGAAATTCTGCGTTTACGTTCAAAAAAAGCGCCGCAGCCGCAGCGGTGCGTGGGGCATATCCGAAAGCGCGTTTTACTCGCTCGACCCGGCGCTTAACTACCGCTACAAGGCTCACGGCTGTGCTCGGCTTGCGCTCAAGCGCGGCCAGGACACAGAGCTTGTATTGGCGCCGTATGCAAGCTTTCTCGCCCTCGCCGTTGACCCCGGCGCCGCCGTTGCCAATCTGCGTCGGCTCGAAAAGTGCGGCATGAGGGCACGCTACGGATTTTTCGAGGCGCTCGACTTCACCCCATCGCGCTGCCGAACGCCCGAGGGCGAAAAGGTGCGCTGCTTCATGGCGCACCATCTGGGCATGAGCATGCTTGCCATTGCAAATTATCTCGGAGATAACTGCGTCCGGCGTGCTTTCATGCACTCGCCGGATATGGCCGCCTACAGGCAGCTTCTCGAAGAGCGCATACCGCTCGGCGCGCCGGTGCTGCATCTGAGCGAGGCAGAGGCCGACAAGCAGATACTGCCCAACAGCCGCTGGGAAAAACGCGGCAGCACAATTGACTACGCTTCGCCGCAGTGCTCACTGCTGTCAAACGGGGCTTACAGCATTATGTTAACCGAAAGCGGAATAAGCTCGGCAAGCTGCTCTGATATGCTTATCTACCGCGCGCCGTCCAAGCCTATCGGCGAGGGGCACGGGGCGGAAATAACGCTTACGCATGGCGGCAAGGTGCGCTCACTTCTCCCTTCGCCCGTCGAAAGCGGCGCGTATATGTGGGAATTTTCCGAAATATCCGCCGAATTTTCATGCGTTTACGATGAGTTCACGGCGCGCACTTCCGTTGCGGTGTCGGCCGCCGAAAACGGCGAGGCGCGCACGGTGTCAGTTTTCGCAAAATCGGATATTGACAGTGCAAGCCTTGAATTTTCGTTCGAGGCCGTACTTGCCGATACTTCAGATTATGTTAACCATCCTGCCTATTGGCGGCTCGGCATAGAAGCGCGGCGCGACCAAAACTGCATAACGCTGCACCGTCTGCCGCGCGGAAATCAGGCCGAGTGCTGGCTGTGCCTTGCCTGCGATAAGCCGATGGCTGCAAAGGCAGGCGACTCGAGCGAGGACGGATTTTTGTCATATCCTACGGTAGCGGCCGCCGTTCCGCTGTCGCTCAAGGCCGGGGAAAAGCTCGACGTGCGCTTTGCACTGTGCCTTGCCGACACACCCGAGGGCGCATACAGCGGCGCGCAGCATATGCTCGCGATGGGGCCTGCCGAGTACGGCGCAATGGTTTCGGCCTGCGCAAGCGTCACGCACATGTCATCTCGCGAGCTGGGCGGCGCCATGGACATGCTGCAAAGCCTGTGGTTTGGCGGCTCGCATACGCAGCTTCCGGCCAAAAGCAGCCTTTGGCGCTGCTCAATTTCGGGCGATCTTCCGATAATCTGCTGCAAGGATGACGGCGACGTTGTATCTGTAACAAAGCAGTTCTGTCTGCTCAGAAGCTGCGGCGTTTACGCAGATCTTGTGTTCCTGACCGACGAGGGCGGCGAATATCGCAGGCCGGTGTACTCCAAGGTGCGCGACACGCTCGCTTCCCACGGACTTGAAGCGCTCATCGGCACCCACGCCGGGGTGCGTCTGCTGCCGACCGAGGATGCCGAGCTTATAGAAAGCGCTGCCTCGTTCATCGTCGGAGAGGATGAACACAGCCGCAGATTTGAAAATGCTCCGAGGGTTTTTGCGCAGCGAATAAGAATCGGTGCTTCATCTGTACGGAACGAATACGACGACGGAAGCTTTTCGTTTTATGTAAACCGCTCGCTGCCGTCGAGAGTGTGGAGCAGCATCCTGACAAACGGTAGCTTCGGATATATCGCCGCCGACAGCGGCACGGGAAACATGTGGCTTAAAAACGCGCGCGAGCTGCGGCTTACCCCATGGATAAACGACCCTCGAGCGATCGACGGAGCGGAGGTGCTTGAATACTTCGACGGCTCCGGACGATACAGCCTTTTTGCCGACGAGGACGGCGCGCCCTGCCGCGTCACCTTCGGCTTTGGCTTCGCCGTTTGGGAAAAAAGCTTCGGCAGCTTTGCAGCGCGCTGCACGGCTTTTGTTCCGCCGGATATGGATGCAAGGGTTTTTATAATTGAATTTTTCGGCGAGCACCCCGGAAAGCTCGGCTGGAAATGCGAGCTTCTTTTGTCCGACAGCGACAACGACCGCGGCGCAGTCTCGTGCAGTTATGTAAACTCAGCGTTCACCGCATCGAGCACGCGCTCGGCTATACGAGGGCTTAGTTTCAGCGCTGTTTGCTCAAGCGAGGCGCTCAGTTGGACATGCGACGGTTTATCCTGGCTGCACGGAGAATTTGACTCGCGCACGAGTGGACTGAGCTATCCCGTTTTTGCCGCAAGCTACGCCGCCGAGCCTGTCACAGTGCTCGTCTGCGGATGCGAAAGCCCGGACAGGCTTTTAGAATTATGTAAATGCGACACAGCATTTGCGGCACTTGAAAAAGCAAAGGTGCACTGGCGCAGCCTGTGCCGCAGGATGAGCCTTTCCGGCTGCGGCAAGGCGGACAGATATATGAGCGGCTGGGCTGTGTATCAAACGCTGGCATGCCGCATCCTCGGACGATGCTCCGTTTATCAAAGCGGCGGCGCGTTCGGCTTCCGCGATCAGCTTCAGGACGCTGTGAACCTCATCCTGCTTGACCCGAACATCGCAAAGCAGCAGATACTCGCCTGCTGCCGGCACCAGTACCTCGAGGGTGACGTGATGCACTGGTGGCACAGCGCCGGCGGCGCGGATAAAGGCGTGCGCACGCGGTGCTCGGACGATCTGCTGTGGCTGGTGTGGGCGCTGTGCGAATATGTAGAAAAAACGGGCGACGCTTCTATCTGCGATGTTTCTGAATATTATGTAAACTCAAAACCTTTGGACGGCAGCGAAGGTGACCGCTATGAAACGCCCATGCGCTCGGACTGCGCCGAGAGCGTTCTTATGCACGCAAAGCGCGCCGTTGACTGCTGCGTAGGCCGCGGCACGGGCAGCCACGGGCTGCTGTACTTCGGCAGCAGCGACTGGAACGACGGCATGAGCGCCGTTTTCGGCGAGAGCGTGTGGCTGACGTGGTTTTTCTCCTGCTGCGTAAAACGATTTGCGGATATTCTTATCGAGCTTGGCAGGCAGGGCGCGGACGAATACCGTGCGCTTGCCGCCGAGCTTGGCAAGGCCGCCGACCGCGCGTGGGACGGTCAATGGTATCTGCGTGGCTACTGGCCAGACGGCGAGGAGCTGGGCGGCCGGCAGAACGAATGCTGCCGCATAGATTCCATTTCACAAAGCTGGGCCTGCTTCTGCCCGGAAGCGTCAAACACGAAGGCCGACACCGCGCTCGACAGTGCGCTCAGACTGTTGTTTGACCGGGAAAACGGACTTGTGAAGCTCTTTGACCCTCCCTTTTTCGGTTCGGGGCGCGACCCCGGCTATATTCGCAGCTACGGCCCCGGATTCCGGGAAAACGGCGGACAGTACACGCACGCTGCGCTGTGGCTTGCTCAGGCCTGCTTCAGGCGCTCCCGGCCGGACGACGGCTGGGCTATACTGCGTTGTATGCTGCCGGAAACGCATGACGAGCGCGTTTATCAAGCAGAGCCGTTTGTCATTCCTGCCGATGTCTACACCTGCCCCGGCCACATCGGCGAGGCCGGCTGGACATGGTACACCGGCTCATCCGGCTGGTATTTCAGGGTGTTTACCGAGGAGCTTCTTGGCCTTAAACCGTGGCACGGTATGATATATATCCGCCCCTGTCTGCCCGACGGCTTTTCCGACTGCCGCGTGACGCTCAAGACCCGCTCCGGCAGGACGCACGATATATTGATCGGTCTCGGCGGAGTATGGCTCGACGGCGAAATTTATGACGGAAAAGGTATACCATATATCTGAAAAGTGTGCTATACTGATTTATTATAAATCAAAGGAGGTCATGCCATGGAGACAGTCAGAAAAGAGATACTCCCCGGCGTATGGCTAACCGCGCTCGAAAACGACAAATTCAAGACCGGCTGTCTGAGCATCAGCCTGCTGACTCAGCTTGACCGCGAAACGGCGGCAATGAACGCACTCATCCCCTATGTTCTGCGCCGCGGCAGCAGAAATCACACCGATATGCAGGCGCTCGCGACCGAGCTTGACGGGCTTTACGGCAGCTATATCGAGCCTGTTGTGCGCAAAATCGGCGAGATACAGTGCATCGGCTTTCTCGCGAGCTTTGCCGATGACAAATATCTGCCCGACGGCAGCGGCGTTTTTGAAAGCATCGCAAATCTTTGCGGCGAGATACTGCTCGCGCCCTGCACCAAGGGCGGACTGCTTCTGCCCGAATATGTGGACAGCGAAAAGGATAAGCTGCTTGACAGCATAAGAAGCAGACTAAACGACAAGCGCGCATGGGCACTGCACAGGCTCATTGAGCAGATGTGCTGCTACGAGCCGTTTGCCGTATCGCGCCTCGGCACCGAGGACACGGCGGAAAATATATATTATCAGAAGCTCACAAAGCATTACCGCAGCCTTATCATGACCTGCCCTATCGAGATATTCTATTGCGGCAGCCTCGGCGCGGACACCGTTGCCGAGAAGCTTTCGGATGCGTTCAGCGGCATGCCCAGAGGCGAGATCGACTATGACATCGGCACCGATATACGCATGAACGCCGTTGAGGAGTCCGTCCGCGAATTTAACGATGAGCTGAGCGTTACTCAGGGCAAGCTCGTCATGGGCTATCGCCTCGGCGACTGCATGGAGGACCCGGACATTGCGGCACTTTACGTTTTCAATGCCGTTTTCGGCGGCTGCGTAACGTCCAAGCTTTTCATGAACGTTCGTGAAAAGCTCTCGCTGTGCTATTACGCAAGCTCGCTTGTCGATCTGCACAAGGGGCTTATGATCGTCTCATCCGGCGTTGATTTTGACAAATTCGGCGCTGCCAAGGACGAGATCTGCGCCCAGCTTGATGCTATAAAGCGCGGCGAAGTCACGGACGATGAGCTGCTGGCTGCCAAAAAAAGCGTTGCATCCGATCTTCGCGCAACGCTCGACTCGCAGTATAATCTTGAGGGATTTTACCTTGCCAACACGATCGACGGACTTGACTTTGACCCCGAGGAGCTTGCCGAGGCGGTCGAATGCGTGGAGCTTCAGGCAGTTGTCGATATAGCAAACAGCGTTGTCGGCGACGCTGTGTATTACCTGCGCGGAAACGGTGAGGAGGACAGCGATGAAGCATAAAAGATATGAAAAAATCGGCGAGGATCTGTACTTCGGCCAGCTGCGCAACGGTCTTAACGTAAACGTTGTAACAAAGCCCGGCTTCCGGCTATCGTATGCCGTTTTTGCCACCAATTACGGCGGCGCGCACAGGCGCTTCTCCCTCGGCGGAAAGATGCACGCAACTCCGGCCGGAGTTGCGCACTTTCTCGAGCACAAGATGTTCGACATGCCCGACGGCGACAATGCGCTGAGCGTGCTTTCGGCAAACGGCGCGCAGCCGAACGCCTTCACCTCAAGCGGCATGACCGCGTACTTTTTCGACTGCACCTCGGGCTTTGAGGAAAACCTGCGCATGCTGCTCAAGTTCGTTTCGACGCCTTACTTTACGCAGGAAACCGTCGATAAGGAGCAGGGCATAATCGGCCAGGAGATATGCATGGTCGAGGATAATCCCGGCTATGTCGTGTATAACCGCCTCATGCGCATGCTGTATGAGTTTAATCCCATCCGCGATCAGGTCGCCGGCAGCATCGAGAGTATTGCGGAGATAACCGCCGAAACGCTCTATAACTGCCACAAGGCGTTTTACGCGCCGTCAAACATGACGCTGTGCGTCGCAGGCGACTGCGATCCCGAGGAGATATTCGCCATCGCAGACGAGCTTCTGCCGCGTGAAAAGGCTGAGATCCCGAAGGCCGATATGGGTCAGCCCGAGTCCGAAAAGCCCATAAGAAGCTACAACGAGGAGCAGATGGAGGTCTCCGCGCCCCAGTACCTTATCGGTGCAAAGGTCACGCCTGCGCGCGATGGCGACGCGCTTCTGCGTCAGAAAATAGTCGCCCAGCTTGCTCTGCGCACGGTGTTCGGCACCTCCGCTAAGTTTTACAACCGGCTGTACTCCGAGGGTGTGCTCAACCGCGACTATGATTACGAGATCGACTACACTGCCGGAACGGCAACGATCATGCTCGGCGGTGAAAGCCCCGATCCGCAGCGCGTTCTGAGCGAGATAAACGCCGAGCTTGCCGAGGTGTTCGCAAACGGGCTTGACACGGAGCTGTTCGAGGCGGCAAAGCGCGCCTCCTTCGGCTCGCGCCTGCGCGGACTTGAGGACTTCGACAGTCTGTGTCTCTCCCTTGCCGACGGTGTGTTCGGCAGCTACTGCGCGCTCGATGCGTTTGAAGTGCTCGAGAGCGTTGAAAAAGGCGAATGCGAGGATTTCCTCAAGGCATTCATGACTCCCGACAGGCTCGCAATGAGCGTCATTTCCCCTGTAAAGGCGTGATAACCTATGACTTTTTTAACGGCAACCATGCTGCGTGATGCAGCGATAAGCTTCCCCATGCTGGGCAATTGGAGCATTGATCCGCCGTACAGCTTTACGGTTTTCGGCTTTGAAATTTATTTTTACGGTGCGATAATCGCCCTCGGCTTTATCCTCGCCGCACTGTTCTGTGCAAAGCAGGCAGCGAAGTTCGGCCTTACCTCGGATGATCTTTTCGACTTCGTAATATGGCTGATCCCGACCTGCATAATCGGCGCAAGGCTGTATTACGTTCTGTTCAAGCTTGATTATTTCCTCGCCAACCCATCGGAGATCCTGTCCTTGCGCGACGGTGGCCTCGCTATCTACGGCGGCATAATCGCAGGCGTTATAACGGGCATTTTGGTGTGCAGAAAGAAAAAGATACCCGTTCTCGCGCTCGGCGATCTTGCGGCGTTCGGTCTGCTCATCGGGCAGGCCATAGGCCGCTGGGGCAACTTTATAAACCGCGAGGCCTTCGGCGTTGAAACGGATATCTTCTGCCGCATGGGACTTACTACATCCGACGGCGTTACGGTGTTTGTACACCCGACGTTTCTTTACGAAAGCCTGTGGAACTTCACGGGGCTTATCATACTGTACATACTTCTGCGCCGCGGCGCGAGGAAATACGACGGGCAGTTTACATGGCTGTACGTTTTGTGGTACGGCCTCGGCAGGGCGTGGGTCGAGGGTCTGCGAACCGACAGTTTATATATCGGCACAACGGATATCCGCGTATCACAGCTGCTTGCAATAGTAAGCGCGCTGATCGCGGCCGTCATTCTTATAGTAAACGCAAGAAAAACGCATTCGCCCGACGAGCTTTTCGTAAACCGCAGCGAGCGGACGAAAAAGGCCGACGGGCAGGAAAGGAGCTAACATCATGGCAGATTACAAAAGCATACTCAAGGGCACGCTCAACAGCGTGACCAAAAAGGCAAAGGATTATGTTGAAAGCGGCGGCCTCAAGGACGCTTATGACAAGGGCAGCACGGCCGCGCGCTGCTATGCCAACATTGCAAAGCTTACCCTCCAGATCAACGGTGAGCTTGAGGAGCAGAACAAGGTGTTCATCGAGATCGGCAGACTCTGCTACGACGAAAACCGCGACAACCCCGGCGAGAGCTATGCTCCGCTGTTTGACGAACTCAAGGCGATGGACGATCGCATAGAGACTATGCGCGAAGAGCTTGAGGCGGCAAAGGCCGCAGTCGAGGCCGGAAAAAACGGCGGCGAGTACACCGAGTTTTACGACATTGAGGAGGACGGCGGCAATGAGTGAGGCACTCGGCAACCTGCTCGAGCGCAGAAGCATAAGAGCTTACAAGCCCGATCAGATATCGGAGGATGAGCTTCAGAGCGTTCTGAAAGCCGGTCTGTGCGCCCCATCTGCAATGAACAGACAGCCGACGGCTATGCTCGTCGTGCAGGATAAGGACACCATCTCGCTGCTTTCAAAGCTCAACGCCAAGGTCATGGGCAAGGACATCGACCCGTTTTACGGCGCTCCGACCGTCATCGTCGTTCTGGCCGACCGCAATGTTCCAACATATATTGAGGACGGCGCGCTCGTGCTCGGAAATCTCATGAACGCCGCAAATGCCGTCGGGCTCGGCTCGTGCTGGGTCAACAGAGCAAAGGAAGTGTTCGAGATGCCCGAAGTGCGCGAGATTCTGCGCAAGGCAGGCATCGGCGATGAGTACATCGGCATCGGCCACTGCATTCTCGGCTATGTCTGCGGCGACAAGCCGGCAGCACACCCAACGCGCGACGGCCGCGTGTTCCGCATTTGATCTAAGCCAAAAACGGTGCAGCTCCCAAAGGGAGCTGCACCGTTTCAGTCTGTCGAAAAAGTCCAGCCCAGCTGGGCTTTTTTGCATTTAGATGGTAAAATGGTTCTGGGTGATGAAAGATGCTGGAACGAGGAAAACTGGATCGCGGAATCGTAGAAATCGTGGATACAGAAAGCTTGGTGCCGAAAGACCATCTGTTGCGAAAAATAGATGAAGCAGTAGATTTTAACCGGCTCTATGAAATAGCCAAAGCGAGACTCCATAAGAAGTCTCGCTTTGTTGATCAGTATATACCTTCGGGTTATAATCCGCCGTACAGCTCATGACGCACGCTTTCGGCAGCGTCTAAAAAGCGCTGCACCGTCGGGCTCGGTTCGGGCGAATGCAGAATGCCGTATGGGATATTGTGATCCCACTCGACCGGGATCACCTTCAAGAGCGGATGAACGTTTGCCCAGCTGTGGATTATACATATTCGTAAGCCCCTTTTGCTTTGGTTTTGTCTGGGCGCGGCTTTATCCGTTGTTTCTGCTGCATTTTTCGGCATCGATAGCAAGCACAAGCATGAGCGCGCACAGGGCGTTCTCCGGGCGCGCAACGTCGATGGAATAGGTGTCGGTCCAGTTGAAAAGCTCCTTTGTTATGACGGCAACCGTTTCGCCTGTGGGCGACACGACCGAATAGTCCCAGCCCCAGAAATCGCCCTCGACCTGCCAACCGTTGAAGTCAATATCGAACTTTGGCTTAAAGAATGTAAATCGCTTTGTTATACAGCCGATGTATTCATCTGCACCGGTGAATATCTCGAACTTCGGCTCGAACAGCGTCAGCACCTTTTCGCGCACCGTGCCTACATGGCGGCCGCCTGCGTCCAAAACATGCAGCACATGCCCCCAGCCGAGCTTGCCCTCCACCGTGAACACGCCTCTTCCGCCCTCATCGTAAATATCATAGCTGTCAAACCACGAGAAAAAGCGTTGCTTGAAAAGTAATTTCATAGCTTCTCCTTATTTTCGAACAGCCTGCCGGGTATCGGCAGGCTGAAATAATTATTTTGCTCTGGTGGCCACTTCTTCGCCGAGCTTTGCGATGAAGTCTTCTACCTGCATGCTGCCCTCGTCGCCGCCGGTGCGTGTGCGCACGGAGACAGTGCCGTTTTCGGCTTCCTTATCGCCGACGATTATCATGTAGGGGATCTTCTGAGTCTGAGCCTCGCGGATCTTGTAGCCGATCTTTTCGTTGCGCAGGTCGGTCTCAACGCGGAAGCCGTGCTCGTCAAGGCGCTTTGCGATCTGCTTTGCATAATCGTCAACGCGATCGGTTATCGGCATGACCTTGACCTGAACCGGGGCAAGCCAAGTCGGGAACGCGCCGGCAAAATGCTCGGTGATAACGCCGATGAAGCGCTCGATCGAGCCAAATACGACGCGGTGGATCATGACGGGGCGATGCTTCTCGCCGTCGGCTCCGACATACTCAAGCTCAAATCTCTCGGGCAGCTGCATATCCAGCTGAATGGTACCGCACTGCCAGGTTCTTCCCAGGCTGTCCTCAAGATGGAAGTCAAGCTTCGGGCCGTAGAACGCGCCGTCGCCCTCGTTGATAACATAGCCCTTGCCCATCTCGGTGATGGCTTCCTTGAGGGTGTTCTGCGCAAACTCCCAGTCCTTCTCGTCGCCCATGTGATCGTCCGGCATGGTGCTCAGCTCGATCTCGTAGGGCAGGCCGAATAGCGAATACACCTCGTCAAAGAGCTTGACGACGTTCTTTATCTCGTCCTTCATCTGATCCCAGGTCATGAAGATGTGCGCATCGTCCTGAGTGAAGCATCTTACGCGGAACAGGCCGTGCAGAGCGCCGGACAGCTCATGGCGGTGGACAAGGCCAAGCTCACCCACGCGCAGGGGCAGATCACGGTAGGAATGCGGCTCGGATTTGTAAACGAGCATGCCGCCGGGGCAGTTCATGGGCTTTATCGCATAGTCCTCGCCGTCGATAACGGTGGTGTACATATTCTCTTTATAGTGGAACCAGTGGCCGGAAGTCTCCCAAAGCTGACGATTGAGGATCATCGGGGTCGAGACCTCAACATAGCCGTACTTCTTGTGAACCTCGCGCCAGTAGTCGATAAGCGTGTTTTTAAGGACCATGCCCTTGGGCAGGAAGAACGGGAAGCCGGGGCCTTCCTCGGTGAGCATGAACAGCCCAAGCTCCTTGCCGAGCTTGCGGTGGTCGCGCTTTTTGGCTTCCTCTATGCGGGCAAGATATGCGTCAAGCTCGTCCTTTTTCATAAAGCAGGTGCCGTAAACACGCTGGAGCATCTTGCGGTTGGAATCGCCGCGCCAGTAAGCACCAGTGCAGGAGGTGAGCTTTATTGCGTTGCCCTTGACTCTTCCGGTCGAATCCAGGTGCGGACCTGCGCACAGATCGGTGAAGTCGCCCTGTTTGTAGAACGAAATGACCGCGTCCTCGGGCAGGTCGTTTATAAGCTCGACCTTGTACGGCTCTTCGCGCTCTTCCATGAATTTTATTGCTTCCTCGCGCGGAAGCTCGAATCTTTCAAGCTTTATCTTCTCCTTGCAGATCTTGCGCATCTCGGCCTCGATCTTCTCGAGGATGTCGGGAGTTATGGCAAAGGGAGCGTCAAAGTCATAGTAAAAGCCGTTTTCGATAGCCGGGCCGATGGCCAGCTTGACCTCGGGATAAAGGCGCTTTACCGCCTGGGCGAGGATATGGCTTGTTGTATGGCGATAGGTGTTTTTGAATTTGGGATTTTCAAAAGTGTACTTATTTTCTTCCATGATTTATACTCCTTTATCAAAATCAAAACGCCCCTGACGCATTGCGTCAAGGGCGTAATATTTTTTACGCGGTCCCACCTTGATAGAACTCATCATGCGCTTAACGGGCGCGGCGCGGAAGCACATTTCCTTGCTTCGGCTCGGGAGCGGTCTCCGACGTTTTGTCCGAAAAGGCTTGCAGCCGGCGGCCTTTCTCTCTGGGCAGACAGCGCGTCATCGTTCTCCGTCATCGCTGATTGTTTGATTTTATCACCGTCTTTGAGCGCTGTCAACCTGCAAGCTTAAAGAATTTCGCCTCTTTTTCGCATTGCGCGGCGCTGGAAGGTCTTAACGATCTCAACGATGACCATGCCAAGCATGCCTATGCCCATTGCAATGACGTATTCGACAAACGATACCGGCGTGAATCCAAACGCCTCGGCCAGGAACGGCACCTCGCACACAAGCGTGGTTGCGGCAATGCTGCCCAAAGCCGCCCAGGTGAGAGCCTTGTTCTTAGTGCCCATGGTGAAGATGCAGCCGCGCAGCGAGCGCATATTGAAGCTGTGGCATATCTCGGCCATTGACATTGTAAGGAATGCCATCGTCGTTCCGTCGGCGCTGTCGGTTATCGTCCAGACTCCGGTTTCAATATAATGGCCGACGAAATACGCCGCCAGAACGAGTGCCGAGATGAGCACACCCTGATACGCGATGTCAAAGCCCATGCCGCCTGCAAATATTCCGTCCTTCGCCGGACGCGGACGGCGGCGCATGATGTTGCCCTCGGCCTTTTCCATGCCGAGCGCCAGCGCCGGGAAGCAGTCGGTGACGAGGTTTATCCACAGAAGATGCACGGGCTTTAAGATCGTAAAGCCCAGTATGGTGGCGACGAAAATGCTTATGACCTCGCTCATGTTCGAGCCGAGCAGGAACTGGATCGCCTTGCGGATGTTATCGTATATTCTGCGGCCTTCCTCAACGGCTCCGACGATTGTGGCAAAATTATCGTCGGCAAGCACCATATCGGCAACGTTTTTTGTGACGTCGGTGCCGGTTATGCCCATGCCGACGCCGATATCGGCGCTTTTTATAGACGGCGCGTCGTTTACGCCGTCGCCGGTCATGGCGGTGACGTAGCCTGCCTTGCGCCACGCCGAAACGATGCGCGTTTTATGCTCGGGCTGAACACGCGCATAGACGCTTATATTCTGAAATTCGCGCTCAAACTCCTCGTCGTTCATCTGCGAAAGCTGCGCGCCCGTTACGGCTCTGTCGCCCTCGCGCAGGATGCCAAGCTCCTTTGCTATGGCAACTGCCGTGTCAACATGGTCGCCGGTTATCATAATCGCGCGGATACCGGCGGCCTTGCACTCGTCGATAGCATCCTTAACCTCCGGGCGCACGGGGTCGATCATTCCCGTAAGGCCCACAAAGCAGAGCTGCTGCTCAAGTGTCTCCGGCTCGCAGTCATCAGGCTGCGCACTCCATATGCGCAGAGCGCAGGCCAAAACTCGCAGGGCCTTATCGGCCATTGCCTTGTTGCTGCGGAGTATCTCGCTGCGGTAGTCCTCGGTCATGGGAACAGCTTCGCCGTTTTTGAGATAGTGTGTGCATTTTCCTATGATAACGTCGGGCGCGCCCTTTGTGTACTGAACAACGCCGTTCGGGGCAAGGTGCAGGGTGCTCATCATTTTTCTGCCGGAATCAAACGGCGCTTCGCCGCAGCGTGGCAATGATACTTTAAGCGCGGTTTTATTAAGTCCCAGAGTGTTTGCCCATGCAACCAGCGCAGCCTCCGTAGGCTCGCCGGTCACATTACCCTCATCGTCAATCTCGGCATCGCAGCACAGCGCCATTGCCTTGGCAAGCTCCTGCTCGTTTTCGCCGAAGAAATCGACAACGGTCATCCTGTTCTGCGTCAGCGTGCCGGTTTTATCCGAGCAAATGACCTGCGCGCAGCCGAGAGTTTCGACCGCCGTCAGGCGGCGGATTATCGCATTGCGCTTTGACATGTTGGTAACGCCGATGGACAAAACCACCGTAACGACCGCAGCAAGCCCCTCGGGTATGGCAGCGACCGCGAGCGATACCGCTATCATGAAGGAGTTCAGCACGACCTCAAAGCTCATTCCGCCGGCGCGCAGAAGCTGCACGGCAAATATGACGACGCATATGCCGAGAACGAGCCAGGTGAGTATTTTGCTCAGCTGCGTGAGCTTAATCTGCAAGGGCGTCTGCCCGTCGGAAGCCTGCGCAAGAGCGTCTGCTATCTTGCCCATCTCGGTATCCATGCCGGTTGCGCAGACTATCATCGCGCCGCGGCCGTAAACAACGGTAGAGCCCATGTACGCCATATTGCGGCGGTCGCCGAGCGGAACGTCGCCCTCGCCGTCTACGAGATTTATGATGTCGATAAACTTGCTCACCGGCACCGACTCGCCCGTGAGCGCCGCCTCTTCTATCTTGAGGCTTGCGTTTTCGATTATTCTGCCGTCTGCCGGAACGGCGTCGCCGGCTTCAAGCAGCACAACGTCGCCGACCACAAGCTCCTCGCTGTGGATCGTGACTATCTTTCCGTCGCGCAGCACCTTTGACGTTGCCGCCGACATCTCCTGCAAAGCTTCAATGGCCTTTTCCGCCTTGTTTTCCTGATAAACGCCCAGAACGGCGTTAACGACGACGACAAACAGGATGATGATAACATCCGTGAAGCTCTCGCCCTGCGTCACTGCAAGCGCTCCGCTTATCGCGGCCGCAGCCAGAAGAATGATTATCATCGGGTCTGCCAGCTGCTTCAAAAGCTGTTTGAGTATCGAGTCTTTTTTTGCCGCAGCAAGCTTATTTTTGCCGTTTTCGGCAAGGCGTCGCTCCGCCTCGGCCTGACTCAGGCCGTTTTCGCCGCTGTCAAGCTGCCGTATCACGAGATCTTTTTCTTCGCAATAATATTTCACTTATGCATCCTCCCTGAGTATGTTTACGTTAACATTTACCTTGAGCACACGTCTTTTATCCGTAGATTCGACCGTTACATGCATGCCGCCGCACTCAAAGCTTTCGCCACTTTCCGGTATGCCGCCGAGCATTTCCGTTACCCAACCGCCGACCGTGTCGGCCTCGCTGTCGATGCTGCACCCGATACTTTCACACATATCCGAAAGCCGTGTGCTTCCGTTTATATCGTAGCTGCCGTCGGAGCGTTCCCTTATGTTCTCTATCACTTCATCGCTCTCGTCCCATATCTCTCCCACAAGCTCCTCGAGAATATCCTCAAGCGTGATTATTCCGATCACTCCGCCGTAATCATCAACAACCACTGCCATATGCGCATGCTCGCGCTGCATATCGAGAAGAATGCGGTTTATGTGTGTGCTCGCGTGGACAAAGCGCGGCGGCATCAGGAAATCCTTCATTTCGCACCGTTCGCCCCTGCTTTGGGCGGTAAGATATGTCTTTGCGTAGAGTATTCCTACAATGTCGTCGATATTTTCGCCGTACACGGGAAAGCGAGAATAGCCGCTTTCGGCTATTTCATTGAGCAGTGTTGTTCGAGCATCGTCGCGTTTTAGGAAAGCTACTTGCGAGCGATGCACCATAACATCCTCGGCAGTGGTATCGTTTAGCGAAAAAACATTTTTTATAAGCTCTTTTTCGCCGCTTTCTATGCTGCCGGCTTCCTCTCCCTCATCAAGCATCATTATTATCTCTTCCTCCGACACTTCCTCGGCATTATCCTCGGGGTCTATGCCGCACAGGCGCAGCACACCGTTCGTTGAAACGGTCAGCAGCCAGATTATCGGGCGGAGCGCCGCGGTCATTGCTATCATCAGCCCGCTTACGGCACGCGCAATGCTCTCGGATCGCTTCATTGCAATACGCTTCGGAACAAGCTCGCCGAGCACCAGCGTAAAGTAAGACAAAACAAGGGTTATTATGATGACTGATATCGTATCAAGTGCTGAGGGTGACACTCCGGATACTTCGCAATCATTTATAAGCCAGTTTACGAGCTTATCGGAAAAGTTATCAGCCGCAAACGCCGAGCCAAGGAAGCCTGCAAGCGTTATGCATATCTGAATAGTTGACAGGAACCCCGTAGGTTCAGTCACCATTCTAAGCATTTTAGCCGCTTTCCTGTCTCCGCCCTCGGCCATGCGCCGCACCTTCGTCTCGTTGAGCGAAATAACGGCTATCTCGGTTGCGGCAAACAGTGCGTTGACCGCTATCAGCACAAGCTGAAGCAATAGTTGAGGCAATATTGAGTCCGATTCCATGTTTAAGTTCTCAAGTCCTTTCTACATAAAAAATAAAAAAAGACTTTTACGGCAATTATTCTTGCCGTAAAAGTCTTGCAAATACTGTATCGTACTCGGCACACCGAACCTGACGGTTGAGATGACGACGTGCCGAACGCCTATTGGCGCACGCTACTCCCTTTTATTGAGTTATAAAATACCACAGTGATACCGCCGCGTCAATATTACACACGAAATTTTACATTTTCTTAATCTAACTTGACAGACGGCAGATTCCACTTATAGATCGTCGCAAACAGGCGCAACGCAAAAATCACGAGCATTCCGCAGCCGACCGACAAAAGCTGATTTATGTCGAGCACATGCATCACATAGTAAAGTCCGCCGCCGATAAGCGACGCGACCGCGTACACGCGCTTTCGGAGCACCTTGGGCATGGTGTTCGTCATAACGTCGCGCAGCATGCCGCCGCCGACGCCGGTGCACATGCCTACAAACAAAACGAGGATAACATTATCGCTCACCGGCATTGCGGCGTTCATGCCGGATACGGTGAAAACAGCAAGGCCTATCGCGTCAAAGACATTGTTCACTGCGTCAAGCTTGTCCAAATGCAGCTTGTATTTTTCGCTGCGCAGATAAGCGTCTATAAACACCGCAAGCGCCGCGACGACGGATATGAGCAGATACCAGTAGCTAACAAACATCACCGGCGGTATTCTTCCTATGAGCACGTCACGGATAACGCCGCCGCCGAGCGCCGTTGTCACCGCGAGGAACAAAACTCCGAATATATCGGCCTTTTTTTCGATCGCGACCATTGCTCCCGACACTGCAAACGCCGCCGCACCGATGAGTTCGAGAACAAACATTACATCTTCCATCACACGTTGAATCTGAACAGCGTAACATCGCCGTCGTTCATAACATAATCCTTGCCCTCGGAGCGAACAAGGCCTTTTTCCTTGGCTGCCGCCATGCTTCCGCAGGCTTTGAGATCGTCAAATGCTACTATCTCGGCGCGGATAAATCCGCGTTCGAAATCGGTGTGTATCTTGCCGGCGGCCTGGGGCGCCTTTGTTCCGCGGCGTATCGTCCATGCTCTGCACTCATCGCTGCCGCAGGTGAGGAAGGATATCAGGCCAAGCAGCGAATACGAGGTCTTTATCATGCGATCAAGTCCCGACTGGCTCATGCCCAGCTCTTCAAGGAACATTTCGCGCTCATCCGGCTCAAGGGCCGCGATCTCAGCTTCGAGCTTCGCGCAGATAGGCAGGACCTCCGCGCCCTCTTTGGCTGCTATATCGCAGAGCTGCTTGTAATAAGCGTTGTTTTCATAATCGGCGATGCCGTCCTCATCCATGTTAGCGGCATAGATGACCGGCTTTATCGTAAGAAGGTCGCTCGTTGCGATAAGCTCCATATCGTCCGGCTCGCACTCATAGCTGCGCACGCTCTTGCCCTCGTTCAGGTGCTCAAGAAGTCCCTTGAACACCTCGGCCTCGTGCAGATATTTCTTGTCGCCCTTGGCATTTTTGTTTGCCTTCTCGATTCTGCGCTCGACCATTTCCATGTCCGCCATGATGAGCTCAAGGTCAATGATATCAACGTCACGGGCAGGATCCGTTCCGCCCTCGACGTGGATGACATTTTCATCATCGAAGCATCTGACAACGTGAACGACAGCGTCGGTGTTGCGGATGTTGGACAGGAACTTGTTGCCCAGTCCCTCGCCCTTGGACGCGCCCTTGACAAGGCCGGCTATATCCACAAACTCTATGACCGCCGGAGTGTATTTCTTCGGCTCGTATATCGACGCGAGGAAGTCAAGGCGCTCGTCCGGCACGGTGACCATGCCGACGTTCGGCTCGATCGTGCAGAACGGATAGTTCGCGCTCTCCGCCCCGGCGTTTGTGATCGCATTAAACAGTGTTGACTTGCCGACATTCGGCAGCCCGACGATACCAAGTTTCATATATTGCTACATCTCCTTAAAAAATCCTGTATTATCAAGGGCTTCGGCGTTTGGCGCTTCCGGCTTTACGCCATTTTCACGCCACTTCCACGTGGACTTATATGCCGAAAGCCCGGTTAGCCTGAAATTGCTGCACAGCTTGATCCAGCGTTTCCGTTGTGACATGGACGTATCTGTCCATCGTTGTTTTAATGCTCGCGTGACCCAGCAGCTTTTGAAGCACCTTTGTATGAACACCTTTTTGCAGTGCATCGGCTTGACGTTGGCAATCATCATTTTGCCCATAACAGGCTGAATATTGTGGACATACCGCTCCCGATAATTGCGGAGCGTATTAGGGGCTAAATCACCCACAATATTCTCAATCCAGAAATCAAACCATTGATCCACCGTCGTATCGGTGGCTACGAAAACATCCTCGTGCGCATCGGCATATCTTGCCGTTTCAATCCAGTTGCGGGCGTCAGGGAGCGTCGGAAGATACTTCTCATGCCGCTTTCCTGTTTTATCTACGAACCGTGCGTAATATAAACCGTCCTTTCTCTGGCAGATACCCTTACCACATTCTTTGCCTTTTAGGGATTTGCCCATTTCGAGCTCCTTTCCCATGGAGAGAAAAGAGCTCAATACAACATGATAATTATAGCAGATAGGCAGCTTTCTCTCAAGCGGTATTTTATAATTTTGCAATGTTGCTCAAATGACCAGCTTCTGGCTGATGTATGGTGCTCAGCGGCATGTTGGTGGTAACGATCATGGGTTCGCCGAATAGCAGCCGACGATTGACAACATCGAATACCCTCTCCCTGCCGAAGCTGGTGTCCCGTTCTGCGCCCAGGCCATCCAGAATCAGCAGCTCCGGGCGCGTAAGGGATTTCCAGATATGCATCCCGGTCCATGCCGAAATTACCCTGCATTCGGTTCACCGCGTCGGACATGCTGACCATGATGGCGGAGATTCCCTGTCGATGATAGCGTTGGCAATGCAGCTCGCGGCAAAGGTTTTTCCCGTGCCAACATCCCCAAACAGGAGCAGCCCGATACCATTCTGCCGGAAGCCGTCCCAGTTCTCGGCGTACTGCTTTGCCTTTACAAGCTGAGGAGTCATGGCAGCCGCGGTGTCAAACCGCCAGAGCGCGGTGGGCACATCGCGGAACGCCTCGCTGCGGAGCATCGCCACGTTGTTTCTGTGCCGTTGATGCGGCGACAAATCTGATTGATGTTCGATGCAATGCGGTTCACGGCAGCGGCCAGCTTTTTCAGCAACTCATGCTCCGCCACGGCTACAGAAACCGGCTGCTGCATCACCGGGTGCGGTGCAATCAGACGATGCGCAATAGTGGCCGGATAGAACACACGAATATCTTTTTCGGAAACGTGCGCCACATAGTCCTTGTCCAGACCGGACTTCTGCGCCACCATTTCAATGATCTCGTGGTCGTAGCACGGCACGTGCAGAGCATCCGCCAGACGCTTGCCCAGCTCCGTCCTCCGCTGCCGAACTCCCGGCTGATGGTAATGATTTTCATACCGAAATCCTCCTTAAAATAAAATATGCGCCCGGCTATTTTCATAACCGAGCGCACCCGACATCTTCCCCGACCTTGCAGCTGCGGCTGCAGATCCTCCGATGACCGCATATGAAATTGGTGCGATACTCAACATGCAAAAAGGGCTGGATAAGTACAGGCATCTCAGCCTGTTGCCTTATCCAGCCCATCATTTCCAACGAATGATTTGCCCTCCGAGCAAGTTTAGATATTGTATCAATTTGCGCGGCAAATGTCAAGCTTTTTTGAAGACGAAATGCCATAAGTGAGGCATGGAAGAATCAGACGCATACCCTGTTGACACCCTAACGACATTAGTATATAATAATCCTAACGTCATTAGGATTAGAGGCGACTGGATGTTTCACAAGGGACTGAATCAAAAAATCATCGTCGATGCGACAAAGGCGCTGATGGAGCAGGAGGGCTTCCCGGCGTTCTCCATGCGAAAGCTGGCGGAAATGCTGAATGTCAAAACAGCGTCGCTATACGCGCACATCGAGAGTATGGAGGCGCTGTTCACCGAGGTCGGTCTGTCGGCGCTACGGGATCAGTGGGACTGTTTGCTGAGCGCCATTGGCGAGCAGCACGGTGACGCTGCCGTCACAGCGCTGGCGGAAAGCTACCGCCGTTTTGCGTCAGAGCACGCAGAGCTTTATAAAATCATCATGCAGATGCCCACCGGCAACGATGCGGTTTTGAAGGAGGCCGCCGCCATGACCGCTGAGCCGTTCATACGAGTCCTCGCAGATTACCGGCTGTCGGAGGAGCAGAAAATGCACTGGCAACTGGTTTTGCGAGGGCTGATGCACGGCTTTGTCTCCGAGGAACAGGCAGGCTACTTCTCCCACTACCCGGTTTCCGTGGAGGAGAGCTATCAGATTGCCGTCCGATGTATGATCGACGGACTGCACAAAGAAGAAGGCGAATCCAATGGCCGGTGATAGATCCTCGCTTTTTTCCGATGTTCCGGTCCGGAAAGCCGTTCTGACTCTTGCCATTCCTACGGTTATCAGCCAACTTATCACCGTGGTGTACAACATGGCGGACACCTTTTTCATCGGGCAGCTCAATGACCCCTTGCAGGTGGCTGCGGCAACCCTCGCCACGCCCTGCTTCATGTTTCTGACAGCGTTTACAAACCTCTTTGGATTGGGCGGCTCCAGCCTGATTTCTCGCTGCCTCGGCTCGGAGGATAAAGAAAAAGCACGCCATACCACTGCATTCTGCATCTGGACGGGCATTGCGGTGGCATTTCTATATGGCATCGCCATTTTGCTGCTGGAGCCGGTTCTGTTCCCCGTTCTGGGTGCGAAAGCCGAGACTTGGGACTATCTCCGGCAGTATGTTTTCTGGACGATTGGGGTTGGTGCCGTTCCCCCGGTGATGAATGCAGAGTTTGCGCACCTGATCCGTTCGGAAGGATATTCCAAGCAGGCAGGGTTCGGCGTGGCGCTGGGCGGCATACTGAACATCGCCCTCAACCCACTGTTCATTTTCGTGTTCCGGCTGAATATCGCCGGTGCGGTCATTGCGACAATGCTGTCCAATGTCATTGCCATACTGTATTTCATCGGCTTCCTGCTGCGTATACGGAAACGCTGAAGCTGTTATCCACGCTGTTTGATGTTTCGATAAATACGCTGCTCGGCTCGCCGCGTAAGCTCATATGCCAGTGCTGTGGTATGCCGCTGGACGATAACTCTACCATAAGCCGCGAGCCCGACGGCGGGTTCAACGAGGAATACTGCAAGTGGTGCTACTCGGACGGGAGCTTCGTCTACACAAGCATAGAGCAGCTCACAGATTTTCTCGTCGGCCACATGTCAAACGAGCAGTGGCCGCCCGAGCAGGCAAGGGCTTATTTTGAAGCTCAGCTTCCGAAACTCGGACACTGGCACGGCAAATGATAAAGGCTCCCCTGTGGGGAGCCTTTATCATTATACGCCGCGTCTGAAAGCCATGAATTCCCAGTGTTTTTTCGTGGCAGAAGTGTTTTTTTCTATTTCAATTCCGCTTCGTTTATGTTAAAATGGAAACGAAAACGAGGTGACCCGCGAATGTCCGAAGACAAGTCCGTTCTCATACAGATAATATTCGAAAATATACCCGACGCAATGTATATTCTTGACACGCACGGCAACACGCTGTGCTATAACAACGCAATACTCGACGTATTCTGCTGCCCCAGCCGCAGCATGTATGAGATGATATATGCGCAGATACCCAAGCTGTTAAGGTCCGAGCAGCTAAACCGCACCGACAACGACCTGCTTTATCAAAAAACGGTCAGCCAGAACGTCAAAACCGCCGACTGGTGCCAGATAATAGATACTAACGGCAAAACGCGCATGTACTATATAGAGCAATATCCGATTCTCGATGCCGACGGCAAAGTCGCATATGTTGTCGGCCGCACGAGATCGCAGGAGCAGCTTGACGCGGAGTACAGCAAGATCCAGTCCAAGCTGATCAATTACAATGCCCGCTCCTCGCATAATCCAATGAAGCTGCGCACGAGCGGCGGCCCGGATGCAGCCGAACTCATTTACCGCAGCCCCAAAATGGAGGAGATAATACACCAGCTTGACAACATTGCAGATACCCCTGCCACAGTGCTCATTCAGGGCGAAACCGGCACGGGCAAGGAGGTGCTCGCAAAATATCTGCACCGCAAGAGCAATCGCTGTAAGAAGAGCATGGTGTCGATAAACTGTGCCTCGATCCCGGATTCGCTGTTCGAGTCGGAACTGTTCGGATATACGAAAGGCTCATTCACCGGCGCAAAATCCGACGGTAAGCCCGGCCTCGTCGAGTGCGCGGACAAATCATCTTTGTTTTTGGACGAGATCGATTCCCTGCCCCTTGAGCAGCAGGGCAAGCTGCTCAGGCTCATTGAAACGAAGCAAATACAGAAGATCGGCTCGACCGACAGCATTGACGTCGACTTCCGTCTTATCGTTGCGACAAACGCGGATATACATTCGCTTGTTTCCGAGCGCAAGTTTAGGGCCGATCTGTACTACCGCATAAATGTCGTGTCCGTTACGATACCTCCACTGCGTGAACGCCGCGAGGATATCCGCCCGCTGGCGGACTACTTTTTGCAGAAATACTGCTGGAGGTATAACCTCAACCGCAGTTTTTCCGAAGCGGTGTACAAGCAGCTGGAGGACTATTCGTGGCCGGGCAATGTCAGACAGCTCAAAAATCTCATTGAGCGTATAGTATGCACGAGCGATATCTCTGTGCGCGAGATAAAAACCGTGAACCTCTCATCCGAGCCCGCAGCAAAATTCAGAGCTTATCCCGTATCCGACAGACTGGCCAAGTTTTCAAATCTGCACGGAGATGACGGCAGCTTTTCGCTTGACAAATACCTTGCCAGCTGTGAAAAAGAGATACTCACCTCGGCACTGAACACCTTTGAAACGGCCAAACAGGCTGCAAGCTATCTTGGTATCGATCCTTCTACGATGTCGCGAAAGCTTCAAAAATACAATATAACAAGAATGCGGCGCTTTGTAACAGCCGACGAAAAATAATTAAGGTATTTAAAGTATTGAAAAACCCGTGAACGCTGAGCGTTCACGGGTTTTTCATGCCGTACTTTTTCACAGTGCTTTCAGCACCTTCCCGCAGTCAATCCTGCCGTCGAGCGGCATGATGAGCTGAGCTCCGGGGGCAGCCTCTCTAAGCGTATTGACAAGGTCAAACGCATTGCGAAGCTCTACGCCGGCAGCAACGCAGATGCAGTCTGCATATTTCAGCGCATCCGCTATTGCACCGAGTTCCTTTCCGCCGTCTATAACGGCAACGGTTCCGGCCGCGCTTTCTTTGCGCGAGCACACTTCTTCGTACGCGAGCACCTCGGCTTTTGCCCGCGCGGTATCGTTTATCTCCTGCGCGAGCCGTTCGACACCGCATGCATCGTTTCCGAATATTATCACAGTGTCCATATTTAAACCTCCGCGTATGTCACTTGTTTTTTCACATCACATATTACCGCTGCTGCTTCATTCGGTTATAGCAGTCCGCACCGACTGCGAATAGGATTATCGCGCCCTTGACTATGTACTGATAATAGTCATTCACGCCCAACAGATTCAAAGCGTTGGACATTACGCCGACGAACAAAACGCCCATAACGGTTCGCAGAACATTTCCCTCGCCGCCGGAAACTCGTGTTCCGCCGATAACAACAGCCGCAATTGCGTCAAGCTCGTAGCCGCTGCCGGATGCGGGGCCTATATTCATAACGCGCGCCGTGAGCACGATGCCGGAGAGCGCCGCAAGCAGCCCGCATATCGCGAAAGCCGAAACGGTTATCTGCTTTGTCTTTATGCCGGAAAGTCGGGCTGCGTCTATATTTCCGCCGACTGCATATGTGCTGCGGCCGTAGCGGGTCTTCTTCAGGATAAACTGGAACAGAAGCACCGTGAACAGGAATATGACCGTTATCGTAGGAACTCCAATCACGCTTCCCTTGCCGATCGCACGCAGAATATCGTTTGCTATCGACAGCGAATAGCCGCCGGTTATCAGCAGGAATACACCGTTTACCGCCTCACCCATGCCGAGCGTCGCTATCATTGACGGTATACCCACACGCGCAACGAACACGCCGTTAAGGCTGCCGATCATCGCTCCGACAAGCAGCACGATGATCACGGCGGGGAGCAGCGGCACCCCGTATTCACCGTTGAGCTTGATAAGCAGCGCTCCGCAGAAGCCGCATATGTAGCCGACCGAGATATCAAAGTTTCCCGAGATGATGACGAGCGTCATACCGACAGACAGTATGCCGATAACAGAATACTGCCGCAGTATGCACGAGCTCGATGCCGTAGTCCTCGGCGGCCTTGTCCGCGCCCTTGTTCATCGGCGCGAAGTAGGCCGAAGGGCCGGGCATTATGTATGCTACCTTGAATTTTTTATCTTCATTTCCGTTATCGCCATTGTTTGTGCACGCAGCGAGGGTGAACAGACATGCTGCTGCCAAAGCGATCGCTATGATCTTTTTAAACTTCTGGCTCATAGTTTACTCCTTCCACGTTGCTGTTCCTTATGTTTCCCTCCGTACCGCGCCTCCTGGGCGCGGCCGGCGGGGCTTATGTATATCGGTTTTATTATGCTGCGTACTTCTTGCGCATCATGATGGCGCAGAATGCTTCTGCCGCGAGGGTGAAGATGGTGACAAACATGCCTGCGTAGGGGCTTACGTTCTGCATGAGAACGCCGTCGAGGATCTGCACGCCTGCTGCAACAAGGTTTGCAAAGAGGATGGTGGTGCCCATCATCTGAGTGCTGAACTGGGGCTTTACGATCTCAACCGGGACGAGCCACATTGCGCCGCCCGCCATGGACATGATGAAGTATGCCGCAAAGCAGATGATAGTAAGCACGGGAATGGATGCGCCGGTGGATACTGCGCCGGTGAATATCGCGTAAAGGATAGCTGCGCCGCCGAGTGCAATGCAGGTGATGTCTGTGCGGCGGCCCTTGAACACGCGGTCGGAGATGACACCGCCGAGCGGGCTCGAGATATGGGCTATGAATGTGAGCGACTGGATAGCGGTGCTTTCAGCCAGCGTGAAGCCCATACGGGATAGGAACAGGGGGAAGACCATATTAAATCCCCAGAACGAAGAGCAGTAGAAAATGCCGAGTGCAAACGTCCAGCGGCATGCCGGATTACGCCACATCTCCTTGTAGGAACCTGCGCGCTTGAACAGCTCCTTTGCAGCTGCCTTCTCTTCCTTCTCGGAAGAAACTTCTGCGGTATCGCTGCTCTCGATAGCGTCGTCGATAATGGAAACGCCGTACTTGGTCTCAAGATCCTTGTACAGGAATGCGATGAGGAGGAATACAACGCCGCAGCCGACGAGCATCATGAGGCCGGCGCTCTGGTACCACTGGAAGCCCGCGTTGGTCATGGAGAATACATAGGTGGTAACGCCGGACAGTGCTATTCCGAAGAACATCGACTGAAGGCCATTTGCAAACGCGCGCTGGCGCTTGGGCCACCACACAGCCTGAACGGTCATGTTTACGGTCTGGACAACGCCGATACCGATGCCCTGAATGACGCGGATAAGGCAGATAAATGCAAAGCTCGTAGGTCCGAGCAGGTACAGAACGCCCGAGAACATCTCAAGGCCGAGGCCGACGAGGGTTGCGCGTTTGTTGCCTATCTTCATGGCCAGAGGGCCGACGAGGAAGGACGTGATAGCCAGTGCGATGGTCGCGGAGGTGGACATGATCGAGAGCTTTGCCTCGCCTATGCCGGTTGCGTCCATGAGCTGGGTGCCCATAGAGGCGATGCACTGCGTACCTGCGTGCAGGAGGATGTACGCAAGCAGGTACATCACGAACACCAGGTATCGGTACGGAGGTGCTTTTTTGAGCTTTACAATGCTTGTTTCAGAATTCATTTTTCTTCTCCTAATTTAAATTTTTTCGGAACAGCTTTATATTTGGGGTCAATCGAACAAAACTACGGGCTTTATAACCCTTCCCGTTTCGCTGTCGTCCATTGCCTGCTGGAGATGCTCGAAGGGATAAAAGGTTATAAGCTTGTCGAACGGGAACATGCCGCGCCTGTAAAGGTCGAGCATGACGGGGATTATTATCTCATTTGCAACATTGCCCATGCGCCCGAAGGTTATCGTGTGCGCATCATTGCAGTCGTTTGTATAGCTGTCGAAGGATATGCTGCCGACTACCGCACATTCGGCACACTGACCGCCGCCGCGCATCTGCCGCATCGAAGCCTTGATAACGGACTCGACTCCCGTTGTCTCGACGAGAAAATGGGTTCCCTTGCCGTCGGCCGCCGCTCTTATGGCGGCATACATTTCGCCTTCACTCATGCCGTCGGAGTTTATGATCACGTCGGCTCCGGTCTCCTTGGCCATATCGAGGCGCGACTGGTTTATATCCAGAACTATGGTCTTTGCGCCCATTGCGCGCGCCATCCACATAGCTCCCAAACCTACGGGGCCGACTCCCGTAACGCAAACCCAGTCCGCAGGACGTGGCTTCAGGAGGTTGTAAACATAGCCGGCACCGGTGCGAAGTCCGCAGCTGAGCGGCCCTGCATATTTGAGGTCTATATCATCATCGATCTTGGTCACCGTGTTCTCATGAACGACGATCATCTCCGCAAAAGATGACTGCTGGAAGAGCGTGTGCACAGGCTTCCCGCGGCGGGAGAATGGCGTTGTACCGTAATAGTCCAGCCCGCTCAGATGCAAACTGCCGTCCGTGCCGGGTTCGCAGTACCACGGCTCGCCGCGCATACACTCATCGCACACTCCGCAGTAGGGGTTTGAGATTATAACATGGTCACCTTCCGCGACCTTCGTTACGCCCGGGCCTATGCTCTCAACTATTCCGGCGCCCTCATGGCCGAGGACTATGGGAGTGTTGAGCTTCATATTGAATTCGTTTTTGGCGTGAGCAATATCGGTGTGACACACGCCGCTTCCGACCATTTTTATCCTTACCTCTTTGGCACGAGGTTCAATGAGATCAAGAAGCTGAAACCTCATCTGGGATTTCTGCTCTTCAAGAACGGATGCTTTTATCTGCATAAACGATCTCTCTCCTTTTCAGATTCGTATTTATTCCGAACGCCGCAGGCGTCCGTTTTAATTCGTCAATTAATAAACAAGCAAAAATCGTGCCAAGTCGTTTTTCATTTTACAAAACCGTGCCGTGCAAAGCATTTGCCTGCGCAAAACGCTGAATTCGTGGCTTTTTTCACGATTCAGGAGAAAAATAATAATGCCTCATCTAAATCGATCACCTCGGCATATTGCAGGGCTGCAATTGCATTTTTGCAACTTTGTTTGTTAATTTGCAATCATTCTTCGCCATAAAGCCGCATAAACTCTTGAATTTTGCCGTTTTGCGACTTGGCACGATATTTGCTTTATTAATTTACAGGGACCCGCAATAACGGGAAACCGAAATTATAAAAAGGAGATTCATGAAAATGGTCAAAAAAACTATAACCCTCAACAACGGCGTTGAAATGCCCATGATAGGCTTCGGCACTTATCAGATAACTGATCCGGAGGTCTGCGCGGAAACCGTCTGCAACGCCATCAATGTCGGCTATCACCTCATTGACGCCGCCCCGGCTTACGGCAACGAGCTGTATGTCGGAGAGGGCATCAAGCGCAGCGGTATCAAGCGCGAGGATCTTTTTGTTACCTCTAAGGTCTGGTTTACTCAGTTTGAACCCGAGCAGGTCAGAAAGTCCGTTATGACCTCTCTTGAACGTCTGGGCCTCGATTATCTCGACCTTGTTCTGCTGCACTGGCCGTTCGGCAATGTTTACGGCGCATGGCGCACGCTTGAGGAACTGTACGCCGAGGGAAAGATCCGCGCTATAGGCGTTTCAAACTTCGCCGCGAGCCAGCTGGTCGACCTCATCACTTATAATAAGGTCGTCCCCGCCGTCAACCAGATCGAGACCAATCTGCTTTGCCAGCAGTTCGATCTTCGCAAATGGATGGATAAATACGGAGTTGCGCACCAGGCATACGCACCCTTCGGGCAGGGCATTGCAAACGAGATGTTCAGCGATCCGAGAGTTATCGAGGTCGCCGAAAAGTACGGCAAGTCCACCCGTCAGGTCGCTCTGCGCTACATGCTCCAGCGCGGGATCGGCGTTGTTCCGAAATCTAACCACGTTGAGCGCATGAAAGCGAACCTCGATATCTTCGACTTTGAGCTGAGCGATGAGGATATGGAAAAGCTCCATTCCATGGACAGAGGTCAGAACCTCATATTCCATTCGCAGGCTCCCGAAACCGTTGAGATCGCAACGACCTGGCCGTACTACGACTGATTTTTTCAGGAAAGGGAGTCGAGAAATTCGTCTCCCTTTCCTTTGAACATTTAAAGGGAACGGGCTATCTCATAGGCACTCCATACCGCACCCATGACATTACCTATGCCGTTTGCATGCTTGACCTCGTATACCTCCATGCCCTCGCCGATAAGATCCTTGGCCATAGAGGGGTTGGGCCTGAAGCCGATAGCCACGACAACGGAGTCCGCCGCAAGAGTACTGCTCTTTGTCTCGTCGTCTGCCGCGACTATGTGCGCGCCCTCGTCGTCGATCGACGCAAGCTTGCTGCTCGTGTAGATATCGACCTTGTATTTTTCAAGGGCTTTTTTCATATACATGGCATTCATCCACGGCGCTCCGCCGCCTGCGGAGATGATATCCGGCAAAGCCTCGACTATGGAGACCTTCTTGCCCTTCATGGCGTAGTCGAGCGCTATCTCACAGCCGACCATGCCGCCACCGACGATGACGACCGTGTCGCCCACTTCACGCTTGCCAAGCAGAGCATCGGTGCAGCAGACGGATTTGGGATGATCTATGCCGGGGATCGACTTGGGCATGAGCGCCGTTCCGCCGACAGCAAGTATGACGGCGTCGGGATGCTTTTCTTTTATAAACTCCGGAGTTACATCGCAGTTAAAGTGCACCGGGATCTCGAGCTCATCTATCTGCCTGTGGTACCACTCATTCAGGCGGCGTATATCCTGCTTGAAGTCGTGCATACCGGCAGCTATCTGGTTGCCGCTGAGGACATTATCGCGCTCGTAAAGCTCCACATCGTGACCGCGCTCTTTTGCAACGCGAGCGGCTTCCATGCCGCCGACACCGCCGCCGACTACCATAACTTTCTTCGGCTCCATGGTTTTAGCCATGCTGTACTCAAGCTCGTGCATCGCGGAGGGGTTCACCGCACA
The DNA here is from genome assembly GCA_002472405.1 of Clostridiales bacterium UBA7273. GTDB lineage: Bacteria > Bacillota > Clostridia > Oscillospirales > Oscillospiraceae > F23-B02. Next base: position 81,989 of record DKRV01000006.1, on the reverse strand, counting down.
GCCTGCCGCGCAGCCAACACTGTAAAGACGTCCTACACAGGCCTCATTGCAGGAGATGCAGGGGCGTATCTCTTTGGGCTTGCCCATCTCGAGCTTCTTGGGATAGTGGGGATCAGCCAGAGACTGGCGAGCCATTACAACGCAGTCGGCCATGCCTTCGGCTATCGCCTTCTCGGACTGGTAGGGATCATTCATTCTGCCGGCAACAAGGATGGGAATATTAACATGCTTCTTGACCTCGGTCGAAAACGGCAGTACGAAGCCATTGTTGACATACATAGGTGCGCAGGCATAGAACATCGATTCGTAGTTGCCGACATTGCATGTAATGCCGTCGTAGCCGTAGCTTTCGAGAAGCTTTGCTATCTCGATGGACTCTTCAAGCGTTCTGCCCTTTTCATCCTCACCGTCAAGGCTGCCCTGACCGTAGCCGAGTCCGGTCATATAGCTTTTGAGACCCATCTTCATGATCACAGGGTAATCCGATCCGCACTCAGCTTTAACGCCGTCGAGGATCTCGCGGCTTGCACGCAGACGATTCTCGAGTGAGCCGCCGTACTCGTCGGTGCGGTGATTTGTAATGCTCATTGCGAACTGGTCAAGAAGATAGCCCCAGTGCATGGCATGGACTTCGATACCATCGAAGCCGCCCTTTTTGGCGTTGACGGCAGCCTTAATAAACTGGTCGATCTTGCGCTTTATCTCATCGCGGGTATATGCTCCGGTTTTTACGCTGGGATCCCAGAACGATGCGACCTCGGAAACGGACTTGAGCCCAACGCCGTTGCGTCCGTTGCCCATCGCTATCTGCGCGAGCATTTTGCAGTCGTAAGCGTGAACGCGGTCGGTCATTGCTCGGGCAGAGCATATCCATGTGTAGGGGTTTGCATTGGGGCTGAAGTCGGAAATTATATTGTAGGGGTCGATCTCGGTATCACAGAGCATGGTACCCGTGCTTATAAGGCCGAAGCCGCCTTTTGCGCGCTCTACATAATAATTTATGGCGCTGTTCGTGAACTCGCCGCGTGCACCGGCCTCATACAGATACATGGCCGAAACGGCAAATCTGTTCTTAACAGTGAGCTTACCGATATTAAACGGTGTAAAAAGATGTTCAAATTCTCTTGACATTTGTTTTCTCCTAATATTCTTTGCCGATCAATCAACGAAAGGAAGATCTGATAATGACATATTCAATAAGTGAAGTTTCTAAAATAGTCGGTATCCCGCAGACCACTATACGATTCTGGGATAAGAAGGGTCTTCTGCCCTTCGGTGTCCGCAGCGGCCCCGGCTACCGCATTTTCGACCACCTTGATATAAACTGGCTGAACTTTCTCAACTATCTCAAGGAAGCGGGCATGAGCATCGAAGATATGCAGCGGTATATACGCTATTACATCCAGGGCGACTCCACCCTGCGTGAACGCCGCGAGATAGTCTATGAAAGCCTGCGCAGAATAAACAAGCAGATAGATGCTCTCAAGGCCGCACAGTCGTTCATGGAATTCAAATGCTGGGTCTATGACGCAGCGATAGATATCGGGTCATTAGATGACGTTGTTAACATCCCCCGTGATCAGATGCCGCCTGTAGTGCAGGAAACCCTGCAGCGCATCGGCGGATTTCACCCGACCTATGTCAGCGAGCTGGAAGCGCGCGAAGCGAATGCAGCCGCCGGCAAATAAACTTGGAACTCTCCGCTCCCGGAGCCGCTTATACGGCACCGGGAGCTTTTTTGGAGAGCCCGACATAAAGAAGGAAGGGGGAGGAGAATTAAAGCGAATCTTTGTAGATCTGTACAATGTCTTCCTTGTACAGCTTGCGGTTTGCGCCGATGAAGTCGGTGCAGAAGGCCGTTGCGGCGCGCTCTGCCATGAAGTCTATCTCTTCATCGGTCGGATGCAGTCCCGCGTCGGAGAACTTAACGGGCAGACCGAGCCACTTGAGCCAATCGGTCAGACGGTCGATTCCCTCGACAGCGGTCTCGAGAGGATCTTCCTTGGGCTCAACATCCCATACCTTCTCCGCCCAGCGGGCAAAGCGCGCAGGATTGTACTTGTAAATGTATCTGAGCCACTGAGGATAAATGATGCTCAGTGTCGAGCCATGGATGGTGTCATAAAGTCCTCCGATTGGATGAGCTATCTGGTGGGAGGCCTTCTCGTGGTTCAAGCCCCAGTTTATCGAATCGTCACAGCCCATACTCGCAACTGCCATAAGTTCGGTGCGGTCTGCGAGATTATCGCGCTCCGGGTCAAGAATGATGTGCGAAAGCTCGGCCTGAAGATAATGCAGTGTGGTCTCGAGCAGATTATCAAAGATACCGAAGTGTGCGTCATCGGTGAGGTAATTATCCGTGAAGTGCGACATTATATCGCCGATACCGTTTGTCAGCAGATGACGCGGAAGCGTCATGGTGTACTGCGGATCCATGAAGCAGAAGCGCGGGAACAAACGCTCGTCCCACTCCCAAAACTTCTCGTGCGTCTCCTCATTGAGGATGACAGATGAGGAACCGGCTTCGGCGCCGGTCGCGGGGTAAACAACAACACCGGAAACAGGTGTAAGAACAACGCCGGGCGCAAGGGTGTCCGCCTTTTTCCATAGATTCCACAGGTCTCCCTCGTAGGACATACCGAGGCTTATCGCCTTCGCGGAATCGACAGCCGAGCCGCCGCCGACGGAGAGGATGTAGTCAACGCCGTTGTCCTTTGCAAACTGCGCACCCTCGAGCGCTTTGCTAAGTCTGGGGTTTGGCTTCACGCCGGGAAAATCAACATATTCAAGGCCTGAGTCTGAAAGGCTCTTCTTCACTCTGTCGAGCAGGCCATGGAAGAGATAGTCGCCGCCGCCATAGTGGATGAGCACCTTATGTGCGCCGTCCTCTTTGAGCTTCGGGCCGACCTTGTCAAGCGCATCCGAGCCGATAACACGTCTTGTCGGGGAAAGATATTCGCAATTATGGATCATTTTCTTAGCCTCCTGAAATTTAATTTGCTTTTGTTACCTTCGATTGACAAGAGCACATACGGTTCTGGCAGGCTCAAATGTGCCCATGCTGCGTTGAAGCCTTTGCGAATACGCCGGTATGCGCTGCGGACTTCGTCTTGCTCGGACACATTTGAGCTCTGTCAAAACTGCGAAGCACCTGTCAGCAGGCAATTTTCGGTGATTTTCGGTTTTCTTCGATGCAGGTGGGCTGACGCCCACCAAAGAGAAAAAGTCGGAAAGCGCCGAAAAGGGACGCTGTCAGGCGTGTGTTCTCTTGTCAATCGAAGGTAGCTAAACCATAAACCTTCGACCAAAGTTGAAAGCAATACCCTAATTTAAAAATTATCAATTTTCATCAACATAGACAAATTGAGCCCAAATTTTTGTGAAAATCGCAACAAACCCAGCATAAAAAATGCTCTGCCGCACGGCAGAGTCTGAAACCGGGCGTATCCATTGAAATGAACAAAGCCCTTGTCAAAAGACAAAGGCTTTATTATGGAAAGAACTGTGGCTTTAATAGAAACCCTTTAAGGGGGTGGACAATTTCGGTTCAGAGGGGGGTGTAGTTCTTGATTTAAGGTAGTGCAGTATTATCTTGGAGCACATTTCCGTCTTGAAACATTGCATCAATCTGAAATTTATGTTTCTACATCAAATACGGTTTTCCGTTTCCAAATTCAAAATGTCCGCCATTGTTTGCTCCAATTTCAAAATGGAGCTTTGCGATCCCGAGATCGGTCAGATCGGCTCTGTAATCATTTGGAACAGTCGCAGTTAAAATACCTTCGCTGTATGCAAAAAGCGGTTTCTGCTTATTCATCGCGCTTGGTGCGGCAATTACTGCCTCCATGCCACTTTTGATCCAGTCCGGCATCGGCTCATCGGATGTGATACGCACCTCCGTCGGCTTTCTGTTGCGGTGGTTGACCTGCATCATCAGTCTGTCCTTCAGTCCGGGCTTTCCGATATTCCCAATGAGAATCACATCCGGAATTGCTTCTCCTTCCGCGTGTGCGAAGGCGTCCCGGTCAAAAGTCCCGCCTACCCAGCAAGTGCCTAAGCCCATATCCACAATATCCAGCAGCAGACTTTCGCCATAGTAGCCGATCTTTTCACGGAAATCGGCCATATCCGCTTTACCTTTCATAAGCAGCATCGCCTGCACTTTGCTGAATATGCCATAGGTCGTTCTTACATTGGAAAAGGCGATACTGCCATCCTCTACAAATTCAATGCTTAGCCCGGATTTTTCATTAGCGGCAGCAACCATCTTTTGTATTGTTTCCACTTGGCTTGCGCCCAGTTGTTCGCCCGTAAAATTACGGCGCGAAACTCTTTTTTCAATCGCTTCTCGCATAGATCATTACCTCTTTATTTGATTTTGCATTACACAAGTAGTATGAGAAATTCATATTTCACTTCTGTCTGGAAGCTGAGTAATGATTTTTGCCAATCTCCCCACAAGCGACGCAAGTAGACCGATTTGATTTTCGTCAGGGTCAAGATAATAGTAGACAAAGGTTCCCTCTTTGCGCGATTTCACAAGTCCTGCATCTTTCAGTATCTGCATATGATGCGATACCGCGGGGCGGGAAAGATGCGTCATCCTGGTAAGTGCCGTTACACGGGCACCTTCTATCGGGCAGCTCAGCATTACGCACAGCAATTGCTGCCGATTCTCATCTCCGACTGCTGTGAGTAATTTCTGACAGCTTTTGAACTCTGCTTCTAATTTTTCGCCTCTTCACACAAAGGCAGCACGGCAGGCTCTTTCATAGAAACGCCCTCCTTTCTATCTGTTTAATCGCTTAAACATAGATATTATATCAGAATAAAAAGCCAAAGTGTTCATATGTCTAAAAAATCGAGATGTATTTTTTCATGAATATGAAATCATAGTATTTTTGAGATAAACTGATATTAAAAAGTCCACCGTAATTCTATCAAAATTACGGTGGACTTTTGGCGGAGAAGGAGGGATTTGAACCCTCGAACACCTTATGGGTGTTACACGATTTCCAATCGTGCGCGCTCGGCCGGACTACGCGACTTCTCCGAGTACAAAACAATATTCAAATGTTCAGCTTGTGTATTATAATTCACTTTTCCGCTAAAGTCAAGACTTTTCTTTGAATATATCATGCCGCGGCGGCAACAATAGATTTCAGGAGGGATGGCTTATGAAGGCAATTATCATGGCAGGCGGCGAAGGGCGGCGGCTCAAGCCCATAACCGGCGACATGCCGAAGCCGCTTGTGCCGCTGTGCGGCAGGCCGGTGATGGAGCACATCATTCTGCTGCTGCGCAGGCACGGCATAACAGATATCTGCGCAGCGCTCAAATACCGCCCGGATGATATTAAAAACTACTTCGGCAGCGGAGAAAAGCTCGGTGTCGGCATCGAATACAGAGTCGAGCAAAATGCGCTCGGCACGGCAGGCGGCGTAAAAAACTGCGCCGATTTCTACGGCAGCGAGGATTTCCTCGTCATATCCGGCGACGCCGCGTGCGACATCGACCTGTCAAAGCTCATTGCCGAGCACAAAAGGCACTCCCCTGCCGCGACGATAGCTCTGTGCCCAGAGCCGGAGCCGCTGCGCTACGGCCTTGCGCTGTGCGACCGCGAGGGCTTCATCCGCTCGTTCATTGAAAAGCCCGACTGGCGGCACGTTGTGACAAACCTTGTCAACACCGGCATATACATCATCTCTCCGCGCGCAATGGAGCTTGTTCCGAAGAATACCGAATTTGACTTTGCAAAGGATCTGTTTCCGAGGCTTTTGGACAAGGGAGAGAAGCTTCTGGGCGTTCCGTGCGACGGCTACTGGTGCGACATCGGCACGCCGAAGAGCTACTACGAATGCTGCGCCGACGCTCTGTCCGGTAAGCTGAACATTGAGCTTGCCGGCGGCTTTGAGGCCGACGTGGCCGGCGAGTGCTCGGATCCCGAGTGCGAGTGCATGGAGCACGCCGACTGCGGCTGCACCGACCGTGCGCGGCTTATGGACAGGATAAGCTCGGCATTTCTGGAGCTGGGCGCAGACTACTCGGACGGCTTCCGCCTCAAGGGCGACGGCTACGAGCTGCGCATATCTCCGCTTTCTGGCTGTAAAAAGCTGCGCATAGCGGCAAACGCCAAGGACACCGAGACCGCGCACGAGCTTGCCGAGGCCGCCTGCCTGCTCGCCGGCGAGCTTGAAAAGCGGCTTGATTAATCGGTGCCGCTAATATATAATATCCGTCAGAAGATACTCTGACGGAGGTTTTACATATGGACATTGAAAAGACGATCAAAAATCTCAAGGCGCGCCATTTTTCGGTGCAGCATTTTGCAAGCGGCGAGGAGGCCTGCAAGTACCTTCTCGGCGAGATAAAGGACACGAGCGTCGGCATAGGCGGCTCAAAGACGGTCGATCAGCTCGGCCTGTACGACAAGCTTGTCGCCAACGGCAACGAGGTCTTCTGGCACTGGCGCGAGCCGGGGCTTGAGACACTGGATAAGGAAAACGCCGCAAAGGTGTTCATCTCAAGTGCGAACGCCATCGCCGAAACCGGCGAGATCATAAATATCGACGGACGCGGCAACCGTCTTGCCGGTCAGGTCTACGGCCGCAAGACCGTTTATATCGTTGCCGGAACGAACAAGATCTGCCCCGACTTCGAGTCGGCGGTTTTCCGTGCACGCAACACCGCCGCCGTGCAGAACTGCAAGCGTTTTCCTGCGAAAACGCCCTGCAAGATCGACGATAAGTGCCACGATTGCCGCTCGCCGGAACGTGTGTGCAACGCGATGCTCGTCCTGTGGGGGCCGATGATGGACATGGACAAGGTCGAGATCGTGCTCATCGACGAAGAATTGGGGATGTAAGGCATGTATATTGACTGGACATATATAGTCCTCGTGCTGCCTGCGATGCTGTTTGCAATGTGGGCAAGCTCAAGGGTCAATTCGACATTCAAAAAGTACAGGAACACGCGAAACTCGCGCGGCCTGACCGGCGCGCAGGCGGCGCGCTGGGTGCTCGACCGCAACGGGCTGAGCAATGTTCCCATCGAGCACATTTCCGGCTCGCTGACCGATCACTACGATCCCTCGGCAAACGTCGTGCGCCTGTCGGATGACGTTTACGGCAGCACCTCGACTGTCGCCATAGGCGTTGCCTGCCACGAGGTCGGCCACGCGATACAGCACGCGACAAACTACGCGCCCGTCAAGATCCGCACGGCGATAGTGCCGATAACGAACCTCGGCGCAAAGCTGTCGGTTCCGCTTATCATACTCGGTCTTATCCTCTCGTCCTTCGGCGAGGTGTTTGTTACGATCGCGTATATAGGCTGCGCGCTGTACGGCCTTGTGACGATATTCCAGCTCGTCACCCTACCGACGGAGTTTAACGCTTCGTCAAGAGCACTCAAAACCATTGAGGAGACAAATCTTTTGCAGGGCGAGGAGTTCAGGCAGGCAAAGCAGGTGCTCTCGGCCGCGGCAATGACCTATGTTGCCGCCCTTGCCGTGTCGCTTGCTCAGCTTATGAGATTTCTTATTATTGTAGGTGGAAGGAGAAATGACTGATGATCATCCGAAACGAAGAACACAAGCGAAAAACTGTTGAAAACCTGCTCGGCGGCAGCGGAAAGGCGCATTTTAAGAACATAATCGAAACGCCCGAGGAGCTTTACGACAAGGGCAGGGTATTTTCCTTTATAACGCTCGACCCCGGCGCGGAGTGCGGCTGGCACGTCCACAAGGGAGACGGCGAGTATTACTGCATCCTCGCGGGCGAGGGTGAATACAGCGATAACGGCAATATCGTTCACATCCACGCCGGCGATACGGCATTCTGCCCCGACGGCGAGGGTCATTCCCTGAAAAACACCGGCAGCGAGCCGTTAGTATACCTCGCACTTGTTATCTATAAGTAAAAAAAGAAGCTGCCCCGGACGGCGTTTTACGCATTGTCCGGGGCAGTTATTATTATGCCTGCTGCTCGCGCCATGCGCGGTAGCGGTCAAGCTCCTTGTCGATGCAAAGCTGCATGACAAGGTTTATTATAAGCGCATCATCTACAAAGCCTAAAAGCGGAATGTTATCCGGAACAAGGTCGAGCGGACTTACAAGATACGCAACTATCGCAGCCGTTCCGGCCATTACGACCGCCGGAACCTTTTTATATTCGCCGTGATAGTAATCGTGCAGCATTGATATAAGGTCCTGCACATCGCCGATGGTGTCGCCGATAAGGGGAATATGTGAAAGCGGTCTGAGCTTCACGCTCGCGTTGTCGAGAAAATCAAGCAGCACTCCCGTGCCCTTTGCAACGGCTCTCGCGCCGGTCGCGACGGCTTGTGCGCCGGTTTTGATTGAAAATGACATAGTTCTGCCCTCCTATAGTGATAATAATATCACACAGCGCCGATTTTTCAAGCAAAAGCGACGGCATATAGCACAAATTTCGTATACGCGCGCTTTGCGGTATTTGGACAAAAGACGCAAATCATAAAAATAGCTGGATTTTACACAGCTTTTACGTTATAGTTATATTGCGATATTATCGATCACAGGAGATATGCTATTTTGGGGATTTCAAACGTGCTTGAGCTTTTAGGCGGCGTTGCACTGTTTCTGTTCGGCATGGCGCTCATGGGCGACAGTCTGAAAAAGGTTGCAGGCAACAAGCTCGAGCTGATTCTGTTCCGCCTTTCGAGTACACCTTTAAAGGGTATATTGCTCGGCACCGGCGTTACGGCCGTTATCCAGTCATCCTCGGCCACGTCCGTTATGGTCGTCGGCTTTGTTAACTCCGGCATGATGAAGGTTCGTCAGGCGATAGGCGTCGTCATGGGTGCGATAATCGGAACGAGCATCACCGGCTGGATAATCTGCCTTTCGGACATAGGCGGCGGATCATCGGGCTGGCTTGAGCTTTTGTCCACCGACACGCTCACGGCGGTCATTGCCGTTATCGGTATCGTTCTGCGCATGTTCTGCTCCGCCCCGACGAAAAAGCATGTGGGCGAGATCATGCTCGGCTTTGCGGTTTTGATGTTCGGCATGAAGGCGATGAGCAGCTCGGTCTACGATCTGCGTTCGAGCGAGACGTTTATAAGCATGCTCACGACTTTCTCGAACCCGATCCTCGGCATTGCACTCGGCATTGTTTTCACCAGCGTCATTCAGAGCGCCTCGGCCGCGGTCGGCATTCTTCAGGCGCTTGCAATAACGGGCGCCATACGCTTTGATATCGCGCTGCCTATAATCATGGGCATTGCGATAGGCGCCGCCGTTCCCGTTCTGCTCTCGGCCCTCGGCGCAAGCGCCGACGGCAAGCGCACCGCGCTTTCCTACCTGATGGTAGACACTCTCGGCGTTATAATAACCGCGTTCGTGTTCTACGCTCTAAATGCCATATTTGATTTCTCCTTCATGTCAATGACCATGACAACGGTCAGCCTTGCTCTTATGAACACGGTTTTCCGCTTTGTTATTGTCGCCATACTCGCACCGTTTATTTCGCTGATTGAAAAGATCTGCAAGGTAATAATCAAGGACAAGCCCGAGGACGCCGCTGTTCTCGAGGACTTCGACAGGCTCGAGGAGCGATTCCTCGACCACCCGGCGCTTGCCGTTGAGCAGAGCCGCCTGACGGTAAACTCCATGGCCAAAAAAGCTCGCGAAAATCTGTTCGACGCATTTACGCTTATTGACAACTACTCCGACGACGGCTTTGCCCACGTCACCGACACCGAGGATATCGTCGATAAATACGAGGATAAGCTCGGAACATATCTCATTCACATAACAAGTCGCGAGCTTAACCCCGAACAGAACGAGGCAGTCGGAAAATATCTGCACACGATAAACGACTTTGAGCGTATCTCCGACCACGCGCTGAACGTTGCCGAATGCGCGCAGGAGATTCACGAAAAGGGCATCGTCTTTTCCGAGGACGGCGCGCGCGAGGTGAACATCCTCATATCCGCCGTGACCGAGGTTATGAACACCGCGATAGATGCATTTATCACAAACGATCTGGAAAGCGCTTACCGCGTCGAGCCGCTCGAGGAGCTTATCGATAACCTCTGCGACGAGATGAAGCTGCACCACATCGACCGTCTGCAAAAGGGCATATGCACGCTCAACCACGGCTTTGTGTTCAACGATCTGCTGACAAATCTCGAGCGAATTTCCGACCACTGCTCGAACATAGCCGTTGCGCTCATCGAGCTTGAGTCGGACAGCTTTGATACGCATGAGTACTTAAACAGCCTCATCGAAGTCCGCTCGCACTGCTTTGATGAGTATTACGCGGAATACAGCAAAAAATTTGCTCTGTGAAGATATACAAAAATGCCTTCCCGTCGGGAGGGCATTTTTTCTTTGAAGATCGGCTGACATATGATATACTGAAAAAAGTTTTTATTTTTGGAGTTTTTATAATGTCACGGTCAAAAAATCTTGTGTTTTTAATAGCGTCAATGATCATATTCGGCACCAACGGGCTTCTTGTTGCAAACATATCGCTCTCGAGCGCCGAGATCGTCCTGATGCGAACGTTTTTGGGATTTATCTTTCTGCTTGCGGTCGTTGCCGCGCGGCGGAGCTTTTCGTTTGCCGAGCTTAAGGCGGACATTATTCCTGCCACTGTCGGCGGCGCTGCGCTGGGCTTAAACTGGGTACTCCTGTTCGGGGCATACAGATGCGCCGGGGTGAGCATATCCACGCTTGTTTACTACTGCGGCCCGATGATAGCGATAATCCTCAGCCCGATCGTTTTCAAGGAAAAGCTCACCGCCAACAAGCTGATCGCGGTCATAGCGGTCGCGGCCGGCATGCTGTGCATATCCGGAAATGTATCGAAGGGTTCGGACATGCAGACAGGGATTCTCATGGGTGCCGGCGCTGCGGCGCTTTATGCGCTCATCATCATCGTGACAAAGCGCGTAACGCACATGTCGGGGCTAAACTGCTCTGCCTATGAGCTTTTCATCTCATTTATCGTTATGGTACTTTACCTGCTTGTAAGCGGAGTGAAGCTGCCCGTCATCCCGGCAGCGGAAGATATAGTTAACGTCCTCATCATAGGCTTTGTCAACACCGGGCTTGCCTACTACATGTATTTCTCCGCCCTGCAAAAGCTCCCGGCGCAGACCTCGGCGCTTATAAGCTACATTGATCCGCTCACCGCCCTGATCGTATCCGCGGCCCTCCTCGGAGAAAAGCTCGGCGCAGTCCAGCTTCTCGGCGCTGCTCTCATCCTCGGCGGCGCATGCCTCGGCGAGCTGAAAATCAAAATCGGCGCAAGGCGCTGAGAGCATAAAAAATCGGCTGCACACGTGCAGCCGATTTCACGTTTATTTCTCAATTGACGTATAAGGCAGAGCCATCATTAATCTGTCGTACTGCTCGCCGGCCTTATCTGCGGCAGAGCCTGAAAGCGCATCGGCAAGCTTTATGATCTGCGCGTTTTTATCCTCGTTTTCGTATATGTCGAAAAACGCCGCCAGAGTGTCGCTCTGCTCATTATCTCCGTCGCTTGTTGCGGCAAGCGCATCGCGGTAGCGCTGCCAGTTTTCATCGCTCAGCTCGCCGAGAGTAAGCGAGCCGCGCCTGAGCTTTGTGAGAGCATCCAGGCATTTTTCCTTCACGTTCCCAATCGCTTTTTCCGGGTCGTCGAAGGTCGCATACAGGTCGTATTCCTCGCCGTCAAGCACAAGGCAGTTTTTGACCGACCATGTGCCGATATCCGAAAGGAGCCTGTTTGTTGTCTCCTCGCCCTGCTTATCCTTGACCTCGACAGTTCTCGGAACATTTGCATCATCATGCTCCGATGCAGGCTCATCGCGCATCGCGTAGGCCGTAACTGCCGCCGAAACGACCAGCACGGCAATAATTATCCACAGCGTATACTTTTTCAAGCCGATCTCATCTCCTTAACGCTTAAAAATTTTCAACTATTTGCCATGTGTTTTTATCATATCATAAATTCTTATGACATCAATGGATATTTTATGAAAATTGCCGCCATCCGTTTGGATGGCGGCATAACTTTAGTTTTCTTTTATTACCTCAAGTCCCTGGAGGTAGCGGCGCATCATATCGAAAATGTAATTTCCCGAAACGCGGCGGACATAGCTGCGCGTTCTGCGATCGCCGACGTGCAGCTCGCGCACATAGGTCCCGTCCTTGGTCGCAAGCGAAACGAACACCGTTCCGACCTCGTGGACTCCGTCGCCGTCGGGGCCTGCAAGCCCCGTAACGCCGATGCCCATATCGGCGCCGAGAAGCGCGCGCACACGCTCGGCCATTTGCTTTGCGACCTCATAGCTCACGGCGGTCTTTTCCTCGATGAGCTTGGGGGCTATGCCCAAAAGTTTTATCTTGGCCTCGTTCGTATATGTCGTCACGCCGCCGAGGAAGAACTCGCTCGCGCCGGGAATATCGGTAAAGCGCTTTGCAAGCTCGCCGCCGGTGCAGCTTTCGGCAGCGGCAAAGGTCATTTTCTTTTCCTTCAAAAGCCGCATGACGCTGTCCTCGACCGTGTCAACGTCGATGCCGAAAATGATATCGCCGAGCACGTCCTTTACATGCTCGATGACCGGCTTCATCATCTCCTCGGCCTTTTCGACGCTCTCGGCCTTGGCGGTTACCTGCAGCAGGCAGTCGCCCTCCTTGGCGTAGGGCGCCATGGTGGGGTTGGTCATGGCGTTCATCTCGTCGCGGAAGATCTGATCCATCGCGCTTTCGGACATACCGAAAACGTGGATAGCGTGCGATACTATCTGCTCGTCCGACAGCGAGCGCAGATACGGCATTACGCAGGCTCGGAACATCGCGTTGCACTCCTTCGGAGGACCGGGCAGCATGATAACTATCGTTCCGTCGTCGCCGGTGAACGCGCAGCCGGGAGCCGTGCCCCAGTCGTTGTGGAACACGGTGCAGCCGACGGGCAGCATAGCCTGCTTGAGGTTGTTTTCGGTCATTTCCTTGCTGTAGCCGCGGTTGGTCAGATAATCGTAAAGGCAGGCCTTTTCATCCTCGTGCATCTCAAGCTCGAGGCCGAAGGACTTTGCCAGTATCTGCTTCGTAAGATCGTCGCAGGTCGGGCCGAGGCCGCCGGTGGATATGATGATATCCGCTCTTTTGCGCGCGATCTCTATGCAGTCGGCAAGGCGCTGGGGATTATCGCCGACTACGGTGTGGTATTTTACGTTTATGCCGAGCTCCGAGAGCATGAGGGATATATCCCTCGCGTCGGTGTTAGTCGTATGACCGAGCAGTATCTCCGTTCCGACGGAGAGTATCTCGACATTATATGCCTTTTTCAATTTCAGTCGCCTACCTTTATTCTTTCAATGCCGGCATATGCTTCTTCAACAAGCGCGTCGATATCCAGAGCCGATTCGATCTGCTCAACGTCGCGCAGCTTGGGCTTTGTTTTGGGGTGCTTGGGCGTAAAGACCGTGCAGCAGTCCTCATACGGGAGGATGGATGTTTCAAACGTTCCTATCTTGCGCGCAAGACGCACGATCTCCTCCTTGTCCATGCCGATAAGCGGCTGGAGCACCGGCAGATCGGTGACGGCCTGCGTGGATGCCATGGCCTCCATGGTCTGGCTGGCTACCTGACCGAGGTTTTCACCGGTGACAATGGCCTTCGCGCCGTTTGCGTCGGCTATCTTCTGCGCAATGCGCATCATGAAGCGGCGCATGATAAGCGTGAAGTAATCCTCATCGCACTTTGCGCGTATCTCCTCCTGAATGTGCGTAAACGGAACGACCTCGATAGTCATTCTGCCGCAGTACACCGTCAGCAGACGCGCAAGCTCAATGACCTTCTGCTTTGCCTGCTCGGAGGTGTACGGGAACGAGAAAAAGTGCACCGGGATAAGACGCACGCCGCGCTTTGCGATCATATATGTGGAAACCGGACTGTCGATACCGCCTGACAGCAGCGTTACAGCGACGCCGTTTGCGCCGACAGGCATGCCGCCTGCGCCGGGCGTGGGCGCTGCGTGGACATAGGCCGCAAGGTCGCGCACCTCGATATGAACGGTAAGCTCAGGGTCGTGCACATCGACCTCGCAGTTGGGATATGCCTCGGCAAGCTCGCCGCCGACAAACTGCGCAAGCTCGATGCTCGTCATGGGAAAGCTCTTGTCGCTGCGCTTTGCCTCGGCCTTGAAGCTTTTCGCCGCGAGCATATCGTCCTTGAGATACTCTATGGCAAGCTCGGCGATCTTCTTCGGGTCTTTCTCGCAGCCGGCGGCACGGTTGACCGACGCAAGGCCGAACACCTTGGTCATTGCCTCAAAAGCCGCGTCCATGTCGCTTGTCTCATCCACAGGCTCGATATATACCGTTGACTGCATGCAATAGGCCTTGAATTTGCCGATAGCATCCAGGCGGCGCTTTATATTGCTCATGAGCTTCTGCTCGAACGAGCGGCGGTTTAAGCCCTTGAGGACTATCTCGCCCTGCTTGAGAAGAATAATGTCGTTTATCATGTGTTCTGCTCCTAAATATATTTAACGATTTATTATATCACTATTTGTTTTCTGGTGCAAGAAAAGCTCCGCAGCTTAAAGCTTGCGGAGCACACAACACTAAAATTATATGATTTTTTGTGACATATGTCAATAGACGCGCGAATTTGTTCACAATTTCTGTTTGACTGCACAATAAATTGCTTTTCATTTCGTTTACTATTGCTCTTGAATAAACCGCGGAAATTTGGTATCTTTAAATCACAGAAAGGGTGATACCGATGTACAAGTAACGGTCCCTCGAAACCCGACAGAGAGTCGGCAGCGAGGGAGACGATGCCGAAGTCAAAATATCAAGAGAACGAGAACACAGGCCACATCCCGCTTGGGGAATCGATCGTAGTTATTCAGAGTGTTTTGATTTGCGTTCCGTTGGCAGGCGGCATCAATTCCGCAGAAAGAGAGGTAACCAATGATGTTAGATACTAAGAATTCACAGAAATGACCCTTGGCTGCTGTGAAAACGGTGTAAAGAAACCGTGCAGTCAAGGGTCATTTCGCGTTTACTGGATTATTATTTTATATATCAAGGCCGCTGCGGAGATAACGCAGCGGCCTTGCCGTTTTACCTGGCAGCTCGTAATTTCTTTGTTAACAAAATTTGCATTAAATTCCGATCTGTCTGTGATAATATGGCTGCACGGCGTTTTATCCCCCGAAATCAACACTTCAAAGGAGGGCTCGCATGAAAAAGCTCAAATATATTATTACTATGCTGACCCTCGCGGCCATTGCGCTGTGCGCCTGTTCTCAAACGCCCTCACAGAGCGCTCTGAGCACAATAAAAAGCGAATTCGGCATAGACCTCAAAAGCGAAAGCACAGCCGTTGAAAGGCTCGCATACACCTACGATGACGGCAACATTTTCGGCGAAGGCTTTGCGGCATATAAGATAAGCTTCTCGCAGGACGCTTCCGCGCATTTTGCCGGTCTCGACACAACGCCGGACGCAGATGCCGATGACGGCATAGAGCTTGCCCGGGAAAACGGTGTCGAGCTGCCTGCCGCTCCGGACGGCACGCCGTTTGCCTATAAAAGCGAGAACCAAGGGCTAAACAGGGTTTTTCTGCTTTATTACAGCACCGAAAACACCGCGTATCTGATCACTTTGGATGCATAAAAATAACGGATGTTCTCTCGAACATCCGTTGTTTTTATTATTTCAGCTTATCCTGAAGCTTTTTGTACAGCGCCTCATACCGCTCGGTGCAGTCATCTATAGCAAGCTCAGGCTCGCGGCGCATTGCCCTGGAGTTAACGTCGCCGGAGATGAGCGTTGAGTAGTGATATCTCTGAAGCTTCACGCACTCCATTGCGCTGCGGCCAATGGAAACGGCAGCAGCCGCATCGGCACAGGCCTCGGGCGCGAGCTTATCGGAAACAGACTCTATCATGTCGATGAGCTTTATCATGCCGTAGAGCACCTCGTCGATCTCCGAGCAGGCGGCAAACACTCCGCCCTCGATGTAGGCCTGACTTTTGCCCTCGGCGACCTCCTTATCCCACTCGGCGCGCGATTGCAGCTCCTGATCGACGGTCTTGAGGAAAAACTTGCGCAGGACCTCGATAAAATGCTCGGCATTTTTCATGTCCGCATCCTCAAGCCCGGACTTGCGCAGCGCCTTGACCGCAAGCGCCGCCGCTTCCGCCGCGATCTCGGCCGAAACGTTGCTGAGCCACATGCGCCCGTCCTTCTGCGCGACGTCGGTAGTGAAGTCCCTGACCGATTTATCGGAATAAAGATCGATCTTCAGGCTGCTGACATCAATGTCTTTGTTCATAATCTTACTCTCCTTTTTAAAGCAACGCCCAGCGCGAGCGCCGCGCAGCCGAGAGCCGCGCCTATCGCCGCCTTGAGCATATACTGCTGATTCATGTTAAGACCCTTCCTGAATCCGATGCAGCCTTCCCTGCCCTCGCCCGTTTGCAGGAAAATGAGGATGTTTTCAAGCTTTGCCGCACGAGAAAACGTTCCGCTCATGCCCTCATGGCTGAGCGCAAGCACCGTGAGTCCGACAAGCGACGGCAGGTTTGAAAAGCGCTGCTTGCCGCTGAGGCCGAAGAACTTTTTCTCGGCATGATAAGCGCGCGTGTACGCTCTGTTGAGCCGGCTGTAGCAGCCGGGAAAATCATCAGCTTTTATATCGCTCTCGCTCACCGGTCTGCCGTTGACGCTTACGGAAAGATGCGCATCCATACTCTCCGGCAGGCCTTTTTTGCCGAAAGTGGGCAGAGCATTATGCCGCAGGTCGATCTTCGTGACCGACGTTTTGCCGAGCACCTCGTGGATATTCTCAGCGCTGAGGCCGCCGGCATCGGGCGATATTTTGACAAGCTCCTGCTCTGCGCCGTCATTGCTGCCACTGTCCCGGAGGACGGCGAAAAACGCGGATGCGCCGCTTAGTATCTCAAAAACGTGCAGGCAGCCGGTCGTACCGGCATCTTTATAGATCTGCGAAAACTCAGTGAACGGCCTGTTTATAAGTTTATCACGAAGTGAGCGCTCCAGGCAAGCAAAATCGCAGCTTTTGCCCTGCGAGCCGCAGCTTTCCTCGTCGATCGTAAGCGAGACTATGCGTGCGCTTTCGTCAAGCTCTGCGCGCACGGCAATCGGCACTTCTCGGTAAAGGCCGCCGAAGCGATACATGCTCTTTTGCCATGATACTATCTCAAAGCCTGCCGGCAGCTTTCGGCACACGGTTCCGCGATAGCGCGTTATGAGGTTTTTCTTCTCCCGGCTGTGCATATCGAACACAAAGCACGGCGATTTGAACACGTCGATCTGCGAAAGCTCGGGCAGTCTGTCGGTTTTAAGCATCACCAAGCACCTTCTTTGCAGCAGCAAAAACATCGCCGACCGTGTGCAGCGTCTGGAACACCTCGTCGGGTATGCTCACGCCGTATTCATCCTCGATGCTTACGACAACATCGGCAAGGTCAAACGAGGTCAGGCCAAGATCGTCGGCAAGGCGTGTGTTTTCTTTTATGCTTTCCGCATCCGTGCCCGATACCTCGGCAAGGATCTGCAATATTTTTTCGTTCATTATGCACCTCTCCTTTTTATCTTCTGCGTTGATGTTTTTTCAAACGGCTCTTTGCGCAATGTAATTCTGCTGATCTGCTTGAACATCGGTAAGCTCGCGTTGAGCCTGTCGATCACTTTTTGCAGCTCTTCCGTGTCCGGGATGATCTCCGCGTCGGCATAGACCTCGGCGCATATAACTCCGCCGTCCTGACTGACAAGCGCATCTTCAACGCCGTCGATGCGATATAGCTTTTCCTCAAGTTCCTCGGGCGAGACGTTCTCGCCGTTTGGCAGAACGATGAGGTTTTTGCGCCGTCCGGTGAAGAATATGTAACCGCTGCTGTCCATATATCCGAGGTCGCCGGTGTGGAACCAGCCGTCGTAAAACGCCTGCTGCGTCGCGATATCGTCGCGGTAATATCCCGGCGAGACGCTGCCGCCTCGCACACATATCTCGCCGTCAATGATTCTGACCTCGCAGCACTTAAACTGCCGTCCGACAGAACCGATGCGGTTTGCCTCGGGCAGGTTCGCCGCCACTATCGGCGAGCACTCGGTTATGCCGTAGCCCTGCAAAACCGTTATGCCGAGCGCGGCGAAAAATTCAACGAGCTGCTTATCCAGCGGCGCTCCGCCGCAGAGGAAATATCTCAGCTTGCCGCCTAGGACATCGTACACCTCGGCAAAAAGCTTTCGGCTGATATCTATCCCGAAGCGGTGCAGAAATGCGCTTAATTTAAGGCCCTTTTCAAGCGCCTCGAGCTTGCCGCTTTTTTTCGCCTGTGCGATTATCTGTTTATGCAGCATCTGCAAAACGATCGGCACGACAACGAGTATGCTCGGCTGATATTTTTTCAGATTGCGCTTTACTGTTTTTATGCTCTCGTTAATATACAGCGTTCCGCCGCAGTGAAGCGCACCGACTATGTTCGTCATAAGCTCAAAGGTGTGGCTCGGCGGCAGAACCGACAGGCCGATATCATCCGGCGACAGCGGCAGAGCGGCCATCGCGGCGTTCAGGTGCGCCGTGAGGTTTCCGTGGGTGAGGATAACACAGCGACTGTTTGCCGTTGTTCCCGAGGTGAAATACAGCGCCGCAATGTCATCCGGCTTTGGGCGCGGACGATACTCGCCCTCGCACGCAAGCAGCGCCGAGACAAGCTCATGCATCTCTACAAGCCGCAGGCCGGGGTTTGATGCCTTCAGCCGCTCGGCCTCGTGCCTGCTGCCGATCTCGTACACAAGCGCCGTGCAGTCGGCTTTCTTGACGCAATAGTCAAGCTCATCTTCCTTTGCGTCAACAGACAGCGGAACAGCAACACAGCCGCCCGTCACTATTGAGAAAAACGCCGTTATCCACGCAGCGCAGTTGCGCCCGAGAACGGCAATATGCTCGTCCTGCCTGCCCTCGCTGCACACAATATGCGCAAATGCACAGCAGCAGTGACGAAGCTGCCGGCCTGTTATGTACGGTAAAAGCTTATCACTGCTGATAAAAAATTCGGTGTTCGGATATCGCTCCGCCGCCGTATCGACAAGCTCGCGGAGATCTCTGTAGCTGACGAAGGAAAAATGCTTTGCACTCACGTCTTTCACCTACCAAGATAGTATGTTTGTATAGATTATATTCCCATAAAATCCGGCAGTCAACATACAATCGCAGTAAAATTGTCAAACTTTTGGCTATTATTAATATTTAAAAGCTCACCAAACGGTGAGCTTTTAAATATTAAGGTGACGATGTCGAGCCTCAAGTTATCGTGCGTGATATCTTCGACACGGCGCTGCTTAGAAGGTTCAAGTGCCTGTCGCAATTTGCCTCCATCCGCGTGGTCGGGCCGGAGATGCTTATGGCGGCATAAGCGTGCCCCGAGCTGTCAAGCAGAGGCATGGCATAGCAGGTAAGTCCCAGCTCTGCCTCCTAATTATCGCAGGCATAGCCCTTGCTGCGTATCTCGTCCAAGGTACGCAGCAGGCTCTGCGCATCCTTAATTGACTGAGCCGTTACCGGCTTAAACTCGGCCCTGCGGATATATTGATTTACAGCCTGTTCCGACTGAAATGCCAGGATCGCCTTGCCGGTTGCCGTGCAATGGGCATAAAACCGAAAGCCGATTGCCGTGTCCATCTTCAAAAATGACGTGCCGAGAACACGGTCGATGAACATTACATGCACGCCGTCATCGAGGATCGATGCATGGCAGGTCTCTCCCGATTTTTCCGCCATTTCGGTAAGATACGGATGGTTATGGCTATCGCGACGCGCGAAATGACATCGCCGGAGACAATATGGAGCGGCCAGCAGGACGCCATGAGCGTGCGCGACGCCGGTTGGATACAAATGTTCTGCGAGAGCAATCAGGAAATTCTCGATATGATGATACAGGCGTACCGCATCACAGAGGACGAGCGCGTTCACATTCCGGTCAACGTCTGCTACGGCGGCTGCATTGAAAAGCTTGAGCAGGCAAAGAGCAAGCCCGGCGCAAAAGAAACGCTCTGGCTCATGAACGATTGAGGAGGGAGAACGATGAGTTATATTGATGTTTTGAAACAAACGCAAAATGTAATGACCCCCGGTTCATCGGCCTGTCAGGGCTGCGGCGGCGAGCTTATCCTACGCCGCGTCATGCAGATCGCCGGCAGCAACAGCGTCTTTGCCGTGCCTCCCGGATGCATGGCAGGTGCAGGTGTAGACGGCTGGAATTTTTCCAACGGCTGCACGGCCCCTATTCATATCACCCTGCTCGACAACACCGCAGCCTTTATGTCCGGCGTCAGCGAGATGTATCAGCGCCGTGGGCGCACGGATGTAAACATAGTGGCCATCGCAGGCGACGGAGCAACTGCCGACTGCGGCTTCCAGAGCCTTTCCGGAGCCGCCGAGCGCGGAACAAAGATGCTTTATGTCTGCTATGACAACGAAGGTTACATGAACACCGGGTATCAGCGCAGCTCAACAACATCGCTCGGCTCGAGCACATCCACCACTCCGGCCGGCGATGCCATAAACGGAAAAGAACAGCAGCAAAAATATCTGCCGCTTATCATGGCAATGCACAACATTGAGTACTGCGCAACCGCAAGTCCGTCTAACATGGCAGATCTCGTGGCGAAAATTCAAAAGGGTCTGGACGCAAGCAAGCCCGGCTTTGCATATCTTCATGTGTTTTCCCCCTGCCCGATCGGTTGGAAATTTGCCCCGAGCATGTCGATCGAGGTTGCGAAAAAAGCGGTTGCATCCAACATGTTCCCACTTTGGGAGCGTGAAAACGGGAAGCTTACTTTAAGCCGCAATCCGGCTCCGATCACCGTCGAGGAATTTATTCGCGGCATCGGCAAATTTAAAAAGCTCTCATCCGAGGAGCTTGCCGCCATTCAGCACATGGTCGATGAGCGATACGCGCTGCTTGTGCGTCTTGCAGCGGAGTAATGCTGACTATAATAAACGATACGCAAAAAGCTCCCCTAACGGGGAGCTTTAGCTTTATTTATTTCGTATGGCTTTCAGATACTATGAGCGGATTTTAGCCCCTTAGCCTGACCGAGGAAAAATTCGTTCAGAGCGGCTGAAATACCCGACGGGAATACTGTTTGTATTTCCCAGGGCTTTCGGGCACTATGAGCGAGTTTTAACCGGTCAGACCTCACGGAAGTCATAAGTGCGGTACTGTATAGCTTCCGCTATGTGCATCGCGCCTATGGCTTCCTCGCCTTCGAGATCGGCTATGGTGCGAGCGACGCGGAGGATGCGGTCGTAGCTGCGTGCGGTAAGGCCCATGCGGTCGAAGGCATCGTGCATGAGATGCTCGCACTCAGGCGTGAGAAGGCAGTAGGCGTTGAGCGCCTTGGTACTCATGCCGGCGTTGCTGAGAATGCCGGTGCCCTCAAAGCGCTTGCGCTGAATAAGGCGCGCGGCATCAACGCGGCGCTTTATGTCATCAGAGCTTTCAGCTGGCGCGCGGTTTTTAAGCTCCTCGTACTCAAGCGCCGGAGCCTCGACGATGATATCGATGCGGTCGAGCAGCGGCCCTGAGATGCGGCTGTGATACGCGCGCACCTCGTTTGCAGAGCAGCGGCAGCGCCCCGACGGATGGCCGTACCATCCGCATTTGCAGGGGTTCATTGCACACACGAGCATGAAGTTTGCCGGAAAGGTCTCGGTCCCGGCAACGCGCGATACGGTGACCTCGCCGTCCTCAAGCGGCTGACGCAGCACCTCGAGCACGTCCTTGCGAAACTCCGGCAGCTCATCGAGAAACAGCACGCCGTTGTGTGCAAGGCTGATCTCGCCCGGGCGCGGAACCGCTCCGCCGCCGGACATTGCAGCGCCCGAAACGGTGTGGTGCGGCGCACGGAACGGGCGTGCGGAGATGATCGGGTTATTCTTACCCGTAAGTCCTGCGACGGAGTAGATCTCCGTGGATTTAAGCATTTCCTCGCGCGTCATATCCGGCAATATGCCGGGCAGGCGCTTGCTCATCATGCTCTTGCCGGCGCCCGGAGGGCCGACCATGAGTATGTTGTGTCCGCCGGCCGCAGCGATCTCCATGGCGCGCTTCACATTCTCCTGACCCTTGACATCGGAAAAATCAAGATATTTCACCGTTGCCGGGTCGAGCTTAGGTATATCCATCGGCTTTATGCGAAATTCTCCCCTGAGATGCGCAATAAGCTCGGACACATTCTCGACGGGATACACCGTCACGCCCTCGGCATAGGAGGCTTCCTGCGCGTTATCGGCAGGCACGAACAGCTCGCGCACGCCCTCGCGCGCGGCGGCGACCGCCATGGGCAGCGCACCGCTGACCGGCCGCAGCGTTCCGTTGAGCGAAAGCTCGCCGAAAAATGCACAGTCGGACTTCGGCTGGCGTATCACGCCAGTTGCGGCAAGAATGCCAAGCATTATCGGCAGATCGTATACCGTTCCGGCCTTTTTCGTGTCCGCCGGCGCAAGATTGACTGTGACGCGGCTGACCGGGAATTTGAAGCCGTTTGATTTTATCGCGGCGCGCACCCTCTCGCGTGCCTCCCTGACTGCGGCATCGGGCAGACCGACGATATCAAAATTCACAAGGCCGTTGGACACGAAAACCTCAACGGAAACGCCGTAGCCGCCGATGCCCTTGACTCCGAGCGATCTTATCGTTGCAAGCATATTTTACCACCACTGTTTTCAAAAATAGGGACTGCGGAAAATGCAGTCCCTTTATAATTTTTCTTATTCTTCGACGGGGCAGGTTATCGCTATGTTCAGCTCGTCAAGCTGCTTCTGCTCGACCGTGGAGGGTGCGCCCATCATGACATCCTGCGCGTTCTTGTTCATCGGGAACGGGATGATCTCGCGGATGGAGTCCTCGCCGGCAAGCAGCATAACCATGCGGTCAACGCCCGGGGCGATACCGGCATGAGGGGGTGCGCCGTAGCAGAAGGCATTGTACATAGCCGGGAACTTGGCCTTAACGTCGTCCTCACCGAGGCGAACCATTTCAAACGCCTTTATCATGATCTCGGGATCATGGTTACGCACGGCGCCCGAGGACAACTCAACGCCGTTGCACACGAGGTCGTACTGGAACGCGGTGATCGAAAGCGGATCGACCTCGCCGCGCTCGGCCTTTTCGAGGATCTCCAGGCCGCCGTTGGGCATGGAGAACGGGTTGTGGCAGAATTCAAGCTCGCCGGACTCCTCGCCGATCTCGTACATCGGGAAATCGACGATCCAGCAGAACTCGTAGCGCTCCTTATCCATATGGCCGGGAACCGCCGCGCCGAGCATCTTTCGCATAACGCCTGCGGTCTTCTGCGCCTCGCCCTTCTTGCCTGCCGTTACGCCGACAAGGCAGCCGGGCTTTAGGCCGAGAGTCTCGGTGAGGGCAGCCTTCTTATCCTGAAGGAACTTGGCAACGCCGCCGGCAAGCTCGCCGTTTTCGTCGACCTTGAACCAGTAGGGCTTCATGCCTGCCTGAACCTCAACATCCGCGCAGACCTTGTCGATCTGCTTACGGGTAAGGTCACAGCCGGTCACGACGATTGCCTTGACGGTGTTTCCCTCGGCAAAGGGCGCAAAATCAGTGCCGGATACGAGCGCGGTTATGTCCTCAACGACGAGGTCAATGCGCAGATCCGGCTTATCCGAGCCGTACTTTTCCATCGACTCATTATAGCCGATGCGACGGAAGGGTGCCTTGTTGGATATGTTGTATGTTCCGAACTTTTCAAAAATCGGGGGCAGGACATCCTCAATGACCGCAAAAACATCCTCCTGGCCGGCAAAGGACATCTCCATATCGAGCTGATAGAACTCGCCAGGTGAACGATCGCCGCGCGCGTCCTCATCGCGGAAGCAGGGCGCTATCTGGAAATAGCGGTCGAAGCCCGAGGTCATGAGCAGCTGTTTGAACTGCTGCGGCGCCTGCGGCAGAGCATAGAACTTGCCGGGGTGCTTTCTTGCCGGAACGAGATAGTCGCGCGCGCCCTCGGGAGAGGAAGCGGTGAGGATAGGCGTTGTTATCTCAAGGAAATCGTGCTCCATCATCGCCTTGCGCAGGGCGGCGACGACGTTGCAGCGGAGGATGATATTCTGCTTTACGGCCGGATTTCTCAGGTCGAGGTAGCGGTACTTAAGGCGTGTGGTCTCGTCGGCCTCGCGGCTGCGGTTTATTTCAAACGGCAGCTCGTTATAGCGGCAGCGTCCGAGAACTTCGATCTTTTCGGGAACGACCTCGATATCACCGGTGGGGAGCTTGGGGTTTTTGCTCGCGCGCTCGCGAACTGTGCCCTCGACGGAGATGGTGCTCTCCTTGTTTATGCCCTTTATGACCTTCATCATATCCTCGGTCTCGACGACGACCTGCGTCGTGCCGTAAAAATCGCGGACAATGACAAACGCAAAGTTCTGGCCTACCTCGCGGACGTTCTCCATCCATCCGACGATCTTGACCTTTTCTCCGACATTTTCAATACGGAGCTGATTGCAGGTGTGAGTTCTTGACTGTGTCATTTTCTTCTGCCTCCATTATTCTTTGATAACCGCGGCACGGGCGCGATCATCCATGTCTTTCTTTATGAGCGACGCAGCGTCGGCAAAGCCGAGCTTTGTCTGCTCGCCGGTGGTCATATTCTTAACGGCGACGACGTTTTCCGCGATCTCGTCCTCGCCGATGAGGATCACATAGGGAATGCCGAGCTTATCGGCATAGCTCATTTTTGCCTTGAATTTTTTCTGCTCGCAGTAAAGCTGAGTTCTCACCCCAGCATCACGCAGCGCCGTTGCGGCGGCAATGGCGTAGCCGAGATCCTCAGCCATGGGGATAACGAGCGCATCGGCAGGAGCCGACACGGTTTCGTCTGAGAGCATGCCCTGCTCGTTGAGGACATAGAAAAGGCGCGTAAGGCCGATGGATATGCCGACGCCGGGCAGCTTTTTATCGGTGTAGTATCCGGCAAGATCGTCGTATCTGCCGCCGGAGCAGATCGAGCCTATCTCGGGGTGGGCGGTCATTTCGGTTTCGTAAACCGTGCCTGTATAATAGTCAAGGCCGCGCGCTATCGAAAGGTCGATTGCGAAGTTTTCCTCCGGAACGCCAAAATCGGCAAGGTATCTTGTGACGGTCTTGAGCTCCTCAAGGCCCTCGTCAAACAGCTCGTCCATTCCCTTATAGCGCTCAAGTCCGGCAATGACCTCGGCATTCGTGCCGCTTATGGCCATGAAGTCCATAACGTCGTCGGCCTTGTGCGAGAACATGTGCAGCTCATCCATAAGAAGCTGGCGGACCTTGTTGGGGCCGATCTTATCGAGTTTATCGACCGTGCGCATTATATCGCCGGCCTTTTCGCTCATGCCGGCAAGGCTGTAAAATCCGTTTAAGAGCTTGCGGTTATTGACCTTTATTTTAAAGCCCTTGAGGCCGAGCGCGGTGAAGGTGCGATAGATTATCGCAGGGATTTCCGCCTCGTTTATGATATCGAGCTTACCGTCGCCGATGATATCGATATCGGCCTGATAAAACTCGCGGAAGCGGCCGCGCTGTGCTCTTTCGCCTCGGTAGACCTTGCCTATCTGATAGCGGCGGAACGGGAACGTCAGATGTCCGTAATTTGCCGCGACGAATTTTGCGAGCGGAACGGTCAGGTCAAAGCGCAGCGCAAGGTCGCTGTCGCCCTTATTGAATCTGTATATCTGCTTTTCGGTCTCGCCGCCGCCCTTTGCAAGCAGCACCTCCGCCGATTCGATCACCGGCGTGTCAAGCGGCGCAAAGCCGTAAACGGAGTAGCTCTTTCTGAGCGTCTCCATCATTTTTTCCATCTTTATCTGGTCTGCCGGAAGCAGCTCCATGAAGCCCGACAGGGTTCTCGGCGCAACTTTTGCCATACTTAATTTTATTCCTTTCAATCACTAAATGCTGCTATTGCTTGAGCAATAACAGCATTCGAGTTTTAATTCGGCGATGCAGCCTACCTGCGCTTTGGATTGACGATATTGCGCCAGTCAAGATCACCGCGCCGCAGGCCCTGAACGAGCACCTCCGCGGTTGCCGCATTGGTTGCAAACGGGATCTGATACTGATCGCACAGGCGTTCGATCTTGTTGATATCGTCAAATCCGCCGGGGTTTGACGGGTCGCAGAAGAACAGCACAAGATCGATCTCGTTATATGATATTCTTGCTCCGATCTGCTGGGCGCCGCCCTGGTCGGCATGCAGATAAAGCGTCACGGGAAGTCCCGTTGCTTCGGATACAAGCTTGCCCGTCGTGTTGGTTGCGCAGACTGAATGCTCGGCCAGAATACCACAATAAGCTATACAGAACTGAACCATCAGTTCCTTCTTTCTGTCATGTGCCATAAGTGCAATATTCATAAGCTTCCCTCGATTCTGTTTGCGAAATTTCCTATTATAAAAAACACTTTTTATAATTACTGTTTTATTATATACAATGCTGCCGTTTCTTTCAACGCCTTTTTTGACAAAAAGCGCGGTTTTTTATCACTGCAGCAGCTCGCCCTCGATGTCGGTAACGTCGGTTGCGGATTTCAGGCTGAAGTAAGCCTCGAGTATTTCCTGTGCGATGACCGAGCAGTTTGCGCCCGCGCCGCCCTTCTGAACGACGATGGCCATTGCGATCTCCGGATCGTCAAAGGGCGCATAGCAGATGAAGATACCGTCGTTTGCGATGCTGTCGCCCTTCTGGGCGGTCCCGGTTTTTGCCGCGATACTCGTCATGGTGTAGTTTGGCAGACTTGATTTACCGACAAGGCGCATGCCCTCGTGGACGGCATCCCAGTTATACTGCGCGGTTTCGACCTTGCTGAGCACTTCATTCTCGCGCTCGTACACATTTTCGCCGTAGCTGTAGCTGCGCACAGATTTGAGTATCGACGCGCTGTGACGCTCACCGCCGTTTGCGACGGCTGCACAGTACTCGGCGATCTGCAGCGGCGTGAACAGGCTGTCGGACTGGCCGATAGCGGCCTGCATGGTCTGGCCTATCGTCCAGGGTTCGCCGGTAAGCTCTTCATGGTTTTTTGCATTTGCCATGTTGCCGGTGGATTCGGGCAGCTCAATGCCGGTGCTCTCGCCGAGGCCAAACAGAGCCGCGTATTTATCAAGCTTATCTATGCCGAGGTCATGTCCTGCCGAATAGAAGAAAATGTTGCAGGAGTTCTGGATAGCGCCGGTGACGTTCAGATAGCCGTGCGTCAGATGCTGATTGTTCTGCGAGTATATCCAGCAGAGCGGTGCAAAACCATACTGCTCGTATCTTGTATATCTGCCTGTACACTGGATGGTAGTGCCGGTGTTTATTATGCCCTCGGTCAGCGAGGCTATCGCCGTGCACGGCTTGAAGGTCGAGCCGGGCGCATAGCCGCCCTGGAGCGCGCGGTTATAAAGCGGAGCGTTTTTATCCTCAAGCAGCTCATTGTATTTTTCCAGCAGCTCGGACGGATCATAGGTCGGCCAGTTTGCAATGGCAAGCGGCTCGCCGGTTTTGACGTTTACGACGACCACGGAGGCGCCGTCAATGACATCCTGCTTTTCAGTGTATGTTCCGCTGGCTATCTGCTGCTCTTTCTTTGAGTCTATCTTTGCCTGGA
The DNA here is from genome assembly GCA_002472405.1 of Clostridiales bacterium UBA7273. GTDB lineage: Bacteria > Bacillota > Clostridia > Oscillospirales > Oscillospiraceae > F23-B02. The sequence goes on along the minus strand of DKRV01000006.1, from coordinate 54,327 downwards.
TGGAGGCCACGCCGTTTTCAAGCGCAAGCTCGGCGGCCTCCTGCAGGGCAATGTCAATCGTCAGATACACATTGTTGCCCGGCTCCGGCTCTTCGATATATTCCTTGCTTATGACCGTGCCGTCGGATGCGGAGGTCGTGCGCACGGTGCCGTTTGTTCCGTGCAGGTATTTTTCGAAGGCGTACTCCGCGCCGTCCTTGCCGACGGTCGCATCGGCGGAATAGCCCTGATCCTTATATTTTGCATAGTCGCTGTCGCTCATCGCGCCGGTGTAGCCAAGGATGTGCGCGGCGGCCGAGGTGGCATATTCGCGGACATAGGATTCCTTGATATTTATACCCTCAATGTTGTTTTCGCGCAGCGTGGCTATGAGCTTCATATCCGCGTCCTTGACGAAAATATAGTCCGAGGTGTTTATGAGATATCGCACGTTTATAGCATAGCGCACGCCGGCGATGATCCTCGCCTCTTCTGCGGTGTAGTTGCTGTCGATCTCATAGCGGTCACGCATGCTCGAGAGTATCTCGACGGCGCTTGCGTTTTCCTTGACTTTGTTTGCTTTCATATAAGCGTCAAGCCGCGCCTGATCCTGCTCGCTGACGTTTTCAAACTCGAACGGAGGACTTTTCGTTATCGGCAGATCGTCGATGTAATCGTCGCCGTAATCGCGGATCATGTTGACAAGCTTTAAGATAACGGCGTTTGAGTCAACGCTGTCGTCATTCGGGAAAAGCTCATCTGTGTTTATCGTCAGGTCATAGCACGATTTATTGGTAACAAGCACTCTGCCGTAGCGGTCAAGGATATTGCCGCGCGCGGCGGTAACGGTGCTGGTCGTCACCATATTATTGCGGCTTTCTTCGTAATACTTCTCGCCCTCGATTATCTGGAGCTTATACAGGGCAACGATATACACCGTGATCAGCATTGCAAACACCAGTGCAAGCGCTATAAGTCTTTCTTTCTTAATAATGTTCATCGGGTATCCTCAATCAGTATTGCGCGTGCATTATTCCGCCTTCTTTAAACGGAAGATACAGCAGCATGACCGGCAGCACGGACAAAACGGTCTGCAAAAGCACCGTGATCAATCCTGCGGCAAGCTCCGTTCCGCCGCCGATAAGCGCGTGGATAAGCTGCACTATGCCGCACAGCAGTATCGCCGCCACGCTGAATATCATGAACGCGAAAAAGCTTTTATTGATGTAAAACTCCGAGGCAAAGCCCGCTCCGAAGCCGATCATCGGAAACAGTATCGTAAACAGCACCGTCGTTTCGGAAAAGGCCATATCGGTGAAAAGTCCGAGGAAAATTCCGAAAACCGCGCCGCGAACTCCGCCGAGATATATGCCTGCGGCAACTGCGGCAGCCGGGATTATAAAGCCCTTCGTGCCGAAAATGCTGATCCTTGAAAACAGCACGCTTTGCAGCAGCATGACAAGCAGCATATAGACCGCGTATTGGATGACCATGCGGACTTTTTTCCATTCAAGAGCCTGAATCAGTCTGTTGAGCAATTATTCCACCACTTCAAAATCTTTTACTACAAAAACCTGCACGAGCGCGTTGAGGTCGCAGCCGGGCTTGACCTCGCCATACTCTATCTGACCGCCGGCCTCGGTCTTGACCGAGCTTATCGTTCCGACAACAAGTCCCTGGGGAAATGCGCCGCCCGAGCCGGAGGTCATGACCGTGTCGCCCGAGAAGACCTGCGCACCGTCGGCAAGGTAGCTGAGCTTCACGCAGCCCTCCTGCATCATGGCAAAGTCGCCGACGAGCAGGCCGGAAGCGCCGTTTTCGGAAACGAGCGCGCCGATATTCGTGTTAAGGTCGATGACCGTGGAAACCGTAGCCCATGTCGAGCCGACCTCGGTCACCTGTCCGACCATGACGCCGTACTCGGTGATAACGCAGTCACCCACGGCGATATCGGCATTCGTGCCCTTGCTTATCGTGAACGAATTTGCCCAGTTCGACGTCGTCCACGCGACGACCTTGGCCGATTCAAGCGTCATATCGCTGTGTTTTTCCTTGAAGTTAAGCAGCTGGCGGAAGCGCTCGTTTTCCTCGATGGCGGCGGCGCCGTTTCGTGCCTCCTCCTGAGCTTGGGTCAGCTCCGCGCGCAGACGCTCGTTTTCGGCAACGAGCTGGTCATAGTCGTAAAGATATCCGTAAAGGCTCTCCAGCCAGTCGGCAACGGAGCTTACCATGCGCTGCACCGGTGCTTTGACCGTGCCCGACACATTCTGTATAAGTCCTGCGTTTCCCTTGAGAAGATAGGATGCCGCCCCGGCGACGAGCGCTATGACGAGCACGATAACGCCGAGCTTTATTCCGTTTTTCTTAAGATAATTTTTTACGTTCAAAAAAGATGCACCCCGATCTCTTCGAGCATTTGGCCAAGCCTGCACAGCGGCAGGCCCATTACGTTGAAATAGTCGCCCTCGAGCCGCCTGACCATGAGCGCGGCTCTGCCCTGAATGCCGTAAGCACCGGCCTTGTCCATCGGCTCTCCGGTCTGAACATAACGGTCGATCTCGCCCTCCGACAGCTTGCGGAAGAAAACCTTCGTACACTCGCTGCCGACGACGATTTTGCCGCCGTACATGACCGTCACGCCGGTGTAAACCTCGTGCGTATTATCCGACAGCAGGTGCAGCATGGCTTTTGCGTCGGTCTCGTCTTTGGGCTTGCCGAGTATCCTGCCGTCTGCCCAAACGACGGTGTCTGCCGCGATGATGAGCGCATTTGCAAAGCCTTTCGCAACCTCTTCGGCCTTTGCCCGTGACAGAGCCTCGACCGTTTCGGCAGGGCCTGCGCCGCGCGGTGCTATCTCTTCGCCCTTTGCCGGAACGACGGCGAAATCAAGCCCCAGCGTTTCAAGCAGCTTCTTTCGCCGCGGCGAGCCGGAGGCAAGCACGATATCCATAGTGTCAGTCAACTCCTCTGTAATAAAGGCCTCGGGTCAGATCGTTCGGCTGATAGTCGCCCTCGCCCTTATATCTCTTTGCGACCTGAACGCACTCGCGCGCGCCCTCGGTCGTGAACATCAGTCTTATTCCCCAAAGCCCCACGCCGCACAGCTCATCGTTTTTATCGGCCATGAACAGCTTTCGGGAATTGTATATCACATTGCGGTGATCGTATTCGCGCACGATGGGGAAGGTCGAGCCCATACGGTCGGAAAGCTGAGCCGGGCTTTGGCAATTGCACGCGCCGAGGCTGTGACTTATCACGCACTGATCCGACACCATGAGCGGAAGCCGCCCATAAGTGATAAGCTCCGTCGGCACGCACTTTGCCATATCGCGAACCTGCGCAAGGCGCAGCTCAAACGATGCCGTTGCGGACAAAAAGCCCATCTTCCGTATCATATCCATCGAATACGAGTTAAACACATTCATGCCGAAATCGGCGCGCGTTTTCATTCCTGCCTTGCGCGCGATTATAACATGTCCGAGGTTTCCGACAAGCGCCTCGTTTATGCCAAGGTCGAACAGCTTTCGCAGCATGACGAATATATCCTTCGTCTCGCTGTCGGTTATAACGCGCGGCAAAACGGCGACCGGCACCGCTCCGCGCTCTTTGAACATGCGCACAAGGTCAAAATTATCGTGCATGACCTTGACGGGAATGTAGATATAATCGGGTCTTGTGTCGGCAAGCTCCTCGGTAAGCTGCTCTGCCGTGCGCACCTGATAGATCATAACGGGATCGGTCACGGCACTCTGCCCCGAGGGCATCTGCGGCATGGGCAGGCTGCGGCGCGGCTGCGGCACTGCGCGGCGCTCGTTGAGAGCCGTTACAAGCTTGCGGCGCAGCTCGTTTATCTCCGACGCAGAGAGGTAAAGTCCGCTCTGCACGCGGCTCTGCGCATCCACGCAGTAGTACGGCGTACCGCCTGTCTTGCCGAGTCTGTCACTCAAGACCTCTGAATTTATCGCCTGACGTATCGCCTTCTGCGGCTCGGCGCCGAAAGCGACTACCTTGTTTCCGCGGTTATCTATAGCTGCCGCCTTGACCGCCTCTCCGGCGTTTACGACGGCGTAAAACTTCACAGGAACGCGGCGCTCTTCCTTGCCGATGTATTCTTTCCTTGCATCGGAAAACATTTTTTCGCCGACCTTGTCGGTTTCGGCTCTCACGCCGAACATGTCGGCCTTATCGCCGTTAAAATAGCCCTGCGTGAAGCCCTGGCGCGAGAATGCGTCGGCAAGGGTCTGCATTTCCTCTGCCGTCGGCTCGCGGCGCTCTTTGATGATTTTTGAGTATATGCCCGTGACTATGCCCGTGTACTCGGGGCGCTTCATTCTGCCCTCGATCTTCACGCAGGCAACGCCGGCGTCCTCGATCTCACGCAGGCGGTCAACAAGGCAATTATCCTTGAGGGAAAGCGGATGGCTGTCCTCAAGTCTGCCGCCCATGGTGTATTCCATGCGGCAGGGCTGGGCGCACATGCCGCGATTGCCGCTGCGGCGGCCTATAAGCGATGACATATAGCACTGCCCCGAATGGCAGAAGCACAGTGCACCGTGGACAAATATCTCCGTTTCTATCGGCGAATGCTTTGTTATGAACTTTATCTGCTCGAAACTCAGCTCGCGCGCAAGGACTGCACGGGTAAGTCCCATCTCGGCCGCTGCCTCAACGCCGGCAAGGTTATGGATGCTCATCTGGGTGCTCGCGTGCAGCGGAATATCCGGCACGGCTTTTTTCAAAACGCTCAAAAGGCCGAGATCCTGCACAAGGATGGCGTCCGCGCCGAGATCCGACACGCGTCGGGCAAGCTCGGCAGCCTGCTCCATCTCCCTGTCGCCGACGAGCGTGTTCATCGTGACATAGACCTTGCAGTCGCGTATACGGCAGTATCTGACCGCCTTTTCAAATTCCTCGTCGCTGAAATTTTTTGCTCCGCGGCGAGCATTGAATATTCCAAGTCCCATATACACCGCATCCGCGCCGTTCTGAACGGCGGCAACGACCGCCTCCGGCGAGCCTGCGGGAGAAAGCAGCTCAAGCATATATCCATACCTCTGGCATTTTACTTTTATCGTTGAATTATACCACAAACATGGCTATTGCTACAAGTTAATTTTAATGATATAATTCCTCTTGTTAAAGTCCATTGTGTAAACTTTGAATGAACAGAGGAATCGTCATGCCCACAGCAGAGCAAAACTCAATACCGCACAGCACCGCGGACAAGCTTATTGCCGCACATGACGGCGATGTTGCGTTGCTGTATATCTGGCTCGATCTTAACGGCGGATTTAACGCCGACAGAGCCGCGCGCGAGCTTTGCCGCACCGAGGCCGAGATCAAAAACGCATACGAAAAGCTGCTGAGAATGGGTCTTTCGCGCCCGGCCGCAAAGCCCGAGCAGGAGATAAAGCTCCCCCCTGCCGAGGAGCTTCCGGAATACACCTCGGCGGATATCGTGCGCCGCTCGAAGGAGGACAGCGGCTTTCAGGCCGTTATCGCCCAGGCGCAGCACAAGCTCGGCAGAGTTCTCTCCACAGCCGATCTGAAAACGCTTTTCGGCATTTACGATTACCTTGCGCTGCCGGCGGACGTTATTTTCATGCTCATCGGTTACTGCATCGACGTTTTCACCGAAAAATACGGTCCCGGCCGGCTGCCCTCGATGCGCAGCATCGAAAAGGAAGCCTACTCATGGGCAAATAAGGAGATCATCACCATCGAGCAGGCCGACGAATACATACGCAATGCCGCCGAGAAGCGCTCGCGCGCAGGCGAGCTTAAGACCTCAATGGGGCTCGGCAGCCGCGTGCTCACGCCGACCGAGCGCAAATACATGACCTCGTGGTTCGACATGGGCTTTGATAACGAGGCCATACTCATAGCATACGACCGCACGGTGACAAACACCGGCGCTTTAAAATGGGGATACATGAACAAGATCATGCTCTCGTGGCATGACAAGGGCATACACTCGGCACGGGACGTCGCCGAGCGCGACAGCCGCTCTCCGGCAAGCGCGGTCAAGGCGGAAAATCAGCATAGCAGCAACGTTTCGGGCGATGAGCTCAAGCGTCTGCGCTCAATATACGAAAAGGTTAAAAACGGTTAAACAATGGCACTGGACGGAAAAATTCTGGCGCGCGCCAGAGAGCAGATAGGTCACACGCACGCAAACAATGTTGCCGAGCATTATCTCAGGCAGGAAAAGATTTATTCGCAGATACCCGAAATTCGCCGCATCGACGATAGGCTTCGCGCGCAGATGTCCGAGCTTGTCGGACTTACGATAAAGCGCAGCGCGGATCTTTCCGACGCACTTAAGACGCTGGAGGATGAAAGCCTTGCGCTTCAGGCAAAAAAGGCCGAGCTTTTGCACGCTGCCGGTTATCCGGTCGATTATCTTGAGGATATCTACTCATGCCCGAAATGCAAAGACACCGGGTTTATCGGAAGCCAAATGTGCTCCTGCCTCATCGAGGAATACAACCGCCAGCTTACAAGCGAGCTGAGCACGCTTCTTAAAAACAGCGACGAGCGCTTTGAAAACTTCGACCTTTCGCTGTACGGCGAGGCAAGGGAAGCGATGAGCATTGTTTACGACACCTGCCGCGAGTACGCCTCCAGCTTCTCGGAGCGCTCGATGAACCTGCTGTTTCAGGGCGGTACAGGGCTGGGCAAAACGTTCCTGTCGGCCTGCATAGCGCGCGTCGTTGCGCAAAACGGCCACTCGGTGTGCTACGACACAGCAGCCTCCGCGCTTGAGGCGTTTGAAATGAAAAAATTCGCGCGCGACGCCGATGCCGCGGAAAAGGCCTCGACACGGGTCGAGCGCATGCTCGAGTGCGAGCTTATGATCCTTGACGATCTGGGCACCGAAATGCTCACGCAGATAAGCATTTCGGCACTGTACACGCTTATAAACACGCGCCTTGTCGAGGGCAAGAAGACCATTATCAGCACAAATCTCACCGATGCGGAGCTTGCGCGGCGATACACTCCGCAGATTTGCTCGAGGATAGACGGCGAGTTTCTCAAGCTCCCGTTTGCCGGAACGGATATACGCAAATTGAAAAAGGAGATGTAGGAATGGATCAGCACGAGATCACTCGCGAAATACCCCTGCTAAACGCCGACGGCGAGCTAACGGAGCCGGGCTACGCCAAGAAGCTTCTGCCGGTTTACAGGCGCGCGGACATCAAGGCAAGCCCCATGCGCATCAAGGAATGGGATTATTACCTCATAAACAACGGCCGCTTTGCCCTTGCCCTCACCATCGACGATAACGGCTACATGGGCCTTGACTCGATAAGCCTTCTCAACTTCGAGGAGGGCTGGGAGATCACCACGAGCCCCATGTGCTTCATGCCGCTCGGAAAGCGCAAGCTGCCCGAAACGAGCAAGACCGGCGACACGACCGCCATCGGGAAAAACTACAGCATTTATTTTAAAAACAACGGCTCGGGCGTGCGCACGCTGATAGCTCAGATGAAGCGCTTCGGCCCTGCCGGCTCGCTCTACGCAAAGGTCGAGCTTTTCGACGAACCGGAGGAGAGCATGGTCATAGCAACTCCGTTCAATAAACCGGGGCATTTTTACTATAACCAGAAGATAAACTGCATGCGCGCACGCGGTGAGGTCACATACGACGGTCACACCTATGTTTTTGACCCCTCGGACAGCTTCGCCGTCCTCGACTGGGGGCGCGGCGTGTGGACATACAAAAACACATGGTACTGGGGCTCGGCCTCCGGCGCGGTGGACGGAGTTCCCTTCGGCTGGAACATCGGCTACGGCTTCGGCAACACCTCGGCCGCCAGCGAGAACATGCTGTTTTACAACGGCAAGGCGCACAAGCTCAGTCAGGTAAAATTCAACATTCCCGGCGACGAAAAATCCTTCATGGAGCCGTGGACCTTCACCTCGGATGACGGCCGCTTTGAAATGGACTTCCGCCCCGTGCTCGACCGTGCATCCTGCACCGACGTCGGGCTTATCAAAAGCGATCAGCATCAGGTATTCGGCCTGTTCACCGGCAAGGCTGTCCTTGACGACGGAAAAGTGATTGAAATAAAAGACTTCCCCGGCTTTGCCGAGAAGGTCTCGAATAAATGGTAACACAGCAATAACCGGGACTGCGGTGCAGTCCCGGTTATTTTATCTCCTGCTCAAGGCCGTCAAACTCCGGCGAGGAGAAAAACTCCGCAAGCGTCATATCCAGCCCGTCGCATATCATTTTTATCGTCAACAGTTTTGGATTGCAGCTTTTGCCGTATAGAATATTCTTGATGCTCGACGGCGGCAGCGCGCACACAGTGGCAAGTCTGTTGATGCTCATGTTCCTCTGCTCGCACAGGCGAAGTATTCTGATCTTAACAGCATCTATTGTCTGCATTGTTTTATTCCAAATTTCCGCTTTCGTACATGAGCGCCGTGAGCGCGACGACGGGAGCGGTTTCGCATCTGAGTATGCGCGCGCCCATCGAGCATATGTGAAGCCCTATCTTGCGAGCCATATCGGCCTCATACGGCTCAAAGCCGCCCTCGGGGCCTGTTATCACCGCAGCAGAGCCGAGCTTCTCGGCCCCCTTGAGCGCCGAGCGAAGGCTCGCTCGCTCGCCGGTCTCGTACAGGAAGAAGGCGTCCTCCTGCTGCTTTGCCGCATCGAGCGCTTCAACAAAGCTGTCGATCCATCTGACCTCGGGAATTATACCGCGGCCGGACTGCTTTGCCGCCTCTTCGCTTATTCTGTTCCAGCGCTCGAGCTTTTTGGCAACGCCCTCGGTGCGCTGCACGACGCGTTCGGAGCGGAAAAAGCATATCTCCTTTGCGCCGGACTCGACGCATTTCTGGATGATATAGTCGGTCTTATCGCCCTTTGGCAGGCCGCACAGCACACGCACCAACACCGTAGGCTCGGCCGCGCACGGGACGACCTCGATGATCTCCGCCTCGGCCTCGTCCTTATCCGAGCGCACAAGGCGGCATTTATAGTCCGTACCGTTGCCGTCGCAAATTGTCATCTCCTCGCCCGGGCGCAGGCGAAGCACCTTTATATGCTCTGCGTCGCGGCCGCGGATGATCGCTCTGCCGCCGAGCAGATTTGTTCCAAGCGCAAAAAATCTGGGCATGATAGGCTCCTCTCGGAAAACATATTTTATGCCGGTATTATCTCACAGCGCTGACGTTTTTTCAAGTGGCGGCATATAATGCAGCGGTGAGAACTATGGAATTTGATAATTTTGAAAGCGTGTGGCAGCGCGTTACCGCCATCGACGAGACTCTGCCCGAGCCGCCTCCGCCGCCGGAGAATAAGCACGAGCAGAAGCTTTGCGTAATAAAGCGCAGCGAAAAAAGCTGCGCCGTGCGCTTCATCGCAGGATATTGAAGAAACCGCCCGATAGGTCAGTCTAACGGGCGGTTTTTCATTTGCACTCGAAGCAGTGCCACTCTTCCTCGTGATGGTGGGCGATTATCTCAAGTCCGGCAGACTTAAGCGCTGCGGCCACTTCTTCCTCGCGGCCGTCGATTATGCCGGAGGTGATGAACACGCCGCCCGGCGCCATAAACGCGCGCACAAACGGCGCAAGCGGAATTATAACATCGGAAACGATATTTGCAAGCACTATATCGTAGCCCGTGCCGAGGAGCGCTCTGAGCTTTCCGTCGCCGATTATATCACCGGCGTAAACCTTCATTTTGTCGCCGCCGATATCGTTGAGAGAAGCGTTTTCCATGACGGTATCGGGCGCTTTGGGGTCGATATCGCAGGCGGTGCAGAAATCGCTGCCGAGGACGACCGCACCGATGCCGAGGATTCCGCTGCCGCAGCCGAGGTCGAGGGCGCGCTTGCCCTCCCCGGCGTACTTTTCAAGCGCGGCAAGGCACATGCGCGTTGTTGCATGCGCGCCGGTTCCGAACAGCAGGCCGGGATCGAGGCGCAGCGGAACTCGGCCCTCCTCGGCGCATTCGATCCACTCCGGCACGACAAGGAGCTTCTCGCCGATCTCGAGCGGCTTATAGTACTCCTTCCAGTTATTTTCCCAGTCGGCATCGCACACGGGCGCGGTTTTCACCTCAAACTCCGCCTTCACGGCGTCAAGCAGCCGCGCGCCGTCCTCGTTGTCCTCAACATAGAATTTAACGCGCGAAACGCCCTTATAGCTTTCCTCGAGCGAGGAATCGACATAGTCCCAATACTGGCGGTTATTTTCAAGGAAGGCCTTAAAATCGTCCTCGTTTTCGATGACAAAGCCGTCAACTCCGAGGGCGGTCAACCTGTCGCAGGTCTCGTCGGTGTTTTTGCATTCTATCGTTACTTCGGTGTAATTCATCTTTGTTCCATCCTCAAAATTGCCACCGCACCACATTTTTTGGTTCCGCTCGGCAGCACTATCTTAAAATCAGACTGACTGCCCCACCTTTAAAAGGTGGGGCAGCGGTTATATTTTTTATTCAGCGTCGTCGCTTATCAGACCGTAGCCGCCGTTTTTGCGGCGATAGACTACCGAGATCGCGCCGTCGGCCTGCTCATCGCGGAACACGAAGAACTCATGCTCAAGCAGGTTCATCTGCAATATTGCCTCTTCCGTTGACATCGGCTTGATGGGGAAGCGCTTGCTGCGCACGATCTTGAATTCCTCATCCTCTTCCTCCTCAACGGGGGCATAGTCGGGTCTTGTCTCCTTCTCGAGCGCGCCCTCTCTCAGGCGTTTTTCAAGACGGGTCTTGTTCTTGCGGATCTGGCGTTCGATGGCCGCGACACCGGAATCAACGGAAGCGTACATGTCATTTGTAAGCTCGCTGGCTCTGTAATACAGGCCGTTGTTTGAAACCGTGATCTCTGCCAGGAATCTGCCGCGCTCCATGCTGAACGTGATGTTTGCGCTGCTTTCGGTCTTAAAGAAGCGGTCGAGCTTGCCAACCTTGCGCTCAGTATAGCTTCTGAGCTCTTCGGAGGTGCCCATCTTTTTTTCGGTAAACGTAAATTTCATATGTGCCGGCTCCTTTCTGCTTTGCAGGATGCTTCCTGCTTGACTTTATTATAGCATAAGCGCATGTAAAATGAAAGACGCTTTTGTTGAATTTGCTTTAAAATTCAAAATTTGTTCTCGCTTTTTTATTCAACACTTATATAACAGTCGGGCAGAGCTGCTTTCAGCGCCTGTATCTGGTCGGCGCTGATGCTGTTTCCGTTGAGCCAGAGCTGCTTGAGATTTTTAAGCGAGGTGAGCGCCGAAACGTCGCTGATCGAGTTATTCGACAGGTCAAGCGTTTCGAGCGTTTTAAGCGTTGACAGCGGCGAGAGCCTTGATATCGAGTTATTTGACAGGTCAAGGTGCTTTACGTTAGTAAAGCCCGACACCTTTGAGATATCGCTCAGGCCGAGGCCGTTGGCCTCAACGTTTTCAGCATCCACGGCAAAGCTTTTGCCGCCGAGTACTATCTCGCTTTTAAGCTCGGAATGGCTGATCGAGCAGCCGGAGAGCTTCTTTTTCAGCGTTGCAACAGCGGTCTCGCTCAGGTCTGCGTTATCCTTTATGCTGAGCTTTTTGAGATTTTTGAGGTTATACAGCTCCTCGAGGTCTGCATCGGACAAACCGACCTTATCCATCCACAGAGTCTTGAGATTCGTGAGCCTGCCGATGGCGGCGATGCTTCCAAGCTCGTTGCCGCTGACGTTAAGCTCCGTAAGTCCGGAAAGATCCTGGAGCGCCGCGACCGATTTTATTCTGTTGCCGGAAAGATTGAGGTACTCAAGCTTAGGCACGCTCATAAGCGGACTTATATCGCTTATGCGGTTGTTTGAAATATCAAGCTCTTTAAGATTCGGAAGATCTACAAGCGCCGAGATATCGGAAATCGAGTTATCCGAAAGATCGAGCTTTTCAAGCTTCGTGCAGGCCGACAGCAGTGTGATATCGTGCACGTCGCAGCCGGAAAGGTCAAGCTCTGTAACGTTGTTTTTAAACGTCTTGCCGCCGAGCTTGATTTCAACGACGTCCTCTTTTGCATCGTCGCTGTATATGATGCAGTTGGGAAGCTTCGCTTTAAGCTCCTTGAGCTGAGATGCGCTTATATCCATCTGCCCGATGGTGAGCATGGACAGACTGTCGATATCGTAAAGCGGAGAAAAGTCCTTTATCTCGTTGCCGTCAAGGTGCAGCGTTCTGAGCGAGCTGAGCTTTTTGAGCGGCTTGATATCGCTAATATTATTATTTGAAAGGTCAAGCGAGGTGAGCTTCTTGAGCGGCGTGAGGAAATCAAGCTCGTCGATCTTATTGTCGGAAAGCTTGAGGCTCGTAAGCTCGGTGAGCTTTGCGATATCCTTGAGGGCGGCCGAACCTGCTCCCTTCTTCGACAGATCAAGTGAAGTTGTTTCCACATCGTACTGCTCACCGCAGATGACGACTATCTTGCCGCTGTCGTAATCATCCTTGGCTTTTTTGAGCCGCTCAATCTCGGATTTTATTTCGTCGCTGCCGCTTGTTGAGCTTTCAAGGATCGCAATGGCATTAACGTAATCGTACTTGGCCTCATAGCAGCGGCTCATAAGAAGCAGGCACTCGTCGGTCTTTTTGACCTCCATTGCCTCGCGCAGCTTTGTAAGTGCGTTGTCGTAATCGCCGGCGTAGTAGTACTCCTGCGCCTGCTTGAACGCATTGCTGTATTCGCTCTCCGTTCCGCCGTTTTTGAGCGCGAGTATCAGCGCAAGCATGGCCGCGAGAACGGCAACGATGGCGGCGCACACAATGATGAGCTTTTTTCTCTTTTTGTGCGCGCGGTGCTCGGACTGCTCGCGTATGATGCGCTCGGTGTCCGATTCGCTCTCGTCGTACTCCGGCTCTTCCTCGTATTCCGGCTCGCCGTCCTCATCCTGCGGAGTAAGCTCATATCCTTCGGTTTCGCGCAGTATCTCCTCAAGCTCGGGGTCAAATATGCTCTTGTACCCCTCGTTGACCGTATCGAGGACGGTTTTTTCCTCGTCGGCTCTGTGAAGCTGCTGCTCGATATCACTTTTTTTGACGACTACGGTTTTTTCCTCAGTCGGGTCTTTTCTGATAGTATCACTCATGTGCATCGCCCTCCTGCGGCGCGGCGTCGGGCATGATCGCGGATGCCGGCGGCTCTTCGTTGCGTACGAGCAGATCTATCGTCTGCTGCTCGGCGCTGCTGGCCTTTTCGGCTGCAAAGTCGCGCCTTTTCATTGCAACGCAAATGCACAAAAGCGCAGCCATAATGCACAGCACCGATATCTCGGGCAAAAGCTCCGCAAGTGCGACGGTCTGCCCCTTCGGCGCGATCATGTCTCTGTCAAGGTAGATATGTACTATAAGCGGCAGACCGAACAGCGGTGCAAGCAGCCACTTAGTCCGGATAACGCCGAACACCGTCGCCGTGTAGATAAACGCGACGGCAAGATACAGGCATATGCACAGTATCGTGTGCAGTATGCTGTCAAACCCGAAGGCTTTGATTATGAAAAACATTACACCCAGTATGACCGGGATAAACGTCAGACTGAAAAAGCGCCTGCCTGCATACAGAACGAGCACAATAAACAGCAGGTTGCACAGTATCGGCAGCACAATCTGAAATGTTACAAATCCGGCCGTCTGATTCGACCAGAAGCCCCAATAGCCGAGGAAGCGGCAGAGCGCCGACAGAATCATGAAGATCACCGCAAGCTTGACGAAAAAGTTCTTCCGGCTGACCGAATATCTTATCTTTTCGTTTTCTATCTCCATCTTGCTTCCTCTCGATCAGAACGCCCAGTTTCCATTTTTGAATATCTGCACTCTCTCGCCGTTTTCGGTCTCGCCGGTGATATCGAGATCCTCAGAGCCGATCATGAAGTCCTCATGGATCATGGACGAATTTATGCCCATTTCGCGGCACTGCTCGAGCGTGTAGTTCTCAAAGTCCTTTATGCAGTTAGCAAATCCGTCGCCGAGTGCGAGGTGGCATGCGGCGTTTTCGTCAAAAAGGGTGTTGTAAAACATTATGCCGCTGTTTCTTATCGGACTGTCAAACGGCACGAGCGCACACTCGCCGAGCATTTTCGAGCCTTCGTCCATATTTACAAGCGTCTTGAGCGCATCCTCGCCCTTTTCGGCCTTGACCTCGGTCACTCTGCCGTTTTCAAAGCGGATGCTGAAGTTTTCGATCATCGTGCCGCGGTAGGACAGCGGACGGGTCGAATACACTATGCCTTCGGCCTGTCCCTTCATGGGGCTTGTGAAAACCTCTTCGCTGGGGATGTTGGGATTAAAGCGCACGTTCGCGCCGAGCGTATCCTCAGCCCCGGCGAGAAACTGCGCCTGCGGAATGAGTCCGACGGTGAAATCCGTTCCGTTCGAGCTTCTATAGTGCAGCTTTCGCAGGCCGAGCGAGTTGAGATATTCGCAGCGGCTCTTGAGATCGGCATTGTGCTCCTGCCACGCCTTCACTCCGTCGCCGTCGGCGCGCGAGGTGTACAGTATCGCCTCCCACAGCTTTTCGACGGCCTCGGCCTCGTCAAGCGCGGGGAACACCTTCTTTGCCCACGCCTTGCCCGGCACCGCCGCAATGACCCACTGATATTTGTTCTCCATCGAGTCGCGGATAGGCTTTATGACCTTCCAGCGCATCTGGACGCTCTTGCCCCACTTTTCCTGATCCAGCCCGTCAAGACCCGAGGGGTCGGCAGACTCTATATAGATCATGGCCGGAAGCGTTTCGGCTCGGTGCAAAAGCTTCTGCTTTTCCCAATCTTTTATCTCGCCGAGGCGCTCGACGGTCTGGTATTTTACATGCTTGAGCCTGAGCGGCTGATGCGTCCACTCGACCCTTACCTCGGCAGCGCCTGCAAGATAGCACTGCTCAACGAGCATTTCCACAAATTCCGGCTGATCAAGCTCGGCCGAAATGACAACATCCTGTCCCTTTTGGATATTCGCGCCGACCCTGACTATAAGCTCGGCGTAGCTTTCAAGTTTTTTTATATCCATGAATGATTACTTCCTATAATTTAATTTAAATTATTCTACCACACAGGTTACAAAATTACTACACATTTATACTCTCGCCGTGAAAATTTTTCGCTTGATTCATATTGAGTTAACAAATTTCTTATAGTATAATCAATCATTGATTATTCAGATTTTTCAAGGGTGATAGCATGGTATCCAAAAATCAGTGGAGGGCGATCTCGATCGTTCTTGCCGTCGTGCTGCTGCTTGCCGCGTTCATGACCGGTCTTACCGGGATAGCGGACGGTATCAGTCCAGTCGGCGAGGTGCGAGACGACTACGCCTCCTTCAAAAAGGAGCTTGACACGCTCAGCGATAACGAAAAAGCGCTCGCCGACGGCAAGGCCGAATACGCCGAGAAAAAGGCCGCCTATGACGAGCAGCAGGCCGCTTACAACGAGAAGTACAAGCAGTACGAAGCGGCAGATAAAAAATACAACGAGGACGTTTTGAGCTATAATCAGCAGCTTATAGCCTACAATGTCGGCAAAAATCAGTTCAACAGCAGCGGTGCACAAAGCGCCGTTTCAAGCGGCAGAGCGCAGCTCGACTCGGGCTGGGCCTCGTACAACGAGGGCAAGGCCGCTTACGATCAGCTGTCGTCTGCCATAAGCGAGCTTGAGGCAAAGCACATTCCGCATTGGATGGCGCTCAAGATCGTCGGCGGCAAGGCCGGGATCGACTTGACCGACAGCTACATTTCCGACATGAAGGCGCAGCTTGATTCGGCCTATGCGCAGCTTCAGCAGGGCGAGGCCGGGCTTACTCAGGCGCAGCAGCAGATAGATTCCGCACAAGCGCAGCTTTCCGGCATGAAGCAGGAGATAGAGTCCGGACCGGCAAAGCTCGATGCCGACGGGCAGTCCGTTGCCGACGTGAAAGCCGAGCTTGACAAGGAAAAGGAAGCACTTGACGCCAAGGCAGAGGAGCTTTCGGTCTATGAGGACATTGCCGAAAAGGTCGAGCGCAGCCGCGAAAGCCTTATCGACGAGGGCTACGGCACGGCAGAGCGCACAACGGAAGAGCTTCTAAGCTCCGCCGGCAAGCACGAGAGCGCACTGCACCGTGATTATCTCAAGGCGCTTATATCCTTCATTGTAACTTACGCCGCGCACCTGCTTGCAGTTGCCGCCGCAGCGGCAGCGCTCATACTATTGAGCAAAAAGCAAACCTCGCAAGCATTTAAGCTTGCCGCCATCGGCGCCGCCTTGGGCGCCGTGAGCGTAGTTGCCTCGCTTGTCTACGGCGATATCGACACCCTCGCTTTCGCAGCCGCCGTCCTCGCCGCCCTCGGCGTGGGCCTTTCGATCGGCATAAGCTCGGAAGAATGAGTTATATAAATGACCACTTCACACGAAGTGGTCATTTTCTCATTTCCAGAGCTTATCGGGATACACTCCGCGTGATTTCATGTCGGCTATTGCGCGTTTTACCGAGTCGAGGTCCTCGCGGTAGGTCATGCCGTACCACGTTTCGCTGCAATCGAGTATCTTGACCGTGGCAAGGCCCTCTTTTAACTGCTCGTTTGCGACAAAGGGCAGGAAATATTCGCATTTGAGCGGATTGACTGGCAGATTCTTATCCAAAAACGCCGGGAAGCGCGCATTGAGCTGCTCGAGCATCATGGGCGAAAAGCCCCAGAAGTTCATGGACACGGTCGCGTCGCCAGGCAGCGGAACGAAGGTCTGCCCGTCCTCCGTGTAGGCCGCGTCCGCGCCGCGCTTTTCGATGTGCGTGCGCTCGGTTATATCGGCAAGATATCCGTTTTCGATATCGCACACGCCGCGCGCGACCGAGCCGTTTTCGGTGACGGTATTGCGCAGCTTATAGCCCACCATGGCGTACTCGCTCTGCTTCCTGTCGCCGCTGAGGAAATCGTACATTGCCTTGTACGCCCCGGCTCCGTAAAAGTCATCGGCATTGATGACCGCAAACGGCCCGTCCACAACGCTGCGGCAGCACAGCACCGCATGTCCCGTTCCCCAGGGCTTTTCCCTTCCCTCGGGGACAGTGTAGCCCTCGGGCAGTTTGTCGAGCTGCTGATAGACGTATTTCACGTCAAAATACTTTTCCATGCGGAGGCCGACGGCGGCCTTGAAGCTCTCCTCTATCTCGCGCTTTATGATGAACGCGATCTTACGAAAGCCTGCGCGGTAAGCGTCGAAAAGCGAAAAGTCAATTATCGCGTGGCCCTCGGCATCGACGGCGGTTATCTGCTTGAGTCCGCCGAAGCGGCTGCCCATTCCGGCAGCCATTATAACAAGCGTCGGCTCCTTCATATCACTTACCGCTCAGATCAAGCTCGTTTATGCCCATGGCCACGGAAATGCCGCGGATCGCCTCGAAGGTCTTATCCTGCGCGATTTCCATGCCGGCATTCATTGCCTCTTCCGAAAACTCCTTGACATCGTCGGGCAGCTTAATGACGGTCTCGGTAGTGATATCGAACACAAAATACTTATCCTCAGGGTCGTGGATGACTATGTTCAGATACAAAAACGCGAAGCCGCTCCACTCTTCGGGGAGCTTTACGGATACCTTGCCGGTCTGAGTCAGCTGAAGCTCGGCGCCTATGCTTGTGTCAAGCTTGCTTGTGAGGCTGACGGTTTTAAAATCAATGTAATCAACGTTCATATTCTTTTCCTCTCAGTTCGTTCTTTTTTTGCCGACGAAAAACGCCGCCATAAGTCCGGGTCCGCAATTTGAGCCGATGGTCGTTCCGATATAGGTGTAAAACACGTCGCGGAAGCCGAATTCCTTTTTGATATCCTCACCGAACTGCTCGGCCTCCTCGGCGATGTCCGAGTGGCAGATGTAAAGCGTCTGGTCCTCGGGATCGACGCACAGCTCGCTTATGATCCTGTGTATACGCTCGATGGTTTTCTTTTTGCCGCGCTCCTTGGCCTGGACAATAAGATGTCCGTCAAGGTCGAGATTGAGTATCGGCCAGATGTTCAATGCGTGGGCTATGACCATGCCGGTGCGGCTGACTCTGCCGCTGCGGTAAAGGTAGGTCAGGTCGCCGGTCGTGTAATAGGTATTTATATTGCTTTTGACCTTCTCAAGCTGCATCTGGCACTCGTCGGCGCTGCTGCCGCAGTCGCGCAGATCGGCGGCAAGAATGGCGAGCATTCCGTAACCTACCGATGCAAGGGTCGAGTCGATGACCCTTATATCCGCGCCGGGGTTTTCCTTCATGAGCATATCCGCTGCCGAGACCGCGTTTGCCCATGTGCCGGATATCCCGCTGCCGAGCGCAATGTGAATGAGCGGCTGCTTTTTTTCAAGCAGCGGCGTCCAAAATTCCGTGAACTGATACGGCGTCACCTGGCTCGTTTTCGGAGTGTCGCCTGATCTCATCCCGTCATAGAACGACTTGAGATCCTTCGGATCCATCGTATCGGTGTAGCTCTTATCTCCGATGGCATAATTCATCTTAAGCGGAATTATACCGCGGCTGCTGCAAAAGCTAAGCGGCAGATCACAGCCGGAATCTGTCGTCACAATAAAGCTGCCCATTTCTCTGTTCCTCCTGTAAAGCTCTATATGTTCAGCATGCTTATCTTTCTTCCGCTGGAGCTTATAAGCCCCTCCTCGCGCATTAAGCGCAGCTCGCGCATAAGGCTTGTCCTGTCAACGCACAGATAGTTTGCAAGCTGCGACAGGCTCAGCTCCGTTTCAAAGCTTGTGCTGCCCGTTTTCTCGGCAAGGTACTCAAAATAGCTTATAAGCTTCTGCCGGACTGTTTTTTTGCTTATCATGTTGATACGCAAGGCCATCATCTGCGCCTTTTTAGCCGAAAGGCTAAAAAGGTTTTTGGTTATCTTCGTATGATGCTCGCAGGCGTTGGGGCATCTTCCGTAAAGCGTGCTCATTTTGAAAAACATGACGCTGCAATCGGAATCGGCCTCCGCGACGTAGCCAAGGCCGCTGTACGGCATGGTGAACACCTCGCCGAAGATATCGTTTTCCACGTAGTTTTCAAGCAGCGTATATTCGCCCTCGCTGTCCACGCAGTAAAGATGCGCCTTGCCCGAAAGAAGAACGCACAGGCTTTTTACCTCCGGTTCGAAAACAAGTATGGTATCGCCCTTTTTGAACTTGCGCACTTCGGGACGGAAACAGCTCATCATCGCGTCGATGCTCGCGCATGTTACGCCCTTGAAAAGCTCAACATTCTGAAGCTCCATTGCTGATTTCACCTCTATAGACGATTTTTGAATGATTATATCACACAATTGTGGTATACGCCACAGTTTTTTGCCGTGAAAAAGGATAATATTATCTCATAAAAACAAATATGGGAGGTTTACTATGTACTGCACCAGAAAAGTTACCGAAGATCTGACCTGGGTCGGCGCAGATGACCGCCGCCTTGCCTGCTTTGAGGGCGTTTACGGCGTTCCCGACGGCGTTTCCTACAACGCATATCTGCTCAATGACGAAAAGACCGTTTTGTTCGACACCGTTGACAAGGCCGTCAGCCGCACGTTTTTTGAAAACCTCGCCCACGCTCTGGGCGGAAGAAAGCTCGATTACCTTGTGATCTCTCACATGGAGCCGGATCATGCGGCAACGATCGAGGAGCTTACCCTGCGCCACCCCGAGGTCACCATCGTCTGCAACGCGAAGATAAAGACCATGCTCGGCCAGTTCTTCACCCTGTCGGATACGCTTAAATACCACATCGTCGCCGAAGGCGACAAGCTCAGCACCGGCAAGCACGAGTTCACCTTCGTCATGGCGCCCATGGTTCACTGGCCCGAGGTCATGATGACCTACGATCTGACCGACAAAATGCTTTTCTCCGCCGACGCATTCGGCACCTTCGGCGCGCTCAACGGCTGCCTGTTCAACGACGAGGTCGATTTCTTCGCAGACTACGTTGACGAGGCAAGACGCTATTACACGAACATCGTCGGCAAGTACGGCGCGCAGGTGCAGGCAGTTCTGAAAAAGGCGGCCGGGCTTGAGCTTAACTACGTCTGCCCCCTGCACGGCTTTGTATGGCGCAGTCACTTCGGCGATTTTCTCGACAAGTACCTCAAGTGGAGCTCCTACACCCCCGAGGAAAACGGAGTTATGATAGCCTACGCCTCGGTCTACGGCCACACGGAAAACACCGTGAACATTCTCGCCTGCAAGCTCGTTGAGCGCGGCTTAAAGGTCAAAGTTTATGACACCTCCGTGACCCCGGCATCGTATATCGTTTCCGATGCGTTCAGATACAGCCACCTTGTTTTTGCTTCAACGACCTACAACGCCGGCATCTTCGTCACGATGGAAAACCTCGTTCACGACATAGTAAACCACAATCTTCAGGGACGCAAGATCGCCGTTCTGGAAAACGGTTCGTGGGCCGCAACCAGCGGTAAGCTCATGAAGGATCAGCTTTCAAAGCTGCGCGGCACCGAATTTATCGGCGAAACGATCTCGCTCAAGTCCGACGTCACCGAGGCTCAGCTTGCCGAGCTTGACGCGCTTGCCGACGCCATCGCCGCGGATATCCGCCCAGTGCTTCCCGTGTTTGAAGCTCCGGCAGAGCCTATCGGTCAGGCACTGGAGGTTGACAACGGAGCATTCAACAAGTTCAGCTACGGCGTTGAGATCCTCACCACGAATGTTGGCGGCAAGGACTACGGCTGCGTCATAAACACCGCAGGTCAGGTCGCGGCAGGCGATCCCAAGAAGATCACCATCTCCGTCATCAAAAAGAACAACACCTGCGACATGGTCGCAAAGGCAGGAAAATTCAACATCTCCATCCTCACCGAGGACGCTCCCTACAGCCTGTTCCAGCACTTCGGCTTCCAGAGCGGACGCGATGTTGACAAGTTTGCAGACTTTTCCGACCTTGACCGCATGACAAACGGCATAGCCTATGTCACGAAATATACCAACGCAGTTCTCTCCTGTGAGATAATCGACGTCGTTGACGTTGAAACTCAGGTGCTTTACGTTGCAAACGTTGTTGAGGCGAAGGTGCTGTCCGCGGCTCCCAGCTGCACCTACGGATATTACCATGCTCACATCAAGCCCAAAAAGAATCCCGCTCCGGCACAGGGCGAGGGCTACGTCTGCAAGGTCTGCGGCTACTTCCACGAGGGAAGCGAGCTGCCCGACGACTTTGTATGCCCCTTGTGCAAGCACGGCAAGGAGGACTTCGAGCACATCGTTCCCGAGGTCAAGCAGCCTGTCAAGGGCTATGTCTGCACCGTATGCGACCACTTCGTCGAGTGCGACGGCGAGCTGCCCGACGATTACGTCTGCCCGATCTGCAACCACGGCAAGGAAGCCTTCGAGCCTGCCGTCAGATAATAAATACACAGCGAAAAGCCGCGTTCGGATGAACGCGGCTTTTTGTCATACATATCAAATTTATCTGCAAATGAGTATCAGCGCCGTGCAGACGATGCCTATAACGAGCATAACGGCAAGGCCTGTCTTGCTGGGCTTTTTGACCTGGACAGGCACGACAAACAGCGCGCCGTTGACCAGCAGAAGCAGCGTATACGCTATCGGAAACGCGCCTGCAAGCAATCCTCTGAAGCAGAAAAGCAGCGGAACCGTCAGCGCCGATGAGGTTATCGGAACGCCGAGATAGTGCTTGCGCTTTTCGTCTGTCTGCTGCTGACGGGTCTCCTCGGTGACGTTATAATACGCAAGCCTTATAAGCCCAGCAAGTGCAAACAGCGCCATGATGGCTATCTGCCACCACTCCCTTGCGCCGACCGACACGCCGATGACAAACGGCAGAACGCCGAAGCAGACTATATCGCTGAGCGAGTCGAGCTGGATGCCAAAACGCTTTTCCTCATCCGTGCGGTCCTTCTTCGTCCTGGCAACGATACCGTCGAACATATCGCAGAAGCCGGAGAACATAAGGCATATGACAGCGGCGATTATCTTGCCCTGAACGGCAAAGCCCATGCCGACAACGGATGACAGCATTCCGATAAACGTCAGCCACACCGTGTAATTATAAAAACCTATCAAGAAAAACATCCCCAATTTGTTTGTCAGTCGCTCTCTTAACTGTGTGAGCAGTATACCACACAGTTATATACTATTTCAAGCTTTTTTCGACAAGATGTTCACAAGCCATTGAAAACTCTATGCAATTTTGGATTTTGATGTTATACTGGCAGCGGAGAAATTTATCCGGAGGGATGAAGAATGGAACGTAGCGATATTAAGTATTCGCAATATCTGCAAATTTTGCGTGAAGAACTTTTGCCTGCAATGGGCTGCACCGAGCCTATCGCCATGGCCTATGCCGCGGCAAAGGCAAGGCAGACCCTCGGCGCAATGCCGGATAAGATCGACATCGTCATAAGCGGCAACATAATCAAGAACGTTAAAAGCGTTGTCGTTCCCAACACAGGCGGTCTGAAGGGCATTGCGGCTGCCGTCGCGGCAGGAACGGTCGTGGGCGATGCCGATAAGCAGCTTGAGGTCTTGTCGTTTGTAAAGCCCGAGGAGATACCGCAGATCGGCAAATTCATGGACGAATGCCAGATGACCGTCATGAAATCCGAAAGCGGAAAGCTGCTGGACATTGACCTGCACATGTACAAGGGCACCGACAGCGTGCGCCTGCGCATATGCGACTATCACACGAACATTGTGCTCATCGAGAAAAACGGGCAGGTGCTGCTCAAGAAGGACGAAAGCGCGGCGGCAGGCAGCGAGACCGATCGCAGCGTGCTGAATGTTCACGACATTCTCGACTTTGCCGAGTCGGTTTGCATCGACGATGTTCGGGATATGCTCGAGCGGCAGATAGAATATAATCTTGCCATAAGCGAGGAGGGGCTTCGCGGAAACTACGGCGCATCGATAGGCAAAACGCTTCTTGAAACGCGCGGCGACGATGTGCGTGTGCGCGCACGCGCGCAGGCCGCGGCAGGCTCGGATGCCAGAATGAGCGGCTGCGAGCTGCCGGTCGTCATCGTATCCGGCAGCGGAAACCAGGGCATGACCGCTTCCCTGCCGGTCATCGTGTATGCGCTCGATATGCACGCAAGCCGCGAGCAGCTTCTGCGCGCGCTTTGCGTTTCAAACCTCATAACCATCCACCAGAAAACGCCCATCGGCAGGCTCAGTGCCTTCTGCGGCGCGGTTTCGGCAGGCTGCGGAGCCGCGGCCGGCGTAGCCTGGCTTTTAGAGGGCACATACGAGGCCGTTTCCGCAACGATAACAAATACGCTCGGCATGATATCCGGCACGGTTTGCGACGGGGCAAAGCCCTCGTGCGCAACGAAAATTGCCTCTGCCGTCGAGGCCGGGCTTCTGGGCTTTGACCTCTACGAAAAGGGCAAGGCTCTGCACGGCGGCGACGGAATACTCAAAGACGACGTTGAAAAGACAATTGAATCGGTCGGCCAGCTTGCGCGCGAAGGCATGCGCGAGACCGATGAAGAAATTCTCGACATAATGCTTGACGAATAATGAAAAATCCTCCGAAAATCGGAGGATTTTTGATTATCTGTTCTGTTTTTTCGGCTTTGCGTTTTTCTGATACAGTATCGCAAGGCCCTTGAGCAGAAGATCCGGCTCATGCTTGATCTCGTGCTTGCAATAGGGGATGATGCCGTCGGACAGGCCGCCGGTAGCGATGACCGTTGCAGGCTGGCCAAGCTCGGCCTCCATGCGCTCTATCATGCCGTCAATCATTGCGGCCGTTCCGAACACGGCGCCGGATTTCATGCTGTCAACGGTGTTTGTGGCAATGCATTTTCTCGGTGCTTCGATGGATATGTTCGGCAGCAGGCTCGTCCCCTGCGAGAGTGCCTCAAACGAGAGGTTAACTCCCGGAACGATCGCGCCGCCTATATACGCACCGTCCTTATCCACGGCAACGATGGTCGTTGCCGTTCCCATATCGACGATGATGATCGGGGGCTTATACATCGACAATGCGCCGACCGTGCCGGTTATCAGGTCTCCTGCGAGCGTTCCCGGATCGTCGATCTTCACGTTGACGCCGGTTTTTATGCCGGCTCCGACTATGATGCACTCAAGCCCCGTGAGCTTGCGCACGGCCGAGCGTATAGCGCGATTTACCTGCGGAACGACAGAGGACAGTATTGCCCCCTCAAACTCATGGTAATCTATGCTGTCAAACGCAAAGCTCTGGCGCATTTTCATCGCATAGTCGTTGGGCAGGTCGCTCGTGTTGGTCGCAAGGCGGCTGCGGCTGACGACAACGCCGTCCTCAACACAGCCGAGAACAACGTTTGTATTTCCGACATCTATCGTCAATATCATGGATCAATACCTCAATGCATTTTTTTGCCGGCGCGGATAATGCGCTCGATTCCGGCGGCAAGCAAAACGTTCACGCCAAGCTCCACGAGGAAGTTAACGCCCGTCAGTCCGACGATTATATACAGAAGCATGTTCTGTCCGCCGGCCCAGCCGCTTATCGTGTCAAAGAAAAATACCAGCATGCCCAAAACGAACAGCCCGGTATTCACAACGGGGCAAACAATGCCGGACACAATGACCGCAGTCTTGTCGTTTTTCTTTGCTATCGTCTCATAGCACAGGCCTGCAACGAAGCCTGCCGCAGCGCCCTTGACAATGCAGATGAGTATGCACGCAACAGGGTTTATGCTCATAAGCAGCATGACCGTGCCGCCGTCCCATCCGAGAAGGCCGGTTATGAGAACAACAAGACCGAATACGCCGCCGAGATAGGCGCCTGCACCCTTGCCGTAGATCGCCGTTGCGATGATTATCGGCGCAAGTGCCAGCGTTATCGAAAACGGGCCGAAACGCACGAACGTGCACAGTACCTGAAGCACAACGATGATCGCGGTGAAGATCGCAAGCCCCGTCATGCGCCGGGTATTGCCCTTTTGTTTGCCATTATTCATTTTTATACCTCCTGCTGTCGCCCCGATCCTGTCGGGTGCGGCGCTTTAAGTTTATACCGGTCTTATCCGCCGGTATTTCGCGTAAATAGTACAATATGTGCGCCGCATTGTCAATATGCTATCAATTATTCTCTCCCGAACGGCGTGAAAAAATTATTCGATTGCAACGGCAAATATCATGTGATAAAATTATTTCAAATATATTTTGATTTGGAGAAACGACATGGAAAAGAAATGCTGGTATAAGGAAATGGCGGTGTATCAGATATGGTGCCGCAGCTTCTGCGACGGCAACGGCGACGGCATTGGCGACCTGTGGGGTGTTCTGTCGAAGCTCGATTACATTGCCTCGCTGAACGTTGACGGCATATGGTTCTCGCCTCTGTACCCCTCGCCAAACGCAGACTACGGCTACGATATATCCGACTACAAAAACATTCACCCCGATTTCGGCAACCTTGAGGTATTCAAGCAGGTGCTCGACGGAGCGCATGAGCGCGGCATGCGTGTTTTCATGGATCTTGTCGTCAACCACTCTTCCGACGAACACGAGTGGTTCAAGGAAAGCCGCAAGAGCAAGGATAATCCCTACCGCGACTATTACTATTGGCGCCCCGGAAAGGGCAAAAAGCGCCCCCCGAACAACTGGGACAGTCTGTTCGAGGGCAGAGCATGGGAGTATGACAAGGCCACCGACGAATGGTATATGCACATATTCTCCAAAAAGCAGCCGGATCTTAACATGTCAAACCCCAAGGTGCGCGAAGATGTCAAGGATATAATGCGCTTCTGGCTCGACATGGGCGTGGACGGCTTCCGCGAGGACGTTATAACCTACATCGCCAAGGCCGACGGTCTGCCGAGCGCAAAGGTAAAGCTCCCGGCGGCAACGGGCATGCAGTATTACACCAATCTGCCGAAGGTCCACGACTATCTTGCCGAGTTCAAGCGCGACGTGCTTGATTTTTACGACTGCTTCACCGTCGGCGAGGGACCGCGCATGGAGCCGGAGGTCGCGCTTAGCTATGTGCGCGAGGGCAAGGACAAGGTGCTCGACATGATGATAAACTTTGCCCACATGGAGGCCGACTGCTTCATCACCGACTTTCTCCAGCGTCCGTTTGACCTTATAAAGCTCAAAAAGGCCTTCACCAAATGGCAGACAAAGATGTACGGCAAGGGCTGGAACGCACTTTACATGGAAAACCACGACCATCCGCGCATCATAAGCCGCTACGGCAGCGAAAAATACCGCGTTGAAAGCGGCAAGAGCATCGCCGCAAGCTATCTTTTCCAGCGCGGCACACCGTTTGTATATCAGGGGCAGGAGATCGGCATGATAAACACGCCTCTTCCGAGCCTTGACGATTACAAGGATATCATGGTCAAAAACAACGCTCGCATAGCGCGCTCGCTCGGTCTTTCAAAGGAGACTGTGCTCAAGCTTGCGCAGAAGGCCTCGCGCGATAACGCGAGAACCTGCATGCAGTGGTCCGGCGCTCCCAACGCAGGATTTACAAGCGGCAAGCCCTGGTTTGTCGTAAACTCCAACTACAAGGACATAAACGTTGAAAGCCAGCTTGACGATCCGAACAGCGTATTAAACTTCTACCGCGACGCGCTGCAATTCAGGCGCGATAACCCCGTGGTCATCTACGGTGACTATGTTGAGCACATGCCCAAGAGCAAGGAGCTTTACGTCTACGAGCGCAACCTTGCCGGTAAAAAGCTGCTTGTTGTCTGCTCATATTCCGAAAAATGCGTTCGCTTTGACGCACCTGATGGCATAACCCTTGACGAAACCAAGCAGGTTTTCGGAAACTACGACAACAATTTTGTTATATCAAACGGCTTTACAACAAGGCCGTATGAAATGAGGGTGTATCTGTTTTGATGAGAAAAGCAAACCGCGCGATAACGGATTTCGACGAGATAAAAGCGCTTATTGACAGCTGCGATACGATACGCCTCGGCTTTGTTGACGGCGACGAGGCCTACATCGTGCCGCTCTCCTTCGGCTTCGAGGCCGAAAACGGCGTGTTTACGTTCTATGTTCACGGCGCAAAGGCCGGCAGGCGGCACACTCTTGCGGCAAAAAGCAGCCGCGTGTGCGTTGAGGCCGATGTGTGCTCGGGCTTTGTCGAGCTTGAGCAGGGCTCGCAGACCGCCGATTACAAAAGCTTCATAGGCTACGGCGAGATAAGCACCGTGACTGGCGAGGAAGCCGTAAAAGCTTTGACGCTTTTGTGCCGCCACTGCGGTTTTGACGAGATGGGCTGCCCCGAGGCGGTGGTCAGCGCAACGAGCGTTGAAAAGATCGTCGTCCGCGAATTTTCCGCAAAGCAGCGATTTAAATAATCAATCTTTATAAAACAAGCGGCAAGGTCAATTGACCTTGCCGTTTGCTTTTTGAGATTATTTTGAGAGGTTTGAGGTTTATCAGATAGCGCAGAAGCGCTGGATTATTGCTGCCATCTCGGCACGGCTTGCCGTCTTATCCGGAGCAAAGCTGCCGTCGGTGTAGCCCTGAACCACCTTGTTCTGGCATGCCCAGAGGATGGGGTTGACCGCCCAATCGCAGACAGCTGCTGCATCGGTGAAGCTCAGCTCGCCGCTGACCTCGGGATTGCCGGAGTAGCGATAGAGCATTGCAACAAGCTGCTCACGGGTTATTGCCTGCTTGGGCTTGAACTCGTCTGCGCTGAAACCGTTGACTACGCCCTTGTTGAGCGCCCATACTATTGCGTCGTATGCCCAGTAGCCTTCCGGGACGTCCTTGAAGCTTACGCTCAGGCCCTCGACGGAGGGGCTGCCTGCCATGCGGTAGAGAACGGTTGCGAACATTGCACGGGTCATGGTGCCGTCGGGAGTGAAGGTATCGTCGGTGGTACCGAGCATCAGCTTGTTCTCGTAAACATACTTGACGCTGTCCTCGTACCATGCGCCAGCCTTAACATCCTTGAACGGAAGCTCGCTGCCGTCGTCGCCGACTGCGATGAAGTCGGCGCCGAGGAGGTTGGAGAATGCGAAGTTGCTGATGAATGCGTACTCATCGCGCTGGTGCACCTTGTGAGTGAGGCTGTTTGCAAAGTAGACAACGTTTATCTCGTTCTGTGCATCTGCGGTGAGCTTGCCCTGGTAAGCTATTGCCTGAACAGAACCGTCGAGGTATGCCTTTGCCGCTGCGGTCTGATCTGCGTCGATCATCTTGATGAAGCCCTCGGTCGGGGTCTTGCTGCCGTCCATCTTGACGAGCACCTGAGCGCCCTCGGGGATCTTGGAGAAGTAGCCTACGCCGTAGCCGTAGAGGACATCGTCGTTATCCATGACGTAGGATGCGTTGACGAGCGTGGTGCTCGGGTAAGTTACATAGCCGAGGCAGTCCATACCGTCAGCCGCGCTGCGGGTAAGATCGGAGCCGAAGATGTTCTTGCGTGTTGCGGAAGAGCCGTAGCCGATGTAGGGAGTGCCTGCAAGGACCTGTGCCTTTGCGGCATCATTGAGTGCGCTTGCGCCCATGATGAGGTCTGCCTGTGCAGGATCGCTGGTGGTATCAAAGCCCATAAGCTCGAGAGCTACGCGGTCGTAGTTCCAGTTGCCGTGGCTCCAGTCGATGCGGCTGGTCCACTTGAACCCTGCGTCGTCTGCGCCGACCTCGCCGGTGATATACACCTTGGGAGCCTTGGTGATGGTCTTTGCCGCAGGAACATCAGCCTTTGCAAGGCCGGTGCCGCTGAGGACATACTTTGCGGAAACGGTCTGCCAATCTGCATAGCTGCAAACAAAGTCGCCGTAGAAATCGCTTTCACTGTCGGTCACCATGCCGACTGATTTGCCTGCCTTGAGCAGTGCGTTGACCGCTGCGGTGGAGTCCTCGGATGCGTTGGAGATGACGACGTACTCGCCGGTTTTGCCGGTGAAGTAAGAGCCGAGCTTATTTGCAATGTAGCTGAGGCAATCGTCGTGATCCATCCAGTCGCCGCAGGCTGCCTTGATGGTCTTGTATGCGGCAGGCTCGGTGACGGTGACCATGTCAAAGCCACGGGTCTCGTTGAATGAGGTGATGCCTTCGGAGTAGAGAACGGTCCAGCTCGTTATGAGGGTGCCGTCGTACAGCACGCCGTTTGCAACGGAGCGCTTTGCCTGATACATCGAAACGATCATCGTTCCGGCAGGATAGGTAACGCCGTCGTAGGTGAATTCCTTATCGGTCACAAGAACCTTAACGTCGTTGCGGGAGAGCCACTCCATCATGTCGCCGGCTGCCTGGAGGTTGGTCTGGTTCACGCCGTCAAGAGGAATGATGTAGCACTCGGGATAGAAGTTTCCGTTTTCGCCTTCGCCTTTGAACTCGGGACGGAAGATATCCATCTCTGCGCCTTCAACGTCGTTCTGGTCGCACAGCCACTGGCCGACGAGGGTGAATGCATCGGAGTTTGCGTTGTTAACGCCGCGGCTGAAGATCTTGGTCTGAGATGTGAGGTAGCCGAGCTTTTCGCCTGCTATGTAGTTTGCCTGGCCGAGGCAGCCGTACTGAACGAGCTGAGCGCCTGCGTCGTTGTAGCCGGGAAGCTCAACGGTGTAAGCAACGGTGCCCTGGAGCATTGCAAACTGCGGAGTGTAAGAGGTGGACATATCGTCCCATGGATCGGCCCAGTAGGTGGTGCCGTCGCCGTTATCGGTGAGGTAATCGCGCTGGGGGATGACGTAGCTGTTGTAGGTATCGTTATTTGCAACGGCTGCAATGCCGAGAGCCTCGCCGCCTGCGATCAGGTGATCTGCCAGCAGGTCGTACTCAAAGTTCGGCTCGTGAGGAGGATCGCAGGGCTCGCACTGGAACGCGGAGACGCGGCCGTGGAACTCGGTGAGGGATACGGGGTTAAAGGTTGCGATAAGCTTCTGCATGTTCTGAGTTTCCTCAGTGGTCTGGAAGGAGTTATCGCGGTTGAGGTCGTAGCCGTTGGAGGCTTCACGGGTGATGTAGGTACGTCCTTCGACGTTTTCCTCGGGAACGAGGATGAAGAACACTCCGTCGAGCAGCTCGTCGATAGTGGTGTTGACGGTCTCCTGAGTGTAGTACTTATCGAGGTCAACAACGCCGGAACCGCTGTTTTCGTCGGTCAGCCAACCGAGGTAGGTCGCGCTGTCCTTGACAAGGTCGGGAACGGCCATTTTGTTTGCGGCCTTCTCGCTGTTAAATTCGGTCTGACCATCGGCAGTGAAGCCGGTGAGGTTATTGTAGCTGAGCTTGCCGTCGCCGGCTGCGGCTTTAACGAGCATCCATGCAAATTCCATGATGCCGTCGGTCGCCGCGACTTCGTTCGCGTGGATGTTGGAGAACATCACGGGAACCTTAATATCGTCATACTTGCCGGCCTTTATATCCGCAAGCACCTGATCGGGCTGAGTTTCTGCCTTCTGGGTGAACTCAAGCCATTTGGTCACGGTTGCCTGATCTTTTGCGACAATGAGGTAGGGCATGTCGAGCGCGTCATAGATATCGCCCGAGGACTTGCCCATGGAATACTTCTGCACAAAGACACCGGAATCCTTTGCAGCTGCTACCATCTCATCAAGCTCGGTGTAGATCTCGTCCATCGTGTGGAAGCTGTCATAGGGAGCGATCTTCACGGGAACAGAGCCGATAACGTTGCCCTGTGCGTCGGTCGCGGTGAGATTGAAGTAGCCGCAGGAATCGAGGTAAGCGCCGCCTTCATCGTGGGGAGCGCTGTTGTCGGGGTAAGCTTCGCCCGTCCACCAGTCGTAGCCATAGAAGAAGTCGTTGGTGCTGAACTCGGCAACGAGTGTCTTCTGGCCGTTTGAATCCGAAACGCTGGTCTTGACTTCGTTGAAGAACGGGGTCTTGCCGTCGTCGCAGATCCAGGTGCTCAGCGCGCCGCCTTCGGTCTGGTTCGGGAAGAGCTCCTTGCTGACATAGCTCTTGGAGCTGTCCTTGACCATCGTCCATGTTATCGTGGACGGGTCAACGTCTGCGCTGATCGGGATGCTTGCTTTGTATTCGCGTCCTTCCGCAAGAGATATTATATCTTTGCCTTCACCGGACACATTTTCAAAGCTTGCGCTTGCCGGGTCCGCCGAGGCCGTGATCGGAACGATCGACACGAGCATCAGCACAACAAGCAGCATGGAAATGAATTTCGTGAAATTGTTGTTTGTCTTTGCCTTATGCATGTTTTCCACCTTGTCGCCTTTCTGTTAGGTTTTTTATTCATTGACAGTGGCTATTATACATTTTTATTCACAATTATGCAATAGTTTTGAATAAAAATTTGCTCGTTATTTTGAACAAATTATCGTTTCTCAGCCGCCCTCGCTTGTATAAATCGAACAATCGGCGGCAAATATGCATAAATCCCTGCAAAATTCACGAATTTTGCAGGGATTTTGAATAATTATTCTTATGCAGTTATTATGCGTGCAAGTGAATACTTATCACACCAGTGTTCCGATGTGGATAACGCCGTATGTGAGCACCAGAACTATAAGTCCGGCAACGGCAACGCCCATGCCGATGGCAGGCAGCGCCCTTTTAAGGCGCATATCAAGCAGCGAGGCGACAAGCGCGCCCGTCCATGCGCCGGTTCCGGGCAGAGGTATAGCAACGAGTATAAAAAGCCCCCAGAAGCTGTATGCCTGAACGGTTTTGGCCTTTTCCTTTCCCTTGCGCTCTACAAAGGTCGTCAGCTTATCGAGAATATGGTGCTTTTTCATCCACTCTATCACTTTTCGGGCAAGCAGGATAAGAAACGGCACGGGCAGCATATTGCCCACAAAGCCTATTGCAAATGCCGTCCACGGATCCATACCGGCCGCAACGCCAACGGGTATCGCGCCACGAATTTCAAGTATCGGCAGCATCGCCGTAACGAGCGTTTTGAGTATGTCTTCAAACATTAGGTTCTCCGGTTATAAGCTCAGAAATTTGCCATCGCCTCGCGGCAGTAGTGATTAAAGCGGCGCTCACGCTCGAGCGTGGAGCTGTCCATGTGGCCGGGATATACCTCATAGTCGCCGGGCAGCATGCAGAGCTTTTTGACCGATCTCAGCTCGGTTTCGGTATCGCCGCCGGGAAGATCCGTTCTGCCGCAGCTCCCACGGAACAGCGTATCGCCCGTGAAAAGTGCGTTTTCGCAGATAAGGCTCACGCCGCCGGGGGTGTGTCCCGGAGTTGCGATGACCTTGAACTCAAGGCCGGCCTCGGTGATAACGTCGCCGTCGTCATAGTATTTGCCGCCCTCGGGGAGCTTGAACATCATGCCGCTCATGCCGACCTTATAGCCCTCGTCGCGCTTATTTATATACACCGGGCAGCCGGTCTGCTCGGCGACGGCGTTGACTGCTCCTACATGGTCAAAATGGCCGTGAGTGAGCATGATCGCCTTACATTTTAAATTATTCGACTCTATATAGTCCATGATGGTGTTGCTCTCGTCGCCCGGGTCTATCACGACGCACTCGAGGGTATCCTCGTTTATGACGACATAGCAGTTTGTTTCAAGCTGCCCTACGGGCAGAGTTTTAATATTCATTTTCAAAGCTCCCTTGTGTCAAGAATAATGGTGACAGGTCCGTCGTTTATCGATTCGACCTTCATTTCCGCGCCGAACTCGCCTGTTCCGACCTCAAAGCCGCGGCTGCGGCACTCGGCTATGACCTTTTCGTACAGCGGTATGGCTTTTTCGGGGCGCGCGGCCTTGGAAAAGCCGGGACGACGCGATTTGCAGTCGGCAAAAAGCGTGAACTGGCTGATTATAAGCAGCTGAGCGCCTGCGTCGGCAGGATTTACGTTCATCTTCCCTGCCTCGTCCTCGAATATTCTAAGGCCGCAGATCTTGTCGGCGATCTTCAGCGCTTCCTTTTCCTCGTCGTCCTCGTGAACTCCGAGCAGGATAAGAAAGCCCTTGCCGATGCTGCTTTTGACCTTTCCGCTTATCGCGACGGACGCACTGTCCACCCTCGTTACTACGGCTCTCATCGTTTACCTCCGTTTCTGTTAACCTCAACGACACCGGGCAGCGCGCTTATACGGTTGACTACCGCGCGCAGCTCGTCGATGCCGGAGGTTTCAAGCGTTATATTGACTATGGACTTATCGCCCGTATCGCGCGCGTTTATCGTGCGCACCTTGGTGTTGAGCGTATTGAATATACTGGCGATATCCATGATAAGTCCGTTGCGCTCGCGCGAGACGACGGTTATCGCCGTTGCGTAGCTTTCTTTTATCTCATCGGCCCAGCTGACGTTTATCCAGCGGCCGATATCCTCGGGCTTAAATTCGCGCCGGGCATAGTTTGCGCAGTCGGTGCGGTGGATGGAAACGCCCTGGCCGCGCGTTATATAGCCGACTATATCGTCGCCGGGTATCGGAGTGCAGCAGCGCGAGAATTTTATGAGGCAGTTATCCAGTCCCTCGACCAGAACACCGTGCACGGGCTTGACCTTTTTCTGCGCCTGCTGCTCGCGTCGCTCGGCGGCCTCGGTGACCTTCTCGAGAACGGTCTTTTTGCCGCTTGCATGGTGCAGGCGCGCAAGCTCGTCCTTCATGCGGTTTACAGCGCGCGTCGCCGCCATGCCGCCGTAGCCTATGGCTGCGTACATCTCGTCAAGGCTCGTGTACGAAACCTTTTTCAGCAGCTGAGGCAGGACCTCCTCGTCGGTGATATCGTCCATGCGCAGGCCCTTGTTTTTAAGCTCGGACTCGAACATTGCGCGGCCGCGCTCGATATTCTCCTCGCGGCGCTCCTTTTTGAACCATTGCTTTATCTTCGTGCGCGCAGAGCCGCTTTTTGCGATATTGAGCCAGTCGCGGCTCGGCCCGGCGGCGTTTTTCGAGGTTCTGACCTCGACGATATCGCCGTTTTGCAGCACATAGTCGAAGTTAACGATCCTGCCGTTTACGGACGCTCCGATCATGCTGTTGCCGACTGCGGAATGGATGCTGTAAGCAAAGTCTATGGGCGTTGCACCGGCCGGAAGATTTATAACGTCGCCCTTTGGTGAGAACACGAACACCTCGTCGGCGAACATGTCGATCTTCAGATTGTGGAAGAAGTCCGTTGCGTCGGATTCCTGCTGACTTTCCAGCAGTCGCCTTACCCACGCGAATTTCTCCTCGTCGCCGTCCTTGACGACGGTTTCGGCAGCCGAGCCTATTTTATACTTCCAGTGCGCGGCAATGCCGTATTCTGCGGTGCGGTGCATTTCCCATGTGCGTATCTGCACCTCAAACGGTATGCCCTCGGAGCCGATGACAGTAGTGTGAACGCTCTGATACATGTTCGGCTTCGGGGTCGAGATATAGTCCTTGAATCTGCCCGGAACTGGCTTGAACATATCGTGGATTATGCCCAGCACATTATAGCAGTCGGGTATCGTATCGACTATAACGCGGAACGCACACAGGTCAAATATACCATTGATATCGAGCTTTTGCGCGTACATTTTGCGATAGATGCTGTAAATGTGCTTTATACGGCTGTAAACCGTGACCTGAAGCCCCTCGTCGGCAAGGCGCTTTTTTATCTTCATCTCAACGTTTGACATGAAGGTTTTTAGCGTATCCATGCGGTCGTTGAGCGTGTCGGTTATCTCCTTATAGCCAGCCGGGTCGAGGTACATAAGTGCCAGATCCTCAAGCTCCCACTTGGCTCTCTGCATACCGAGGCGGTGCGCGATGGGGGCGTATATCTCCATCGTTTCAAGCGACTTCTGACGCTGCTTTTCCTCTGTCTGATACGCCATGGTGCGCATATTGTGCAGACGGTCGGCGATCTTTATGAGAATGACGCGGATGTCCTTGGCCATTGCCATGAGCATCTTGCGCAGATTTTCCATCTGCTCGTCTTCCTTGCTGGTGTACTGCACACGCGTGAGCTTCGTGACGCCCTCAACGATGTTGGCCACCGGCTCGCCGAACTGCTTTGCAATGTCGCTGTGGGTAAGATCCGTATCCTCAATAACATCGTGCAGCAGTGCAGCAACTATCGAGTCCTCGTCAAGCCCCATATCGGCCGCTATATCCGCCGCCGCGACGCAATGGGTGACATAGGGAGAGCCGTCCTTGCGAAGCTGCCCGGAATGGGCTAGCTTTGCCATGTTGTATGCCGCTTCTATTCTGCCCATGTCCATATCCATGCCGCTGTCGGATATTTTTTTGCTGAGCGCGGCAAACATCTCGTCGGGATCAAGTTTTCTGTTTTCTGTTTCTGCCATTATGACCGTCTCGCTTTCAAGCGTTTTATAAGCTCCGAGCTTTCAAGATTGACCTTTGCGCTGCCCGACACCATCTTTGCGCCGAACACCGAACCGGGCTTCACCGTTTTCAGCAGTCCCAGCTCGCACAGCACCATCAGGCATATGCAGAACCTCTCCGGCTCTATTCCGTGCGGACATTGGCGTATAACGCCGTCAAGGTCGGCCGCGACCGAGCCGCCCAGCGCCTGAAGTCTGCGCCACGCCTTCACAAAGGCGCTGCGATCCGGGCAATAGGATGACGCCTC
Source organism: Clostridiales bacterium UBA7273 (assembly GCA_002472405.1). Taxonomy (GTDB): domain Bacteria; phylum Bacillota; class Clostridia; order Oscillospirales; family Oscillospiraceae; genus F23-B02. The sequence continues at coordinate 18,936 of DKRV01000006.1, read as the reverse complement.
CGTCACGGGTAGCTCGTCCTCGAGTATCATGCCGCACAGCGGCTTAGGATCATGCAGGCGCATCGCCGTTATCTGAAGCTGAACGCTGCGCCGCAGGCGAAATTCGTTTATCTGCGGAGTGAATGCAATATCCACCTTGTCGCCGGCCTTGAGGTCGAGATCGGCCTCCGAGTGTGAGAAGAAAACGCACTCAAACTCCGCGCCCTTGTAGCTTACCGAAAGGCGCAGGTGCTTTCCGCCGCCGATCGGCGTTACCTTATCGAGCCTTGCGCCGAGGATGCACAGCGTAGGCTTCGGGTTTCCGCTTCCGTATGGCTCAAGGCGCGAGAGCGCGTCCACGCCCTTCATGTCAAGAACTCCGGGGTCTGTTACGCAGATATCGCAGCTCAGCGTCGGAAGCTCCGTGGGCTTGTTGTTTTCGTAATACTCGCTGAACGCACGGCAGAACTGTCTGAGCTTATCGCGCTTGATGTTAAGCCCGGCCGCGAGCGCGTGTCCGCCGAAGCCCTCGAGATATTCCGAGCACGCCGACAACGCGTCAAAGAGGTTAAATCCGCCGTAGCTGCGGCACGAGCCCTTGCCCTTGTCGCCATCGAGGCAGATCATGATCGTCGGCTTTGAATACTGCTCGGCAAGCTTGGAGGCCGCAATGCCGATAACCCCCTGATGCCACTTTTCGCTCGCGAGAACTATGGGCGTTGACGGCGTTTTCCCGTCCATCATGCCGGAGGCATCGTCCCATATCTCGGTTTCGAGATGCTGGCGGCGGCGGTTGAGCTCACAAAGCTCTCCGGCGAGGGTGCTTGCCTCCTTACTGTCATGCGTCATCAGTAGCTTTCCTGCTATGGACACCTCGCCGAGGCGGCCTGCCGCATTCAGGCGCGGCGCGAGCGAAAAGCCTATCGTCGAGGATGAAATTTTCTTTTCCGACGCGCCGGACTCGCGCAGCAGCGCTTCAAGGCCGGGGCGCGAGGGGTTGCCGAGCAGCTCAAGGCCGCGGCGGACAATATACCGGTTCTCGCCCGTAAGCGGAACAACGTCCGCAACCGTACCGATGGCCGCAAGATCCGCATAGCGCTCGACTATCGGCTCATTTTTGCCCTCGACCGCACACACGAGCTTGAGCGCAACACCCACTCCGGCAAGATCCTTGTTCGGATATCGGCAGTCGTCCTGCTTCGGGTCAATGACAGCTATCGCGTCGGGTATCGTCTGCTCGCGGCACTCGTGGTGGTCGGTGATGATCAGATCGACTCCGATCATGCGCGCATGCTTTGCCTCCTCGGCTGCCGTTATGCCGCAGTCAACGCTGATGATAAGGCTCACGCCCTTCTTGTGCAGGCTATCGATCGCGGCGTTATTAAGCCCATAGCCCTCGCCGATGCGGTCGGGGATATAAGGATAGCATTCGAGGCCGCAGCTGCGCAGCCAATCGGTCAGCAGGCAGGTCGATGTTATGCCGTCAACGTCGTAATCGCCGTAAACGGCGACCGTCTCGTGCTTCGAGATGGCGCTTTTTATGCGCTCGACCGCCTTGTCCATATCCTTGAGCAGCATCGGGTCGCACAGAAGCTCTGCGCCGCCGTCAAGGAAGCTTTCGGCTTCCTCAACGCTGCCGATCCCACGCGCGCCGAGCATCGCTGCAAGCAGCGGCGGATAGCCGGCAGCAGTAAACATTTTCAGCTTATCTGTCGGACATTCTTCAATTTTCCATTTAATGTAATTCATCTACAAACACTGCTTCAATATAATTTTTATTTATAATAGATTATAATAACAAAATATGCTCGGTTTATCAAGTGCGCCGCCGGCATTTTCACAATTATTCTCCTGCGGGTTGACAGACGGACAAATTTGATGATAGACTGTGTCGTCATCTGATCGTTTCGGGAGGCGCAGAAATGAAAAACTATGTTTTATTTGATTTTGACGGCACTGTTTTTGACTCTGCCGAGGGTATAACCAAAAGCGTTCAGTACGCGCTTGGCAAGATGGGGATACATGCGGAAACGAGCGAGCTTATGTGCTTTGCCGGCCCTCCGCTCGACGAGATGTTTTCTCAGCGCTACGGTATGGATGAGGAGACTGCGCATCGGGCGGTGGAATTTTACCGGGAGCGCTACACGCCGATCGGCTGGGAGGAGTGCTCACCATTTCCCGGAATGCATGAGCTTATGGGCAAGCTGCACGCAAAGGGAATCAAGCTTGCCGTTGCAACAAGCAAGCCGCGCGTTTTTGCGCAGAAAATACTCGAAAAGTACAGTATGCAGGATGATTTCGACCTCGTCTGCGGCTCGGAATTCAACGGCGAGCGCGGCCAGAAGTGGGAGGTCATAGAATACGCGCTTGAGCAGTTCGGCATTTCTCCCGACGAGGCAATCATGGTCGGCGACAGGAAATACGACGTTATCGGTGCAAAGAAATGCGGCGTTGAGTGCATCGGAGTTCGCTTCGGCTACGCGGAGCCGGGCGAGCTTGAGCGTGAGGGCGCGGTCTACGTCGCCGAAAACGCCGACGATCTGTACGAATATCTGACGAAATAAAAAATGCACCCCCTGATGAGGAATAACAGCATCAGGGGGTGTTGCTGCACTTAAGAGGACCTGCATACATGCATACAGCCATGCAAAATATAATAACGGAGCGGCACCGCTGACGCTGAGCCACTCCGCTGAAAGCTTCGTTATGCCGTCCGTTCAATCCGGTGATATTATTTGCCCTCCGGGAGAAGTTGCGGCTATTTAATTACTTGATGGAGAAAAATGCGTCCATGCCGGGGTACTGAGCGACATCGAACAGCTCGTCCTCGATGCGGAGCAGCTGGTTGTACTTGCAGACGCGGTCGGTGCGGCTGGGTGCGCCGGTCTTGATCTGGCCTGCGTTGACGGCGACGGAGATATCGGCAATGGTGGTATCCTCAGTCTCGCCGGAGCGGTGGGAGACAACTGCCGTCCAGCCTGCGCGGTGAGCCATCTGGATAGCGTCGAGAGTCTCGGTCAGGGTGCCGATCTGGTTGACCTTGATGAGGACTGCGTTTGCAGCGCCCAGGGCAATGCCCTTCTTGATGCGCTCGGTGTTGGTGACGAACAGGTCGTCGCCGACGATCTGGATCTTGTGGCCGAGGCGCTTGGTCATAAGCTGCCAGCCTTCCCAGTCGTTCTCGCCCATGCCGTCCTCGATGGAGATGATGGGGTACTTATCGACAAAGCCTTCCCACATATCGACCATCTGCTCGCTGGTCATGACGGTGCCGCGCTTGGGCAGGTGGTAGCACTTATCCTCTTCGTTGTACCAGTCGGAAACTGCGCCGTCGATCGCGATCTTGAAGTCCTCGCCGGGCTTGTAGCCGGCCTTTTCCATGGCTGCGACAAGAGCCTTGAGTGCGTCCTCGTCGGAATCGAGGTTGGGAGCATAGCCGCCCTCATCGCCAACGCCGGATGCCGGAACGACCTTCTTCAGAGCATGGAAAACCTCTGCGCACATACGCAGTGCTTCCTTCCAGCTCTTTGCGCTGACGGGCATGATCATGAACTCCTGGATATCGACGTTCGAGCCGGTAGCGTGTGCGCCGCCATTGAGAACGTTCATCATGGGAACGGGCAGGGTCTTGGCGTTCACGCCGCCGATGTAGTTATAAAGGCTCTGGCCGGTGGCTTCGGCTGCTGCGCGTGCGCATGCAAGCGATACGCCGAGGATGGCGTTTGCGCCGAGGCGAGACTTGTTGGGGGTTCCGTCTATCTCGATGAGCATCTTGTCGATGCCGGGCTGATCGAGGACGTTCAGGCCGACCATGGCCTCGGCGATCTCGCCGTTTACGTTCTCAACTGCCTTGCTGACGCCCTTGCCGCCGTAACGGCTCTTGTCGCCGTCGCGCAGCTCGCATGCTTCGTACATGCCGGTGGATGCGCCGGAGGGAACGGCTGCACGGCCGACGGTGCCGTCATCGAGGGTGACCTCGACCTCGACGGTCGGGTTGCCGCGAGAGTCAAGGATCTCTCTTGCCATAACGTCAACGATCTCAAAATACTGCTTCATGATTCACAATCTCCTTTTATTTGATTATCAGCGAGCTTCCGCTCATCACATCGGGTTTTTCAATATTCATAATGTCAAGCATTGTCGGGGCGATGTCCGAAAGGCGGCCGCCCTCGCGCAGCTTAACTCCGTCACAGCATACCACAAAAGGCACGGGATTGGTAGTGTGCTGAGTATTAATTTTTCCGTCGGCATTTATCATGCAGTCGGCATTGCCGTGGTCGGCGGTGACGCAGAGGACCGTATCGGGCATGCTCTTTGCCGCCTCATACACCTTGCCCATGCACTCATCGACCGTTTCGACGGCCTTCACGGCAGCGTCGAGAACGCCTGTGTGTCCGACCATATCGCAGTTTGCGAAGTTGCACACGATCATCTCGTACTCATCGCTCTTTATTGCCTCGACGCACTTTTCCGCAACGGCGGCAGCACTCATCTCGGGGATGAGGTCGTATGTCGGGAACTGCTTCGGCGACGGGACAAGGCATCTCTCCTCACCCTCGCAGGGCTTTTCGACGCCGCCGTTGAAGAAGAACGTGACGTGCGCGTACTTCTCGGTCTCGGCAACGCGGAACTGCTTGAAGCCCTTTGCCGAGACGATCTCGCCGATCGTGCTCTCGAGCTTCTCGGGCGGATAGGCTATCGGCAGGGTCAGCGCCTCGTCATACTGCGCTGTGCAGACAAAGCTCAGCGGATACACGCATTTTTTGCGCACAAAGCCGTCAAACTCCGGCAGAGTGAGCGCCCAGGTCATCTCGCGTGCGCGGTCGGGGCGAAAGTTCATGAAGATCACGCTGTCGCCCTCGTTCACGACGCCCTCGGGGCACACGACAACGGGCTTAACAAACTCGTCGGATACGTTTGCCTCGTAGCTGTCCTCGACCGCCTTCACTGGGTCGGGGTTTACTGCGCCCTCGCCGCAGACGATGGCGTTGTAGCCTGCCTCGACTCTGTCCCAGCGCTTGTCGCGATCCATGCCGTAGAATCTGCCCTGAACAGTTGCGATCTTCGCATTGCCGAGAGAGGCGCACTTGTCGTTGAGCTTTGTTACATACTCAACGGCGCTTCTCGGCGGAACGTCGCGTCCGTCGAGGAAGCAGTGGACATAGACCTTTTCAAGGCCGCGCTTTTTGGCCATATCGAGGATGGCAAATATGTGATTTATATGGCTGTGTACGCCGCCGTCGGACAAAAGGCCGAGGATATGCAGCGCCTTGCCGGCGGCTTTGGCATCGTCCATTGCCTTGACGTAGGCCGGGTTTTCAAAAAAGCTGCCGTCTGCTATGGCGTTGTTTATGCGCGGCAGATCCTGAAACACGACGCGGCCTGCGCCGATATTCGTGTGGCCGACCTCGCTGTTGCCCATCTGCCCCTCGGGCAGACCGACGTCAAGCCCGGAGGCGGACAGCTGCGTATATGCATTTTCGGCAAATATGCGGTCAAGGTTCGGCTTTTTGGCAATGCTTATGGCGTTGCCGCCGCCCTCGTGCGCTATGCCGAAGCCGTCCATAATAACGAGAACGCACTTACTCATTTGCTTCCCCCGTTGCGGCAATAATGGTCGCAAAATCATTGGGCTTGAGCGATGCGCCGCCTATAAGGCCGCCGTCAACATCCGGCTGAGCCAGAAGCTCGGCTGCGTTCTTGGCATTCATGCTGCCGCCGTAGAGGATGCTCACGCCGCGTGCTGCGCGCGCACCGTACATATCGCGGATTATAGCGCGGATCTCGCGGCAGACCTCTTCGGCCTGCTCGCTGGTCGCGGTTTTGCCGGTACCGATGGCCCAGATAGGCTCATAGGCGATGACGCAGCGGCGCAGCGACGCAGCGTCAACTCCGCTCAGCGCAGCGCGGACCTGATAGTTGATGTGCGCCATGGTAAGCTCCATCTCGCGCTGCTCAAGGCTTTCGCCGACGCAGATGATGGGGTTTATGCCGTGCTCGAGCAGAGCACGGGTCTTTGCGTTTATAAGGAGATCGTCCTCGCCGTGGTACTGGCGGCGCTCGGAGTGGCCGACTATGCAGTACTTGACGCCGATATCCTCAAGCTGCGAGGCCGAGACCTCGCCGGTGTATGCGCCCTTTTCAAACTTCGACACATCCTGCGCACCGGTCATGATCTTAGCTTCCTTGCCGGCCTTGAGCATTGCCGCAACGTTCACCGCAGGAACGCACAGCACCGTCTCGCAGGTTTTTATCTTCGGCAGAAGGGGCTTGAGCTCTTCGATGAAGGGCTTAACATCCGAAGAGAGCATATTCATTTTCCAGTTGCCGGCTATAATCGTCTTTCTGTATTTTGTATTCATTGTTTCAGCCTCCACGTATATTATTTATCCAGCAGGCATGCAACGCCGGGGAGTTCGCGGCCTTCAAGGAATTCGAGGGAAGCGCCGCCGCCGGTGGAAATGTGGGTCATCTTATCGGCAAAGCCAAGCTGCTCAACGGCAGCCGCACTGTCGCCGCCGCCGACGATGCTGATCGCGCCGGACTCGGCAAGCGCTCTTGCAACGGCCTTGGTGCCCTCGGCAAATGCCTCGAACTCGAAAACGCCCATGGGGCCGTTCCAAACGACGGTCTTTGCATTTTTGATCGCGTCGGAGAAAAGCTCAACGGTCTTGGGGCCGATGTCCATACCCATCCAGCCGTCGGGAATGGTGTCAACGGAGACTATCTTCTTCTCGCAGTCGGCCTTGAACTCGCTGCCGATCGCGGTGTCAACGGGCAGCAGGAGCTTAACGCCCTTTTCCTTTGCCTTTGCGATCATCTCAAGCGCATAGTCGAGCTTATCGGCCTCGAGCAGGGAGTTGCCGATGCCGTGACCCATTGCCTTAATAAATGTATAGGCCATGCCGCCGCCGATGATCACGGTGTCGGCCTTGTCGAGCAGGTTGTTGATAACGCCGATCTTATCGGAGACCTTCGCGCCGCCGAGGACCGCGACGAAGGGACGCGCGGGATCGTCGAGCGCCTTGCCCATGACCGACAGCTCTTTTTCAACGAGCAGGCCGGCATATGCAGGCAGATACTTTGCAACGCCTGCGGTGGAGGCGTGAGCGCGGTGAACGGTGCCGAATGCGTCGGAGACATAAAGCTCTGCCATATCGCTGAGCGCCTTTGCGAAATCGTCGCCGTTTTTCTCCTCGCGGATATCAAAGCGGAGGTTCTCAAGCAGCATGATCTGGCCGGGCTGCAAAGCGGCGGCCTTTGCCTGCGCATCCTCGCCGATGATGTCCTTTGCAAAGATCACGTCCATGCCGAGCAGCTCGGAAAGGCGCTTTGCAACAGGTGCGAGAGTGAGCTTTTCCTTCCACTCTCCCTTGGGCTTGCCAAGGTGGGAGCATGCGATGACGGCAGCGCCGTTATCCAGCAGATACTTGATGGTAGGCAGGGCGGCAACAATGCGCTTATCGCTTGTTATCTCACCTGTCTCCTTGTTCTGGGGAACGTTAAAGTCGCAGCGCAGAAGCACCTTCTTGCCCTTAACATCCGCATCGAGCACGCTTTTCTTGTTGTAATTCATGATAAAGCTCCTTTCCGTCGGGAAATTCCGACTCGGTATTGAAAAATTAATAAATAACTGTTATGATTCGGCCATGGAGCCGATGTCCAGAAGTCCGGGGAAGCCCTGCTGACGCAGCGCCTCATAGGCCAGTATCGCGGCCGAATTTGAAAGATTGAGGCTGCGCGCGGCGCTTACCATCGGGATGCGTATGCAGCGGTCATAGTATTGCATGCGAAGCTCCTCGGGCAAACCTGCTGTCTCCTTGCCGAGCATTATGCTGACGCAATCGGTCGAAAAATCGGCCTCGCAGTATGCGTGCGGCGCTTTTGTCGTTGCGAGCCAAAGGTTATCGTCGCCGTTTTTCTCGAGGTATTCATCGAGATTTTCATACACGCTTATATCGACAAGGTGCCAGTAGTCAAGGCCGCAGCGCTTGACTGCTTTGTCGGAAATATCAAAGCCCAGAGGCTTTATAAGGTGAAGTCTTGCGCCCGTTGCCGCGCAGGTTCGGGCAATTGCGCCGGTATTGTGCGGTATTTCCGGTTCGAGAAGAACTATATTAAGCATTATCTTATCCCGTTTCGTTATCAAATATCTCTTTTACGCGTATATTTTAGCACATTTTCCTCGAAAAAGATGAACTTTTTTGAGTTTTTTAAGATTTGTTGCATTTTTGACAACTTTTATCTTCAACGGGTGCCGTAAGTGAGCATCAAATCGGCATTCTGCACATCTTGAAACTGTTTTCAGAGGCGAAAAATGATCTGCAACGTATGTCCGCGCCGCTGCGGCGCCGAAAGAAGTGAATACGAGCCGGGCGGAGTGTGCGCAAGCCCTGCCCTGCCGCGCATAGCCAGGGCCGCTCCGCACTACGGCGAGGAGCCGTGCATAAGCGGCGAGCGCGGAAGCGGAACGGTGTTCTTTTCCGGCTGCAATCTGCGCTGCGTCTTCTGCCAGAACCATGAGATAAGCCGCTCAAAGCTCGGCAAAACGGTTTCCGTCGATCGCCTTGCGGATATCTTCCTCGAGCTTCAGGACAAGGGCGTTCACAACATTAACCTCGTAACGCCGACGCATTACACCGATGCGATAGTCGCGGCCCTCCAAAGGGCTAAGCTCCGCATCCCCATTGCGTGGAACAGCTCGGGCTACGACAGCGTTGAGAGCTTAAAAAAGCTCGAAGGCCTTGTGCGGATATATATGCCGGACTTTAAATACATGGACGCGCATCTTGCAAGGCGCTACTCGGCAGCGCCCGATTATCCGGAGATCGCGCAGGCGGCGATACGCGAAATGTTCCGTCAAACCGGGCCGTTTTTGCTCGATGATGAGGACATGCTGCAAAGCGGCGTTCTTATCCGCCACCTCATTTTGCCCGGAGCGGAGGATAACAGCCGCGCGGTCATAGATTTCGTTGCCGAAAATTTCCCCGGCGATGATATTCTGTTTTCCCTCATGGCGCAATATACACCCATGCCGAACACCGAGCGCTTTCCGGAGCTTCAGAAGACCGTCTCCGCAGAGACAAACGATGCTCTTGTCGAATATATGACCATGCGCGGAATTGAAAACGGCTTCTGGCAGGAGCCGTGCTCGGCAACCGATGACATGATCCCGGATTTTGATCTTACCGGCGTCTGATATAATAGGAAGTTACAATATATACAGGAGGTACAATTATGGATTACAACGAAATTCTCAAGGAAGCAGCCGGCCTTATGGGTCCGTACTGCAAGGCCTGCCCGGTGTGCAACGGCAGAGCATGCGGCAACTGCGTCCCCGGTCCCGGCAGCAAGCTGCCCGGCAACACCGCCGCGCGCAACTACGACAAGTGGCAGGAGATATTCGTCAACATGGACACGCTCTGCCCAAATGCCGATGTGGATACATCCTTCGAGCTGTTCGGCAAGAAGTTCTCCGCCCCCGTGTTCATCGCTCCGCTCGGCGCTCTGCCCCTGCACTATGGCGATAAGTACGACGATATCACATACAACCGCGTGCTTATAAACTCTGCGGCAAACTACGGCATATGTGCCATGACCGGCGACGGCGAGTTCCCCAAGCTCATTCCCGACGCGGTTGACGAAATGAGCAAGATCGGCGGCATCGGCATCCCGACGATAAAGCCCTGGAACAAGGAAGTTGTCTTTGAAAAGCTCGACTATGTGAAGGCTCACGACGTGTTCGCCGTTGCGATGGACGTTGACGGTGCCGGTCTGCCCTTCCTCAAAAAGCTCAGCCCCAACGCAGGCTCGAAGAGCGTTGACGAGATGCGCGAGATCATCGACTACGCAGGCAAGCCGTTTATCATAAAGGGCATCATGACCGTAAAGGGCGCCGAAAAGGCAGTCGAGGCCGGCGCGAGCGCCATCGTCGTTTCAAACCACGGCGGCAGAGTTCAGGGCTGCACCCCGGCGACTGCGGAGGTCCTGCCTGCTATCGCAAAGGCCGTCAAGGGCAAGGTCAAGATCTTCGTTGACGGCGGCATCCGCAGCGGCGTTGACGTGTTCAAGGCCATCGGTCTGGGCGCGGACGCGGTGCTCATCGGCCGTCCCGTCGTTCCCTTCATCTACGCCGAGGGCGAGGAGGGCTTCAAGGTCTATATGGACAGAATAGTTTCCCAGCTGCGCGACACGATGAACATGTGCGGCACTCCCACGCTCGCGGATATCGGCGAGGATAATATTTTCATCGCCAAGTAATGAAGAAGCTTTTAAATCCCTTTGGAATGCTCGTCTGCGGTCTTGTTATCGGCACGGCGGCAAGGCTTATGGATATCTATTGCGAGAACCTCGGCGAAATTTTTTCGCAGATGTCGGTGTGGATACTTTTAGGCACGCTCATCGCCATTTACAGTCCGACTAAAAAGGCCGCGGCTCTGAACATTTTGCCGTTTTGCCTCGGCATGCTGCTTACCTACTATGCGGTAGCCATAATCAGCCACGGCGTTTACGGCAGAAGCTTCATAATCGGCTGGACGGTGTTTGCCCTGTGCACCCCGGTGCTTGCCTGGTTTGCCCGGATGGCAAAGCAGCCCGGAGCGTTGGGAAAGCTCATTTCCGCCGGCATAGTCCTGGCCTCGGTCGTTTTGAATTTCCTCATGTTCGGCGACCCGGACATATTCAACATCTTAATAAACATCGTCCTTGTCTATTTCCTGTTCTTCAAAAAGATAAGGCGAAATGCATAAAAAACACGCATGGCGGAAGAGACTCTTGCAAAAAGCTCTCTTCCGCCGTTTTTAATATACAGCCTGCAAACTTGCGAGAGCGGCGGCGGTATGCTAAACTGTTTGCATCAGTGCGCTTTCGGGCAGGAGGTGGATCGGAATGCAAAGCAGCCGCACAACAAAAGCGGCCGACGCGATATGCGCAGGCCTTATAATTTTTGCAGGAGCGCTGCGTCTGCCGCAGTTTCGGGAGTTTTTCCTGGCAGGCACTCTGATCTCGGCGGATCTGCTTACCGCCGCGCTGCTGTGGACGGTTCAGGTAAGGCAGCGCCTTGTCCAGCCGGAGGAGCGCAAATATCTCACATGGGTGGGCATAATGATCGTCCTTTTTCTCGCTCTGCGCACGCTCAAGTATCAGTTTCTGCCTGCGGCCTCCGCAGTCGGCAGATATGTTTGGTATCTGTATTACCTGCCGCAAACATTTTTGCCGCTGCTGATGTTTTTTGCCGTGCTGCACATCGGCAAGCCCATAGATCAGCCGATAGCACGGCGCTGGCTGCTGCTGTATTTGCCTGCCGCACTTATCGTGCTGGGCGTTCTGACAAACGATCTGCACAGTCTGGCGTTTATCCCCCTTGACGGATGGGCGAACGATTCATACAGGCACGGACCGCTCTATTTTGCCGCGGTTTTCTGGATGGCACTGCTTTTTGCCGCAATGCTGGCGGTTTCGCTTGTGCGCTGCGCCGTTCCCGGCATGCGGAAAAATTTGTGGATGCCGCTTCTGCCCTTGGCGTTCGGAGCAGTTTACACGATAAGCTATATTCTGCATCCGGGCGGGATACTGGCATACCTTTATAAAATGCCGGAGGCCGTGTGCTTTGTCTGCGCAGCATTTCTCGAGGGGCTTATCCTTGCCCGTCTGCTGCCGACAAACGATAACTACTACGAGCTGTGGTGCGCATCGGATCTCGGCGGCGGCATTGTCAGCCGTAGCGGCAATCTGCAATACCCGACGCGAAACAGCGTTCCCGTGTCCGTTGATGACGTGCGCCGGGCGGCCTTGCAGCCGCTCCGGCTCAGGGACGGCGATCTGATGCTCAACAGCCGCACCGTTCACGGCGGCTGGGGCTATTGGACGACGGACATGACTGAAATAAATCTTTTAAATGCGCGGCTTGAGGATCTCGGCGATGTGCTCTCGGAGGAAAACTCCATGCTTGAGGGCGAAAACGAGCTTCGGGAGCGCCGCCTGCGCATAGAGTAGCAGGCCGAGCTGTACGGCGGCATTGAGCTTGACGTTGCGCCGCAGCTGCATCGGGTGAACAGGCTTCTGGCTCTTGCAAAGGCAGACTGCCCTGAGACGGAAAAACTTCTCAAGCACGCGGCCGTTTTGACCGCTTACATAAAGCGCCGGTGCAATCTGCTGCTTCTGTCGCATCAGCAGGCGGCGCTTCCTGCGCGCGAGCTGATCCTTGCGCTTACCGAATCGCTTGAGTACATTCGCCTGTGCGGAATAGAAGCCTGCGGCGAATACAAGGATGACACGGCTATCCCCTCCGGGCATATCCTGCTGGCATACCGGCTGTTTGAAACGGCTCTGGAGGAGTACTTTGACGATGTTGAGGCCGTGTCCGTAAACCTGCGCTCGGCAGGCGGCCTGAAGCTCAATTTGGAGATAGCCGGGGTGTCGGTTCCGCAAGATATCCTCGCCGGCGAAATTGCCGCAGAGGGCGGCAGCCTGTCGGTGACGTGCGAGGACGGCTCGGAGCTGCTGCATCTGCGCTTTCCGAAAGGGGGTGCAGGAGCGTGATCCCATTTTGCCAAACGCCGTATCATTTATATGTACTGCTCGGGGCGGCAACGCTGCTGCTGAGCGTTTTGGCGCTGTACGGTCTGGTGTGCGCATGCGCTCTCCGCGCGGATAAGAGGACGCTGCTTTCTCTTGCGCTGCTCTCCGCTGCGCTGCTGCTTATCCAGCAGCTCATGGAGGATACCTTCTTTTCCGAAACGCAGGACAAATTTGCCGCAGCTATCGGATCTGTGCCCCTTGCGGTGATAGTACTGACGGTGGTTTTAATAGGCGCAGCCGAGGTATTTCTGCTTCGGCGGCTGCGCAGATGGCGATTTGAGCAGCTGACCCCGGTCTCGGTCAAGGAGTGCCTTGACGCGCTTCCCGAGGGTGTGTGCTTTTTCATGGAAACCGGGCAGCCTATGCTCGTCAACATGCAGATGAGCCGCATCTGCACACAGATAACCGGCAGCGGTCTTATGGACGCAGCCTGTTTTATAAAAACGCTGCATTCCGGCGATTACCCGACCTGCGCGCGGCTGCTGCGCACCGAGCCGACAGCTGCGGTAGAGCTGCCGGACAAAACGGTGTGGGAGTTTCGCCGCAGCACTCACATCGTGCAGGGCTGCACGATCGAGCAGCTGCTTGCGCTGAACGTGACAGAGCCATACAGGCTCAGCCTTGAGCTTACCGACCGCAACCGCCGCCTTGCCGGCGTCGGCGCAAGGCTCAGGTCATACAGCCGCGAGCTGCAAACCGTTATACGCGACGACGAGATACTTTCGGCGAAAATACATGTCCACAACGACGTCGGCCGTGTGCTTTTGATGCTGCGCACATTTCTTGCACAAAAGCCGGGCGAAAGGGATCTCAGCAGGCTTCTTTCGCGCTGGAGCTTTGTGATAAGCGTTCTTTCAGGCGACGAGCGCTCGCAGCACGCGGATATACTTGTTGCAGACCTGAGCAGCTTCCCAGATCTCGCCTTCCTGACTTTCGCCGTCGCCTATGACGACAAACACACGGTAGTCCTTACCGTCGAGCTTTGCAGCAAGCGCCATACCTGCGCCGCAGGCAAATCCCTGTCCGAGCGAGCCGGTGGAGATATCTATACCCGGGCACTTTTTCATATCCGGATGTCCCTGAAGTATTGAGCCTTCCTTACGCAGAGTGCTCAGAACCGACTTATCGAAAAATCCGAGTTCTGCAAGCGCCGCATACTGTATCGGACATGCGTGTCCTTTTGACAGCACGAAGCGGTCTCTGTCGGGCCATTTCGGGTTTTTCGGATCAACTTTCATTTCTGAGAAGTACAGCGCCGCAACGAAATCGGCCGCTGAAAGAGATCCTCCCGGATGTCCGGATTGAGCCTCGTAGATCATTGTAATAACATCTTTTCGCAGTTCGGCTGCCTTTTCCTTGAGAAATTCAAGCTTCTCCTTTTGCATTTGCTCCTCCGTTCCGGCTGCATGCAGCCATAATTGTCACAAATCAGTTCTCCCAAAGTTGAACATTGGGTGTTCATTGCCTTAATTGTACTATTTGCAAAAAAGAAAGTCAACTGTTATGAATTTAACAGTTGACTTTTGTGCAATGTTTATAATTTATAAGTCGTTTTCCAGTAAATATAACTAAAATCAATCGTCTCTTCAAGGGAGTATTTCGATTTCCGCTCGACCAGATCCAGCGTTGCTCTGTGAACATCGACGAGATACTGCATGTTATCATCCCTGCGGCACATCTCTATCGCACGCACTCTCGACTCCGCCGTAAGATCGGCCACATAGTCGTGGAACACTTTGACAAGCTCGTTCTTCGTGGCCGCTGCAAGCATCTGATGGAAGCATATATCCTCGCGCGCTATCATGTCGATATCCGCATCGCGACTGAGCACAAGTGAAGAATAGAACTTATGCTGCGCTTCAAGCGCCGCTTCGTTCTCCTTATCAAGGCCTCTGTCTATGATAAGCAGGAACACGCCCGTGTCTATCATACGTCTCAGGCCAAGAAGATCATCGGCATTGCTCTTGCTGAAAAGAAGCGAGTAAATGACGGGGTTGAGCATCTTGGGCGTAAACGAATGCGTGATGAAGGTTCCTTCCGGGCGGCGTATCTCGACGGCTCCGTAGGCCACCAGTATTTTAATTGCCTCGCGCACGGTGTTTTTGCTCATGGACATCATTTCGGCAAGCTGCATCTCTGTCGGGAGCTTGTCGCCGGGCTTGTAATGTCCCGTGAGAACATCGTCAACTATTTTGTTAATAACTATATCAACTGCCGACTGCTTTTTATTTGTGGGAGAATACTTCGGCCGTTTTTCACTCGTATTCAATGCTTGAACCTCATTCTGCATAGTTTGAATTTCAATAATGGGGCTTATTATAACAAAAAGCCCGGCCGATTGCAACAGTAATTTGCCTCCGCAGCGCGGCAAAGTCCATTCATCTGTCAAAACATCCCGAACATTAAAAAAATCGGCAGAAAGCAGCTTTTTTCAGGGCTACGCGCCGTACAGAAGCTATTCTATGGGAAGCTGGATAACTTCAATATCTTTTTTCTGCGCATAGCGGATGGTGTTCCACGTTCCGCCGGACATGCCGTCGTAGCAGGCGACAAGGACGCTCGAATTATCTACCATGAAGCGGTTTCGTATAGCCATGCATGCCGGGCTGTAGCTCTCGGCAAGCACAGTCACCTCGTCGCAATTATCAACGATGCGGTCGTATCGCAGGCGGTTATACTCGTTCCAGCTATCAGCCTGCCCCCTGTACGGAACAGCAGCCTGAAGCGTAACATCCGAATGCATTTTTTTGAGTCTTATGACGGCCTCGGCGCAGTACATATCGCAGCCGAGCGCCATGCCGCATATGAAATGCTTTATCCCCGAATCGTACACCGCGCCGATAACGGCAGACAGCTTTTCCTTAAATTCAACGCATCTCGGATCCGACTCGTCATAGCCCCATGGAAGCTTCGACGGCCGGTGTCCCGAAAAGCAGCAGCTTTTTCCGTGTTCCATAACATCACCGTTTTCCATTGTAAGGCATCTAAAGAAAAATGTCAAAAGGGTATTGACATTTTATGCAGCAGCGCTATAATGAGGGCACAACCGAATAGGATATCTTCAGGGCAGGGAGCGTTTCCCGACCGGCGGTAAAGTCCGCGAGCCGAAAGGCATGAACCGGTGTGATTCCGGTACCGACAGTATAGTCTGGATGGTAGAAGATGTGCGCTTTGATTTTTTGCGTCGCCTGAAAGATATTTTCTTTCGGGTGATTTTTTAATTTCGGAGGTACATATCCATGGGAAAGCTTATCTCTCAGATAGGTGAAAATCTTTCGTTCGTGCTCGAATGCCTCGGCATATTCGCGGCACTGTTCGTGCTGGCGCTGCTGTTTGAGCGCTTTGTTATGAAAAACCGCAAAAAGCTCGGCAGTACCCATTTTCTTGCTTACACGGCGATCTTTTCGGCGATGGCAGGCGTTTTGATGTTTATCGAGATACCACTGTTCTTCGCGCCGAGCTTTTACGAGATCGACCTGAGCGAGATTCCCATTATGATCTGCACGTTCTACCTCGGGCCGGTGTCCGGCGTCGTGGCGGAGCTTCTCAAGATCATCGTTAAGCTCGTTTTCAAGGGTACGACGACCGCCTTTGTCGGCGACTTTGCAAACTTCGTCGTCGGCTGCTCGTTCGTTCTTCCGGCATCGTGCATCTACCACATGAAAAAGAGCAAGCGCGGCGCGCTTATCGGCATGATCGCCGGTACGCTCGTTATGACGATCTTCGGCAGCCTTTTCAATGCGGTTTACCTGCTGCCGACCTTCGCAGAACTGTTCGGCATGCCACTTGAGGCGATAATCAAGATGGGCAGCGACATAAACTCGGCTATAAACAGTGTATCCACCCTCGTTTTGTTCTGCGTCGTTCCGTTTAACCTTTTAAAGGGCATTATAGTAACGGTGCTGACGATGCTGCTTTACAAGCGCATATCTCCCCTGCTTCACAAGGGCGACAAAAAGCTTGCCGAGCGCAAGGCTAAGAACGGATGACCTTCCCGAGCCGCAGCATGCTCAGGGCAAAATTCAGGCATTCGTTGAAGTAAATGATGCAGATATAGCCCGTCAGGGCATACACCGGAAGCACTCTCCACACGAGCAGTACGCCTAAAAGCGCATCAAGCACGTTTATGCCCATATTCCACATCTGCTGACCCAAGCCTTTAAGGCAGCCGTCGCATAGCATGTCGGTGTACATTATGGGAATAAGCGGCGCGAGCAGGCGCAGAAAATGCCCTGCCTCCGGCGAGGAATAGACCGCAATGCCGAGCCTGTCGGCAAAAATGAATATCGCAAGGGCAACGGCAAGCGAATAGCCGCTGCCCTTTTTTAATAAGCTTCGCACCGTGTGCGATATCTCGGCGCGCTCGCCGCGCATCTGTGCCTCGGTAAGCTCAGGGATCATAAGCTCGCTGAGCGCCATGAGAAAGCAGGCCGGAAACGATATTATCGGCATAACCATGCCCTGTATCGTCCCGTAGCCGGACAGAGCGCGATCGGCCGAAAAGCCTGCCGATTTAAGTCCGCGCGGCACGAGCAGATGCTCGAGTGTTGACAGCGCCGAGCGCGCATAGGCCGAAAACGCAAGCGGCAGCGCAATGCGCAGCATGCGCGAGGTAAGGTGCAGCTCGTTTTTGCCGCCGCCCGGATGCCGGCCGCGGTCGGTGAGGTAAAACATCAGCAGCATGACAAAGGATATCGCGTCGCCGCAGACCGTTCCGAGCATGACGGCGGAGCAGTTTTTCTCGATATCCCCGGCCGGAGAGCGCGCAAGGAAAAGCGCGACGAGCGCAATGGTTATTATCTGCTCGAAAAAATGCACCACCGTCGGCTTCCACACCCTGCCGCAGGCAGTGAAATAGCCGGACATGGCCGAGCACAGCGACACCATCGGCATGGCATACGCCATGATGCGCAGCGAGCGCACGGTGCGCGCATCGCCTATCCACAAAAAGCCTATCATTTCCGCTCCGCTGCGCAGGACGAAAAACGCCGCAGTCCCGAACAGCGTGCTGTAGACAAAGCAGCGCCGCATCGCTCCGCTTATTCCCTGCTCGCGCTCGCGCCCGATCTCTTCGGAAACAAGCCGCGTCGCGGCAAACCTCACGCCCGAAACGGCAAAGGTCGTGCACAAAAACGATACCGACACGACCAGCTGATATAGACCTATCCCGGCCGAACCGATGCGTCCGGCAAGCCACACCTGAAACGACATGGAGATAAGGCTCATTATAAGCGATGAGCCTGTTAAGAGCGCGGTATTCATGATCAGTCGTTTTTTTCTTATCATACTAAAAACATATGCAAGAAAAATTATTTATGTATGTTGATTTTTTCACAAAGAGTGCTATAATGAAACCATCAAAAGAAATTGAATTGGAGGCGTCATTATGATTATCACCATCGGAAGACAGCACGGTTCAAGCGGCAGAGAGATAGCAAGACTTCTGGCAAAGGAGCTTGGCATCAAATGCTACGACAAAGAGATCGTTGACGAGGCGGCAAAGCACTCGGACTTCAGCCGCGAGCTCATTAACGCATACGACGAAAAGCGCATGTCCGCTTTCCTGCTGCACGCAGGCGGCTATGGTCTGAATGAGAATTTCCGTCTGAACATGGAGGTAGTTTCCGCACAGTTCGACGCGATCCGCGAGATCGCATCCAAGGAAGACTGCATCTTCGTCGGCCGCTGCGCCGACTATGTCCTCAACGACAGAGACGATGTTGTCAGCGTGTTTATCCTCGGCGACACCGATGCGCGCATCAAGTGCCTTGAGCAGCGCCAGGGTCTTGACGAGGCTCAGGCTCGCAAAAAGATCAAAGAGGTCGATAAGGATCGTTCCAGTTTCTACAAGTATTACAGCGACCAGACCTGGGGCGACGCGCAGAACTATGATCTGTGCATCAACAGCTCCAAGCTCGGCGTTGAGGGCACGGTTCAGACCATCTTGAGCTACATAAAGGCTCGCGGCCTGATCAAGGAATAATTCAAAAAAAGCTTAAAGCTCCCAAGGCCGGCTGATACAATAAAATATACGGTTTTGAAACGATCTTTTTCGCCCCTGCGGTGTCCAAAGTCTTGAGAATACGTCAGTATACTCTGTGACTTTGTCCTTGCAGGAGCAAGAAATCTCAGTTTCAAAACTGCAAAGCACCAAAAATGACGGAGCAAGTGCGAGGTCGAGGCACGGCGGCGTAGGCATACTTTGTGTATACCCAGCCGTCGCAACGAAGACATTCGTGCTTGCTCCGCCTTTTTGGGCGTAAGCTGGCAAGAGTCAAACCGCTATCGGTTTTGACGGGCAGATTTTCACCCATGCTGCGTTAAAGCTCTTGAAAATACGACAGTATTCTCCGCGAGCTTTGCCTTGCCTGAACAAAA
>DKRV01000021.1:37526-43017 GCA_002472405.1 Clostridiales bacterium UBA7273 | reverse complement strand
TATTGTCAAGAGCTTTAACGCAGCATGGGCGGAAATCTGCCCGTCAAAACCGATACGTGTTCGACTCTCGTCAGCTTAAGCATTTAAATCATATTCCGCTTTTGCGGAACATATGAGAAGGCTTTTTCGTCTTACTCCTCGTCGCCTTCCTCGGCCTCGAAGATGGTTATAAACATATTGTGAACCTCTTCAAGCTTCTCCTCATCGTCGATGGATTCAAACAGCTCGTCGCCGTTTTCGTCCTCGGTGACACTCAGGAGGATAAGGCCGTAATCGGGGTCGTCCTCGTCCATATCCGCCGGGAGAAATGCGGAAAACGTCTCGCCGTTGTAATCGATAGTATCGAGCAGCTCAAGGTTAAACTCGTTGCCGTCATCATCTATTATAGTCATGAAATCATTGCCGAATTCTTTGCTCATGTTTGTTTCCTCCTGTGTTGTTGTGTCCTTATTCTACCCTACACAGGCTCATAAATCAAGAGTCTTATGAGCTAAGATCCTCCAGCAGCGACAGAAGCTCCTCGCGCGTGCCGGCCTCGATGCCGGTTCTGAGCTTTTCGCGGTCAACGTTGTTGAGCGTTTCCGTCGGGATATCGGTTACGGTTTTCGGCGTCCGGCAGTCATCCTCAAAAACGGCGATATAGCCCTGCCAGTCGCGCAGGCAGTAGCCCGGCTTTGAAGCCGCGGCGATATTTAAGCTTTTGCCAGGCTCGACTTTTTCGGCATCGCCCATACCCTTGACCGCCGCGCTGCCCGTTATCACCGCCGCCGCGGCAAGAAAGCACAGCAGCAGCTTTTTAAATGTATTTTTCATTTTGTTTCACGCTCCTTTCATCTTATTATCTCCATATACGTCAAAAACAAATACCTGCGCCGGAGAAATCTTTACAAATTATCCACGCTTACTTGACATAACATGATATAATGATAATTCAGATAAAATTAGATTATTGCGCCTATTGAATATTTTACTCGGCTCATAACGATTTGACACATAACACTCGCAAGGAGGTGTTACCCAATGGATATTGCCAAGGAGCCCGGCACCGAAAAACGCAGCGGCAAGGCCGGCCGCATTTTGGGCATAATCGGAACGATCCTGCTCATCGGCGTCGTGACGGGGCTTATCTTCGTGTGCATCTTTGCATTCTATGTAAAGACCTGCATCACGCCGAGCCTCGATCTGGATCTTAACGATTTCACGCTCAATCAGTCCAGCATTATCTATTACAAGGATGCAAACGGAGATTATCAAAAGCTGACGACCGTCAGCAGCAGCGAAAACCGCATCTGGGTGGACGGGGATCAGATTCCTCAGCACATGAAGGATGCGCTCGTCGCCATCGAGGACAAGCGCTTTTACACGCATAAGGGCGTTGACTGGTTCCGAACGGCGCACGCGGCGCTTAACATGTTCACCGGCGGCTCGACCTTCGGCGGCTCGACGATAACCCAGCAGCTTATCAAGAACCTCACCCAGCAGGATGATATCACCGTTCAGCGAAAGCTTCTGGAGATATTCCAGGCGCTGGACTTTGAGAAGAAATACGATAAGCAGGAGATACTCGAGTGGTATCTCAACGCCGTGTATTTCGGCGAAGGCTGCTACGGCGTACAGACGGCGGCGCAGACCTATTTCGGCAAGGACGCAAAGGATCTCACCATTGCCGAGGCCGCGTCCATTGTCGGCATAACTAACCTGCCGACTTATTACGACCCGTTCTACAGCGTTGAGAACAATAAGGAACGTCAGGAAAACGTCCTGCGCGAGATGTATAAGCAGGGCTACATCAACAAGTCGGAGTATGAAGAGGCGGTAAATCAGGAGCTCGACTTTGTCCGCGGTGAAAACTCACCCAGCAGCTCCAGCACCTATACCTACTACGAAGAAGTCGTCCTCTCTGACGTTATCACCGACCTTGCCGAGGCAAAGGGCATCAGCCGCGTCGCGGCAAGCCAGCTTGTCCACAACGCAGGATACGAGATCTATGCCTGCATCGATAAGGACATTCAGGCAAAGGTCGATGCGATCTACACAAATCTTGACCAGCTGCCCAAGGCTCAAAACGGCACAAAGTCGCAGCTTCAGAGCGGCATCGTCATCATCGACCAGTACACAGGCGAGATCAAGGCGCTCTCCGGCGGCACGGGCGAGAAGAAGATCAGCTACGGACTCAACAGAGCCACCGGCACCACAAGACCGCCCGGATCGTCCATTAAGCCCATCGCGGTCTACGGCCCGGCCGTCGAGTACGGACTGATAAGCCCCACGACGCTGGTGCTCGATGCCGATGACACTCACGTTCAGCTCGCGCACACCTCGTGGTATCCGAAAAACTCGCCTAACACCTATGACGGTATCATCACGATAGCCACGGCGCTTCAGAAATCCAAGAACACAGTTGCAGCGCAGATCATGGATAAGCTTACGCCCTCGGCAGCGCTTGATTTCCTGCGCAATCGCCTCGGCGTGACGAGCCTTGTCGATGCCGACGCAGACTATGCGGCAATGGCTCTCGGCCAGCCGAGCTACGGCATGACCGTGCGCGAGATGGCGCAGGCATACACCGCCCTCGCAAACGACGGCGTTTTCACCTATTCGCGCACCTATTCCATGGTCAAGGACCGCAGCGGCAAGATAATCCTCGATAATCAGCCGCAGACCATTCAGGCCTTCTCGCAGGATACCGCGCGCACCATGACCTATATGCTCAACAACGCTGCGACCTACGGCACCGGCCATGAATCGCGCCTGAGCAACATGCCCGTTGCCGGCAAGACCGGTACAACGACCGCGAACAAGGACCGCTGGTTCTGTGGATACACGCCGTATTACACATGTGCGGTCTGGACGGGATACGATACGCCCGAATACATGTCCTTCTACGGCAACCCCGCAACGCAGATCTGGCAGAAGGTCATGGCTTCCATCCACGCCGATCTTCCCTATAAGGACTTCAAGATATCCTACGGCGGTGCGCCGACCGGCATCTTCGGAACGCGCGAGGAGCTTGAAGATCAGGCTCTGACCGAGGAAGAGCGTCAGAAGAAGGAAGAGGAAGAGCAGAAAAAGCAGGAAGAAGAGAACAAGAAGAACGAGGATGACAACACCGGCGGCAATACCGGCGATAACACCGGCGGCAACGATGACATCTTCGCAAACTTCCGTGATCTCTTCTAAGCAAGAAGGAGGAATTACTTTGGCAAACAAACCGCTTGAATACAAAGGTCATCCCCTGCAGCGCGCAGGAAACATAGTCTATTACGGCAGCATGTCCGATAAATATGTCATCATGCTCCAGATCATGGACACCAAGAAGGTCAAGGATCTTGACGTTGCCACGAAGGTATCCGTCCAGCTCCAGCTCACCGATCCCTCCGTCAAGTCCCGTGACCGCATCGTCAAGAAAAGCGAAAAGGACGGTTTCTGGGCGGCAATGGACGTTGCAAGTGTCTGGCTCGACAGGGCTTTGGCTTCAAAATAACCAAAAATTTTTAAAAGCAGGCAGTTTAGACTGCCTGCTTTTTGTTATAATTTTGCCTAAGATAAATATAGAATTTGAGAAAATTTTATATTATAATATATGATGTTAAACATTAGTCTGCGCGGCAGGCAAAAAATTGAATTCTGGGAGGAAAAAATGAAGAAAGTACAGTTTACGGAAACCGTGCTTCGTGACGCAAACCAGTCACTTATTGCGACAAGGCTTCCCTATGACAAGTTCGAGCCCATCCTCGAAAAGATGGATCAGGCCGGATTCTACTCCGTTGAATGCTGGGGCGGTGCGACCTTCGACGTCTGCCTGCGCTTTCTCAACGAGGATCCGTGGGAGCGTCTGCGCAAGATCCGCGCAAAAATGCCCAACACCAAGCTTCAGATGCTTCTGCGCGGCCAGAACATCCTCGGCTACAAGCACTATCCCGACGATGTCGTCCGCCGCTTCGTGCGCGCATCGGTCAAAAACGGCATCGACATCATCCGCATTTTCGACGCGCTCAACGATACCGACAACCTCAAGGTTGCTGTTGAAGAGACCATAAAGCAGGGCGCAATGGCCTCCGGCACCATTTCGTACACGACAAGCCCCGTGCACACGACGGCAAAGTTTGTTGAGATGGTCAAGGAGCTAAAGCAGATGGGCGTAAGCTCTATCTGCATAAAGGACATGGCCGGCATCATGACTCCGCAGAGCGCATACGACCTCGTTTCCGGCATCAAGGACGCCGTTGACCTGCCCGTCGTTCTGCACACGCACTGCACCACCGGTCTTGCGTTCATGACCTACCTCAAGGGCATCGAAGCCGGCGCGGACGTTATCGACACCGCAATATCCCCCTTCTCCGGCGGCACCTCGCAGCCTGCGACCGAGACGCTTTACTATGCGCTCAAAGAGCTTGGCTACGATGTTGCGCTTGACGAGAAGATACTCATAGAAATGGCAAACTTCTTCAAGCCCATCCGCAACGATTACCTCGCCGACGGCACCCTCAACCCCATCTCCATGACCACCGACACCCAGTGTCTGACCTATCAGATACCCGGCGGCATGCTCTCGAACCTGCTCAGTCAGCTGAAGATGATGAATGCGCTGGACAAGTTTGAGGAAGCGCTCATCGAAACTCCGCGCGTGCGCAAAGACATGGGCTATCCTCCCCTCGTCACCCCGACAAGCCAGCTCGTAGGCTCGCAGGCGGTTCAGAACGTGCTCGCAGGCGAGCGCTATAAGAACGTCGGCGCAGAGATAAAGGCCTACTGCCGCGGCGAATACGGCAGAACTCCGGCTCCCATCAACGAGGAAGTCCGCGCAAAGATCCTCAACGGCGAAAAGCCTATCGAGGGCCGCTATGCCGACACTCTTCCGACCGACACCTATGAGAAGGCCGCCGAGCACCTCGGCGACACCGCCAAGTGCGAAGAGGATGTCCTCAGCTACATCGCATTCCCCCAGGTTGCCGAGAACTTCTTTGAAAAGCGCCGCGAGGCAGAGGAAAAGGTCGTCCGCTACACCATTACCGAAGCCTGAGGAGGTTTAGACGATGAGTGATCTGATAAACATTTCCTTCGGCGACGCCGCGCTTACGGCTCTGCTGGGCTATCTTGTCGTTTTCTTCGGCCTTGTTCTTCTGATGGTCGTCGTTATTATAATGGGCAAGATCATGGTCAGCCGCGCAAACAAGGCAAAGGCGGCGGTGCCTGCCGCCCCTACCGCACCGGCTCCCGAAGTCCCTGCCGCTCCCGGCTCTGCCGGCGAGCTGAAGCTGTATGACACCGATCCCCGTGACGCAGCAATGATAATGGCCATCGTCGCCGACACGCTCGGCAAGCCCATTAACCAGCTCCGCTTTATTTCCATCAAGGAGGTCAAGGAAGATGAAGTATAAGGTAACTTTAAATAACAGAACTTACGAGGTCGAGGTCGAAGAGGGCAAGGCAATGCTCGTCGATGAGTACGAGGCCTATGCTCCTGCCGCTCCCGCACCCGTGGCGGCGG
>DKRV01000021.1:0-37442 GCA_002472405.1 Clostridiales bacterium UBA7273 | reverse complement strand
AACATTCTTAAGATCAATGTTGCGCAGGGTCAGAAGGTCAACGAGGGCGACGTGCTTATCGTCCTTGAGGCCATGAAAATGGAAAACGAGATCGTCGCAACCAAGTCCGGCACCGTCGCTCAGATCGTCACGGCCAAGGGCGCAGTAGTCGAGACCGGTGCTCCTCTTGTTGTCATAGCATAAGGAGGTAACGGATGGACATTCTGGGTACTCTCCAAAAGCTTTCGATGGAATCCGGCTTCGCCGCGTTTTTCGTCACCGACGGCGGCTGGAAAAACCTCATCATGATAATCATTGCCTTTGTGCTCCTGTACCTTGGCATAGTCAAAAAATTTGAGCCCCTGCTGCTGTGCGGCATAGCCTTCGGCTGCCTGCTGACAAACCTGAGCTACTTCATTGGCATGGGTGAGAACGCGCTGTATCACCCCGAGCTGTGGGAGGCATTCCTCGATGAGGCAAGCCCCTATTATCACAGCTACGGCCATGTAATGGCGAACGCAGGCCTGCTCGACTTCTTCTACATCGGCGTAAAGGCCGGAATTTACCCCTCGCTTATCTTCCTCGGTGTCGGCGCGATGACCGACTTCGGGCCGCTGCTGGCTAACCCCAAGAGCCTGCTTCTCGGCGCTTCGGCTCAGCTCGGCGTTTTCGTCGCATTCCTCGGCGCTATCGCTCTGGGCTTCACAGGTCCCGAGGGCGCTTCCATCGGCATCATCGGCGGCGCAGACGGCCCGACCGCAATATTCTTAACAACAAAGCTTGCGCCTCATCTGTTAGGACCTATCGCCATTGCCGCGTATTCCTACATGGCGCTCATCCCGCTCATTCAGCCGCCTCTTATGAAGCTTTGCACAACAAAGGAAATGCGCGAGGTGAAAATGGAGCAGGCGCGTGAGGTCTCCAAGGCCGAGAAGATCATCTTCCCGATCGTTGTCGCAACCTTCGTCATTCTGCTTCTGCCCTCGACCGCTCCGCTGGTCGGCTGTCTGATGCTCGGCAACCTCTTCCGTGAGTGCGGCGTGACCGACCGTCTGTCGGATACCGCTCAGAACGCGCTGATGAACATCGTAACCATCTTCCTTGCGACCTCAGTCGGCGCAACGATGGTCGCTCAGAACTTCCTGAGCGGCGCAACGATCAAGATCATCATCCTCGGTCTGTGCGCATTCGCCATCTCTACCATCGGCGGTCTGCTCGGCGGCGTTGTCATGTACTACGCCTCCGGCAAGAAGATCAACCCCCTCATCGGCTCTGCCGGTGTTTCCGCAGTCCCCATGGCCGCGCGTGTTTCCCAGGACGTCGGCAGAAAGTACAACAAGACAAACTTCCTGCTCATGCACGCAATGGGTCCCAACGTCGCAGGCGTTATCGGCTCGGCTATCGCGGCAGGCTTCCTGCTCTCCGTCTTCGGCGGCTGATAAAAACAGATTTAAGGCATGTGCCACACGGCACATGCCTTTTCTTTATTGTATTGTCATTGTAAAATGTTAATAAAATATCATTTTTTCACCGCAAAGCTATTGACAATGCGCCGCAATGCTCATATAATCTAAAACGATCGTTGCAAAACATTTGTTTTAAAACATCAGTTTTAATTCAAGGAGAGATCTTAATGCCCCCGAAACCCAAATTCTCAAAAGAAGAGATAATAGATGCCGCGCTCGATATCGTAAGCCGTGACGGAGTCGCGGCGCTCACTGCGCGCGAGCTTGGCGAAAAGCTCGGCTGCTCGTCAAGCCCGATATTCACCGTTTTCAAAAGCATGGACGAGGTCATGCAGGCTATCCGCGTCGAAGCAATGCGGCGGTATGACAAATACGTCAGCCGTGCGCGCGACTACTATCCGTCGTTTAAAGCCATCAGCATCCTCATGCTGCGTTACGCAAAGGAGCAGCCGAAGCTGTTCCAGCTTCTTTTCATGGCCGAAAACTCACAGGCGCGGCGCTTTGAGGACGTATTCGACTCTTTGGGCGAAACGGCAAAGCTGTGCATAGAGTTTGTCATGAATGATTACGGACTTACAGCAGAGGAAGCCCGTTTCCTTTTCCAATACGTCTGGACATTCACCTATGGGGTGAGCGCAATGAGCGCCACCGGCATGTGCGACTTTTCCGAGGATGAGCTTATAAGCATGCTTGGCAACGAATTCATGGCCGTCATGAGCTTTATTAAGTCCGGCATGCGCGGCAAGGCCATAACCGATATCCGCCCCGTCAAGCGCGATGATGCCGACGTCGATCCGCTCAGCACCCTGAGCTTTGATAAGGAGAGCTAAGCTCTGCTAATGTGTGCATGTTTGCCTTTTTGTTGCCCTTGTGTTGTACTTTAGTGTCAAAATCGCAATATTAACGCCTTTCGCAACCAACAGCAACCGCCGGTTGACACATTTCCCGGTCGGCTTTATAGCCTGCAACCGCAAAAAATATTACCTTCTGAGCATATTCAACACGACAGGAGGATATCAAGATGATACTCGCAGACAAAATCATAAATCTACGCAAAAAGGCCGGATGGTCGCAGGATGAGCTTGCGTCAAAGCTCAACGTAACGCGCCAGTCCGTTTCCAAATGGGAGGGCGCGCAATCGATCCCGGATATGGAGCGTATCGTTCAGATGAGCAGGCTCTTCGGCGTGACGACGGACTATCTTTTAAAAGACGAGCTTGAGACCGAGGAGTTTTCCTCCGCCGATGCCGACGCCGGCACCTCGCTGCGCCGCGTGAGCATGGAACAGGCGTCAAATTATCTGGCGCTGCGCAAGGCAGCCGCGCCGAGGATAGCCCTTGCAACGCTTTTGTGCATCGTCTCACCGATCGTCATGATCGTGCTTGCCTGTGCGTGCGAGTCCTCTTATTTCGGCATAAGCGAGGACGCCGCGGCCGGTATCGGGCTTTGCGTTATGCTCTGCATCGTTGCCGCCGCAGTCGTCATCTTCATCCGCACAGGTCATGCATCGGCCGAGTTTGAATTTCTCGAAAAAGAAGAGTTTGAGACAGAATACGGCGTTGCAGGCATGGTAAAAGAGCGCAAAAAGGAATTCGGTGAGCAGTATTCGCGCCTGAACGCCGTCGGAACGGCGCTGTGCATACTCTCGGTCCTGCCGATCTTCGCTTCCCTCGCGTTTTCTGCGCCCTATATATGGGCAGGCATTTCCGTCGCAGTGCTTCTGCTTATTGCCTCGTTCGGCTGCTATGCCTTTATCCGCGCAGGGGTTTACAACGCGGCAATGGATAAGCTTCTCGAGGAGGGCGACTATACGCGCGAGAACAAGCGCAAAAGTCCGGTTTTCGGCGCTATAAGCACAGCCTACTGGCTCGTTGTCACGGCGCTTTTCCTCTACCTCAGCTTTGGTCCGAGCGGCAACGGTCAGCCCGGCACGCTGTGGTATATCTGGGCCGTCGCCGGCGTTCTGTACGGCGCGATCGTTGCATTTAAAAACGTTCTTGTCCGCAAAGGCGGCAAGAGATAGGAGCTTATATGGAGCAGCATATAATTGAAATATCACATCTGAATAAAAGCTTCGGCGGCATAAAGGCCGTAAGCGATCTTTCGTTTCATGTGCGGCGCGGCGAGCTTTTCGCATTTCTCGGCGTCAACGGCGCCGGAAAGAGCACGACCATATCCATCATGTGCGGCCAGCTCAAGGCCGACAGCGGCAGCGTCATCATAAGCGGCCACGATGCCGACCGCGACATTGCGCAGATAACGCGCAAGCTCGGCGTCGTGTTCCAAAGCAGTGTGCTTGATAAGCCGCTGTCGGTGCGCGATAATCTTGAAAGCCGCGCCGCGCTTTACGGCATAACGGGCGCGGAGTTTGAAAAAAGGCTCGGTGAGCTGTGCGAGCTTCTTGAGCTTTCCGAGCTTCTTGACCGCAGCGTCGGCAAGCTCTCCGGCGGTCAGCGCCGCAGGATAGACATTGCCCGTTCTCTGCTGCACAGGCCGGAGATCCTGATTCTCGACGAGCCGACCACCGGCCTCGATCCGCAGACGCGCAGGCTCCTGTGGAGCGTTGTGCGCTCGCTGCGCGAGAAAGAGAACATGACCGTTTTCCTCACGACGCACTATATGGAGGAGGCCGCCGACGCGGACTATGTCGTTATTCTCGACAGCGGCCGCATAGCAGCCGAGGGCACGCCCCTTGCGCTGAAAAACGCCTACACCGGCGACTACATAACCTTCTACGGAGCGCAGCCCGAGGCGCTGAGCGCGCTGGGGCTTGAATACGAAGCTCTGCGCGATGCGTACAGGGTGGCCGTTCCAAACACCGCCCAGGCTACAAAGCTCATAACGGAGCATCCCGAGCTTTTTGTCGATTATGAGATCACCAAAGGCAAAATGGACGATGTTTTCCTCGCCGTGACCGGCAAGGCTCTTTCGGGAGGTGGCGATTCATGAAAACGCTTTTAATTCTAACAAAGCGCAACTCAAAGCTCTTTTTCAAAGACAAGGGCATGTTCTTTTCCTCGCTGATAACTCCGGCGATACTGCTGGTGCTCTATGTAACGTTCCTGTCGAACGTCTACCGTGACAGCTTTTTATCCGCGCTGCCCGAGGGCTTTGCGCTTTCCGACAGCATCATCGACGGCGTTGTCGGCGGTCAGCTTGCCTCGTCGCTTTTGGCGGTCTGCTGCGTTACCATTGCGTTCTGCTCGAACCTCTTAATGATCCAGGATAAGGTCACGGGTTCGGTGCGCGACCTCACCGTGACGCCGGTAAGACGCAGCGTGCTTGCAATGGGCTACTTTGCCTCGTCCGCACTCGTCACGCTCATAGTGTGTCTCGTCACCTGCGGCATATGCTTTGCATATCTCGCCGCGATCGGCGGATGGTTTTTAAGCGGCGGCGACATTGCGCTGATACTTCTGGATGTTTTCCTGCTCACCCTGTTCGGCACGGCGCTTTCATCCTGCCTGCACTATTTTCTCACGACTCAGGGGCAGCTTTCGGCCGTCGGAACGCTTGTGAGCGCAGGCTACGGCTTTGTATGCGGCGCATATATGCCCATGTCAAACTTCCCCGTTGCTCTTCAGAAGGCGCTGTCGTTCCTCCCCGGCACCTACGGCACGAGCCTGCTGCATAACCACTGGATGCGCGGCGCGCTCGACGAAATGGGCAGCAGCGGCGTGCCCTCGCAGGTCATCGATGCGATACGCGACGGCATCGACTGCAACATTTATTTTTCCGGCAAGGCCGTATCAGAACCTGCAATGTTTCTGATCGTTGCCGGGTCGGTGCTTGTCGTGACGGCAATTTACATTCTCATAAACGCACTGTGCCGCCCGAGATACGGCGACAGATGACAAACAAGAAATTAACGCGCTCAGCGGCACTGTATGCCTTAACGCGCCTAGAAAAGGAGATATAAAACATGCTCGATATCAAAGGTCTGACAAAATGCTACGGCGAGAAAAAGGCTGTCGATGATCTCAGCCTGCATATCGCCCCAGGAACCATCTATGGCTTTATAGGCCATAACGGTGCCGGTAAGACAACAACGCTCAAATCCGTTGTCGGCATCCTCGATTTTGACGAGGGCGAGATCCGTATTAACGGCATCTCGATCAAGGCCGATCCCATAGCGTGCAAGAGTGTGCTCGCCTACATTCCCGATAACCCCGATCTGTACGAGTACATGACGGGCATAAAGTACTTAAACTTCATTGCCGATATTTTCGGCGTAAGTCCCGAGGACAGAAAGGCTCGCATTGAAAAATACGCAGATCTTTTCGAGCTGACAAAGGATCTGGCTCAGCCCATTTCCGCTTACTCGCACGGCATGAAGCAGAAGCTTGCCATCATTTCGGCATGGATACACGCGCCCAAGCTCATCATCATGGATGAACCGTTTGTCGGCCTTGACCCGAAGGCCGCGCACATTCTCAAGGGCATGATGCGCGAGCTGTGCGACGAGGGCGGCGCGATATTCTTCTCGACCCACATTCTCGAGGTCGCCGAAAAGCTCTGCGATCAGGTCGCCATCATAAAGGGCGGCAAGCTCATCCGCTCGGGCACGATGAGCGAGGTCAAGGGCGATGACAGTCTGGAGGAAGTATTCCTTGAGCTGGAGGATGAGTCATGCTGAAAATTCTTCTGAAAAAGCAGCTTTACGAGCTTAACAGCAGCTTTTTCTACGACCGCAAAAAGGGCAAGGCGCGCGCGAAATCGACGAGCATCCTGTTCATCGTTCTGTACGCGCTGCTGATGATCGTCGTCATAGGCGGCATGTTCGCTGCGATGTCTTTCATGCTGTGCAAACCCTTTGTCGGTCTGGGACTTGACTGGCTGTATTTTGACATGATGACGCTTATGGCGTTGTTTCTCGGCGTTTTCGGCGGCGTTTTCAACACATATTCAAGCCTTTACAAGGCCAAGGACAACGACCTTATGCTCTCGCTGCCCGTGCCGACGAAGTACATTCTTCTGTCGCGCCTTATGGGCGTGTACCTCATAGGGTTAATGTTCAGCGCCGTTGTCATGCTTCCGGCGATCATTGTTTATTTCATCGTCGCAAAGCCTGCATTCGCCGGAGTTTTCGGCAGCATCCTGCTTACGATTCTTGTGAGCGTTTTCGTGTTCATCCTCTCCTGCCTGCTCGGCTGGGTGGTCGCGAGGGTAAGCGTTCATCTCAAGAGCAAGTCGCTCATCGTCGTTATCATCTCGCTTGTTTTCTTCGGACTTTACTACTTTGTGTGCTTTAACGCCTATGATCTTATCGAGGAGCTTATCCTGAACGCCGTGACCGTCAGCGAAAAGCTCATGAACTCGGCATATGTTCTGTACATCATCGGCGACTGCGGCGCAGGCGGCTGGCTGTCGATGCTGTACACAACGCTTGCCGTTGCCGTGCTGTTTATCCTCACCTATCGCATTCTCGCGCACAGCTTTATCAAGATCGCAACGACCTCCGACAAGGTTGCAAAGCGCGAATACCGCTCGCAGACGGCTAAAATGCGCAGCACATCCTCCGCGCTTCTGCACCGCGAGCTTTCCCACCTGCTCTCAAGCCCGACATACATGCTCAACTGTGCCCTCGCCACTCCGATTCTCCTCATTGCCGGTGTGTTTTTGCTCATAAAGGGCGCGGACATTGTATCGATATTTGAAATGTTCGCTCTTCCCGACGGTTTTTTCACCGCCCTGCTTGCATTCGGCGTGTGCGTCCTCGGCGCAATGAACGACCTTACCGCGCCCTCCGTTTCGCTTGAGGGCAAGGGACTTTGGATAGCGCAGTCGCTGCCTGTGCAGCCCAAGGCTGTCCTACACGCAAAGCTCAGGCTGCACATGCTTTTTACGGTCATCCCCGAGCTGTTTTGCAGCGCGTGCATCTGCATCGTGTTCCGCCCCGATTTTGTCTCCGGCCTGCTGTGCGTCATTCTGCCGCCGGTGTTCACGCTGTTTATAGCCGCGTTCGGTCTGATAATTAACCTCAAAAAGCCCAACCTCAACTGGCAGACCGAGGCCATCGCCGTCAAGCAGAGCATAGGTGTTCTCATCGCGATGTTCGGCGGCTGGGTGATCGCGGCAGTTCTCGGCATTGCCTACTACCTGCTGTACGCGGTTATCGGTTCGACGGTGTTTTTGTGCATCGCAGTCGTGCTGCTTGCGCTTTTATCCGCGCTGGAGCTTAAGTGGATAAACACACGCGGCAGCGAGATATTCAGGTATCTGTGATGAAGGATATTTTAAACAAGCTGCTCATCATAGCAAGCGTAGGTCTTGCCGTAGCAGGCGTGATATTTCTCGTCATAGCGTTCACCGGAAAATTCGACGGCACATGGCCGCTTGCCGCTTCGCTTGCATGCATAGTGCTTTCAAACCTCTTTAACATCATCCGCCTCAGGCAGGGTAAATAAAAAAATTCCGCATCTTTCGATGCGGAATTTTTACTAATTTACGATTTACAGGCCGTATTCTTCGGCAAGCTTTCTGAACGCCGGGAGCGAATTTTCGGCCGTCTTTTCGGACACGCAGTAGGCAAGTCGGGCATAGCCGGCAACGCCGAAGCTGTCAGACGGCACAAGCAGTATCTCGAACTTTTTGGCCTTTTCGCAAAATTCCCCGGCACTGTCGCCCTTGGGCGCTTTTACAAACAGATAAAACGCGCCGTCCGGCTTTACGCAGTCAAAACCCATGCCGGAAAGGGCATCATACAGCGTGTCGCGGTTTTTGGCATAGCTCGTGATATCAGGCCGGACATCCGCGCACTGCGCGAGCATGTGCTGCATAAGGCTCGGCGCGCAGACATAGCCCAGCGCTCTGCCGGCTCCGCACACGGCTGCGAAAACCTCCGCGCTGTCCTTGACGCAGGGCGGCACCATTATATAGCCGAGGCGCTCGCCCGGCAGCGACAGGGACTTCGAGTAGGAATAGCAGACGATCGTGTTGGGGTAAATGTTCGGCACGAACGGAACGGTCACGTCGCCGTAAACAAGCTCGCGGTAAGGCTCGTCGGCAATGAGGTAAATGCTTTTTCCCTTTTCCTCCTGCGCGGCCTGAAGGATCTTGGACATGACCCTGAGCGTCTGCTCGCTGAGTATCGCACCCGAGGGATTGTTCGGCGAGTTTATGATGACCGCCGCAACGCCCTGCTCGACAGCGTTTTCAAACGCCGCCATGAACGGCTGCATATCGTCGCCTGCCGGCGGAACTATCAGAATCTCCGCTCCGGCATTTTCGGCAAACACCTTGTATTCGGGGAAAAACGGTGCGAGCACCGCGACCTTCTCGCCCTCGGACACCAGCGCCGACAGGACTATCGACAGCGATGAGGAAGCACCGGAGGTCAGGTAAATGCTCTCGGCCGGTATATCATATCCGGCTCTTTTGCTCTCCTGCTCCGCGGCGGCCTTGCGCGCCGCCATTGCGCCGGGGGCTGCCGTGTATCCGTGCAGAGCGAGGCTCTCCTCATTTTGGAGAAGCTCTATAAGCGTGTTTTTTACCTTTTCGGGTGTCGGAACATTGGGGTTTCCTATGCTGAAATCAAAAACATTTTCGCTGCCTATCTCGCTGCGGCGCGCGTCGCCGTAGGCTGCGATGGCGCGTATTGCCGAATCGCTTTTGCCGAGTGCAAGCATTTTCTTCGCTATCATGGTGCTGCTCCTTTCCGATTTATCGTGTGTGTTGTTTTATCTGAGGTCTGCCAGCTCGTATATAAGTCTCTCGGTCTTATCCCAGCCGATGCAGGCGTCGGTGATGCTCTTGCCGTAAACTCCGCCGTCGGGCTTCTGGTTGCCGTCCTCAATGTAGGACTCGATCATAAGGCCCTTGACCAGATGCAGGATATCGTCCGAGTGGCGCGTGCTGTGCAGAATTTCCTTTGCAATGCGCGGCTGCTCATCCCACTGCTTGCCGGAGTTGGAGTGGTTGGTGTCGATGACGACCGCCGGGTTTTTAAGTCCGCTTTTTGCGTAAAGCTCGCACAGTATCTTAATATCCTCGTAGTGATAGTTGGGTATGGTTCTTCCGTATTTATTTGACGAACCGCGCAGAATTGCGTGTGCAAGCGGATTACCCTTGCTCTGCACCTCCCAGTTGGAGTAAACGAAGGTGTGCGGATGCTGGGCGGCGGTGATGGAGTTCATCATAACGGAAAGATCGCCGCTGGTGGGGTTTTTCATGCCGACCGGCAGATCAAGGCCGCTGGCCGTGAGCCTGTGCAGCTGGTTTTCAACCGATCTTGCGCCGACCGCAACGTAGGAGAGCATGTCCGACAGGTAGTGGTGGTTTTCGGGATACAGCATCTCGTCTGCGCAGGAAAAGCCGGTTTCGGCAAGCACCTTCATGTGCATTTTGCGTATCGCGATAAGGCCGCGCAGCATATCCGGCGAGCTGTTCGGGTCGGGCTGATGGAGCATGCCCTTGTATCCGTCGCCGGTGGTGCGGGGCTTATTGGTGTAAACGCGCGGAACGATGAGTATCTTATCAGCAACCTTCTCCTGAACCGTGCGCAGACGCGAGATGTAATCGAGCACCGAGTCCTCGCGATCGGCAGAGCACGGGCCTATGACAAGCAGCAGTCTGTCGTCCTCGCCGGTGAATATTTTCCTGAGCGCCACATCGGTGATCTTTTTTCTCTCGGCAAGCTCGGGGGTTATCGGGTACATTTCCTTTATCGCCTGCGGCGTAGGCATTTTTCTTTTGAATTCCATGTTCATGACTCATCATCCTCTTTTTTAACATCAAAGTATTTTCTGCGCTCTGTCGAAAGGCGCATCATACGGCGTATGGTTTCGCGGTCGCCGTTAGCTATGCTGTTTCGCAGAAGCTCGAACTTTTCGGAGAAAAGATCCATCTGCTTCACCAGCTCGTCGCGGTTGAGCAAAAACAGCTCGCTCCACATTTCATCGTTTATTTTTGCAATGCGCGTAAGGTCGCGGAACGAGTCACCCGTGTAATCGACAAGGTGGTGCGAATCCTTGCACACCATAAGCGAAACGGCAATGCAGTGCGCAAGCTGCGAGAGAAAGCCTATCATCTCGTCATGCTTTTCCGGCGTAAGCTCCGCTATCATGCGAAAGCCCATTATTCTGCCAAGCTCCTTGCAGGTCTCAATAGCTTCGGGCGTATTCTTATCCGTGGGCGTTACGATGTAGTTTGCGCCCTCGAATATCTCCATGCGCGCGTTTTCAACGCCGCTGCACTCGCGGCCGGCCATTGGGTGCGCGCCGATAAACTCAAGGTCAGGCCGCAGCATGTCCTGAATTTTATAGACTATGCTGCATTTTACGCCGGTAACGTCGGTTATAAGCGCATTGGGCTTAATGTACTGCTGATATTTTTCTATCCACTCGACGAACGCATGCGGATACATTGCGAAATTCAGCAGGTCAAACTGCCCGATGTATTCGGGGTCGATCTCGGCTCTGCCGTGCTTTATTATCCCCTCGCGCAGGGCATAGTCTATCGTCTCCTGCCGTCGCGCGATGGCGCCTACCTCAAAGCCGTGCGAGGTTAGCGACTCGGCGTAGCTGCCGCCCATAAGGCCAAGGCCGAGTATAAGTATTTTTGTGTTTTTATCAAGCTTCATATTCTGCCTCCAAACCGAGGTTTTTCAGTGCGTCAAAGTAATTCGGGTAGCTCTTGCGCACCGCCTCTGCGCCGTCTATAACGCCGCCTGTTATGCTGCACAGGAGCGTGAGCGCCATGACTATGCGGTGGTCGTTGTGCGACGAAAGCTCCCTGTCCGGCTTGCTTATACGCCCCGGCTTTATCGTAACGCTGTTTTCGTGCAGCTCGGTCTTGATGCCGAAGGCTTCAAGCTCCTGCGCCATGACGGCGGCTCTGTCGCTTTCCTTTATCCGCAGTCTTCGCGTTCCGGTAAAGCGCGCTCCGCTCCCTGTAGCCGCTGCAAGCGCAAACAGCACCGGGCCGAGGTCGGGGCAATTTGAAATGTCAAGCTCCGCGCCGGGCTTTGCAAGCTCCCTGAAATACTCAAGGCACACTCTGTCGCCCTGTATGCTGTTTTCGTTCAGACCGTTCACATTAACTTTGCCGCCGATGAGGTTAAACGCCTCGAGCGCCGCAGCATTCGACCAGTCGCCCTCAACGGTCTTATCCCCGGCAGCATACCGCTGCCCTCCGGGAACGGCAAAGGTGTTTTTCTTATGCTCTGCGATTTTTATGCCGAACGAGCCGAGCGCTGCGGCGGTAATGTCTATATATGCTCTGCTCTCTACCGGAGGAAGGATCTTTATCACGCTGTCGCCGTCAAGCAGCGGAAGCGCAAACAAAAGCCCCGTTATGAACTGGCTGCTGACATCGCCGCGCAGAACATACTCACCTGCCGTGAGCGCGCCGGAAAATTCGATCCCACCGCTGTCTTTTTTAATTTCGATGCCCTTGCCGCCGAGAAGCTGCTCGTATATTCCGATTCCTCGCTCAAGCAGTCTGGGCGTACCCTCGAACCGCACTCTGCCGCCGGTGAGCGCAGGCGGTATCATAAAGCGCAGCGTGCTTCCGCTTTCGCGGCAGCGCAGCACCGCGCCCTCGGGTGTTTTTCCCGTTTTGCCGCATATTTTAACCGTGTCACCGATCTTTTCGTATTTTGCGCCGAGCGCGGCGATGCAGTCGAGCGTTGCGAGCATATCCTCGCTTTCTGAAATACCTCGTATCGTGCTCTCGCCCTCGGCGAGGGCGGCGCATATCATCAGGCGATGCGCGTAGCTTTTCGACGGCGGCGCGCTTATCTCGCCGCGAAGGCGCGACGGACTTATTTTAACCTTCATTTTTCTCTCCGATATAGTAGATGAGGAAGTCCACTGCCTCGTTATAGCCGTCAAGCCCGTGGCCGCAGATGGTTTTGACCGCAACATCGCGGATGTAGCTCACCTGGCGGAACGCCTCGCGCTCGGACACCTCGGAGATGTGCACCTCCACCGTCGGTATTCCGACGCCCTTCGCCGCGTCCGCTATCGCGACCGAGGTGTGCGTATATGCGGCCGGATTAAAAACGATGCCGTCAATGCCGTCAAAATACGCCTTCTGTATCGCGTCAACGAGGTCGCCCTCGTGGTTTGACTGATAAAACTCGACGGTGACGCCCTTTTCCTCGGCGTGCTCGCTTATCAGTTTCAGAAGATCCTTATAGCTTTGTCTGCCGTATATCTCCGGCTCTCTTATGCCGAGAATGTTTATATTCGGCCCGTTGAGTACGAGTATTTTCATTCTCCCAGCTCCTTTAATATTACGTCGGCCTCCGCCTCGGGCGTGGTGTTCGCGTCGATGTGTACCTCTGCCGCCGCCGTGTAGATATCGTATCTCTCTGCATAGAGCTTCTCAAGCGCGCTGCGGCGCGAGGCAAGCGGCCTGTCGTCGGTCGCAATGAGATTTTCCGGCGCGCGATCCAGGAACACGATCGTTCCGTTCTGCTTGAGTGCTCTCACGTTTTCCGGATCGAGCACAGCGCCGCCGCCGGTGGCAATGACCTTGCCGCCGGTCTCGGCAAGCTCGGCGATCGTCTCTTTTTCAATGCGTCTGAACTCAGGCTCGCCGAATTTGGCGAAGAAATCGGAAATGGACATGCCGATTTTTTTGATAATGTATTCATCAGTGTCGGCAAGCTCCTTGCCGCTTTTTTCGGCCAGGATCTTACCCACGGTGGTCTTGCCGCTCGAGGGCATACCGACGAGGACAATATTCTGCTTTGCGCTTTTAACGCTGTCAAACGCACTTTTTATAAGGCTCTCGTCAAGCTCGATGCTCTGGAACACTGCCGAGGCATAAACTGCCTGAGCCGAGAGCATGTACAGTCCGCCCTCTGCCGGAATGCCTTGCTCCTGCGCATCGAGTATAAGATTTGTGCGCAGGGGATTGTATATCGCGTCGAGCACGCCCTCAAGCTTCGGGAATGCGGAAATGTCTATCGGTCTGCCCTCGACCTTCGGGAACATGCCGGCAGGCGTTGCGTTTATGATGATCTGCGCGTCGCTGTGCTCCTGCGCGGCCTGCTCATATGTTATGCTGCCGCCCTTTCCGCTGCGCGAAACGTAGTCAACGCTCTCTGCACCCATAAACTCTGCCAGAGCGTGCGCAGTTTTCGATGCGCCGCCGGTGCCGAGGATGAGCACCTTTTTGCCCTTCATGTCAACGCCTGCGTGCTTTGCAAGCGCCAGCATACCGGGAAAATCGGTGTTGTCGCCGTAAAGCTTGCCGTTGCGGTTTACGATGGTGTTCACTGCGCCGATGCGCTTTGCCGTTTCGGATATCTCGTCAAGATACGGGATAACGTCCTGCTTGTACGGAATCGTAACGTTTATCGCGTTAAACTCGCGCTTTGTCATAAACTCGCCCAGCTCATCCGGTCTAAGCTCATGCAGCTCGTATTCATAGTCTGCTATCTGCGCGTGAATTTCGCACGAATAGCTGTGCGTCAGATGCTCGCCGATAAGTCCGTATTTCACCTGTCATCTACTCCTTTCGTCAGCACATCCGTGCCGTATCGCAGGCTGAGCATATCCGCAACGCACAGCGCCGCAACGCTGTCGAGCACCGGGCATATCCTGCGGATTATCGCAGGGTCATGCCGCCCGTGGATGCTCAGCTGAGTATTTTCGTTTTTTATAAAGTCAACCGTGTCCTGCTGCTGCGCAATGGACGGCGTGGGCTTTACTGCACAGCGGAAGACGATCGGCATGCCGTTTGTTATGCCGCCGTTGACGCCGCCGTTATTGTTCGTCGTTGTGACTATCCTGCCGCCGGATACTCTCAGTGGGTCATTGCACTCGCTGCCCTTCATATCCGCAGCGGCAAAGCCTGCGCCGAACTCAACGCCCTTGACGCCGCCGAGGCTGAACGCCGCGTGGGAGATAACGCTCTCAACGCTGTCAAACCACGGCTCGCCGACTCCTGCCGGTGTGCCGCATATAACGGTTTCCGTAACGCCGCCGACGCTGTCGGCTTCTTCGCGCGCTTTCAAAATGCGCTGCGCCATTTCCTCGCCGCGCGCATCGTCGAGCACAGGGAAGCTTTTTTCATGAAGCGATTTTATATCGCTTTCAAGGTCGCCAAATTTTCTGTCCGAAACGCCGGCGCACTTTGCGATGTGCGTTGCAAGGCTTAAGCCTATGCCCTCGAGCGCCGGGATTATAACGCCGCCCGCCGCAACGAGCGCCGCGGTTATCCTGCCGGAAAAATGTCCGCCGCCGCGATAGTCCTCAAAACCGTGATATTTGCAGTAGGCCGAAAAATCGGCATGTGCCGGGCGCGCCGGGCCGTAGTTATAATCACGGCTTATGGTGTTCTCGTTGGGGATAACTATCGTCAGCGGAGTGCCGGTCGTTCTGTCGGAAAACACGCCGCTTATGATCTTAAATTCGTCCTTTTCCTGCCGGGGCGTATCCAGCGCCGAGGACGGTCGGCGGCGCGTGAGCTGCCGCGCGATGAAATCCTCATCGACCTTTATTCCCGGCGCAAGTCCGTCTATCACGCAGCCGACCGCCGCGCCGTGGCTTTCGCCGAATATCGTCAGGCAAACGCTCTGACCGAAGCTGTTTTTCATCCTTAGCCCTCCAAACGCGAGAGTATCTCGTCGGCGCTCATGCGGCAAAGGCGGAACGAGCCGATCTCGTCAACGATTACCGCCGCAATGCCGTCGGAGGCCATTTTCTTATCGTGCTTCAAAAACGGCATAAGCTCCTCGGCGCTCTGCCCGATCTTTGAAGGCAGGCCGTATTTTTCAAGCACCGACTTTATCCGAGCCGCGGCATTATCTCCGCTCATCGGGATCATGCCGAGCGCAACACACTCGCCGTGCAGGAGCTTGCCTGCACTAAAGCTCTCCACCGCATGTCCGATCGTGTGGCCGAAGTTTAGCACCTTTCTCAGTCCCGTCTCGCGCGGATCCTGCTCGACTACGCTCTTTTTTATCATCAGCGCTCTGTAAATGATCTGCGGAAGATCGGCCGTGAGGTCTGCGCTGTTTTCGATAAGCTCAAACAGTTCGGCGTCATTTGTCGCCGCCATTTTTATCGCCTCGGCAAGACCGGCCATGAGCTGGCGGCGCGAAAGCGTTTCGAGCACCTCGGGGTCTATGATGACCTTTTTGGGCTGGTAAAACGCGCCGACGATGTTCTTTACGCCCCCGAAGTCTATCGCCGTTTTGCCGCCGATGGAGGAATCGACCTGCGACAGAAGTGTTGTAGGGATATTGTAAAAATCCACGCCGCGCATGTAGCAGGACGCCGCAAATCCGCTCAGGTCGCCGACAACGCCGCCGCCGACGGCAACAACGCAGTCGCCTCTTGTAAACGACTTATCGAGCATCTCGGATAAAATGTGCCGGAACTCGTCAAAGCACTTGCTCTGCTCGCCCTGCGGTATGGTGACGATCACCGCCTCGCTGCACTGCGCGGCAACGGTCTCGGCGTACTGCGCCGGAACTCCGCTGTCGGTGACGACGAGCACACGGCGGTTGAGGTTTAAAAGCTCACCGGCATTTTTAATTGCGCCCGGCTCGAGCACGATGTCATAATTCCATGTATCGGTCTTTACGGGGACAATCATATCTGTCACTCTCCGATTTTAAGATTTGAGTAGTAGGTTCCGACGAGCTTGAGCTTTGCGCATATCGCCGACAGCTCGCGGAGCATATCCTGTCCGTTTTCGTTGTTTATGTTTCCCTCGGCCTCGATGTAGAAAAAGTAGTTCCACTGCAGATCCTTCATCGGGCGCGAGCGCAGGTTGCGCATATTAAAGCCGTGCGAGCCGATGATGTTAAGCATCTGTGCAAGCGAGCCGGCCTCGTTTTTGACGGTTAACACGAGGATGAAGTTCTCCTCGGCGCGGCTTGACATTGAAGCCGGCCTG
This sequence comes from Clostridiales bacterium UBA7273, assembly GCA_002472405.1. Taxonomy (GTDB): domain Bacteria; phylum Bacillota; class Clostridia; order Oscillospirales; family Oscillospiraceae; genus F23-B02. The sequence goes on along the minus strand of DKRV01000021.1, from coordinate 21,141 downwards.
TTCTGCGCACGAGAGAGCGCCGCAAAGCGCGTCGTGTTTATCTTGCTGTCGTTAATGACCTTGTCGATAATATCGAGCTCGAAAATTTTGCTCGTCTCGTCCGAGGCTATTGCAGCGACCGATGCGTCGTTTTTCTCCTTGACATACTGCGCGGCAAGCGCGGTGTTTGAAAACGTCTCGGTCTCGAAACCGTGTGCGCGGATGTACTCGCCGCACTGCTCAAGCGCCTGCGGATGGCTGATGACGGTCTTTATTCCGTCGAGCGACGCGCCCTCGACGCCGAGCAGATTGTGCTCTATCGGAAGATCGACGACCTGGTTTACGAACAGATCGCCCGAGAAGATAAGATCCATGACCGTTCCGACCTCGCCGGCAGCGCTGTTTTCAAGCGGCAGCACCACGCAGTCGTACTCGCCGCGCTCGACCGCGCGGTACGCGTCGCCGAAATCGGAATACGGGATAAGCTCGGCCTCCGGGAACATGCGCTTTGCCGCCATGTATGCAAACGCGCCCTCGACGCCGCAATAGGTAACTCGCATGCCGTTTAAAAGCTTCGACTGATACTCGCAGGAGAGATCTATCGTCTTTCTGAGAAACTGCACATAATACGACTCGACGTCGGCGTTCTCAATAAGCTTGCGGTCACGGTCTATAAGCTCCTTTTCGCGCACTGCATCCTTGACGGACAGGCCGTGCTGCTTTTTATATTTTGCTATCACCGCCGCAGCCTGCATGCGCTGCTCGAAAAGCTTTGCCATCTCGGCGTCTATACGGCTGATCTCGTTTCTGGAAGTCTCAAGTTCGTTCATATCGGTACCTCTGTTTTTTCAATAAAAATATGCGATCCCTTTGCAAAGGAACCGCATTCAATGACAATTATTCGCCGCTCAAGCGGCTTTTATGCGTGCATTGTTACGTCCTTTGCCAGGCGGTGCTGCGCCAGCCATAGTAATAAAAAACGCAGTACGAATAAAATCGTACTGCGTCAAAAGACATGGATGCACTGCGGACAGACTCAGACACGGAACAATTGCTCATCTTTTCGCAGCAAGCCGTCATTTCCGTATCCTCTCTTTCCTGAATTCTTAACGAATAAATTATACTCACACCCGGCTGCATTGTCAATTGCCGCTTTTCAACAAAATTCCCCTCGCCCCGGCAAAAGCTTTTAGGCAATATCGGGGCAGTTTCGAAAACCGCTCGCCGGGATGGGTGCATTTCCACACGCCCCTTTGGGCAGCATGGGCGCATTTTGGCCGATCAAATCAGCCAATGAAGGACGAACGCCTGTCGAGTGCTTGACGGAACTGGTTTTCGTTCAGGCAAGGCAAAGTCCGCAGCTAATACTCACTGTATTAGCAAGGGCTTTAACGCTGCATGAGCGGAAAACAGTCCGGCAAAACCGGCAGGTGTTCGTCTCTTTCATTGGTTTAACCCCACAGAGCGGTGAGCATAGGTATAATCTGCTTCTTGCGGCTCATGACGCCGGGCAGGAAGAGCATGTTATCCTTGGGCTCGGCGGAGAAGGCGCGGCGGATGGTGTCGTCGCTGCCGATGTAGAGAAGCTGGGTGCCCTCGAGGAGGACGTCGGTGAGCATGAGGATAACGATATCGTAGCCGTGATCTGATTTCATGCGGCGCATCTCGCTGAGGAATTCCTCGCGGCGCTCGAGCATTTTCGCTGAGTCAAGAGTCGTGATCTGACCGACGCCGAGTATCTGTCCGGAGAGATGGAACTCCTTGAAGTCCGAGCGGATAAGCTCGGATACGGGCTTTGTGTCGGACGAGCCGGAAAACAGCTCCTTTCCCAGTGTCTCAAGCGAAACGTTTGCAATGCGCGCCATACGCTCGGCAAGCGCGGTATCGCGCTTTGTGCAGGTCGGGGATTTGAACATAACGGTGTCGGACAGTATGGCCGCCGCCATAAGCCCTGCCATTGCCGGCGAGGGCATAACGCCGTGCTCCTGATACATGCCGCAGATGATCGTTGTCGTGCTGCCGACAGGCTCATTGCGCATGCGGATAGGCTGTGCCGTCTGGATGTCGGCAAGGCGGTGGTGATCTATTATCTCCAGTATCTCGGCCTGCTCAAGGCCGGCTACCGCCTGCGCCTTTTCGTTGTGGTCAACGAGCACAACGCGCTTTCTGCGCGGACGCAGCAGGTGATATCTTGACAATGTACCGACGACCTTTTCGTTTTCGTCGAGCACGGGGTAGCAGCGATAGCGGCTTTTGAGAACTTCCTCGCGGACATCGTCGATGTAGTCGCTCAAATGGAAGCATATCGTATCCTCGGTGTGGCACGGGCGCGAGATGGGGATCGCCTGATAGATGAGCTTTGCAACGCGCGCCGCGTCAAAGGGCGTGGACACGATGCAGGTTTTGCCCGCTTTTTCAAGCCACTGCTTTTTTGCCTCGGTCTGGCACAAAACGATGCAGTTTACGCCGAGCTTGAGCGCGCGCTCGACCATGTCGGGCTGATCACCGCACAGCACGATGCTGTCGGGGTCGTTGAACAAAAGCGTATCGCAGCTTTGCGGCAGCGCAATAACTACGTTGCCCGAGATGCAGTCGAAAAGCTCGGCATCCTCGTTGAGTATCTTGCCCTCGAGCACGCTCAGCACATTGTAAAGCGGGACATCGTCTATATGCGGATCTATGATGGTCAGCAGGCTGTACGACGCGATATCGCCGGCCGAGAGAGTGCCGTGCAGGGTGCCGTCCTCGTTTATGACGGGAATGACGGACACCTTCTGCTCGCGCATCATGCGCCACGCTCTGTTCATCGTGACCGACGAGTTGAGCGCAGGGGGCGTATCGAAATCAAGGTCGCGCACCTGCGTGCGCACGTCGTTTATCTGGCGCGGCGGCTCAAAGCCGAATTTATCGAGCATGCGCTGAGTCTCGTCGCTTATATGTCCAAGGCAGGCCGCGGTGTATTCCCTGTCGCCGAGCGCGTTGCGAAGCGCCGCATAGCTCATCGCCGCAACGATTGAATCGGTATCCGGATTACGGTGGCCTACCACAAAAATTTCGTTCATTATTCTTTCCTCCGATTTTGGGTGCTCCACAATTATAGTATGTGATTTTTAAATGTCAACAGAAAAAGCTGCATCTTAACAGATGCAGCTATGCGTTTCTTATCAATTTTTATTCCCCTGCGCATGCATCGAGCAGATCGCGTATCTCCTGCGCCGAACCTGCGGCGGCAAAAGCTCCGTTTCCGTAATCGGCATAGACGCGGCCGTCATCAATATAAATGAGCACAAAATCAGGCTCGACACCGTCATCAAAGCTGACCGCGTAATCGGCCTCGCCCGACACGACATATTCGCTGTGCGCATCTTCTGCCGGCGCAAGCAGTGTGCGGAGCTTTTCAGCTGTCTCCGCCGAGACAGCAGCTCTTGTTTTCGCATTCTGAGCCAGAGTATATGTTGTTTTATCACCATTGCCGGATTGTCCGGTGAACCTTCCGTCAAGAACAGGCAGTGTCTCTGCAACATACAAGTCGTTTGAATCGACCTTGTTTTCCGCCGGGCTGAGCATGCCGCTCTTAATTCCTGCGAATATCACAAGGGCAAGGCAGGCTGCGGCGGACAGGTATTTTATCCACACGATGCCCGTTTTCTTTTTCGGCCTTGCTTTTATGCCGGACATAATCTTTTCATGCAGTCCGTCGGGCAGCGGCTCTTCCTCATGCATCTGCTCCGACACTGCCGAAAATGCATCATAAACGCTTCTGCATTCGGGACAGGAGGCAATATGCTCGCGCACGAGGCTCTGCTCCGCTTCGCTAAGCTCGCCGTCGATAAGGCAGCTTATCATTTCTCTGCACTTTTCACAGTCTGTCATGTTTCGCCGCCTCCTTTCATTCCTTTTGACGCAAGGGAATCAGGAATGTTCCCGCTGTCGAGCAAAAATGTGCACAATCTCTTACGCGCGCGGAAAATGCGCGACTTGACCGTGCCCTCCTCAAGCGAAAGCGCCGCGCCTATCTCGGCATAGCTCATGCCGCCAAGCTCGCGCATGACAAGTATCTGCCGCTGCTTATCCGGCAGAGTCTTCAATCCCTCCTCCACCGACTGCATACTCATCTTTTGCATAAGCTGCTGCTCGGGGGCGGAGCTTGGATCGGGGATATCGAGCTGAGCATCCTCGTCATCGTCGTCGCTCACGGTAAGCGATACCTGCTGCTTTCGGCTTTTCGAGCGCAGAAAATCAAGGCAGACGTTCGTCGCAATCCTGTATATCCACACGGAAAACTTACTGTCGCCCCTGAACGAAGAGAGGCTGCCGTAAGCCTTAATAAACGCCTCCTGCGTCATATCGAAGGCATCGTCGCGGTCCCCCACCATGCGCAGCGCAAGGTTATAAACCGTTTTTTCGTACTTCAGCACAAGCTCTTCAAAGGCGTTTGCGTCGCCGCCGAGAACTTTTTCGATTATTTTCTTTTCAGAAACTTCAGTCATACAAGCTCTCTCTTTATACCTTTTATTATGCACTCAAGCTCATCGAGCGTTTCGACCTTAACAAGAAGCTGCTTATAGTACCCGGCGTATGCAACGCCCTTGAGATACCACGGTATCTGGTGCCGCGCCTCGAGGCAGGCAAGATGCTCACCGAACTTTTCCGCGTACATTCTCGTATGCCGCAGGGCAAGGTCCATACGCTCGGCAAGCGGCGGCTTTTCCGGTATCTCTTTGCCGGAGAGCAGCGCGTTTGCCTCGGCAAAAAGCCATGGATCGCCGAACACGCCGCGCCCTGCCATCGCAAGGTCGCAGCCGGTGTAGCGCAATATGTGCTCTGCATCCTCTGCAGAGAATATGTCTCCGTTTGCGATGACCGGAATGCCGACAGACTTTTTTACGTCGCGGATGATATCCCAGTCCGCGCGCCCGGAGTACATCTGAGCTCTCGTTCTGCCGTGCACGGCTATGGCCGCGGCTCCGGCCTGCTCCATGGTCTTTGCAAACTCCACGGCATTGACGCTGCCCCCGTCAAAGCCCTTGCGGAACTTCACCGTAACGGGAACATCGACGCTTTCGACCACCGCCTGCACTATCTTTCCGGCAAGCTCCGGATCGCGCATGAGCGCCGAGCCGTCGCCGCTTTTGACTATCTTGCCCACCGGGCAGCCCATGTTTATATCCAGCATATCCGCGCCGGAGTATTCTATCGCCATGGGCGCCGCCTGCGCCATTATCTCCGGCTCATGGCCGAATATTTGCGCGGCGAAGGGGCGGCAGCCGGGCAGATTATAAAGCAGGCTTTTCGTTTTATTATCGCCGTAGCACAGCGCCTTTGCGCTGACCATTTCGGTCGTCGTGAGCGCGGCGCCAAGCTCGGTGCATATCGCGCGGAAGGCAAAATCCGTGACTCCGGCCATCGGCGCGAGCGTCATCGGGCCGCTTATTTCAACATTGCCTATCTTCACCATAATATATCCAGTCCCACCGGGCAGTGATCCGAGCCCATGATTTCGGGCAATATATAAGCATCCTTTATGTTATCACGCAGCCTGTCGGATACGACAAAGTAGTCGATACGCCAGCCGACGTTGCGCTCTCTTGCTGCCGCGCGGTAGCTCCACCAGGAATACGCGTCGCGCTTATCGGGGTAAAGCGTGCGGAAGCTGTCGATAAATCCGGCATCGAGAAGCTCTGTAAACTTGCCGCGTTCTTCGTCGGAAAAGCCGGGGTTAAAGTGGTTAGTGTCGGGATTTTTGAGGTCTATCTCGCAGTGGGCAACATTCATATCGCCGCAAACTATGACGGGCTTAAGCTTATCCAGCCCCATAAGATATTCGCGGAAATCATCCTCCCAGCTCATGCGATAGTCCAGGCGCTTTAGTTCATTCTGCGAATTGGGTGTGTAGACGCACACGAGGAAGAACTCATCGTATTCGAGCGTAACTGCTCTGCCCTCGGTCTCGTGTCCGGGTATGTTTCGCCGAACGCTCATGGGCGTGTGCTTTGTAAATATTGCCGTACCGGAATAGCCTTTCTTTTCGGCATAGCTCCAGTAGCTTTCGTATCCGGGCAGATCAAGCTCTATCTGACCTTCCTGTAATTTTGTCTCCTGCAGGCAGAAAAAATCCGCATCAAGCGACCAGAAGATATCCTCAAAGCCCTTTTTTACGACGGCGCGAAGACCGTTGACGTTCCAGCTTATAAATCTCATTCGTTCAGCCCCCTCGCATCGGAAAGCGCGGCATTGCGCAGCCTCGGCACCTCGCCGGACGCGCCGTTTTTCGTATTCTCGGTTTTGACGGCAACAAGTCGGTTTATCTTAACGCCCATCTCGCGGAACTTGCACTCGTAGTCGGTCATGACTCCGCCCTCGCCGCCGGCATGCAGGTCGTTTGTAACGCTGTGTACCTCCCAACCCTCGGCCTTTATCTGCTCAAGTGACCAGGTAAACAGCGGCAGATTATCCGTCTTGAAGCATACCTCACCGCCCATTGGCAGGATATCGGCATATATCCGCAAAAAATTCGGAGATGTGAGCCGATGCTTTGCGTCGCGGCTTTTCGGCCACGGGTCGCAGAAGTTGATGAAAATGCGCTCGACCTCGCCGGGAGCAAACACCTCGCGCAGCTTCAGTGCGTCCATAGATATAAACCGCACGTTGCCGATCTCTTCGGCGCAGGCGCGCTCCATGGCGATGACCATGGCGTCCTCGACCTTCTCAAGCGCTATAAGCTCAGCGCCGGGATTTTCCTTTGCCGTGCCGACCGTGAAGCGGCCCTTGCCGCAGCCGATCTCGAGCCACAGGCTCTTTCCGGGAAAGCTCTCACGCCATTTTCCGCGCAGTGCGGCAGGCTCGGCTATCTGCACCGCTGCGCACTTTTCCATGCGCGGCTGCAGGTTCGGTTTTTTTCTCATTCGCATTTATCGATCACTCTCCGAAGCTTTATCCATAGTAAAATACCATACATTCGACAAAACATCAATCCGAAAATCATTCAATATCAACACATTTTCGGCAAAAACCGGACATTTTCTGACATATAACTACTTGAAAACTTAAAAAGCTTATGATATAATTCACTAATCAAATAATTAACATCCCTTTGTTGCGTTTTTAAGGAGAATCAATATATGAAGCGTGTAAAAGTATCTAATAACGTAATCCGCCGCCTTCCCAGATATCTTAGAAAGCTCGATGAGCTTACCGATGCAGGCGTAAGCCGCATATCATCCGGCGAGCTGGGCCGCCAGCTTGGTCTCACCCCCTCGCAGATCCGTCAGGACTTCAGCTGCTTCGGCGAATTCGGCCAGCAGGGCTACGGCTATAAAGTCACCGCACTCCGCGCGGAGATCGCATCCATCCTCGGTATGGACAGGGGCTACAGCGCCATTCTCATCGGCGTCGGCAACCTCGGTCAGGCACTTCTGTGCAACTTCCCGTTCAAGACCTGGGGCTTTGACCTCAAGGCCGCGTTCGACGTTAAGCCGCAGCTTATCGGAACCGATTACGAGGGCGTGAAGATCCACGACATGGCCACCCTGCCGCAGTATCTTTCCGAAAACAAGGTCGATGCCGCTGTCCTGTGTGTTCCGAAGGCTCACGCAGTTCAGACTACCGAGCTTCTCACCTCGCACGGCGTGAACGCCATCTGGAACTTCACCAACGTCGAGCTGACAGCTCCCGAGAGCAGCACCATCGTTGAAAACATCCACTTCTCCGACTCTCTGCTGTCGCTGAGCTACTACATCTCCGAGGATAACGACGAGAAGGCCGCAAGAGCTGCAAGAATGAACAAATAAGCAAACGACTTGAAATGCCGGCCAAAGGCCGGCATTTTTCTTTGGAGGGACAACACATGTCAGACACGATAGCCGCCGTCTCCACCGGCACTCAGGTCTGCGCGATAGGCATCGTCCGCATGTCCGGCAGCAAGGCGATCGATATCGCAGACAGGCTCTTTTCGCCCGTGTCGGGGCGCAAAATGGCCGACTGCGAGGACAGAAAGCTCATCTACGGAAAGCTCTGCGACGAGCAGGGTCGGCTTCTTGATATCTGCCTTTGCACGATAAGCCGCGCCCCGAACAGCTACACCGGCGAGGACACCGTCGAATTTCAGTGCCACGGCTCGCCCGTCGTTCTGCGTGCGGTGCTTGAGGCGGCATTCAGCCTCGGCGCAAGGCAGGCTCTGCCCGGCGAGTTTACAAAGCGCGCTTTTCTTAACGGCCGCATGGATCTTTCCGGCGCGGAGGCAGTCGCGGATATCATCGACGCCGAAACCGCCGAGGCCGCGCGCAACGCTGCCGGTCAGCTCGGCGGAGCAATATCACGCCGCATCGACGAAATATACGGTGCGCTCACCGACATAAGCTCGCACTATCACGCGGTGCTCGACTATCCCGACGAGGATATCGAGGACTTCACCCTCGCGCGCTATGAGGAAGATATCGAGCGCTGCACGGCAGTGCTTGAGAGCCTGCGCGCAAGCTATGACAGCGGAAAGCTTCTGCACTCGGGCGTTCCGGCCGCGATAGTCGGGCGGCCCAACGCCGGAAAAAGCTCGCTTTTGAACGCCGTTTTGGGCTATGACCGCGCCATCGTGACCGATATTCCCGGCACGACGCGCGACACGATCGAGGAGAAGCTGCGTCTCGGCGGAGTGCTGCTGCGCCTTACCGACACCGCCGGCATACGCGATACCGACGACGAGATAGAGCGCATGGGCGTAACGCGCTCGCGCCGCGCAATGGAGCAGGCCGAGCTTGTTCTCGCCGTCATTGACGGAAGCCGCGAGATAACGCCCGAAGATCTTGAGCTTATAGAATGTGCAGAGAGAGCGCCGCACGGCATCGTCATTTTATCCAAACATGACCTTGGCAGTTTGAGCAAAATGCCCGAAACAACGCTGCCGGTCATTGAGATAAGCTCCGTTACCGGCGAGGGGCTGAGCACGCTTGAGGACACGGTGCGCGCGCTGTTTCCCATGCCGGCCGCGCCTGCCGGCGAGATACTGACGAATGCCCGGCAGTTTGACGCCGTTTCACGCGCGCTTGAATCTATGAAGGCTGCCGGCGACGCGATGCGCTCGGGCTGCACGCCCGACATAGTCCTCACCGAGACCGAGACCGCCATGGCCGCCCTCGGCGAGCTCACCGGACGCACCGTACGTGAGGAGGTCACAAACCGAATATTCGAACGCTTCTGCGTGGGGAAATAGAAAAACAGACGGCAAAGGCCGGCTGACATAAGAAAACACACGCCAAAAAAGGCGGAGCAAGCACGAATGTCTATGTTGCGACGGCTTGGTATACACAAAGTATGCCTGCGCCGCCGCGCCTCGACCTCGCACTTGCTCCGTCATTTTTGGTGCTTTGCAGTTTTGAAGCTGAGATTTTTTGTTCCTGCAAGGACAAAGTCGCTGAGCATACTGACGTATTCTCAAGGCTTTGGACGCCGTAGGGGCGAAAAAGATCGCTTCAAAACCGTATGTTTTCTTGTGTCAACCGGCCTGGGCCGGCTGTTTTTTACTTTATATACGGAAGTCCTGTCTGGGGGCGCGGATAGAAAAGCACCTTCGGGCAGGCTTTGCCCGTCAGAGCCATTGCGCGCTCAAGCGCTTTCTGCGGATCGCGGACAGGCTCCATTAGCATCGTGCGCGCCTCGTCATCGCTCACGTTCGGGCAGCTGAGTATTACCCTTGCGCCCTTGCGGTAGATCTTTGCAAGCAGCAGAACGTGATCCATCTGGATCTCGTAATGCTCGGTCGTCCACTTTTCGATCTCCGGCAGCGTTTTTCCCGAGCCGAACGCGCGCAGCATATCCGGGGAATTCACGCCCTCGGCACAGCCGCAGGTGAGCAGCGTAACGATATCGCCGTCGAGTATCTCCGTAAGGCCGATGAGCGCCTTTGCCGACTGATAAAAATCAATATCCAGCGGCTGTCCGGGACAGGTAACTATAACGTCGGGCTTTTCGATGCCGACGCCGAGATAATCGCGCACATACTTGACCGCCGTGCTGTGGCACTCAACAAGGCCGCCTGTGAAAACTGCGGCTATTTTCATCTCGTTATTGAGAATGCAGTTTACGCCGAAGTCAATGCCGAACAGCTCAGCGGCCTCGATCATATCGTCGCTCACGGGGTTTCCGTCGATCTTGCCTATGGCCGCGTTGGGATCGAGTATGCGCTCCGGGCGGTGGTTAATGCGTATGGTCTCCTCGCTCGATATGCCTGGCAGCACGGACTTGCGTCCGCCGGAGAAGCCTGCGAACTCGTGCGGCTCGACCTTGCCTATCTGAACATGAACGTCACACTCATAAGCACGGCGGTTTACCGTTACGGGCGTTCCGTTCGAGCTGTCGCCGAGGTAGATGAGATTATCCTTGTCAAACGGCGTGTGATTTACGCATTCGACCTTGCCGTAAAGCTCGCCGAGAGCGCACCTCATCTCGTCCTCGGTCGCCGGACGGTGAACGCCGATGGCGACGAAGAACGTGATGTTTTCAAGCTCGATGCCGCCCTTGACAAGCTCATCGACCGCGACCCTGGCCATGGGTGCCGTGGGAATGCCGCGCGTTGCATCCGATATCAGGACGCAGGCAGTTTTCGCGCCCTTATCACGCACGATGTCGCTTAGCGTTTTGCCGGAAACAGGCTCGGCAAACGCCTTTTCTATGGCTGACACTTCGTCAATCGCCGCAAGCTGCCTTGTCTGCACCATTCCGGCGCAGTTTGTCTCCGGCAGGCGCAGCTCGATGCCGAGCATAGTGTCTTTATATATGCACACGCCGTCTTTATTTTCTAATGTATACATTGCGCTGTCCTCCAGGATAAGAAAATCGGAGGGGCAGAGCCCCTCCGACTGTAATTATTTTGCCATCAAAGCTCGACGTCCTTGCCGCCGGTGAGATCCTCCTCGGGCTTCTCGATGCAGGCATGGTTGCCCTTGCCGGTGAAATCGCAGATGAAGTTGCGAAGCTCAAAGAGCGTTACCGGTACGAATGCAACGGGTATTGCCGCGTAAGCCCATGCATAGGGGATCCTGAGTGCGGGCGTCAGACGGAATCCGGCCTTCATGCAGTACTGTATGCCGATGATGACCATGAAAACGCAGATACCGACGATGATAAGCTGCGTAAGCTTGGTCAGGAAATTCTGTACCTTCTTCGGCATGTGCTCCTTGAAGACAACGATTGCGACATGCTCACGGCGCGCTGCAAGCACCGCAACGCTCATCATGCCGAACCATACGAGCATTATCTTCAAAAGCTCCTCCGACCATGTCAGCGAGTTGTTCAGAACATAGCGGAATATGATATGTGCCATGAGGATAACTATCATCGATACGAGCACAAGTATGAGCAGCACCTTCATTATCTTGAATACTACTTCGAGGGCTTTGTCAATTTTTTCAACCATTTGTCTTCTCCTTCCGGATGTGTCTTCAGCCGCCTCGGCGGTCAGACGTTAGAGAAATCAGAACTTGGAAATCTGTGCGAGAACGTCCTTAACGTCGTTCATGTACTGATCGACTGCGTCCTGGCCGATGTCCTTTGCAACGAGCTTGATAACGGCAGGCTGTGCAACCTTTGCCATCTCAGCTCTTGCGTCTGCGGATACTTCATTTATCTGCATGCCGTACTTGTCGGCGAGGTCGGCGAGGATGAGATCCTCACGCTCGAGGTTGCAGAAGCGGCTGAATTCCTGAGCGTAGATAGCGCCGGCCTGAACGACCTTCTGATATGCCTGGGGCAGGCTGTTGAAGAACTCGAGGTTGCAGACCAGAGGCATTGCGTCATAGATGTGGTTGGTCAGCGACAGGTACTTCTGGACCTCATAGAGCTTCTTATCGGTGACGTTTGCGATGGGGTTCTCCTGTGCGTCAACGACCTTCTGAGAAAGGGAGATGTACAGCTCCGAGAATGCTACGGGAGTGGGATTGGCGCCGAGTGCGGAGAAGGACTCCATGTGGTTGTTATTCTGCATGGTGCGCAGCTTAACGCCCTTGAAGTCGGCGATGCTGTTGATAGCGGAGACGTTGCTGGTGACCTGGCGCATGCCGTTTTCCATGTAAGCCATGCCCTTGAGGCCCTGAGCCTCCATCTTATCGAGGAGGTTGGTGCCGACATAGCTGTCAAGAACCATCCATGCCTCGGTGTAGGAATTGTAAACGAAGGGGATGTCCATTACCTCGAACTCGGGAACGTAGGATACGACCGGAGCGAAGGATGCAACTGCCATCTCGAGGTTGCCCTGAGCGACCTGCTCAAGAGTCTCCTCCTCGCCGCCGAGCTGGCCGGAAGCGCAGACCTCTACCTGGACCTTGCCGTTGGTGTGGGACTCAACGTATTTCTCCATCTGATACAGACCGAGAGTTGCGGGGTAAGAGTCGGAGTTTTCGCAAGCGATGCGGATGGTGTAGGTCTCGTCGCCTACATCCTCAGTACCGGCGGAGTTGCCGCCGTTGCCGCCGTTGCCGCAGGCGCACAGTGCAAACACCATGACCAGAGCAAGCAGCAGAGCAATGATTCTTTTTGACATTTTCATTTCTCCTTTTTATTTTTCGTTATTTTCAGTTAACTAACGACTATGAGAGGTAGCCCATCGATTCCGGCAGCCACAGCGCGATATCCGGGACGAAGGTCACCAGAAGCAGTATGGCTATCGTCATCAGCAGGAATGGCAGGGCTTCTTTTGCCGTCTGCTCTATACGGACTCCGGCGATGGGGCTTGTAACGAACAGCGTTACGCCGAAGGGCGGAGTTGCGAGGCCGACGACGAGGTTGATGCAGAACACCAGACCGATGTGCAGGGGATTGATGCCGATCGCCCATGCGATGGGAGCGATGATCGGAGCGAGGATAACGGTGGATGCGTAGTCATCCATGAACATGCCGCAGACAATAAGCAGCACGTTGACAAGCAGCAGGAAGCCCCACTGCGGCATCTGGCTCAGAGGCTCGATGAGCAGGCTCATGACGCGCTCGTTTGCGATGCCCCATGCCATTGCAGTGCCTGCGCCGGCGAGGATGAGAACGAGGCCGGAGGTGGAGGCAGCTTCAATGATCATATCGGGGATATCCTTGAGCTTGACCGAGCGATTTACAAAGAAAGCGATGATCGCACTGTAAACAACTGCAACGCCGGATGCTTCGGTGATCGAGAATATACCGCTGAATATACCGCCGAGGATGATGACCGGCAGGAACAGAGCGGGCAGAGCCTTGAGGGTCGCCTGGCCTTTTTCCTTCCAGGTGGATTTGCCGTAGGACGGGTAGCCGCGCTTTTTCGCGGTGCGGTGTGCAATGATGCACTGTATGAGGGCTATGAGGATAGCCGGGGTTACGGCCGCCATGAACAGGCCGGCTATAGAGGTGTTGCCGACTGCCGTGCAGTACAGGATCATAAGCACGCTCGGAGGCATGATAGGTCCGAGCAGCGAGGCAGAGGACATGACCGCAGCCGAGTACGCCGGGGAGTAGCCCTCCTTCTTCATCATGGGGATGAGGAAGACGCCGAGGGATGCAGCCGAGGCGACAGCCAGGCCGACGATCGAGCCCATCAGCAGCGATGCGCCGATGGTGACGATCGCGATGGCGCCCTTGAAGTTTCCGAACCACACGTTAACGAATTTGACGAGCGATTCAAGAAGGCCGCCGCGCAGCATGAGCTGGCCGGTAAGTACGAAAAACGGAACTGCAAGGAACGAGAAGCTGTTCATGCCTCCGTACATTTTTATTGCGAGCTGGACAATGTTGAGGTCTGCCGAAAGCAGGTAGACCACAGTGGTGATAAGAAGGTTGTATGCGATTGGCAGGCCGATTATCATCAGTGCCAGGAAGCATACGATCATCAGTATCAATGACGTTGACATAGCTTCTCTCCTTAATAGGCTCTCCGAGATTTGTTTAGGTACGCGGCTGCTGTGCATTTTTTGTGTATTTTGTGGGATGCACAGTTTATACCGCGTTGTTATCATTATAACTGTTTTTGTGAAAAAATATATAACTATATTAACTTGAATTATTAAAATAATAATTTTAGTATTTTCTGTACAAAATAATACTGCACTTTTTGTGCATAAATTTCTGTTGACAAGCTTAAATTTATAGCTTTTTAACAATCTTTTTTAAATTGCATGTTAAAGGGCTTTAAAAAATATAACTCCGTTAACGAGAAACGAAATTATCCGCCGCTTTGTTTGACTTTGCATTCATTTATCATTATAGTAAAAATACATTCGCGATATATTGCTATACCGTTCACAATACCTGTTGGAGGAATGACATATGCAGAAAAAGATCAAGAACCGTGAGGCACTGCTCTCCCACGGCGACATCGACGGAAGAAAGATCGTTCTGGACATCACCGAGAAAACGCTTCAGCATCTCGACGCTTACGAGCGTATCAAGAGCATAGCCCACATGGAGGGCGACGTGCTGTGCATCGGCTCGCGCCGCTGGGATCTGAGCAAGAAGCGCAACGTATATCTGCTCGGTGCCGGCAAAGCCTGCAACCATATGGCCATGGCCGTTGACGAGATCCTCGGCGATCATCTTACGCGCGGCATTGCCATAGTTAAAATAAAGGAAGACACCGACGTTTTCCGCAAGACCGATGTGTATGTCGGCGGCCACCCCCTGCCCAACGAGGAGGGTCTGCGCGCATGCAAGGAGATCATAAAGCTCGTTGACAGTGCAAACGAGGATGATCTTTTTATAGTAGTAATAAGCGGCGGCTCCTCGGCTCTCATGAGCTGCCCCATCGAGGGAATAACCCTTCAGGACGAGATCGACACCACCGACGTTATGCTCAAGTCCGGTGCCGGCATCTATGAGATAAACGCTATCCGCCGCCACATCTCCGCCATGAACGGCGGCATGCTCGCAAAGCGCATCCGCTCTCGCGGCGCAGAGCTTATCGGCTTCGGCATCTCCGACGCGGTCGGCACTCCGGCAACCGGCGATATCGGCGAGCCGTACAAGAACTACAAGGGCACGCCCATGGGGCCGGATCAGACCACGCTTGAGGAGGCACGTCAGGTCATCCGCGATTACGACGTTGCAGACCGTCTGCCCAAGAGTGTTGTTGACTACCTGATGAACGTAGGTCCCGAGGGCGAGACCCCCAAGGCATTCCCCGAGAACACCTATTTCCTGATAAACAGTCTGCCCGACTCCTGCCTGACGGCAAAGCGCATATCCGAGGAGATGGGCATCCCGGCAATAATCCTCACCTCCTACCTCGAGGGCGAGGCCAAGGACGTCGGCACAGTGTTTGCCTCCCTCGCGCGCGAGATCCAGAACTACGGCAACCCCATAAAGCCGCCCTGCGTCCTGCTGTGCTCCGGCGAAGCCACCACCAAAATTCTCGATAACTCCACCATCACCGGTCACGGCGGCCCCGGCCAGGAGCTTACGCTTTCCTACTCCATCTCCGGCAAGAAAGCGCCCGGCTGCGTCTGCCTGTCGATCGACTCCGAGGGAACCGACGGCACGACCGTCGTTGCAGGCGGTATGACCGACTCCACAAGCTACGACACCGCATGCGAAAAAGGCATCGACATTTTTGAAAATCTGCGCGGCCACGCCTGCTTTGAAGCGCTCGACGCGATCGGCGACGCAGTGTTCACCGGCAACACCGGCACAAATCTGTGCGATTTTAATATAATGTATGTTCCCGAGCTGCCTGCCAAAAAGCTCAAGGGCAGCCGCATCAAAAAGGTTCACGCACGCCAGATCATCGACTGCAAGTGCCGCCCGATGGTCGAGGTTGACGTCATCACCGAGGACGGCTCGATCGGCACGGCAGCAGCTCCGACCGGCTCCTCCGTCGGCATGCACGAATCCTTCGTTCTGCGCGATAACGATCCGGCCGAGTACGACGGCATGTCCGTACACAAGGCGGTAGCAAACGTAAACGACATAATCGGTCCTGCGCTCATCGGCATGGATACCCTCGACCTCGATGCCATCGACAGAAAGATGATCGAGCTTGACGGCACGGACAACAAGTCCAAGCTCGGCGGCAACGCGATCTACTCCGTATCCGTTGCAGCTTACCGCGCAGCCGCGGCAAGCCTCAAGCGTCCGCTTTACGACTATATCGCAGGCGGCGATATCAAGACCGTCCCCATCCCATCCTTCAATGTTCTCAACGGCGGCAACAATGCCGGCATAAAGCAGGCGTTCAACGAGTTCATCGTCATGCCCTACCGTGCATCGGATATCGAGCAGGCAGTCGAGATAGCCGTCAAGGTCTTTAACCGCCTCGGCAAGGTCATCCGCGAGTACACCGGCTCCGAGCCTCGTGTCGGCGGATCGTTCGGCTGGTGCGCTCCCTCCGAGGATCCCGAGGTCTGCCTGAGCCTTATCCAGAAGGCGATCGACGACTGCGGCTACACTGAGCAGTGCGCCTTCGCGCTCGACTGCGCCATGAGCGAAATGTACGACCGCGAGAGCAAGACCTATTACCTCAACGGCAAGCAGGTCACGACCGACGAGGTCATCGCCTATGTCAAGGCCCTGACCGAGAAGCACAACTTCGTGTTCATCGAGGATATGCTCGACGAGGACGACTGGGACGGCTTCGAGAAGGCACACAAGGAGATCACTCGCACCTTCATCATTGCCGACGACTTCACCGTTTCCAACCCCGAACGCATCCGCAAGGCATATGACCGCAACAGCATCGACGGCTTCATCCTCAAACCCAACCAGGTCGGCACCATCTCCGAGGCGCTCGAGTCCCACCGCTTCGCCAACGAGCACGGTCTGTTCTCGATAACCTCCGGCCGCAGCGGCGGCGTTGTCGGCGATGTGGTAATGGATCTCGCAGTCGGTCTTCAGATACCGTTTATCAAAAACGGCTGCCCACGCTCCGGCGAGAGGATCGACAAGCTCAACTTCCTCATGCGCGTCAAGGATAATTACCCCGGCTGCCACATGGCGAAGATCGACGACATAGTTAAGTTCTAAAAACGCAAACAGCCGCCGCAGTCAATTGACTGCGGCGGCATTTTAATTTATTCGGTTTTATGCGATGCTGCCCTTATCGTTGACGGCTTTTACAGCCAGCATCGAATAGTTCCAGTTATTTTTCATTGCAAGCTCCGCGCCGAAGGGGTCCTTTATGCGGAAGCTTTCTATCATAAGCTTGTGGTCGTTATAGGATGTTCCCATCGTGTTGTCGCGGAAAAACATATAGTCGAGCCGCGCAATATGCACCCAAAGCGCCGAGCAGAATTCTTCGATATATTCGTTTCCTGCGATCTCAAGTATTTTTTCGTGAAAGTTCTTGTCGGCCATGAGAATGCTCTCGGCATCATTCCGTCGCTCCATCACCTCGCCGAACACGGCGTTGAGCCTTTCAAGCTCCTCAACATCGGCAGCATCGGCCTTTTCCACCGCAAGGCGAACGGCAAGGCATTGCAGGGTCTGCATCGGCAGATAGTAGCTCTCGATATCGTCCAGCGCAAGGTCTGCGACTATCGTCGCCCTGCCGGGATAGGTGAAGATGAGCTTCTGCTGCTCGAGCATTTTCAGCACCTCGCGCACCGGCGTGCGGCTCACATTAAAATACTCGGCGATCTCCGTGTCGGATATTTTCTCGCCGGGCTTGAGCTGCATAACTGTTATCCAGTGCTGCAAAGTTTCGAGTATGTCGGCTTTCGTAAGCGTATCTTTTCCTGCATACGGATAGTTTGGAAGCGGCATATTTCGCCCTCCATTATAACTTTAATGATGCAATTATAGCATCGCAAAAACACGCCGTCAAATCATTCCTTGCAATATCAGCCTGCATATTGTACAATAAGTATCGGAAAGTATTATTTAGAACATATGGAAGGACGGGTGAATATGCTCTTCACCTCAAAAGTAAGTGCCGCATACGGCAAACTGACACATTCACAGAAGGTAGTCGCAAATTACGTTGACGAAAATTATGAAGATATAGCCTTTTCCACGCTCGAGGAGCTGGCGGAAAAGATAGGAGTAAGCACGACAACGGTCATTCGCTTTGCCCGTGCGCTTGACTATTCAGGCTTTTCCGAGATGCAGGACAGCATAAAAAAGGAGATCCAGACCAAAGGCTCTCTGCCGGACAGGCTCGAGCGCGCTGTAGTATCGTCCGGCAACGATCTGCTCGAAGAGGCTTTCTCGACCGACATCAAAAACATTCAGCTCACCCTCGCCGGGCTGCATGCTGACGATCTTGAAAAAGCTATTGAAATGATCAGCGGCGCAAACAAGATATATGTTCTCGGCATGCGCAGCAGCTTTTCGCTCGCGCACTACATGGTATCGCGCCTGGGCGAGATAAAGCGCAATGTGCATTTTATTCAGACCACCGGCCTTATATACCCCGAAGAGATAGTCAACGCAGAGTCCGGAGACGTGTGCATTGCCTATATCTTCCCCCGTTATTCGCGCATCGGCATAAACATTCTTGCGTGGATGCGCAGCCACGGAGTCAAGGTCGTGCTGTTCACGTCAAACAACGATCTACCCGTCAAGGCCTACGGCGACGTGTGCTTCAACTGCTCGATAAAAAGCGTTTCATGCAAAAACTCGCTGACAGCGCCCATGTGCCTGACAAACTACCTCGTCGCGGAGCTTGCCCTTCGCAATTACGAAGAGGCGCACGACGTGCTCTCGCGAACCGAGGAAATCCTCAGCACCGGATTTTATCTCGGAATTTAATATTTACAAAAAACGGCTTCCCTTAGGCCGGCTGACGCAAGAAAACACACGGTTTTGAAACGATCTTTTTCGCCCCTGCGGCGTCCAAAGCCTTGAGAATACGACAGTATGCTCTCGGGCTTTGTCCTTGCAGGAACAAAAAATCTCAGTTTCAAAACTGCAAAGCACCAAAAAGGCGGAGCAAGTGCGAGGTCAAGGCGCGGCGGCGCAGGCATACTTTGTGTATACCAAGCCGTCGCAACGAAGACATTCGTGCTTGCTCCGCCTTTTTTGGCGTGTGTTTTCTTGTGTCAGCCGGCCTTTGGGAAGCTGTTTTTTCTATTTATCCAGCGCTATGCCCATGAGCGCCTGCTTTATGCGGAATATCTGCGTTGCCTGGGCGACGTTGAAATCGTCAAGCTGCTTATTGAGCTTATCTATCGCGGCAAGTTGGTTTTGCGTAAGTCCAAGCGTTTTTTCGCCGCCGTCAGATGCCTTGCGGCTGACAACGATGCCGTCGGCATCGAGCTTTGCTTTGCTTATTATCTCCTCGGCTTTCGCGTTTGCGTCCTTTATCATTTCGTCGGCCTTTGCCTGCGCGCCCATGATAAGCTCGGCGACCCGCTCCTTGGAAAGCCCGACATCGTTTATCTGCCGGCGCAGCTCGTTATTTTCCTCGATAAGCTCCGCAAACGCGGCCTTGATCTCCTCCATCCGGGCATCGACCTTGTTGGCGTTGTAATACTTCTGCTTTGCGATATCAAACGTTATGCCGTCAAAAAACTCCATCGTCACTGACATATTTCACCCTCCGCATTTTATACACATATATAGAGCTAATATATCGCATTTTGCGCAAAAATTCAATGCACTTTTCGCGGCGGTGCGGAAGATTTCTCTTATGATCATCTTAAAAGTGTTGACAAATTATGAATTTATGAATAACATGTTAACAGCAGTGCCTCAGGGCACATAAACGCAAATTTTTATTAAAGGGGAGAAAAATGAAAAATCAGCTCTTACCACCACGATCAGTATCCTGCTCATCGTCGCGTCGCTGTTCGCGCTTATCGCCGCCGGGTTCGGCGTCAAGGACGGACTTGCGATAAAGCAGTACAAGGAAGAGGATGCGAAGGCGGCAGACGTTGTAGGCGATCTTGAAAAGGCCATCGGCATGCTCAAGGAGAACGAGGCAGCCTATCTTGAAGGTGTCGGGACCTACGCCAAGGGTCTGAGCGACTATGCAGCCGGTCAAAAGGCCTATAACGAGGGCAAGGCAACGCTCGCGCAGGGCTACAAAGACTATGCCGCCGGCAAAAAGGCGCTTGAGGAAGGGCGCGCAAAGGTCGCGGCAGGTCAGGCGATGATCGACGCGAACACCGACGCCTACAACGAGGGCAAGGCGCTTCTTGCAAAGATCGAGCCGCTCATGCCGCTGCTGAACACCTATGTCAAATTCCGCGACGGCAGCATCGCAAAGCTGCCCGGCTTTGATAGCGCGCAGGCATGGTTTGTCGGCAAGGTCGCACCCATTGCCGAACGCTTGGGACTTTCCATCCCGGCAGACGTGACCGATTTCCCTGCCTATGTTCAGAACATGGTGGCAGAGGGCAAGGCTATGCTCAAGCAGTACGAAGACGGCCTGAAGGAGCTTGAGGCCGGCAAGGCCGAGCTTGCTGCCGGAGAGCAGCAGCTTGCCGAGGCCGAAAAGCAGCTTGCGCAGGGTGAGAAGGATCTCGCAGCCGGAAAGAAGGCACTCGAAGCCGGCGAAAGCGAGCTTGCTGCCGGCGCAAAGGAGCTTGCCGACGGCGCGGCTCAGCTCGAGGCCGGGCGAAACGACCTTGAGGCATTCGAGTCCGGCATGGCGCTTGTTGACGAATACACCATGGTATGCTTCAAAAACGAGCCTATATACCGCCACAACGGCGATATGGCTGTTCCCGGTCCCGAGCAGCGCCTCGGCTCCGACTTTGACTGGAAAAAGTACGACGAAAACAGAAACCTCATGACGCTGCGCACCGGCGAGCCGTATCTGGATCTTGACCAGTGCCTTGTTGTCTGCAAGAGCTTCCGCGAGTCGGTCGATCACCACGTTGCCGACGTAACGCACGAGCTTTACATGCGCCTTGGCCTGTATGTCGCGCTCGCCGTCGCCGCCGTTCTCGGCATCATCGGCGGCATACTGGGTCTTGTCGGCAAAAAGGGCGCGTTCGTGCTCGGCATCATCACCGCGGTGCTTGCAGTAGGCTGCAACATCTTCGGTCTGCTGACCCGTTATCACGGCTACACCTATCCGCTCAAGGACGGGACCTATTCCGGCACCCTGCAAATAATCGCGATAATCACCTTTGCGCTTGTCGCGCTCGGCTTCCTTATCGTGACCGCCGCAGCAAAGAACGAGGCCGCAAAGCAAGCCTCCGCCGAAGCCTGAGATTACACATTTTTCGAGCGCCCAAACAGGCCGGCTGACACAATAAAATATAAGCTGACAAG
>DKRV01000017.1:710-17199 GCA_002472405.1 Clostridiales bacterium UBA7273 | reverse complement strand
CAAGGGGAGCAGGGCAGCTTTGCTGCCGAGGGGTTGAATTAAACCTATTAACTATCAGCTGTCAGCTCTCCGCTGCGGCCAAAGGTCGCTCGTAGGGAACGGGCTTGCCTGTTCCGTCGTGATGGGTTTGTCGGTACTGAAACAGAATTGTATGGGCGGCCGTTGGCCGCCCATTTTTCATAATGTGGCGGTTAGCACCGCAGATATAATAACACCTCATCTGCCGCAAGCGGCATCTTCCCCTCAAGCTCCGCAAGGGGAAGACAAAAAAGGGACGGTCTGTGACCGTCCCAATGAATAATGAATGATGAATAATTAATAGTGAATAATTGTGGTGTGCCTGCGGCACTTTTTTAATTGCGCCTTTACGCTGATACCGATACGGTTATTGCGGTATCCCGACCGGGAGTTGCCGACAAAACCATAACAAGCGGAACGGATAAATCCGTTCCCTACATGGTGCGGCGCAAAACTCAACTCCGCACTTGCGTTACGCGAAACGTTACGGTTTCCACCATTGTTCCGAACCGGGCGACCGCAAACGCGGCGCCGCTCTCATTTGGCGCGGCAGTTTCCCGGTTTTGTCGGTAGCTTCGACACCGGGCAGCCGCAATATGCGTATCCGTGACTGCGTCAATTCGCCTCTAAATAGTCTTTTCTTCGATGAGGGGGAGGAAGTCCTTATACTGCGTATCGTAGGCGCAGCTGTACTCGGCACAGTCGGCAAACTTTGCGACCGCGCGTGTGGACTTGTCGATCGGCTGGAGCGTACCGGCGCCGGCGACGCAGCCGCCGGGGCACGCCATACCCTCGAGCAGGTAGCCGTCGTACTTGCCGTCGCGCGCCATCATCAGCAGCTTGCGGCACTCGTGCAGGCCGGTGGCCTTTGCGATCTTGACCTCGCGCGTGGGGTCGATGGACTTGATAGCGTTGACGACCGCCTGTGCAACGCCGCCGGAAACGGCGAACTTGCGCGCGTCCGAGCCTGCCTGGGAAAGCGTCTGCGCCTCCTCGGCCGGGATGCACTCCTTATCCACGCCCTTGGCGGCGAACATGCCAAGCACCTCCTCAAAGGTGAGGACGAAGTCAACGTCGCTGCGCACGGTGCGGCGGCTGGCCTCGAGCTTCTTCGCGTCGCAGGGGCCGACAAAAACGACCTTGCAGCCGGGGTGGGTTTTCTTGACAAAGCGCGCGGTGAGCACCATGGGCGTCATCGCGACGGATATGTTCTCGGCCATGTCGGGGAACATTTTCTTGACCATGTCGCTCCACGAGGGGCAGCAGGAGGTGACCATGAAGCGGTGCTTGGCCGGAACCTCCTCAAGGAAGTCCGCGGCCTCTTCGATGACGCACAGATCCGCGCCGATGGCGGCCTCGTAAACGTCGGTGAAGCCAAGGCGCTTGAAGGATGCGGTCATCTTCTCGGGCGTTGCGTCGGGGCCGAACTGGCCGACGAAGGCCGGCGCGAGCACGACATAGACGGGCACGCCGCTTTTTATCGCCATAACGGTCTGGAATATCTGGCTTTTATCGCTTATTGCACCGAAGGGGCAGTTGACAAGGCACTGTCCGCAGGAGGTGCATTTTTTATAATCTATCGCCGCACGGCCAAGCTCGTCCTTGCCGATGGCCGCAATGCCGCAGGCCTTTTTGCAGGGGCGCTCCTGACGGATGATCGCCGAGAATGAGCACGCGTCCATGCATCTGCCGCAGCGGACGCACTTTTCGGCATCGATATGCGCGTGACCGTTGACCTTGCTGATGGCCTTTTTGGGGCAGATCTCGATGCAGGGGTGCTCGATGCAGCCCTGGCAGCCGTTTGTGACCTTGATGATGTTATCCGGGCAGCGGTTGCACGCGAATTTGATGACGTTTATCAGCGGAGGCTCGTAATACTTCTCGGCAATGACGGTCTCCTCGACGCTGTCGGAAATATTGTTGTGCACGCCGAGCTTGCGCATCGGCAGACCCATTGCAAGGCGCAGCCTTTCGCCGACAACTGCACGCTCGATAAGCAGATTGTTCCTGAACGGGCCTATCTCGTCTGGGTCGCCCGGACAGATCTTGTACGGCAGCTCTTCAAGCTTCTGCGCGTAGTTTCCGCCCTCGTATGCCATGCGCGCGATTTCCGTGAAAACCTCGTGCCTTATTCGTGTTTTGCCGGTCTCCATTCCTCTCATAGGGTCATCCTCCGATTATACTTCTATTTTGCCAAAAATAATTATACAAAAACACGCCTTTTTGTCAATTAAATCGCATAGTATTTCACATGAAATTTACCCACAAGCCCAATCAAATCATTAAAGCAGGTATTAAAAAAATTAATACCTGCTTTAATGATCACTTTTTATATTCGTTCAGTATCTTTTCAACCTCGTTGTCGGCAGACGGCGACTTGGTTCCGCGCGTCGGCGCCTCGATGGTCGGCTCGGGCGAGACCTCATCGGGCGTGGGCTCAATGACGGTGTCCTCGGCCTCATCTGCCGCGTCCGGCTCCTCTGGCTCGGGCTGCGCGGCCTTTTCCGGCTCGGGCGGAAGCTCGTCCTTTGCGCAGCGGTTTTTGATGATGAGCCAGCTGTACATCAGCAGCATGCCGGCCGTTGCGAGGATGATAAGCTCAAGGCCCATATAGCGGCTGTCGGCCAGCGTTGTTATGCACATGAACGCGCCCAGAAGGCTCATGTAGCAGGCCTTTTTCGGATCGGGCCTGCCGAAGGCGTAGCCTGCGACGTAAAACAGCGCGAGGATGGCGCAGCATACGGCGATGATCTCGATCGCGAACATCCAGACGTTGGGATTGTTTGCGTTTGCGCGGTAGCTTGCGATGAGCCACACGCAGTACATCAGGATGGGCAGCGCCATGAAAACGCTCACGAGGCTCGGCGAATAGTGGCTGCGCGAGGCGCTGCATATGAGCGGAAAGCTCAGACCGCTGAGCATCGCTAGGGCGGCTATGATGACATACATCGATCGCAGATTGTCAAGCGAGGTCTCGGCAATGGTCAGGATGCCGCCGAGCACGGCGAGCGCCGCGATGATCCACGCGAATATTATATATAGTAGGGAAAGGCCGCGCAGAGCCTCGCTCATCCCGGTCGGGAACACGGTCTCGTCATCGGTGAGCTTCTTTGACCGCAGCCACAGCACAACGGCGGCAGCGACGATCAGAAGCGGCAGCAGAATGTTGAGAATGCTCGGGTTTATCAAGCCCGTTTCCGTATCGCGCGCGACCTGCATTTGCAGCCATCGGAAGAACGCGCCGAACGCGCCGAACGCACATGTGTAGCACAGCATTATAAGTGCGTCGCCGGCCTTTTTGTTGTTTTTAAGCATAGTATCAATCCTGTTAGAATAAATTTGTATCAATATTGATTTTATACTCATTTTCTCAAACAGTCAAGATGAAAGGGTGATGCCGGATGAAAAGAATAGTCTGTGCCGCGCTTTTCATGACGCTTATCGTCATGGCTCTGCCGCGGCTTTTTCCCGTTCGGGATGCAGCGCCGCAGCCGGACTCCGCGCCGGACAAGGCCGCCGAGAAGCTCAAGCCCGACGAGAGCCGGAGCATACGCCTGCTCTCGGGCGATACCGTCGTCGAGATCGGCGTTTTCGACTATCTCACGGGCGTTGTCGCCGCCGAGATGCCCGTGTCGTTCGAGCCGGAGGCGCTCAAGGCGCAGTCGGTCGCGGCGCGCAGCTATCTCCAGCGCGCGCTGGCCTCGCCAAAGCACGAGGGCGCGGACATCTGCACCGATTCAGCCTGCTGCCAGGCGTATCTAAGCCCCGAGCAGCTCAAGTCGAGCTGGGGGGACAAGTACGCGCAGTACAGCGAAAAGATAAGCGCCGCGGTCAGGGCGACCGACGGCGAGTACCTCAGCTATGACGGAAAGCCCGCGCTCGCGGCGTTCCACTCATCCTCCGACGGCGCGACCGAGGACGCAGGCGCGATCTGGTCGGATGTGCCGTATCTCAAAAGCGTTTCCTCGCCCGAAACCGGCGACTCCGTGCCGAATTTCCAAAGCACCGTTGTGAACTCCGACCTCGATTTTCGCGACACGATACTCTATCTCAAGCCCGAGGCGGACATGACCGGCGATGCCGGCTCCTGGCTCGGCGAGACTACTCGCACGGCGTCCGGCCGGGTCGCGAGCATCGTTATCGGCGGCGTTTCGTTCACCGGCAGCGAGCTGCGCTCGCTGTTCAAGCTGCGCTCGACCGATTTTGAGCTTACCCACGCCGACGGCAGCTTCACATTCACCGTCCACGGCTACGGCCACGGCGTCGGCATGAGCCAGTACGGCGCGAACGCCATGGCGCGCTCCGGCTCCGACTATCGCGAGATCCTCGCCCACTACTACCCCTCCACCTTTTTAGAGGCGATTTAACGCACCTACCGATACGGTTATTGCGGTGTCCCGGTATCGAGGTTGCGGAGGAAACCGTTTTTGCTTCGCGTAACGTTAGTACGTTGCTGAGTTTTGTACCGCAACCCGGCAGCGCAGACTGCGTCTGCGAAGTAATAAGTAAAAGGTAAAAGTGAAAAAGTGCGGTATTCGCCCAAAGGGCGAATGAATTTAAATCCGTGCCGTAGGCACACCATACCTATTAACTATCAGCTATTAGCTCTCCGCTGCGGCCAACGGCCGCTCGTAGGGAACGGATTTATCCGTTCCGCTTTTTACAGGATGCGCAGAAGCTCATCATATGTGCAGTTATAGATGTCCTTCAGCTCATCGAGGACGGAAATTCGGACGTTAAGCTCGCCCGACTCGTACTTTGCGTAGGTCGTGCGGCCAATGTCGCAGCCGCGCCGCTGAAGCTCGGCGCACAGCTTCTCCTGCGACAGGCCGTTAGCGCAGCGCAATCTGCGCAAATTCTCTCCGATGTTGCGGTCGCGCCGCAGTTTTTGCTCCATCACATATCCCCCGATCCAGTGGCTTTTGACCAATATTGGTTGCAACTGAACAGAGTTTATGCTAAACTGTAAGCAAATGTTGACCGCTATAATGGTCAACCCGCGTAAGGGGATGACTTTTTAGAGGCGCTTTTACATTGTACAGATACAGTTTTTGCGTCAGCCCGACCGGTGAGTACGGTGGAAACCATAACAAACGGGCGATCAATGATCGCCCCTACGAGTGCGGTGCAGAATTTAATGCTGCACTAATGTGTGGCGGCAGTTTTCCGGTTTCATCGGCACCTTCGACACCGGGCTACCGCAATAACCGTATCCGTAGGTGCCCCAATGCGCCACTAAAAAAACACGAACGACCATAGTCGTTCGTGTTTTTTCCATAATTAAAGAAGAGAGGTGTAGATGTGAACAAAAGCTCGCACTGTGTTGATTTTTTCCCGACGGCGTCCTGAACCGCCGCCGGGGGCTTATCACATATTGATGGAGGCTTTTTGTGATTTTAATTTACTACTTCCGCGATAGGATTTCAGCTCCAAAACGGCTCTCTCCTGCTCCAAACGGGCGAAGTTACTCCGCCGGGCGCATTTTTTCCATTGCCGAGACATGCTCCTTTATTGCGTGGAACGACTCGTCGCTTATAATGTGTTCCATTTTGCACGCATCCTCGGCCGCGGTTTCGGCGTTGACGCCGAGCAGCTCGAGATATCGGGTCAGTAGCGTGTGGCGCTCGTATATCTTCGCGGCGACCTCGACGCCGGCCTCTGTGAGGCTCAGATGCCCCAGCTCGTCGGAAACAAGATAGCCGCCGCTTTTGAGCAGCCCGACCGCGCGGCTGACGCTCGGCTTGGAATAGCCCATGTACTCGCCGACGTCTATCGCGCGCACATCCTTATATTTTTGGGACAAAACGTAGATCGTTTCAAGATACATTTCGCCCGATTCCTGCAAATTCATTTGCTCTTCTCCAATGCTTATAATAATACAATATAAAATATAACACAACACTTAAATAAATTCAAGGAAATACTTAATCCCTATAAGACGAGTGGGATATTATGCACAATTTTAGCGGTTAGCAGGCGCTAACTAATTGTGCAAGTCACCAAACCTTGTGACAGGGGCTTGACAATGGCAAAATAAGTGCTATTATTCATGGCAGTTAGCGAGAGCTAACTTTAGTTTGGCCCCACGGTTAGCAGACGCTAATCAAAAAGGAGAAAGGATATAGAATGATGCCTTTAACATTAGCGGCAGTCGGCGAGGATAACACCATCCAGCGTATCGCCGGCAAGCCTGAGGTGAAGAAGCACCTCGAAAACCTCGGCTTTGTTGTCGGGGGCGATGTAAAAGTCTTAACTGCCGTTGGCGAGAATGTCATCGTCAAGGTAAAAGAAGCCAGGATCGCAATAAGCGCGGAAATGGCTCAGAAAATATATGTGTGAGGAGCAGAAACATGAAGACTCTGAGAGACGTTAAGATCGGCGAGACCGTGACCGTCAAGAAGCTCCATGGCGAGGGCGCGATAAAGCGCCGCATCATGGACATGGGAATTACCAAAGGCGCCGAGGTCTATGTCCGCAAGGTCGCTCCCCTGGGCGATCCCATTGAGCTCACCGTCCGCGGCTATGAGCTTTCTCTGCGCAAGGCAGATGCAGAAAAGATCGAGGTGGAATAATGGAAAAGAACATCAAAATTGCCCTTGCTGGCAACCCGAACTGTGGTAAGACCACACTGTTCAACGCGCTGACCGGCTCGAACCAGTTCGTCGGCAACTGGCCGGGCGTCACCGTTGAGAAAAAGGAAGGCAAGCTCAAGAAGTTTGACGGCGTAACGGTCGTTGACCTTCCGGGTATCTACTCGCTTTCCCCGTACACCCTTGAGGAGGTTGTCGCGCGTAACTTCCTGCTCGGCGAGCGCCCCGATGCGATACTCAACATCATCGACGGCACCAACCTCGAGCGTAACCTTTATCTGACCACTCAGCTCACCGAGCTTGGCATCCCCGTTGTCGTTGCGGTCAACATGATGGATATCGTGCGCAAGAACGGCGACGTTATAAACATCAAGGAGCTGTCCCGTCAGCTCGGCTGCAAGGTCATGGAGATCTCCGCGCTCAAGGGCGACGGCGTTTCCGAGGCCGCCGCGGCTGCGGTCGATGCGGCAAAGAACGGCAAGACCATCCCCATGCACTCGTTCTCCGGCGTTGTCGAGCACGCAATCGCTCACATCGAGGAGGCCGTCCTGCATGAGCTGCCCGAAGAGCAGCAGCGCTGGTACGCAATCAAGATCTTCGAGCACGATGACAAGGTGCTTGCAAAGCTCGCCATCAAGCCCGAGATCATGCAGCACATCGACGCGGATAT
The DNA here is from genome assembly GCA_002472405.1 of Clostridiales bacterium UBA7273. Taxonomy (GTDB): domain Bacteria; phylum Bacillota; class Clostridia; order Oscillospirales; family Oscillospiraceae; genus F23-B02. Next base: position 9,921 of record DKRV01000017.1, on the reverse strand, counting down.
CAAGGCCGCCGAGGATGAGCTTGACGACGATGCCGAGAGCATCATCACCAACGAGCGCTACCTCTACATAGCATCCATCATCAAGGCATGCTACAAGAAGAAAAACGCCGGCAAGCTCACCGCTTCCGACAAGATAGATAAGATCGTCACCAACCGTTGGCTGGGCCTGCCGATCTTCGCGGTAGTCATGTTCCTTGTCTACTGGGTCGCAATGGTCGCCGTCGGCGCACCTGCAACCGACTGGGCAAACGACGGCGTGTTCGGCGACGGCTGGCATCTGCTGGGCATCGGCTCTGCCGACTATAACAACGCAAACGACGAATACACCGCAGCTATACAGGCAGTCAGCGCGTTCCTCGGCGAGGACGTTGACGTTGAAGCAGACGACTTCGACGCAGACGCACTGCTTGCCGATATGAAGGCTCTCCAGACCACCGACAAGACCGCAACCGTTGACGTCGAGGATGAAGAGACCCTCGCGATCAACACCATGACTGCTTATTATGACGCACTTCCCGAAGGCGCTGACAAGATGGACGACGTTGTCCAGATGACCTATGTTGATGCAGTTGCCTACCTCGAGGAAAACGGCTTTGACGCTCCCGATCCTGCTGATTACGGCGTTTGGGTACCGGGCATCCCCGTTCTCGTCGGCAACGGCCTTGACGCTGCAAACGCAGCCCCCTGGCTCAGCGGCCTTATCAACGACGGTATCGTAGCCGGTGTCGGCGCGGTCCTCGGCTTCGTTCCCCAGATGCTCGTCCTGTTCCTCATGCTCGCCTTCCTCGAGGCCTGCGGCTACATGGCGCGTATCGCCTTCGTTCTTGACCGTGTGTTCCGCAAATTCGGCCTCTCCGGCAAGAGCTTCATCCCCATGCTCATCGGCGTCGGCTGCGGCGTTCCGGGTGTCATGGCTTCCCGTACCATCGAAAACGAGCGTGACCGCCGCATGACGATCATGACCACGACCTTCATCCCCTGCGGCGCAAAGGTTCCGTTCATTGCAATGATCGCCGGCGCACTGTTCGGCGGCAGCGCATGGGTATCCACCTCCGCATACTTCATCGGCATGGCAGCAATCATCTGCTCGGGCATCATGCTCAAGAAGACCAAGCGCTTTGCCGGCGACCCGGCTCCCTTCGTTATGGAGCTTCCGGCATACCACATGCCCACCCTCGGCAACGTTCTCCGCTCCATGTGGGAGCGCGGCTGGTCCTTCATCAAGAAGGCAGGCACCATCATCCTGCTCTCGACCATCTTCGTATGGTTCACCACTTACTTCGGCTGGGTTGACGGTACGTTCCAGATGCTCTCCGAGGATCAGATCGACTCCTCCATCCTCGCAAAGATCGGCAACGCGATCGCCTGGATCTTCAGCCCGCTCGGCTGGGGCAACTGGCAGGCAACCGTCGCATCCATCACCGGCCTTGTCGCAAAGGAGAACATCGTCGGCACTCTCGGCATCCTCTACGGCGGCGGCGACGGCACCGTTTACCAGAACATCGCAGCAGCCTTCACCGGCATAACCGCATACTCCTTCCTCGTGTTCAACCTCCTGTGCGCTCCCTGCTTTGCAGCGATCGGTGCTATCAAGCGCGAGATGAACAACCGTGGCTGGACCTGGTTTGCCATCGGCTATCAGTGCGGCTTTGCTTACTGCATCGCCCTGATGATCAATCAGTTCGGCAGCGTTTTCGTCGGCAAGACCAACGTCATCGGCCTGATCTTCGCAGTTGCAATCCTGGCACTTATGATCTACATGCTCTTCCGTCCCTACAAGGAAGCCGAGACCCTCAACACTAAGGAAGCAACCGTAGGCGTAAAATAAGCAACAGCAACATAACTTAACGAATAATTTTCAAAGGAGGAATAAGCAATGCTGGAATGGTTGGCTGAAAATATCGGAACTATACTGATAACCGCCGGACTTATCGTCATCGTGGCGCTCATAATCCGGTCGATCGTCAGGGATAAGAAAGCAGGCATATCCTCCTGCGGCGCAAAATGCGGCGGTTGCAGAGCCTGTGCCATGGCTGGAAAATGCCACGGCGGCTCCGGCTGCGGCGGCAGCGCCCTCAGGGATGTTAAAAACCTGAAGCATCAGAACACCTAAAATTCTGACGGGAGGTGCATTCTTTCCCCATTATGCACCTCCCGGTTTTACAAACAGGAGTAAGCAATGACTAACCCCAAGCTTGCGGTTTCCGCCTCGGTGGTTCGATATCTTCTCGCCCTCGATGCGCTCAAGGGCGCCGGCGGAATAAGGACGACCGACGTTGCGCGATATCTCAACATCAAAAAACCGAGCGCGCACACGATGCTCAACAATTTAAAAGACGCCGAGATCCTGACGAAGGATGAGCTTGGCATAGCGCACCTGACAGGCTACGGAGTTGAGCTTACGCAGCAGTGCCGGCGCTATTACAGCGCAGTCGCCGCGACGCTCGCGCGCACCCTGCCGCCTGCGGCAGACATAAAGAATGCAGCGTGCGCCCTTGTGGCGGAGCTTGACGAGCAGGTGCTCGAGGAGCTGTGCGCCCGATGCGGCGCGGAAGGGACACTTAATGTATCTTGAGATCCGTGATCTTCACAAATCCTTCGGCAGCGGAGACAGCCGCTGCGAGGTTCTCCGCGGCATAAGCTGCGGCATTGAAAAAGGACACATATGCGTCTTGCTGGGGCCGTCCGGCTCCGGCAAATCGACGCTTCTGAATATAATCGGCGGCATCGAAACTGCCGACTCGGGCAGCATCGGCATCGGCGGACAGAAGATCGCCGCGATGAGCCAAAGGGAGCTTTCGCTGTATCGCCGCAAGCACCTGGGCTATGTTTTCCAGTCGTATAACCTCATCCCGAACCTGACGGTCAAGGAAAACATCGAGGTCGGCGCGTATCTTGCCGATAAGCCTCTGCCGACGGAGGATATCCTCAAAACGCTCGGCCTGTGGGAGCACCGTGACAAGGTGCCCTCGCAGCTTTCCGGCGGCCAGCAGCAGCGAACGGCCATCGGCAGGGCGATAATCAAAAACCCCGACATCCTGCTGTGCGACGAGCCGACGGGCGCGCTTGACTACAAAACCTCCAAGGAGATACTCGATCTCATTGAGCGCGTGAACAAAAAATACGGAAACACCGTTATCCTTGTCACGCATAACGACGCCATAAAGCGCATGGCCGACCGCGTTATCCGCCTGCGCGACGGCGCTATTCGCTCGGATGAGGAAAACACCGAGAAGCTCGGCGCAATGCAGCTGGACTGGTAAGGGGGCGCGGACGCTTGAAAAATCCACTAAGCCGCCGCCTGCTGCGCGAGCTGCGGCAGGATATCGGCAAATACATTGCCCTGTTTTTGTTCCTGACGCTGACAACGGGGTTTATCTCGGGCTTTCTCGTCGCCGACGGCAGCATGGTCAGGGCATATGACGAAAGCTTTGAAAAATACAATATCGAAAGCGGCCACTTCATCCTTGAGGATAAGCTGCCGGACGAGACGAGAGCGAAGCTTGAAGCCGCCGGGGTTTCGGTGCATGAGCTGTTTTATAAGGAAGCAACGCTCGATAACGAAAACACCGTGCGCATTTTCAAAAACCGCAGCGAGGTAAACAGGGCCGATGTGCTTGACGGCTGCCTGCCGGAGAGTGAGGGCGAGATAGCGGCCGACAGGCTGTATCTTGAAAATAACGGCCTTACGATCGGCGATGAGCTTGCCGGGCTTAAAATAACGGGTGCCGTCGCGCTGTCGGACTATTCGGCACTATTTAAAAACAACACCGACATGATGCTCGACGCGAACAAATTCTGCGTTGCCGTCGTGACGCCCGAGACCTTCGATGAAATTGACGAAAACATTCACCTGTGCTACGCATGGCTTAATAACGACAAAACGCTCAGCGACGAACAGTGCCGCGATAAGTCCGACGAGCTTGGCGAAATTCTCGCCGCCGACTGCGGCATAAGCGATATCGTCGAGAGAAGCGAAAATCAGGCGATAAGCTTCACCGGCGAGGATATGGGCAGCGATAAGGCAATGATGACGACTCTTCTGTATGTTGTTATCGTCATTCTCGGCTTTGTGTTTGCAATAACCACGCGCTCGACGATCGAGCAGGAGTCCGGCACGGTCGGAACGCTGCTTGCCTCGGGCTACACAAGAGGTGAGCTTATCCGACACTACATGGCCATGCCCGTTATAGTCACGCTCATAGCCGCCGTTATCGGCAATGTGCTCGGCTACACGGTGTTTAAAGATGTGTGCGCCGGCATGTACTACCACAGCTACTCGCTTCCGACCTACGTCACCGTCTGGAACGCCGAGGCGTTTGTGAAAACAACGCTCGTTCCCTGCGTCCTCATCGCGCTGACGGTTTATCTCGTGCTTTGGCGCGTTATGCGCCTGCCGGTGCAGAGCTTTCTGCGCCATGACCTGCGCGTGCGCAAGAAGCAGTTCGTTCCGCGCCTCAAGGCCGGCAGCATAACCGAGCGCTTCCGCAAGAGAGTCATTCTGCAAAACCGCAGCGCCTACATAACGCTGTTTATCGGCATCCTGTTTGCAAATATCCTGCTGCTGTTCGGCCTTATCATGCCGCCGGTGCTGGATAACTTCAAGACCGAGGTGCTCGAAACAAAGTTTGCCGACTATCAGTACATCCTCAAGACGCCGACGCTTACGGAAAACGAAAGCGCCGAGCCCTTCTGCCTTGCCTCACTTGAATACGACGATGAGGAGATCAGCGTTTACGGCATAAAGGCAGACTCAAAATATGCCGATTTTTCTTATCTCCCGGCGCACAGGGATAATATCCTCGTATCCGAGGGCTTTTTGGAAAAGTACGGTCTCTCCGCCGGCGATAAGATAACGCTGCACGAAAAATACGGCGAAAGGGAGTATACCTTCAACGTGTTCGGCACCGCCGACTACGCCGCCGGGCTTGCCGTTTTCATGGACAAAGCGAGCTTTAACGAGAACTTTGACCTCGATATGCGCTTTTTTAACGGCTATTTTTCAAACGAAAGGCTCACCGATCTCGACCCCGAGGCCGTGTCCACAGTTATAACCGAGCACGATCTCACCGTTATTGCCGATCAGCTGAACGATTCGATGGGCTTCATGTTCCCACTCATGTGCGGATTTTCGCTTGCGCTGTATATGCTTTTGGTGTATCTGCTCTCAAAAATGATAATCGAGAAAAATGCGCAGAGCATATCCATGCTCAAGATCCTCGGCTACACGCCGCGCGAGATAAGCTCGCTTTATAACTCGGCAACGGCCATCGCCGTCGGCGTGTCGCTCATCGTGACGATCCCGATCTCGGCGCTCATCATGAAGTGGCTGTTTTACTACTACATGCATGAAATGAGCGGCTGGGTCTCGTTCTATATCGCGCCGTGGATATGGCCGGCAATGCTCGGCCTCGGCGCGGCGGCATATTTCATCGTTCATCTTATACAAACAAAACGCCTTGGAAAGATCCCCTTGGCGCAGGCACTGAAGAATATGGAGTGATATTTATGCAATACGTTATTTTCGGTATTATTCTCATAGCTTTTGCCGTGCTTGTGATCAAAAGCTACGCAAAAAAGCTCGCCGCCGGCTGCTGCGGAGCGGGCGGAGACACGGCCAAAAAGGTAAAGGTCGCGGATAAAAACAAGGCGCACTATCCTTACGCGGCGACCCTCACCGTTGACGGCATGATGTGCGCGGCCTGCGAAACGCGCGTTGAAAACGCCTTCAATGCGATCGACGGCGTGTGGGCAAAGGCAAACTCCGGCGCAGGCCGGGTGGATGTTCTCATGAAAGCCCCCATCGATGAGGACACCCTGCGCAAGGCAATAAACGATCTTGGTGTTTACACTCTTATGAAAGCGGATTTCCACGATGCAAAGCAAAACTGAAGCATATTCCGGCGCCGATGGCAGCTACAGCGTAACAAGCTACAACGTTTTTCCCGGCATCGAGCTTATTTACAACGATATAAGCCTTTATGAGCACGATTTCCGACCCGAGGAGGATAAGACGCTGCTTGAGATCCACCACTGTCGCTCGGGGCGCATGGAGTGCAGGATCGGTGCGGACTTTTTCTACCTCGCGCCGGGCGACCTGTCAATAAGCCTGTCCGACGGGGCGATATCCCATTCAAGCTTCCCGACCGGGAGCTACGAGGGCGTGACGATCCGCATAAACGGTAAGGACGCGCCGCGCTGCCTGTCCTGCTTTCTGGCCGACGTCAACGTTCAGCCGGATGCGCTGCGCGAAAAATTCTGCCCGCAGGGGCAGTGCTTTGTCGCGCGCTCGTCGCAGGCCATTGAGCACATCTTCTCCGAGCTTTACAGTGTGCCCGAGAGCATACGCAAGGGCTATTTCAAGGTCAAGATCCTTGAGCTTCTGCTGTTTTTGAGCGCAATGGAGCTGGACAGCTCCGCCCTTGCCGAGCGCAGGATATCAAACACGCAGGCCGAGCTTGCAAAGCGCATCGGCGCGTATCTTTCCGCGAATATGGACAGGCGCATAACGCTCGAGGAGCTGTCAAACAGCTTCCATATATCGCAGTCGGCGCTGAAGTCCTGCTTCCGCGCGGTTTACGGCGAGTCCGTTTATTCTTACATCCGCGCACAGAAAATGCAGTGCGCCGCGGCCGATCTCCGGCGCTCGGAAATGAGCATCATGGAGATAGCCGGGCGTTACGGCTATGATAACGGCAGCAAGTTTGCCAAGGCGTTCCGCGATACCGTCGGCATGAGCCCGACCGAGTACCGCAACGCCGGGTGAGCTGCAAATAGATAAAAAGATAAAAGGAGACAAAAAATCATGAAGTTCCACATTGAAGACACCGCAAAAATGTTCGGCTACGGCGTGCTGTTCGGCACCGCCGGCATCAAGATCCTCAGAAGCCGCGACGCAAAAACGCTTTACACCCACGTCACCGCCGCCGTTCTTCGCGCAAAGGACTGCGTAATGCAGACCGCTGACGATATCCGCTGCGACTGCGAGGATATCTACGCCGGAGCAAAGAGCATCAACACTCGCCGCGCCGAGGAAGAGGCAGCGGCCGTCATCGAGACAACCGAGGCAGAGTAATGAAATGCAGAATTCTCAGCGAAATTGATGGCAGAATGCGCGTGCGCCTTTCCCTGCCGCGCATGAGCCTAAAGCAGGCCGACATCGTTGAGGAATATCTCGGCGCTGTCGCCGGAGTCAAAAGCGTCAAGGTGTTCGACCGCAACTGCGACGTTGTCGTTGAATACTCCGAACGCACAGCCGTTGTTTCGGCGCTTGCAGGCTTTTCGTTTGAAACCTGCGGCATAACCGAACCCAAGCCCACCGGCCGCGAGCTAAACTGCGAATATCAGGATAAGCTCGCCGGCGTCGTGATGCGCAGGGTACTTAAACAGGCATTCCTGCCTGTACCGTGGCGCGCAGCTATCTGCGTTGCAAAATGCTCGCAGTATTTTGCGCGCGGCGTAAAATCGCTGTGGCATAAGCGGCTCGACGTTGCCGTTCTGGACGCAACGGCCATAACCGTTTCCGTCCTGCGCGGCGATACCGACACCGCGTCGTCAATAATGTTCATGCTCAAGATAGGCGATATCCTCGAGGAGTGGACGCACAAAAAGTCCGTTGACGATCTTGCGCGCACCATGAGCCTGAATGTTGACAAGGTGTGGGTCAAGTCCGGCGATACCGAGGAGCTTAAAAACATCTCAGATGTCAATGTCGGCGACGATATCATCGTGCGCATGGGCAGCATGATACCGCTTGACGGCAAGCTCGTTTCCGGCTCTGCTGCGGTAAACCAGTCGTCCATGACCGGCGAGAGCATGCCCGTTCGCAAGGAGGTCGGCAGCTATGTCTACGGCGGAACGGTCGTCGAAGAGGGCGAGTGCGTCGTAAGGGTCGAAAAAAGCCTTGGCAGCGGCCGCTATGACAGGATCGTTCACATGATCGAGGACTCGGAAAAGCTCAAGAGCGACACCGAGTCGCAGGCGTACCACCTTGCCGACAGGCTCGTGCCGTACAGCCTCGGCGCAACGGCGCTGACCTGGCTGATAACGCGCAATCCGACCAAGGCGCTTGCCATACTCATGGTCGATTTCTCCTGCGCGCTGAAGCTTTCCATGCCGATAGCGGTGCTTTCCGCCATGCGCGAGAGCGGTGCAAACGGCATCTCCGTCAAGGGCGGCAAGTTCCTTGAGGCCATCGCCAAGGCCGACACCGTCGTTTTCGACAAAACCGGCACGCTCACCCACGCAAGCCCCGAGGTCGCCGATATCATAACCTTCGGCGGACACGAGCAGGACGAGATGCTCTGCCTCGCCGCCTGCCTTGAGGAGCACTATCCGCACTCGATAGCAAACGCCGTCGTAAACGAAGCGATCCGCCGCGGCCTGAACCACGACGAGCGCCACTCCAAGGTCGAATACGTCGTTGCCCACGGCATCCACAGCACCGTTGACGGCCAAAAGGTCGTCCTCGGCAGCCACCACTTCGTTTTCGAGGACGAGGGCTGCACTGTGCCGGATGATGAGCAGGATAAGTTCGCCTCGCTCCCCACGCAGCATTCGCACCTTTACCTTGCGATAAGCGGCGTTTTGGCGGCGGTCATCTGCATCGCCGATCCCCTGCGCAGCGAGGTGCGTGGCGTTATGGATTCCCTGCGTGCGCTGGGGCTCAGTAAGCTTGTCATGATGACCGGCGACAGCGAGCGCACCGCAGCTGCCGTTGCAAAATATGCCGGCGTTGACGAATACTACGCCGAGGTGCTGCCTGAGGACAAGGCTGCGTTCATCCGCGCCGAGCACGAAAAGGGGCGCAAGGTCATCATGATCGGCGACGGCGTGAACGATTCGCCGGCGCTCAGCGAGGCCGACGCAGGCATTGCAATGTCCGACGGCGCGGCCATCGCGCGCGAGATCGCCGACGTCACCATCTGCTCGGACGATCTTGAGAGTCTCGTCACCCTCAAGCGCATTTCCGACGGCCTCATGCAGCGCATTCACGCAAACTATCGCTTCATCATTTCCTTCAACACCGGACTCATCGTCCTCGGCGTCGCCGGCGTTCTTCCGCCCTCGACCTCTGCCCTTCTGCACAACATCTCAACATTGGGTATTGGGCTTCGCAGCATGCGCAACCTTTTACCGTGACGTGTCTTTTGTGTTCATGCGGCGTTGAAGCTCTCGGAGATACACAAAGTATTCCCGTCGAGCTTCGCCT
>DKRV01000017.1:0-583 GCA_002472405.1 Clostridiales bacterium UBA7273 | reverse complement strand
AAATCCATCGCCACGGGTGACGTACTTCTGTGTTCGTGCTTCGTTAAACCCCTTGGAAATACAAAAAGTATTCCCGTCGGGGTTTGCCTTGCCTGAACGCAAAATCCATCGCCACGGGTGACGTGCTTTCCCGTTCGTGCGACGTTAAACCCCTCGGAAATACAAAAAGTATTCCCATCGGGGTTTGCCTTATCCGAACGCAAAATCCATCGCCACGGATGACGTGCTTTTCCGCTCATGCGGCGTTAAAATTGGGGCAGAAAAGAGCAAAATCAAATATGTCTGTTTGGAGCCTTGTTCATTCCTTTTGGAGCGGATAAGGCTCCGTTTTTTATGGCATAATAAATACACAGTAAAACGATAGGATATAGCCTTGACAATGCAATGAACGTCTCCCTTGTTTGCGCTGCGGAGTTAAGAATTCCGCGCAGCAGGGGAGCACGAGGGGTAGCAAAGCGGCGACGCGGTAGTGAATGACATGCCGGGGGCATGTCAGAGCCGCGGCGTGACCGAGCCGCAGCGAGAAAAAGGCCCCGCTCGTAATCAGATTATAGCCATCAAAAAATGTCCGGTACGGACTTTT
>DKRV01000019.1:17184-69287 GCA_002472405.1 Clostridiales bacterium UBA7273 | reverse complement strand
CTGTCCTTGTCAACCGATGGTATCATCAGTCGCCGAAGGATATGCCGATATCGCGTGCAACCTGAATAAGAGGATGGTCGATGGGCAGGAATTTCGTCTTGCTCGCGGCCTCCTCAAGCGGAATGGACACAATGTGTCCGTTCTGGATGGCGACCATGCGGCCGTACTGCTTGTTGACAATGAGGTCTGCGGCAGCGGTGCCGAACTGGGTTGCCAGAACGCGGTCATAAGGGCACGGAGGGCCGCCGCGCTGATAGTGGCCGGGAACGGTGACACGCGCCTCCTGTCCGAGCTCGGCTTCGATCTGAGCCGCGATCTCGTAGGATATGGTCGAGTGCTTGGACTGCTCGCGGCGTCTGCGGCTTTCCTCTTCGGTGAGTATCTGATCGTGGATGCTCTTTGCGCCCTCGGCAACGGCGAGGATGGAAAAGCTTCTGCCGTGGCGGCGGCGGTGATCGACTGCCTTCAAAATTGCATTTATATCATACGGTATCTCAGGGATGAGGATAATATCCGCACCCGAGCCGATGCCTGCATGCAGCGTAAGCCAGCCTGCGTCGCGTCCCATAAGCTCGACGAGGAACACTCGGCTGTGCGATGATGCCGTGGAATGGATATAGTCAATAACATTCGTTGCGATGTCAACGGCGCTCTGGAAGCCGAAGGTTGTATCCGTACCCCAGATATCGTTATCGATGGTCTTGGGCAGGGTCACGACGTTCATGCCGGCATCCATAAGGAGCTTTGCGCTTTTCTGCGTGCCGTTGCCGCCCATGATGACAAGGCAGTCGAGATTGAGCCTGTTATAAGTATCCTTCATAGCAGGGATGAGGCTGTTTCCGTTTTCGTCAACGATGTCCTTTCCCGGGATATAGCGCTGGCGCGAGGTGCCGAGAATGGTTCCGCCCTGAGTGAGTATACCTGCGAAATCCTTCGGCTCCATAAATTTATAGTCGCCGTCAACAAGTCCGCGGTAGCCGTCATACATGCCGAATATCTCAAGATTTTCGACTTTATTGTGCAGAGCCTTGCCGATGCCGCGCATGGCCGCGTTGAGTCCCTGACAGTCGCCGCCGGAGGTTATAAGGGCAACTCTGGTTATCTTCTTCAAATCTGATCCCTCTTTTAGTCATAAGTTCTTACATTAGTATTTTAAAGCAATCTCAATAAAAGTCAATCGTGAATAATACCGAAATCAAGACGGGAGCCCATGCTTTGAGCTCCCGCCTTTGTCTATTTTGCACCTTTTAGCAAGTCGATATACTGAGGTATGAGATCGCCCAAGTATCTGTCCGTGCTCTCGCAGCTGACTTCAATATATATGCTTTTATATCGTATAATAATATACTGCCTGTGGAAGTCCATGCCTCTGTGGTCGGCTCTTAAATAGAACACATGTGCGCCGTCGGCATCGTATTCATATAGCATGCGCTCTTCGGGCGCGTCATTTATCTCGTATCAGTCGCGCTCAAGCTCATATCTGCGCTGCATTGCCGTGTTATACGAAGCCTCATCGTATTGTTTAAGCCGCTCGATCTTATCTTCACTCAGCAGCTTGGCTGCATGCTCGCTGTTCATATCGACATACTCGGTTCGGAAGTTGACATCTCCGTTTTGGCTGAGAAAGTATCTTTTGTTTACTATCGTCGAATCTACACTATCGCTGCCATAAGCCGACGAGCTCTGTTCATCGCATTTCCAGCCGAGATCCTCGCATGTCGGAAACGGCAGAGCCGAGAAGTCCGTGATCTCCGCATCCGAATCGGCCGCATTGTCAGGCAGCAGCACAAATGCCGCCCATGCTACGGTGATCGGTATTGCCAGAGGAATGAGTACCTTGCCTACAGCGCGGCTAAAACCGCCTTTCTCTCCGTTTGGTATATCCGCGCCGTTTTTAATGCGTCTTGCCATTGCTTTCAGCTTAATAAGCCGTGCCGCGCGGAAAATTATCTCGCCAATAAGCAGAGTCAGAAGAATGAGCACCGCAGCAAAAAAGGGCTTTGGGATGTAGCCGAGAAAGCGTATCACGCGCACGGCATTCGGCAGGCCGCAGTGCGCAAGCGTCGTCAGCAGCATAACGCACAACACCGCAAGGTATATCCTGTACTTTGATATTATGCTCTTTAATGGCTTAGCCAGCAGCTCGCAGTCTGTGTATATCTCCGGCGCGTCGGGGTCATCGGTGCAGATGACAACGCAGTCGTTTTTGAAGTCACCTACAACGTTCCAGCCCGACCGTTCATACAGCTCCTTTTTCTCTTCCGGGATATCGCATGCAACGACATCGCAGAAATCGAGTCTGTAACGCATATCCTTAGGCTCGCCTTTTTCAAACTTCGCAAAAAACACACCGCATTCCTTGAAAAACAGTCCTTTTTCGGCCATATCCTCAAGCCAGTTCTGTATCGCCGGGATATCGCACGATTCAAACGGTATTACACGTTTTACAAATTTACTCATCATTCTCCGCCTCCTTCGCGTCGGCAAGGCACTGCCTCAGCCGCATAAGCTCATCATTATATGCCTTCTCCCCTGTCGGCGTCAGCTCATAGAGCTTGCGCTTGCCATCGACGCCGACATATTTTATAAGCCCCTCCTGCTCAAACTCCGAAAGCAGCGCATACAGCGTGCCGGGTCCGAGCTTAACACGCTCCGAGCTGCGGCGGGAGATATATTCGCTTATGTCGATGCCGCACTTTTTGCCGCTGTGCAGCGACATTAAAAGATAGAACATCGGCTCTGTCAGCGTTGAAAATTTCTTTCTCGCCATCGGCTCACCTCCAAATATCGATTATCGATGTTTGCTATATTATATATCGATATTCGATATTTGTCAACTCCGCATTTCGCTTGACTAAACACTGTATCTATATTAAAATAAAGCATCTAAATGTAGGGAGGAATTACATATGGATGCCATTAAAAACGCATATTACCGCTCGTTCCAGGCCGTTTTCAACGTTGCCGCCCGTTGCCTCTACTGGCGCAAGCCCATCACCGTTGAGGGCGAGGGCGCGCTGAGCAAGGCTCCCGAGCTTTTCAAGAAAAACCACGTCAAGAAGGTCATGATCGTCACCGGCCGCACCGTCGGCAAGACGATAGCCCCCATTGCGAAGGCCGCTCTGGATAAGGCCGGCATCGCCTACGAGCATTACTCCGAGGTTTCCGCAAACCCTACGGTAACCGTCGTGAACGAAATTCAGAAAAAATACCTTGAGACCGGATGCAAGGGCTTCCTTGCCATCGGCGGCGGTTCTCCGATGGACGCTGCCAAGGGCGCAGCGGCAAGAGTCGTACACCCGAACACACCCGTGAACAAAATGGCCGGTCTGCTCAAGGTCCGCCACAAGATCCCGACATTTGTCGCAGTTCCCACGACCGCCGGCACCGGCTCCGAGACTACGATTGCCGCAGTTATCACAGACCCCGAAACGCATCACAAGTATGCGATAATGGATCTGTGCCTTGTTCCCAAGTACGCGATACTCGACCCCGAGCTTACGCGCGATCTTCCGCAGAAAACGACCTCCACAACGGGCATGGACGCTTTGACCCATGCAGTTGAGGCCTATGTCTGCTGGACATACAACACGAAGGAATCCATCCGCCTGGCCGAGGAAGCAACGGTTGCAATATTCAAGTATCTCGAGCGCGCTTACAATGACGGAAACGACATGGAAGCACGTCAGCAGATGCTCACGGCCGCGTTCAAGGCCGGCTTTGCCTTCACGCGTGCCGGCGTCGGCAACGTCCACGCAATTGCGCACACGCTCGGCGGCCTGTACAATACGCCGCACGGCCTTGCAAACGCCGTTATTCTCCCCATCGTCCTTGAGGACTACGGCGAAGCGGTTTACGCAAAGCTTGCGCATCTTGCAGAACTGACCGGCGTTAAAACAACCGGCAGCGACGAGGAAAAGGCCAAGGCATTCATCGCCGAGATACGCGCAATGAACAAGCGCATGAACATCCCCTCCGGCTTTGACTTTATAAAGGAAGAGGATATTCATCAGATGTGCCAGTGGGCAATGGAAGAGGCTAACCCCGTCTACCCCGTTCCCGTTATCTACAACGAGAAGCGCTTTACTAAGGTCATCCACCGCATAAAGGCCGAAGCCTGATACGCCGAAAAATCCGCCGCCTCACGGCGGCGGATTTATATTTATACTTCTGAGGTGACACATGGAACTACTCTACGCACTTGAAAGCATACGCACTCCGTTTTTTGACAAGCTCATGGGGCTTGTGACAAATCTCGGCGGCGAGTCGGTGTTTATCGCGGCCGCCATCATCGTTTTTTGGTGTCTGAACAAAAGCTGCGGCTATTACATGATGACCGTGGGCTTTGCCGGAACGATCATCAACCAGTTTCTGAAGCTGTGGTTTCGCATTCCGCGCCCCTGGGTCAAGGATCCGAACTTCACGATAGTCGAAAGCGCACGCGCCGAGGCTACGGGCTATTCCTTCCCCAGCGGCCACACGCAGAATGCCTTTGCCGTTTTCGGCGCACCGGCGAGGTTTTTTAAAAACACCGCGCTGAGGATCATTTTTATTCTTCTCATTGCGCTCACGGCATTTTCCCGTATGTACGTCGGAGTTCATACTCCGCTGGATGTCGGCGTCTCGATCATCGTCGGAACTATCCTGATTTTCGTCATATATCCGTTCTTCCGCGATATGGACAAGAGTCCGAAAAAGGTTTACATAATATTCAGCATTTTCATAGTTCTCGCGGCGGCATTTGTTGCTTTCGTCGAGCTGTACGACTTCCCTGCCGATATAGACGCGGAAAACTACGCCTCGGGCCTTAAAAACGCTTACATGATCCTGTTTTGCGCGATTGGACTTATGCTGACGTTCTTCATCGACACAAAGTATGTCCACTTCCCCACGCAGGCCGTGTGGTGGGCGCAGATAATCAAGGTCGTTGTCGGTCTGGCTATACTGCTTGCACTAAAGTCGGTGCTCAAAGCGCCGCTGCTTGCCCTGTTCGGAGGACACAGCATAGCGCACGGCGTGAGGTACTTCATTGTTATCCTCTTTGCCGGGATCGTATGGCCGATGACCTTCAAATTCTTCGCAAAGCTCGGCAAAAAATAAGCAGATAAGTCAAAAAATCTCTCCCTGTCGGGAGAGATTTTTTATCTGTTTAGTGCTTATCGCCGTCGTCAGGCTCGTCGGCCATACCGGCTGAGGCGTCCTCAGTGGGAGGATCGTCAAAACGGGCGATCTTGCGCGCCGGGCGTTCGATCGTATCATCCTGCATGGCAGGTGCCGGCTTAGGCTCGGGGAACGTGCCGTGCTCGCAGTAGTAATCGAAGGTCTCGCGATCCATCGACTCGTTTTCAAGCAGATACTCTGCAACGCCGATGAGCGTATCGCGGTGCTCGGTGAGTATCTTTTCGCACAGGGCGGAAGCCTCGTCAAAAATGTGCTTGACTTCCTCGTCGATAAGTGCGGCGGTCTCCTCGGAATAGCTCTTGGTCTGGCCGAAGTCACGTCCGATGAAGATGCTGTGGTCGGAGCTGTCGTACTGGATGGGGCCAAGCTTTTCGCTCATACCGTAGCGCGTCACCATATTGCGCGCAATGCTCGTCGCCTGCTGGATATCGCCGGACGCGCCGGTGGAGATATCGTCAAGGAAGAGCTTTTCGGCTATTCTGCCGCCGAGGCAGGATACGATGCGCTCGAACATCTGTGCCTTGGAGGTAAAGTCCTCCGTGTCCTCATCCGGGCGATAGAGCGTAAAGCCGCCGGCCATTCCGCGTGGAATGATGGTGATATAGTGCACGGGGTCGGTGTGCTGCAGGAACTTCGAAGTTATGGCATGACCTGACTCGTGGTAAGCTGTAAGGCGCTTTGCCTTGTCCGACATCTTGCGGCTCTTCTTTTCGGGGCCCATCTCGACCTTGAGTATTGCCTCGTCGCAATCTTCCATCGTGATAAAGCGATGCTTGCGTCGCACTGCCAGCAGAGCGGCCTCGTTCATCAGATTTTCAAGGTCTGCACCGGAGAAGCCGGGAGTACCCTTTGCAATGGACTTGAGGTCAACATCGTCCGCCAGCGGCTTACCGCGTGCATGGATCTTGAGTATGGCCTCTCTGCCCTTTATATCGGGCATGCCGACATAGACCTGACGGTCAAAGCGGCCGGGACGCAGCAGAGCGTTATCGAGGATATCGGCGCGGTTTGTTGCCGCCATAACGATGACGCCCTCGTTGTTGCCGAAGCCGTCCATCTCGACAAGCAGCTGGTTGAGGGTCTGCTCGCGCTCGTCGTGTCCGCCGCCGAGACCGGAGCCGCGCTGACGGCCGACAGCGTCGATCTCGTCGATGAATATGATAGCCGGAGCGACCTTCTTTGCCTGATCGAACAGATCGCGCACACGCGATGCGCCGACGCCGACATAAAGCTCAACAAAGTCCGAGCCGGAAATGGACAGGAACTGCACGCCGGCTTCGCCTGCAACCGCCTTTGCAAGCAGCGTCTTACCTGTTCCCGGAGGGCCTACAAGCAGAACGCCCTTGGGTATTCTTGCGCCCATTTTGGTAAACGATTTGGGATCCTTGAGGAACTCAACAAGTTCTTGAAGCTCTGCCTTTTCCTCATCGGCGCCTGCGACATCGTTGAACGTCTTGCGGTTTTTCTCCTCGCTGCCGAGGCGCGTTCTGGCCTTGCCGAATTTCATCGCGCCGCCTGCTCCTCCGCCGCCCTGTGCTCGCTGCATCATGACGATCCAGAACACCATGAAGCCGATGAACAGGACATACGGTATAAGCTGCAGCCACCATGTTGACTGAACGGGCTCAATCTGATAATCCTTGATTATGCCCTTGTCGTACTGCTGGTCTATAAGCTCGCCGAATTCTTCATAGAACAGCGAGAAACTGTACATCTTATAGTATACGGTCTTATAGCCGTCCTTTGCGCTCGAGTCCTTAACCTTCATCTCAAGAAGGTTCTTCGAGCCGTTATAAGTGAATTCCTGAACCTTTTCCTCCTTGAAAAGATCCTTTACCTGAGCATAGCTTAGCTCATTCTCAGGTTCCTGGTTGAGCAGAGTGAACAGAGTGCATGCAAGCAGCACCAGTATCAGAACATAAAAGCCTATATCTCTCGCTCTGTTGCGCTGAGGTTTCAATTAATCACGTCCTTTTAGACAGGAAGCATTTCATCCGTGCCTGAATTATTTCGTATATATCTCGGGCTTGAGCACGCCGATAAAGGGCAGGTTACGGTAAAGCTCGTCATAATCGAGACCGTAGCCGACGACGAATTCATCGGGCACTTCAAAACAAGAATATTTTGCATAAACGGGGGCTGTTCTGCGCGAGGGCTTATCCATAAGCGTTGCGATGGTTATGGATGCAGGCTTTCTCGTCATCAGATAGCTTTGCAGATAATTGAGTGTGTTGCCGCTGTCGAGGATATCCTCGATAATTATAATGTGGCGGCCTTCGATATTCTGGCCGAGATCTTTTTGGATCTCGACAGCGCCCGTGGAGCTTGTTCCGCCCTTATATGACGAAACGGCCATGAAATCCATAGAGCACGGAATGCTTACATGGCGCATAAGGTCGGCCATGAAAACAAAGCAGCCCTTCAGGACGCCGACAAACAAGGGGTTCTTGCCCTCGAAATCCTTGGATATCTGCTCGCCGAGAGCAGCAACCTTTGCTTCGATCTCGTCTGCCGTGAAGAACACTCTCTCTATATCGTTTCTCATCTTTCAATTGTCCCCCGTAAGCTTGGTTTTATTTATTGTTACCCGGATGACCTTGTCTCCGGGTCGTGCAATACATCTTTCGGCAACGCCAAAGCCGTAAACTGCTATGACGCTCTTTTCGTCTCTCAGCACCGGAGTTGTTTCACGCTCCATGCGGCTGAGCTTTGCCTCGGAAAACAGATCCTTGAGGCTTTTTGTGCACCCTCTGCCGCAAAGCTTTATCTTATCGCCGGGCTTTCGCGACGTAAGGGATATGCTACCACAAATACTGTCGTAATTAAAGTATAAAATATTAAATGATTCGTTTTTTTTGCCGTAATTAGCAATTATCTCGCTTTTTACCGCAAATTCGCTGCCCGGAATAAGCTGCTGTGTGCCGAGCTTTAGCTCAACAGACTCCGGAACGGAATATTCCCTGCCGAAATAGAGCACTCCCACGTCGCATTCAACGCGCATGCCGCTTACATCTGCGGATCTATACTCGCTCGACGATGCTATGGCGTAGACAGCCTGCGCATGGGTAAAGCTCAGCGACCTTCCGCATATCATGCGCAGAACGCGCATAGCAACAGGCTTTGGAAGCTCAAGGAGCTTATCTGCCGGGAAAGCGCCGGATCTGTAGTGCTCGTTATACGCTTTAAGCGCCATATCGTCGAGGCAGGCTTCATCCTCGCGCAGAAGCTGCACCGTTCGCGTGCAGGCCTCGAAAAACGCAGGATTTATGCCCTCAAGCACTGGCGTGACATGGTGGCGCAGCACATTGCGCGTGTAGTCGTCGCTCGCGTTTGTCTTATCGCTTACATATTCGATCGCGTTTGCGGCGTTATACGCCTCTATCTCCTGCCGGGTCGTTCCCAAAAGCGGGCGCACGATATTGCCGCGTTTCGGCGGTATTCCGCAAAGCCCCTTTAATCCGCCGCCGCGAGTGAGATTAAACAGCATCGTTTCGGCGTTATCGTTTGCGTTATGCGCCGTTGCTATGACACTGCAGCCGAGCTTTTCGGCCGCGTTTTCGAGAAACTCATAGCGGCTTGCGCGCGCGGCTTCCTCCTCGCTCATGCCCTCAAGCTCTGCTCTGCGGCGGACATCACCGCTGCCGGTCAGGCATTCGATGCCGTGCTTCGAGCACCAATCGGCAACGAAGCGGCAGTCGGATTCCGACTCCTCGCCTCTTAGCATATGGTCAAAGCTTGCAGCACACACGCTTATTCCAAGCCTATGCGCATTTTCGCTCAAATAATGCAGCAGGCACATCGAGTCCGCTCCGCCGGAGACCGCGCACAGCACGCGCTGCCCCGGAGATATGAGCTTGTTTTCCTTAATAAAATCAATAATCGTCATCGGTTTTTGCCGAGCGGTTGCCAAAGCTGGTGAACTCGGGCAGCCATTGCAGATACACTGTGCCTGTCTGGCCCTTGCGGTTTTTGAGAACTATCGCTTCCGCCAGATACGGATCCGAGCTTTCCTGATCGTAATAGCCCTCGCGGTGCAGGCCGATGACAACGTCGGCGTCCTGCTCGATAGCGCCGGAATCGCGCAGGTCGTTGAGCATCGGGCGCTTATCGCTTCTGCCGACGGCCGCACGGTTGAGCTGGCTGAGGCAAATGACCGGAACATTAAGCTCCTTTGCCATGATCTTTAGCATGCGGCTTATATCGCTGACCGCCTGCTGACGGTTTTCGTTATAGCTGCTCTTTCCGCCGGCCGACTGCATCAGCTGCAAATAGTCGATGACCACAAGGCCGAGGTTTGAAAGTCTGCGGCACTGCGCGTTCATATCCGCAACGGTCAGCATGGAGTTATCATCAATGCGCATATCCGTTGCGCTTACCATCTGCGCGGCAGACGCAAGGCGGCGCCACTCGTCGGGGCTGAGCTGCCCCGTCAGCATATTCTGCGACGGAACGGATGCCTCGCGCGCAAGAAGCCTGCTTACAAGCTGCTCGCGGCTCATCTCCAGCGAGAACACGGCGACGGTCTTGTCCGAATTTTTCGCAACGTCCATTGCTATGTTCAGCGCGATACTCGTCTTGCCCATTGCAGGACGCGCTGCAATAAGTATAAGCTCGCCCTTGTTTAGTCCGAGGATGAATTTGTCCAAATCCTTGAGTCCCGTGGAAAGTCCGGGGATAGTTTTTCCGCTGGATGCGGCCTCGGATATACTCTCATAAACGTTCTGAACAACGGTCGATATCGGAAGCAGACCGCCGATATTGCGGCCCTGACGGAGAGCGTATATCTTACTCTCTGCCGCTTCGAGGATGTTTTCCGCCTCGCCCGAGCCTTCGTAAACGAGGTTGTTTATCTCATCGGCCGCCGTTGCAAGGTTTCGCAGCAGCGCCCTGTCGCGCACGATGGCGGCATACTCAAGCACGTTTGCCGCCGTCGGCGTTATACGCATAAGCTCGGCGATATACTCGGTGCTTGCATCCGTGTAAACGCCGCGCACCTTCATCTGGTCAAGAACCGTGACGGGGTCGATGGTCTGCCCGTAGGAGAACATGGCATAGATCGTTTCAAATATATCTCTGTTCTGCTTAACGTAGAACTCCGCGCCGCGCAGCCGCTCGATAACATCGGGTATGCACCGCGTGTCTATAAGCATCGAGCCTATGACCGCCTGCTCGGCCGTTGCCGAATGAGGCGCTTGTCTGCCCAATAATTCTTCCATGCTTTATCTCCTGCCGTTTACTGTTTCTTATGCCTCGATAACAAGCACGTTTATCGTGCCGGAAATTTCATAGCCGAGCTTTGCCTTGACCTGGAACGAGCCGAAGGTCTTGATAGGTTCCGGCTGAACGATCTTGTTTTTCTCTATCTCAATGCCGTGCTGAGCCTTGAGAGCGTCACTTATTTCCTGAGAAGTGACAGAGCCGAAGAGCTTGCCCTTATCGCCGGCCTTTGCACGCACGGTGACGGTTATCTCGCCGAGCTTTTTGGCGTTTGCCTCTGCCTCGGCCTTTTCGCGTGCCATCTGTGCCGCTCTTGCCTTTTCCTTGAGCTTGAGTGCATTTATATTGTCGGTCGTTGCCTCGCTTGCGAGCTTGCGCGGCAGAAGGTAGTTGCGTGCGTAGCCGTCGGAAACTTCCTTCAGCTCACCCTTCTTGCCCTGACCTCTGACATCAACGTTGAATATGACTTTCATAACTTATTCCTTTCCCGTGAATGATCACGAATCAATATACTCATCAATGGCGGCGTACAGCTTTTCCACCGCCTGCTTTAGCGTCAGCCCGTTTATCTGAGCTGCGGCAGCCGCGCGGTTTCCGCCGCCGCCGAGCTTTTCCATTATAAGCTGGACGTTAACATCGCCTATCGAGCGCGCCGATACGAACACGCCGCCGTCCTCGGTCGGATACATTACCATGGATGCATCAACTCCGGCGACATTCAGAAGCTCGTCGGCCGCCTGCGCGGCAACGATCCTGTTCTGCGGCGTTTCCGGCACTGCAACCGCCATGCTGCGGTAAAGCTGCGCGCGCTGAAGGATTTTATACTTTGCAACCGTCTGCTCCATGCCGTTCTGCATGAGCTTTTTGACTGCAACCGTGTCCGCTCCCGCTCGGCGGAGATATGCCGCGGCGTCGAACGTGCGGTCGCCGGTTCTGAGTGTAAAGCTCTTGGTGTCGAGCACTATGCCGGCCAGTATCGCCTCTGCCTCGCAGCGCAGAAGCTTAGGCTCGTCGCTGCACATTTCAAGTATCTCGGTCATAAGCTCGCACACGGACGAGGCGTACGGCTCGATGAAGCTGAGGTCTGCCCTGTCTATGTACGTTGCTGCGCGGCGGTGATGGTCGATGACGGCAACATGGTTGCACGACTGTAAGAGCCGCAGATCCTCGACCTGCTCGGGGCGGTTTGTATCGACAACGACGAGCAGCGTCTTTCCGTCGGCTATCATAATAGCCTCCTGAGCGCTTATAAACGCCTCTTTATACTCCGGGCTTTCGCGCAGGAGCCTAATAAGCGGCTTTGCCGAGCTTTTCTCTGTATCGGCAACTATCAGCGCGCTCTTACCGTTTTTGCGTGCAAGGCTGCATATGCCGACCGCGCCGCCGATACTGTCCATGTCGCTGAATTTATGCCCCATAACGAGGACACGCGAGGCATCCTTTATGAGCGATTCAAGCGCATTTGCCATAACACGCGAGCGGACCTTGTTGCTCGACTCGACCTCGCCGGACTTGCCGCCGATGAAGTCAAAGCTGAATTTATTTTTTATTACCGCCTGGTCGCCGCCGCGAGAGAGCGCCATTTCAACGGCAAGGGATGCAAACTGGAGCGCTTCGCTGAGATTTGCGCCGTCTCTGCCGATGCCGATCGACAGCGTTGCGTGGATACCGCTGGGACTTACGACCTGATGCACTTCATTGAGGATATCGCATTTTTTACTCAAAATGCCCTGCATATATCTGTCCTCAAACAGGAACAGATATCTGTCGCGGTCAAAGCGGATGATAATTCCGTTTGTATTTGCTCCCCACTGATCGAGCTTATCGCCGACAGCGTCGCGCAGGTCGTTGCGCACACGCTCGGGCTGGTTTTTCATAAGCTCTTCATAGTTATCTATAGTCAGTATCGCCGCAACTGGCTTTGAAAGCTCATGCTCGTCGCGGATATTTTCGTACTCCGTAACGTCGATCCAATAGGCTATCGCCATAAAATGCTGATCGCTTGCATCGTTTCCGCCGGAGCGGACGATGTTGCCGCAGATCTGATACTTTTTGCCGTTAAGCTCAAAAAGATCCGGACTTTGTGTCTTGCCCTCCATTAGCCACTTGCCCGAAAACTCCGGTATAAGCTCGGCAAGGCTTATATCCGTTCTCGTGCCGGACAGGCCGCTTATGGAGAAAAACATCTCGTTTCCCCAAATGATGCGCGAATCGTCAAGCCGGAAAACGACTATCGGCAATGGGAAATTGAGCAGCGTGTTATTCTTTGCCGTTTCCGCGTCATACGTCACCGACTCGATATACGCAAGCAGCGCTTTTCTGCGGCGCGAGCGCATGATCAGCGAGTAAATTATAAGTGCAAGGATGACAACGCCTTCCGCAGCGGCAAGGTAGAAGTTCTTCGTGACCAGCGTCGCCACCGCGAACACGATCAGGAAGAACACAAACGGCCGTGTATTCGGTTCAAACAATCTCTGTGAGTTCTTCATTTTTCGCTTCCGTTCCTGAGACTTATAGATATTAAATTATAACAAAGTATCAGTCCGATTACAACTGTAATTATCCGAAAAATTGTTTTTGCAGAAATTCTTTCATTTCGTTGTAATAATCATTGCATTGTGCTATACTGATTGAACATCATTATCAAGGAGATAGCGCCGTGAAACTGTATCTTTACGGACATGATTATAAATACGCAGCCGAGCAGATGATGCTCTCGCTCTACCCTTCCGAGCGCCCGGAATATCCCGAGGGGAAGCCCGAAGGCGACAGGGTCGAGCTGCGGCTAAGCAATGGGAATACATACACGACGGCAAGCTGCCGCCTTGTTTTAAACTCAGTTGAGTATAAGGCAAAAAGCTCTGTAAAAACAGGCCTTATGATCGATGATATCTCGCGCGACAAGCTGTGCAGCCGCATCATAAAAACCGCGTTTTACCGCGCAGCCCTCCGCTCGGGACATAAGCAGCCGGCATGGGGAATGCTCACCGGAGTTCGCCCCGGAAAGCTCTTCCGCGAGGAGCTTGAGGGCAAAACGCCGGATGCCGCGCTGAAAAAATTCATCTCCGACTACGACGTGACTGAGCCGCGCGCAATTTTGTGCCGCGATACGGCGCTTGTTACCGAAAGCGTAATAAACAGCCTCGGCGAACGCGACGTATGCCTTTATGTCGGCATACCGTTTTGCCCGACAAGGTGCTCATACTGCAGCTTTGTGAGCCAGTCTGTTGAAAAGAGCATGAAGCTCATTCCTCCGTTCATGGATGCGCTCATGCAGGAGATCGACGCGGCGGCAGCAGCCGTAAATAAGCTCGGGCTTTCGGTCATATCAATTTACATGGGCGGCGGAACGCCGACAACGCTCACTTTTCAGCAGCTTGACAGGCTTTGCGCCAAAATTGCCGAGTGCTTTGATCTTTCCGCACTGCGCGAATATACCGTCGAGGCCGGCCGGCCGGACACCATAACGGTCGATAAGCTGCGCACTCTGCGTGCTCACGGCGTTGACAGGATAAGCGTAAACCCCCAGACAATTAGCGATGAGGTGCTGAACGTTATCGGACGCAGGCACACGGCAGCCGATATAATTCAGG
This sequence comes from Clostridiales bacterium UBA7273, assembly GCA_002472405.1. Lineage (GTDB taxonomy): Bacteria > Bacillota > Clostridia > Oscillospirales > Oscillospiraceae > F23-B02. The sequence continues at coordinate 55,296 of DKRV01000019.1, read as the reverse complement.
CGCTGGAAAAGGTGCGCAAGGTCGGCGGCATGGCAGTCAACATGGATCTCATAGCCGGACTTCCGGCCGACAGCGCCGAGGGCTTTGAGAAAACACTCGACACAGTCATTGCCCTCGATCCGGAGAACATAACCGTCCACACGCTGTCTCTGAAAAAAGGCTCGCGCATAACGCTTGAGGGCAGCGCTATACCGTCGGATGCCGAGGTCGGCAAAATGCTCGATCTTGCACAGGATAAGCTGCGCCGCGGCGGCTGGGCGCCGTATTATCTCTACAGGCAGAAATTTATGTCCGGCGGCTTTGAAAACGTCGGCTGGGCAAAGCCGGGAAGCGAGAATATCTACAATGTGTGCATCATGGAGGAGCTGTGCTCCATCATCGCCCTCGGCGGAGGCGGATCGACAAAGCTCATCTCCCCTGCCGGCGGACGCAACATTCGCTTTTTTGCGCCCAAGTACCCGGCGGAATACATATCCGGTATACAAAAGACCTGCTCGGATAAGCAGGGTATAATAGACTTCTACAGTAAGGAGAGCAAAAAGTAATGGCATTTGATCTTAAAGAAATCAATTTCCGCACAGTCGCCGACCCCAAAGGCTTCATCGAGGAGTGCGACGATGTGTACGCAAGCCGCGTGAAGGACGCGGCGGAGAAAATCATTGAAAACAGCCGCATAAGCCCCATAGTTCTGATGTCCGGCCCCTCCGGTTCGGGCAAAACGACAACGGCGCGCAAGATAAGCGAGGAGCTTGAGCGCCGCGGCGTGCATGCATACTATGTAGGCATGGACGATTACTTCAAGTCCGTCGATCCTGCCACCGCGCCGAGAACTCCGGAGGGTGACATTGACCTTGAGTCACCGCTGTGCCTTGACATGGAGCTTTTAAACGAGCACTTTAACATGCTCGCTGCCGGTGAGCGGATATATGTTCCCAAATACGAGTTCTCGCGTCAGATGCGTGTACTCGAACCGTCAAAGTCCATAAAACTCAAAAAGGACGAGATCGTTGTATTCGAGGGCATACACGCACTTAACGATATAATAACCGAGCAGCACCCCAACGCCTTCAAGCTCTATATTTCCGCACGCAGCAACGTTGAGTTCAACGGTGAGGTATGCTTTAAGGGCACATGGTTCAGACTCGTGCGCCGCACGGTGCGCGACTTCAACTTCCGCGGCGCGGATCCTGCACAGACCCTCAAAATGTGGGCAAATGTACGCCGCGGCGAAAAGTCCTACATCTCGCCGTTTAAAAACAAAGCCAACTTCCTGTTCGACTCGGCATTCCCCTATGAAATGGCCGTCATGAACGAAACGGCCACAAACCTCTTCTCCTCCATCCCCGAGGGCATCGAACGCTATGACGAGCTGCGCACCGTGCTTCCGGCGCTTCAGCTTTTCGGCGTTATCGACGAGAAGCTCGTTGCTCCCGACGCGCTGATCCGCGAATTCATCGGCGGCGGCGATTTCGACTGACATTTAATACTTGTTGACAGTTAAATATATTTAAGCTATGCTCTCTGTGACATCAATTTGTTTTGGAGGGCAAAATGAAAAACACAAAGAGAATAGCCGCTCTTATCATGGCGCTTATCATGGTTTTCGCTCTGTGCGCTTGCTCGGACGATGACGACGCCAAGGGTAAGGTCGAGCCGGGAACAGTTGAAACCGGCGCTCCGTCCGCAGAGCCTGAGAAAACGCTTGAGCTTGGCACACTCAGCGGCGGAAAATACGCAAACGACTACTTCGGCTTCGGCTGTGAGCTGGATGATCAGTGGACATACGCAGATGAGGATCAGCTTCTGAGCATGATCCAGGCGACCGCCGATCTTATCGACGACGAAAACTTCAAGGACGATATCCTCGATGCCGACATGTTCTATGACATGATGGCCGTTTACTACGACGGCGTAACGAGCATGAATGTTGTTGTCCAGAACATCGGCGCTGCATACGGCGCACTGCTTGACGAGGAGACAATGGTCGATGAAACGATAAAGGTTCTTCCCGACCAGCTTGCGGCAGCTTCAATGGACGTTCAGTCCTGCGAGCACGTCACTGTTGAGTTTGCCGGCGCAGATCACGACGGAATACTCACGCACAGCACCGTGAACGGCGGCGATGTGTATCAGCTTCAGACCTATATAAAGGTCGGCAAATATGTTGCCGTCGTCACGATGTCCTCTCCGCTCGAGGATAATCTTGATCCGATGCTCGGCTTCTTCTACGCAGTATAAAGCAGAATAAAACTTAAAGCTCAGGCCAAACGGCCTGAGCTTTTTCACTATCGTCTAAAGCGGATTTTTCTTTATCTGCGCCCATTTGCGCGGATACTTGGGGTGCGTAGGCTTGATCTTTTCAATGACCACCGCGGCATGAGTTATATCCGTTCCGGGTATCGCATAATGTTCTATCTTTTCAAGCCGGGCACCGAGCAGATGCATGGCATTTTCGGCCTCTGCGACCTCGTCGGCGCAGTCGGGGCCTTTCATGGCGATAAATCTGCCGCCGACACGCAGATACGGCAGGCACAGCTCACAGAGCGTCCCCAGGCGTGCCACGGCTCGCGACACGGCGATATCGTATGCTGCACGGCGCTCTTCGGGAATTTCCTCCGCGCGCGCGTGGACGCAGCATATCCTTTCAAGCTCCAGCTTTTCGCTCATCTCGCCGAGAAAGTCAATGCGCTTATTGAGGCTGTCAAGCAGCGTGATATCCATCTCCGGCTGCACGATCTTCAAAACAAGGCCGGGAAAGCCAGCCCCTGTGCCGACGTCGATGACCTTTTTATCCGCAAAATCGCACACCGTCAGCAGCGCTGCGCAGTCGAGAAAATGCAGGCGCGCAACATCCTCTAGTCCGCTTATCGCAGTGAGATTCATAACCTTGTTGCGCTCTTCGAGATATTCATAATATGCTTGCAGTCTGCCAACTGCCTCGGCATCGGGCGTGATGCCGAGCGCGGCAAAGCCGTCACTTAAAATCTTTTCCATATGTTCTCCGAAAAAATGAGTTGGGTTAGACCCAACTCATTTTAGCATAGTTATTATCTTTTAGCAATCACATAAAGAAATTGTGGTCGCCGATCTTGCCGAGCCACGTCGTTTCGATCATGCCGCTGCCCCAGTATCGTCCGACCTGGAAGAAAAGCGCATCGCCGACGGTGTTATAGCCTTCGAGCGTAAGCTTTGCGCAGATAACGCTTATCGGATAAGGCTCGCCGTACACTGCGCCCGTTGATGCCGGCGTGAACTGCCCCGGCTGGAAGATGACGTCCTTTATCGTCTCTCCGAATCGGGGGTCGCCTGCGCGGTTGAGGATAACGTTTCCGACGCCTATCTGCCCCTCTACGGGCTGGTTGCCGGACTCCCATGTGATGATCCTGCTCATCCAGTAGAGATCATCCTCGTTGTAAAACTCGTCCCCACTCCGGAGGATCTGTTCGTCTGCCGTGCTGAAATCGATAGCTCCCTGCTCATCATCCTGCGTGACGCCCAGCGTAAATATCTTCGCCAGTGCCTCCGTCGGGATTATGAAAGAGCCGTCAACCTCCATATAGCCGTCGGGAAGATAGAGGTATCTGCCGTTTGCGCACAGATATTTGTCCCCAAAGCCGGCTTCGATCGTTATGCCGGCGACCTCGACGGTCAGTTTATTTATCTCTTTGTCATAGTTAACATCGGCGTCGTAGCCGAGGACAGCGCATGCGGCCTCAAGCGAGACATAGGAATCGTCGCCTATCATATAGCCGCGGCAGGAAAGCAGTCCATCGACGTATACCGGGGTTTCGGTATAACTGACACCGTTGTCAGTTTCCTCAGCCAGCGCGGAGCCGCAGAGGAAAACGCACAGCAGACAGATAACGAACACGAGTGCAAGACTGTTCTTTTTCAGTTTACTCATATAACGCTCCTGTCATAAAAAATATATTCGGCAAAACACCGAACAGCGCCCTATAACTCTCAGGCATATTAATTATAGCGGAACATTCGTAAGTGAGTAAACAGTAATTTTGCACAAACGAGACCGTGTCGAATTGTGCATATTTCACATAGGTACTTCAAAAACCGCAAGATTTAGGGGCTTTTGCTATACAAAACACAGGATTTTGTGCCTTAGTCAGCTTGCACAAAAGCCGAAATTCGACAACAATTCCTTAAAAATTCGTAAAAATTATTACAAATATTAATCACATGTATAACGTTATGTAAATCGTGGGCGTTATGAAACAATATTATGTAAACTAAATCGCTGTTTTTATATGCAATTTTTCAGTGCTTTGGATAGCTGATCGGGGCATGATGTTGCCTTATATCCGCAGCGTATACCCTCCAGTTTTGCGGCGGCCTCCTCGGCCTTCATCCCCACCAGCAGCCGCGAAATGCCTTGCAGATTGCCGCTGCATCCGCCTTTTACCTCCACTTTTTTGATGATCCCGTTTTCGACATCGATCTCAAAAAGCTGCGAACATACGCCCTGCGGACGGTAAGTAATATGCATAATCACACCTCATTTTTTGAATATTCATGGTTAACATAACACAGTAACTACCTGCAAATAAATCATACCACAGCCCCGGCTGCAAGTACAGCATAATTTGAAGCAGGGCGCAATATACTTGCACGAAGGGAGGCTGTGAAATGCTGAGAAAACTGAGAGCGATCATTGTGGGCGGACTTGCCCTGTGCTGCCTTTATCTGTTTGCCTTATACCTGCGCGCAGACGGCGGCGGACTGGTTAAAAACGCGATCTCCCTTGCAGATGTCGCACAGGAGACTGTTTGCCCTACCGAAGCTCCGGCCGCGACGGAAGCGCCGGCGCAGAGCGCCGCTCCGGCAACGCCGACTATCATACCGACAACCATATCCGGTGGTATGTCCATAAAAAACACCTCCGGCTATGATATCGACATCGACTCGATACTGAGCGCAGGCTGCCCAATACGGCTTGAAGCGGATAAGCCGCAGATCCTTATTGTGCACACGCATTCGAGCGAGGCCTACTCCCCTGCCGGGCTGGACAAATACGACGACCTCGGCACAAATCGAACGCTTGATCAAAACCTCAATGTTATACGCGTCGGCACGGAACTTGCGCAGATGCTTCAGGACTGCGGCCTGAATGTCATTCACGACACGCAGGTGTTCGACTACCCGAGCTACACAGGCTCGTATAACCGAAGCTGTGAGGCCGTCGAGAAATACCTCGCCGAGTACCCGAGTATAAAGATCGTGATCGACCTGCACCGCGACGCTCTGTGCTCGGAAACGGTGACATATAAAACCACCGCAACCGAACAGGGCGTGTGCGCAAGTCAGATAATGCTTTTTGTCGGCAGCGATGCGAGCGGTCTTGAGCATCCAAATTGGCGGCAGAATCTTAGTCTCGCAATTTATCTGCAAAACGCCGTGTGCCAAAGCTATCCGAGCCTCATGCGCCCGATAACGCTGACAAAGTATCGCTATAATCAGCACCTTTCGCCCGGCTCGATGATAATCGAGGTCGGCAGCAACGGTAACACCTTGCAGGAGGCTCTCGCCGCAATACGGCTGTTCGGCAAGGTAGCAGGGCCTGCGCTGGCCGAGCTTATCGAGTGAAATATTATTATAATGTATAGAACGCACCTCCTGCGGCTATGATCTTCATATACCACAGGAGGTTTTTTACTATGAAAGTGTTTAATATCATGAGCGAGCATACAGTAACGGTCGGACTTGGCGAACCGGTCGCCGCGGCGGCGCGGCTGTTGAAGCAATATAACATCGGCGCCGTTCCCGTTTGCGACGAGCGAGGCAATCTGCGCGGCATGATAACCGATCGCGACATTGCCATAAGATGCGCGGCAAACGGTCTATCGCCGATGGAGACCAAGACCGGCGACGTTATGACGCGCGGCGTTATAACAATAAACGACAACGCCTATGTCGGCGACGCGGCGCGGCTTATGGCCGATGCGCAGATACGACGGCTGCCGGTGTGTCGCGACGGACGCCTTGTCGGCATGCTGTCGCTGGCCGATCTCGCAAGAAACACCGATTGCGACACCGAGGCCGCGGAAGCTCTATGTGAAATTTCTAAAAACATCCGCAGAGTGTAGCATACGCCACAGTCACCGCGTGCAAATCCTATTATAATAAGCACAGAAAGACGAAAGACGTCAATCAAAAAGATTTCAAGTGCAAAGTATATTTATTATTTTAGGAGGTAAATTATTATGGCAAAATGGGTATGCCCCGTATGTGGTTACGTTCATGAAGGCGACACTCCCCCCGAGAAGTGCCCGATCTGCAATGTCCCCGGTGAGAAATTCACCCTGCAGGCTGAGGAAAAGACCTGGGCAGCAGAGCATATAGTCGGCGTCGGCAAGGTTTTCGGTGAAAACGTTCCCGAAAACGTCCGCGAGGAGATCATCAGCGGCCTGCGCGCAAACTTCGAGGGCGAGTGCTCCGAGGTCGGTATGTACCTGGCAATGGCTCGCGTTGCACACCGTGAAGGCTATCCCGAGATCGGCCTTTACTGGGAGAAGGCAGCTTACGAAGAAGCTGAGCACGCTGCAAAGTTCGCAGAGCTTCTCGGCGAGGTCGTGACCGACTCCACCAAGAAGAATCTCGAGATGCGCGTTGACGCGGAAAACGGCGCAACCGCAGGCAAGTTCGAGCTTGCAAAGCTTGCAAAGCAGTACAATCTCGATGCTATCCACGACACAGTCCACGAGATGGCCCGCGACGAGGCCCGCCACGGCAAGGCATTCGAAGGCCTGCTGGCAAGATACTTTAAGTAAGGCAAAATTTCAAAGCAGCACGGAATTTCCGTGCTGCTTTTTTATTTCCATTTTGTGCAACATCGTGCTATACTGGACCCGGAGCATGTAATTTATATGTATTGGAGGTTATGTATGGATAAGATGCCATGTCTGCCGGTGAAAATAACGGCGAAGAAGTGGGCCGACAAGCTACAGGATGGTTCTGTTTTCATGCGTTCTCTGTATGACTTTGGCTCGTGGAGTGCAATAGAACGACATAATCGCTCCGACAGTCAGATGAAGGACGGCGTTCAGGGCGATATTGGCGAAGGGATAGTCAGGACTGTAGATCCCAAAATCGGCGACGAATTTTTCAACAGCTTTGACCCGGAGATCATAGCCGTCATGAAAGACATGTATTATATAGACGAAAACTTTTATCAATATTCAAAAATCTACTGCATGTACGGTCTTACATATCTCATTCACGAAAAACGATTTGAGCCGCCAGATGAGAGGCTGCTCGATTTTGGCGATACTGCAGTCATAATCTATAATCCAAACGAATTTTTAAGCCGCGTTCTGCACGCACTGTACGACAAATACGGTGATAATATTAATTTCAGATGTGATGAAGTTCGCTACTATCCGCCGGACTATTACGGCGATTTGGACGAATTTTGCAAATCGGCAAGCTTCTCATGGCAAAACGAGCTGCGTTTCAGAGTCGCTCTGCTGGATGGTGAGGACACTGTCACCGACGAGCTTGGGCTCGTCCGAAAGTGTTTGATCCAGGATCGCTCACCAATAACTCTGGATATTGGCTCAATAAGGGATATATCCGTTCAAATACCGACGGATGATCTCATCGGGCTTCGTCTGCCTGATTTTCTGCTGCCATAGTACGTTTCAGCTACACAGCAAAAAAGGCCGCCTCCCGGCGGTCTTTTTCAATTTAGTGTATCTGCGTTTAGGGTGAAGAGTCTCGCTACGGTGGCTTTGAGCTGAGCATGCTCCGGGCGCAACAGCTCGGGGTCGGAGGCAAGAGTTTCGCGCGCGGCGTCCTGCGCCTCCTGCAAAACATTCATATCCGAGCCGAGATCGGCAACGTGCATCGCCGGAAGTCCGTGCTGGCGCGAGCCGAAGAAATCGCCCGGGCCGCGCAGCTTCAGATCCTCCTCGGATATCTTAAAGCCGTCGTTCGTTTTGGTCATGACCTTCAAACGCGCCTGAGTCGCCTCGTTATCATTATCGGAGACGAGCACGCAATAGCTTTTGTGCTCGCCGCGCCCGACGCGGCCGCGCAGCTGGTGCAGCTGGCTCAGACCGAAACGGTCGGCATTTTCGACTATCATAAGCGCCGCATTCGGCACGTCCACGCCGACCTCAATCACCGTGGTGGAAACAAGGATATCTATATCTCCAGCAACGAAGCTCTGCATAATGTCATTTTTCTCTTTGGCCTTGAGCTTGCCGTGGACGCAGGCCACTTTGAGATTGGGGAAATATTTCTGAAGCTCGGCGGCGTGCTCCTGCGCGGATTTGACTTTCGGCGGAAGCTCCTCGTTTTCCTCGATCATCGGGCATACGACAAACACCTGCCGGCCTTCGGAAACAAGCTTGCGGATAAAGCCGTTCAGGCGCGTGCGATAGCTTTCCGTCACGGCAAAGGTATCGACCTTTTGCCTGCCCGGCGGCATCTCGTCGATTATTGAGATATCGAGATCGCCGTAAATTATAAGTGCAAGCGTGCGCGGAATTGGCGTTGCGGACATAACAAGAACATGCGGCTTTTCGCCCTTGGATATCAGGCTCGATCGCTGATTTACGCCAAAGCGGTGCTGCTCGTCGGTTATGACAAGGGCGAGATTTGAATACTCGACATCATCGGAAAACAGCGCGTGGGTTCCGATGATAAGGTCAAGCTCACCGGCGGCAAGCTCGGCCTTGACCTCGCGCTTCTGCTTTGCCGTCATTGAACCTGTCAGCTTTCCTATGCGCAGGCCGAAGGGCTTGAGAAAACTGCTGAGTGTTTCAAAATGCTGATTTGCAAGTATCTCAGTCGGCGCCATGAACGCCGAGGCGTAGCCGTTTTTCCACGCATACCACACAAGCGCGGCGGCCACAAGCGTTTTGCCGCTGCCAACATCGCCCTGCACAAGCCTGTTCATCGCTGTTCCCGACTGCATATCGCGCACAGCGTCCGACACCGCGCGTTTTTGCGCGCCCGTCGGCACAAACGGCAAACTTGAGAAAAACTCATCTATATTCTGCTCGCGCATGGGTATGCCGCTCTGCTTTGAGTGGCTGCCCTTCATTTTGCCCAGCGCGCAGGCCAGCAGGAACAGCTCCTCAAAAACAAGTCTGCGCCGCGCAAGCTCAAGATTCTCGAAGCTCGCCGGAAAATGAATATTTTCATACGCGTATCCCGTCTGTGCAAGCCGGTACTTTTTCCTCAGGCTCTCGGGCAGCACCTCCGGCAGATCGGCCGCGCTTGCGTCAAGAGCCTGACGCACCGCGGACATAACAAGCTTCTGCGAAAGCCCAGTCGTGAGTCTGTACACCGGAACTATGCGCCCCGTGACGCCGCCGACTGTGCCCTCACGCTCGATCACCGGGTTTGTCATCGTGCGCTTTCCGCCAACGCCGATAATCTTGCCATATATATTCAGGCTGTCGCCGCGATGGATATTGTTTTTGATATACGGCTGGTTGAAAAACGTTATGTCAACCGAACCACTCTCGTCAACGACGCGGAACTTGACAAGCTCAAGTCCCCTGCGTATGCGCACAAGCCGGGCATCCTCCGTCGCGAGGGCGTTTATGCACACTGTCTCCCCGTCGCAGGTCAGCGCGATCGGCTTAAAGCTGCTGCGATCCTCATATTTTCTCGGAAAATACGAAACAAGGTCACGGACGTTAATGACGCCGAGCTTATTGAAAAGCTGCGCCTTTTTTTCGCCTATGCCCTTGCAGTATCGTATATCAGTATCAAGATAATTCATTTTTTGAGTTTGAATCTCCATAAGGCTTCCCTGTCGGCAGGCTCTGCGTAGGCTATGCCAACGCGCGGAAGCTTGATTATGTCAACCTGCATGTCGTCGTCCTCGATGCGCAGCCCACCGCAATCGAGAATATCCAGTCCGTTGAAGCTGCGGTCAACGGAAAGCTCCTTTGTCAGCTTTCCCGGACCTTCAAAACCCTCGCAGCAGCGGATGAGCACCGCCTGCGGCTCGCCTTCCCTGCCGGAGACTATGTTCATAAGATTATGCATGCCGTAGCAAAGATAGACATATATCGTGCCGCCGTCACGCCAGAGTATCTCGGCGCGCTTTGTTTTACCCTTATGCGCATGGCATGCCGTGTCCTCAACGCCGCAGTAAGCTTCGGTCTCGGTTATCCTCAGCCGCTTTTCGCTGCCGTCGGGAAAGCTGCGCACAATGAGCTTTCCGACCAGAGCCTGAGCAAGCGTCAATGCGTCTTGGCGAAAAAATTCTCTGTCCGGCATCACTCTACCATTTTAAGCGTGTAGTCTGTGCGATTTGTGAGCGTGAACACCTCGATCAGACCGGTAGTACACATTATCTCGTTATCCTTATTTATCATTATCATCTCAAATCCGCCGTTTTCGCGCCAGTATTTGAGCGCGGCATTTTCGCCGAGGACGAACATCGCCGTTGATAGCGCGTCGGCCAGCGTACCGTCCTCGCATACTATCGTGACCGAAACAAGGTCGTTATCCGCCGGTCTGCCAGTGCTCGGGTCGATGATGTGGTGATACTTCATGCCGTCCGAGCCGATGAAATAGCGCTGATAGCTGCCGCTTGTTATTATTGCTGTCTCGCCGACTGAGAGCGTTCCGACATAGCTGCTCGTGTCGTTAGGATCCTCGACGGCGACGATCCAGTTCGAGCCGTCGGGCTTTGTACCCAAAGTCTGCACATTTCCGCCGAGGGAAACTATGCCGCTTGTAACGCCGCTTTTGCGCATTGCGTCGATCGCGTACTTTGACGCGCAGCCCTTGGCGACGGCGCCGAAGCTTATCTGCGTTCCGGTAGGCATGCGCACGGAGTAGTTGGCCTCGCCCTCAAAGTTTGTGATCTCTGTGCTGCCGAAGCCGAGGTTTTTGCGAAGCTCCTTTATCTCGTCATCGGACGGGATGCGGCCGGTTTCGTCCTTGAACTCGCCCCAGGCTTCATACAGCGGATACACCGAAAGATCGAGCGCGCCGCCCGAGAGATTATAGACGTTCAGCGCAGTAGACAGCATCTCGTTTACCTGCGGTGTGACTATAACGTCCTTGCCCTCGGCATTGTTAATAAGCGACGTGTAGCTGCCCTCATTATCGGGATCGAGCATATCGTCCATGGCGTTTATCACGCCGACGGCCGCGTTTATTCCGTCGCCGGCATATTTGCCGTAAGCTGTCAGTGTCATCACCGTATCCATTGCGAATATCTGCTTCTGCTCGGGCTTGTCGCTTGAGCAGGCGCAAAGCGGCAGTGCCATGCAGACGCAGAGCACCGCGGCGATCATTCTTTTTGCAAAAAATCGACTCATATCTTATCCTCGGGATTTTTATTTATTTTGTAATTATACCATATATAAAACCAATTGAAAACCGAAAATTTGCGTTCTGCGAAACGTCGCTACACAATAACTATTTGTTGAAATCGGCAACAAACACAATATATGCTAAAATGCGCTATTTACAGATTGTTTACGCCGAATTTTGCCCCTCGCGAGCCGCCAATGTTGACATAATACGACTTCTGTGTTACAATTTGATTACATCTTGAAATATTCCACGGAGAGTTTAAAATGAAAAAACGGCTTTTAAGTTTACTTCTTGCAGTGATAATGTGCGTTTCGCTGCTCGCCGTTCCGGCCTCGGCAGCCGGCATAAGCGGTGCGAAAACGACGTCGGCTCTGAATCTCAGAAGCGGCGCGAGCACGAGCAAGTCAATAATCATGACCATGCCGGCAGGCGCCGAGGTCATCGTCGGCATGACGCAGAACGGCTGGTGCAAGGTTGTTTACAACAACACCGTAGGCTACGCTTCGGCAGACTACCTCAAAACCGTAAGCAAGGTCAGCGGCAATTTCGGCACAGGTACCGTATCCGGCAGCGATGTCCGCATGAGAAGCGGAGCCGGAACTAACAGCTCGATCATAACCACACTGGACAAGGGCACGAAAATGAGCGTCATCGGCGCATCTGGCAACTGGTATGAGGTCTGCTACAGCGGCAAGACCGGCTATGTCAGCGCAGATTATATGAAGCTTTCGGTCGGCAATGCTTCATCGTCGGCAGCAACTACCAAGCCTTCCACGTCTGCATCGACCACAACGAGCACCTCGACAGGCAGCGGCTTCAAGGCTTCGGTCATCGGAACGAGCGTAAGGCTCAGAAGCCAGCCGAACACCAATTGCGACACTCTCGGCTACTACTCCAACGGAGTAAGCCTCACGGCGCTCGGCTCGGTCAAGGATTGGTACAAGGTATCATACAACGGCAAAACCGGCTACATGGCCGCGCAGTATGTGCGCATAACCCCGTCGGAGAGCTACAGCGCCGCAAAAAGCGGCAGCGTTTCCGGTGACAGCGTCCGCCTGAGAATGGGTCCGAGCACGGATTTTGCAGCCATTGCAACGCTCAATAAGAACACAAGCGTTAAAATCACCGGAGAGACCGGCTCGTGGTACGAGGTCAGCGCAAACGGCCAGTACGGCTACATGAGCAAGGACTACATAAAGATCGTCTCCACCGCATCTTCCGCAACGGTCGAGAAGATGGACAAGATCGGCATCGTCACCGGCGACGGAGTGCGCATGAGAAGCGGAGCCGGCACAAGCTACTCTACCATCGGCTACTACAACAAGGGCATTCAGGTCAAGGTCACCGGGAAGACCGGCTCATGGTATGCCGTTAGCTACAACGGCCTGAGCGGATATATGAGCGCAGACTATGTCAAGCTCAGCACCGGCAACGCCGTTGCCGACAAGATCGTTTCCACCGCAAAGCAATATCTCGGAACGCCCTATGTTTACGGCGGCTCCTCGCCGCGCGGCTTTGACTGCTCGGGCTTCATGTATTACCTCTACGGTCAGTACGGCTACTCGCTCTGGCGCGGCGCAGGCGGACAGTGGAACCACAACGGCACCAAGGTCGATAAAAGCGACCTTCAGCCGGGCGACCTCGTGTTCTTCTCCGACAGCGTCGATCCCATCGGCCATGTCGGCATGTATATCGGCAACAATCAGTTTATCCACGCCTCCTCCGGCAAGGGCTGCGTTGTTATAACCTCGCTCAGCTCAAGCTACTACGCAAATCACTACACCGGCGCAAAACGCATCATTCAGTAGAACATAATTTTCACCGCTGCTCTGTCGAGCAGCGGTGTTTTTTATAGCTTGTTATCAATGATTTTGTGTGCGGCAAAAATAACTATTACAAGCGCCGCATCTGCCGCGATGTTCGGGCTGAAAATTATTCTGCTCGGCAGCAGCAGAGCCGCACACAGGGCAACTGCCGTTATCAGCAAGATAAGACATACCAGAGCCGCCGGCTTTGCATTGAAGGAGTTTTTAGTTATGTAAACCACTATCAAAGTTGCGAGTATCAGCATCGCTGCTCCGCCCAAAATATCCGTCACGCTGACCGGCGTTACATACCAAGTCGCTCCGTTTATGATCTGCTCAATGACTGAGAATACCACCCAAATGCCGATCAGCAGCCCCAAAGCCGGTAAAGTATCGCGGATTGCCGTCATAATGCGCTGTTTCGCACTCAGCTTTGGTATCTCTGCGATTATCGCATCGCAAAAAGCTTTATAGTCTCCGCCTATCACATCGGCCGCCGTCTCACCTCTTCCGCGAGCGTCAATGAGCATCTGCGTTATATCTCGCCGGACGGTCTCCTGGTCGATATCACTTATATTCGCACTTCTTATGTAAACCACTATATCGGTCAGTATCTCGTTAGTCTTATCATCGAGCTGCTTTTCCAGCTTGTTATTTTCATCTCTCAGCATCCTTGCTTCCCTGCTCATCCGTTTCTCCTCCTTTTAGCGTACTGTTTACTGCATTGCTAAGCTCATTGTAGCTGTTTTTAAATGCCTCAAGCTCCTCGCTACCGAGCTGCGTAAGACTGTAATATTTTCGCTTTGGGCCAAGCTCTGACGCACGGTACTCGGTTTCGACAAATCCGTTTTTTTCGAGCCTCAGCAGCAGCGGATATATCGTACCCTCCGCTATCTTTCCGAACCCATATCCGCTCAGCTTTTCCGCTATCTCATATCCATATGTCTCTTTCCTTGAGATTATGGCAAGAATACAGCCGGAAAGCGTGCCCTTGAGCATTTGCGACGGTATCATCCATTTCACCTATCTTGTTTTACATAGTAGTTGAGTATATTGTAATGCATAGTAGCTACTTTGTCAAGAAAATAATTAATTCCACAGCAATAATATGCTGTGGAATTTACTTCACATTATGAAATACATTATTGCTGCCGCCGCTCCGCTGCCGATGAGCGTTGACAGTGCCGCGACAAGCGCCGTCGGAATTTTTTCGCTGCGGCGCATAGATCCGGTGTAGGTTCCGGCGGCTCTGCGCGCCTCGCTCAGGAGCTGCGAACGGGTCACCCCGGTAGTTTTCATATAGTCCTCGCGGACGATGAATATTGCCTCCTCAAACACCTTCGGGTCGGGCGATTTTACGACGATCACGCGCTTTGCGACTCCTTTTATCACCTCGGCTGCCTCCCTGTTGTCGGTTTTCTGTTTGTAGTTTAACCGTCTGAGCATGGTTTTATACCCTAAGCGCGCTCTTCGACGCGCACGGCAAGTACTGTCATGTCGTCGGAATATGTGCTGCTGTGCTCGGCGGCCTTGAGAGTATCGCGCGCAAGCTGCTTCATGTCGTCGCCGCAGGAGGTGAGTATATCGCGCAGCCACGCATCGTCATCATCACCCACAACGCCGTCGGACGCAATTATCGCCGTGTTGCCGGGCTTTAGGCGCATTCGCACGATATCCGGCTCCGCACCTGCCGTTCCGCTTAGGCCCGGAGCGAAGTTTTCGCACTTTATTCTGCGTATGCCGCGGCTTCCGTTTACATAGCTGGGCGCAGCGCCGTATTTATAAAAGCACGTTTCGCCGGTGAAAAGGTCCACGCACATCAGATCGACCGTTGCAAAGCCCCAGTTATCGCCGCATTTGAGCAGCATGACCGAGTTAAGCGTTTTCATGGCTACGGCAGGGTCAACGCCTGCACGCAGGAAGCTCTCGAGTATCTCGATCACGCGGCGGCTTTCGCTTGCCGCTGCCTCGCCGCAGCCCATTCCGTCGGATAGGATAACGCACAGAACACCTGCGTCGGTCTTAAAATAGGTTCCCCTGTCGCCGCTGACCTTCTCCCCTTTTTTCTTGAGTGCCGCAATGCCTACCGATACGGCAAGCGGCTCGGCTTCCATGAGTACGAGCTTTGCCTCGCTGTCGTTTTGGCTTTTGAGCCTGCACAGGCGAACTCCGAGCACCCCCGACAGGCGTTCGAGATAATCTTCCTGCTTTGTAAGGCGCGCGAGCGCTCCGCTTTCAATAACGGCGCGCAGCCTTCCGCGCGCATCGCGGTATACCGCCGCGTCAGCATCAATATCCAGCGACAGCAGATAGCGGATGAGCCGTCGCTCGGCAAGGTGGTCTGCGCCGTTTGTCCCTGCAAGCTCCTTTGATACCGAACCGAGAATCTCCGCCATATCCGAATACTGCCCCCACGCGGTATTGCGGCTCTCGCGCAGAGTTTCGGCAAACTGGCGGCGATATGCGGCCGCGCGCAGCTCCGCATTTACCGCCGTTACAAATGCCTCCGGCGTTTTGCACTTTTCCGTGAAGCGGCGCGGAATATCGCCTATCTCAAGCGTGCCGCGGTCGAGCATCTTCGGCGTTGCGTCGTTGAGTGCGGACAGTGTGTCGATGTAATCCCGGTTCCAGCAGCGGTTTTTCTCCTTACATTTAAGGCACACGCTGTCTGCCGCGCGGTCGAACACCTTTGCAGGGTCTGCGTCGTTATACTGCTCTTCAACATTGCGTCGGACAATATCGTAAAGGCTTCCGTAAGCATCGCTCAGGCTCATCACCTTACGCGCAACGTATCGGCGCAAGCCCGATTCGCCGCTGCCTCCGATGACCGGCTGCACCATGGAGCCTGCCCGGCTTAAAAATCCCGAGGGCAGCAGCAGGAATATGACCGATGCCGCAAACACCTCAAACAGCGCGCCCATCTCCTGCCGGAACGCCCACGCGCATGCAACCGCAGCAGCATTAGCTATGATAAACGATAGCAAAAACAGCAGTCTGCCATGGCGATTGAACATCCCCGACAGCAGCCCGGCAAAGGCATAAGCCATGGTGTAAAACGGCATTCCGCCGGCCGTGAGATCCATTGCTATGCCGAACGCCGTTCCGATAGTGCAGCCCGTCATAATGCCGCAGCGCAGTGTGCAGGTCATGACGACAAGAACCGCGGCAAGCCGTCCAAGCGATATGGCACCGAATATCTCTATCTGCGACACCGCCATGAGTAAAACCGCAGCGGTTATAAGTACGCTTCCTGCATAGCGCAGCTCCTCGGACTCGGTCGTGCGCTCTCTGCTGCTCATCGCCTCGCGGAAGAACCAGCAGCCGCCGAACGAAAACACGGTTTCGATAAGCACGACAGCCGCTGCCGGTGCCTGAGTGAACACCGAGGTGAAGCTCGAAAGAATGCCGGTTGACAGCGCGGAAACTGCCGCCGTTGCAGGCGCGAACACGCTTTTTGACGCAAGCTTTGTGTCCTGAAACGCAAAGCTTATCGTGTAAACAAGTACGATGGCGGCAAGATAGCGTATGCTGCCTGCAAGGCCGCAGCTGATTATGTAGCCGATAGCAGCGCCGATGAGAGCGGCTACACCGTTCAGCCCTGCACCCGACGCCGCCACTGCCGCCATGCCGAACGGCCCGGCTGCGCCGAGAAGGCGCGCCGATGCAAGCAGCACACCTCCGATAAGATGCACAACGGCATAAGCCGCGCTTATTACCTCCGGCGAGGTGCGCTCAGCCGCGCTTTTTGTTATCGCGTCCTTGATCGCCGCGATTGATCCTTTCATGTCCATTTTTATCCTCCGCAGTTTACATAAAGTAATAATAATTATACTTATGTAATTCTCCGAAGCGTGTCACTCGGTGCTGTTGAGAAATGTTATTTGCGCATGGGAAATGCGCGAAAATAATTTCGGCAAAGAAAAAAACAGGTACGGTCTTTCGATCGTACCTGTTTTGTATATTAAGCTTGGATCACTGCTTTGCAGCGTCTTCCTTGCCGGCCTGAAGAGCCTTCATGTTGCCGGGCAGGAACTTTGCCTTGCGCTCGCCGAGCTCGATGCGGATTGCTTCGCTCATCTTCTCGTCGTCAACGACGGGAGCCTTCTGAAGCAGTGCGCCGAGGATAGCAACGTTTGCACCCTTGGGGTTGCCAACGCTTTCAGCAATGCGGTTTGCGTCGCAGTAGACGACCTGGATGTCGGTGCGCTCTGCCTTGCGGTCGATCAGAGAGCTGTTGATAACCAGAACGCCGCCGGGCTTAACGTGAGCCTCGAACTTGTCCAGAGAAGGACGGTTCATGGCGACAACGACATCAGCCATGTCAACCAGAGGAGAAGCAACGGGATCGTCGGAAACGATAACCGAGCAGTTTGCGGTACCACCGCGCATCTCAGGGCCGTAGGAAGGCAGCCAGGAGACATGCTTGCCGTCGAGCATGCAAGCCATTGCAAGGAACTTACCGATCAGGAGCATGCCCTGACCGCCGAAACCGGCGAATATAAACTCTTTTTTCATATTATTCGGCCTCCTTGTCTTTCTTAACACCGAGAGGATAGTAAGGAATCATATTCTCTTCGAGCCACTTCATAGCCTCGATCGGGCTGAGACCCCAGTTGGTGGGGCAGGTGGAAAGAACCTCTATCAGGCAGAAGCCCTTGCCCTGCATCTGATAGGTGAATGCCTTTTTGATGGCCTTCTTGGTCTTCATGATGTTTGCGTTGTTGTTGACAGCGCAGCGCTCGATGTAGTAAGCGCCGGGGATGGTCGAGAGCATCTCTGCAACGCGGATAGGTGCGCCGCACCATGCCTCGTCACGACCCTTGGGGGAAGTGGTGGTCTTCTGACCAACGAGGGTGGTAGGAGCCATCTGGCCGCCGGTCATGCCGTAAATAGCATTGTTGACGAAAATGGTGCAGATGTGCTCGCCGCGGTGTGCAGCGTGGACGATCTCAGCAGTACCGATGGAAGCGAGGTCGCCGTCGCCCTGGTAGGTGAATACGAGGGTATCCTTGCCGACAACGCGCTTTGCGCCGGTTGCAACTGCGGGTGCGCGGCCGTGTGCGGCTTCGTACATATCGCAGTTAAAGTAATCATATGCAAATACGGAGCAGCCGACAGGTGCTACGCCGATGACCTTACCTTCTTCGATAACGCCTTCCTTTTCGAGCTCCTCAATGGACTCTGCTACCAGGCGGTGGATAATGCCGTGGTTGCAGCCGGGGCAGTAATGGAAAGTCTTATCGGTAAGGAGTTTAGTTCTCTCAAATACTACGGACATTTATTTACCCTCCTTCATGCTCTTGATCTTTGCAACGATCTCGTCGGTGGTGGGCATCTGGGAGCCGCAATGGCCGAAGAAATCAATGGGCTTTGCGCCGTTGACAGCGATCTTAACGTCTTCGATCATCTGGCCTTCGTTCAGCTCTACGTCGAGAACTGCCTTCACGCCGTCAGCATTGACTGCATCTGCAACAGCCTTGTACGGGAACGGCCATACGGTGATGGGACGTACCAGACCGACGTTGATGCCTTCTGCCTTGAGCTGATCAATAGCAGACTTTGCGATACGAGCGACAGTGCCGAATGCGGTGATGATGTACTCTGCGCCTTCGCAGTTGTAGTTTTCCCACATCTGCTCGTTCTTGGTGACCTCAGCGTACATTGCCTGCAGGACTGCGTTGTGCTCGGAGAGGGACTCAGTATCGATGTAAATGGAGTTGATGACGCCGCGCTTCTCGGGATCGTCGCCGGGCTTCCAGCCGGTGCAAGCCCAAGGCTTCTTCTCGGGATCGATCTTGAAATCGACCATCTCGGGCATCTCAACAGGCTCCATCATCTGAGCGATGATGCCGTCTGCGATGAACAGTACGGGGATACGGTACTGCTCTGCCTTGTCGTAAGCGAACATCATGATGTCAACTGCTTCCTGAACGGAAGAGGGTGCGTAGGTCAGCAGGTGGTAGTCACCGTTGCCGCCGCCCTTGACAGCCTGGAAGTAGTCGCCCTGGGAAGCCTGAATGTTGCCGAGGCCGGGGCCGCCGCGCATTACGTTCAGGATAACGCAGGGAAGCATTGCACCTGCGCAGTAGGAAATGCCTTCCTGCTTCAGGGATATACCGGGGCTGGAGGAGGAAGTGATCGCACGGGCGCCGGTGCCGGCTGCGCCGTAGATCATGTTG
Source organism: Clostridiales bacterium UBA7273 (assembly GCA_002472405.1). Taxonomy (GTDB): domain Bacteria; phylum Bacillota; class Clostridia; order Oscillospirales; family Oscillospiraceae; genus F23-B02. Next base: position 36,011 of record DKRV01000019.1, on the reverse strand, counting down.
ATTGCCGCGACTTCGGACTCTGCCTGCAGGAAGCAGCCGTTTACGTCGGGATCAAACATACGAGCGGACATGTATTCAGGAATCTCAGTCTGCGGGGTGATGGGATAGCCGAAGAAATAACGAGCGCCAGCTCTGATGGCTGCCTCTGCAATAGCTTCGCTACCCTTCATAAGAGTTTTTGCCATTATAATTTCCTCCTTAATCCTTCTCGATGTGGATTACCACGTCGGGGCAAGTGCGTGCGCAGGATGCGCAGCCGATGCACTCTTCAGGTTTTACAACCTCTGCCGGGTGATAGCCTTTTGCGTTGATTTTTGCCTTGGAAAGTTCAATGCAACCCTTGGGGCAAGCTCTTGCACAGAGACCGCAGCCCTTGCACAGGTTCTCATTGATGGTTACCTTTACCATTTTGCTACCTCTTTTCTTTATTTTTGCTTTTTGCTAATTTATTTAAATCCGCATAAAGCGGGGTCGCGCAATTAATGCTTGAAGTTTTTCTGCGGATCGACAGTGTGCAGTCCGTATTTAATGTACGAATCCCAGTCACGGTGCATGTACACGTCTATGGGGATTGGCTTGCCGATATACTTCGGATCGTGCCCTTCGGCGAGGAACTGTTCAAGCAGATCCTTTTTGCCTGTCGTATATGCCACGGGGATACCCGTCCTGTCAGAGACTTCCTTGAGCATCTTGTATCCGTCGCGCAGCTCCTCAACGCTTGTTTCCGTTGCAAGGTTTGCGTTGTTGATCATGCCTGTTATCTGGAGTCTTGAATGCGCCTGCATTCCCTCCTGAAGTCTTATGAGCTTCTCAACCGTGCCGGAAAGCGGTCTGCGGATATTGACGACGTTGAGCACCTCGAGCGAGCCCGGCTCAAGATCGACGAAATCCTGATGATATCTGCCGAGCGCCGTTGCGCCGACATCATCTCCGCCGACGTCGAACACTACCGTGTCCCATTCAAGGACGAAGGCCGAAGCGACCTCCGCCGGAAGCGAGAGCGTTTCGATACCGGAGCATGCATAGTTAGGAGAGACAAGCCTTATCTCCTTCTGCTCGACCATCTTGCCGCGCTCGGTAAGTCTGAAATATGTGTTGACCATATCAAGGTCTATAAGTTCTGTCCTGTCTCCGCGAGCTGCGGCCTGCATCGCAAAGTTGAGCGCAAGCTCGCTTTTGCCGCTGCCGTAGTTGCCGATGAGGACTTTAACATTCTTCATTGCCGGTTACCTCCGTTCATTATATGAACGCTTTGAAGCTCTTATATTGTAGCATCCTGCAATTTTTCCGTCAACAATTCTGCTTGTTAATTTCAAGATAAGCGTACTTAATAATTCACAAAAATTGCGCATATTTTTTGTGAATTTAGTCAAACGAAATATTTTCTTAAAAGTTTTGAACTGAAATCAGTGCATTTTCTGCTGCCGATTTGCGATTTTGCACCATTAACCGCAAAAATGCAATTTCGGCATGCTTCCAGCCATTTTGATGCTCAAAATGTGCAGACACAGTTTTGCCTGTATCTGCACATTTTGCCGGTGAATGCACTATTGAAGCATTCCGTATTTAATTTTGATGCGCCTGAGCTTGGAAAGCACAGGCTTTTGCAGCAAAAGCAGGAACACAACGGTGCCCGACGCATGGATAAGATTGAACGTAAATCCGGAGGCATACATGGCAAGCAGGGCCTTGAGGCTGACCTCCTGCGAATACATAAAAAGCGATCCTGTGTCGAGCAAAACGCCGTAGATAATAAGCACGGAGAAGAAACCGTATACCAGCATCGGAACCGTTTTCACTTCCCTGCCGCCGAACAAAACACCGGCAAAAAAGCCGACGAGCCCGAAGCCGAACATCTGCCACGGCGTCCACGGCCCCTGGCCGAAAAACATATTTGATATAAGCCCTGCCGCGGCTCCGGTTATAAAACCTGCCTCGGCGTTGAACGCAGCGGCCGTGAGAATGACAATGGCGCACACGGGCTTAAACTGCGGCGCCCAATAGAAAGCCACTCTTCCTGCCACGGCAAACGCCGTCATGACCGCAAGCAGCACAATCTCGCGCACCTGCGGCCGCCGCCCCTCAAACCGTGCAAAAAACGGCAGCATTGCAAGCAGTATGATGATAACCGACGTTAGGTAGTATTTTCGACTGCTCCACAGCCATGTTTCGACCGCGATTGCGGCGGCCGAAAGCACAATCACCGTAAGCGTCACGGTCACGCGGCTTTTTTTCACTGTTTGAGGCATTCGATCACCTCCCCGGTGAGGACCGCGTTTTCAATCATGCCGCGGCTGAGCCTGGCAGCCGCCGTAGTGTAAAAGAAATTGCCGGAGAAAAACTTGCGCGGTGCGCTCCTGCAGACAATTTCACCGCGAAACAGCAGGGCACAGCAATCGGCGCATTGCGCGCAGAACTCGATGTCGTGGCTTACGAGGAATATGGTTTTGCCCTCAGCCTTGAGACGGGACAGAAGCTCGCCGAAGCGGCGCTTAAACTCACCGTCCATTCCCTTTGTCGGCTCGTCAAGAAGCAGCACATCGGGTGCGGTAAGCAGCACTTTTCCGAGTGCAAGGCGCTGCTGCTCGCCGCCGGATATATCAAACGGGTGGCGCGAAAGCACGCCTTCAAGCTCCAAAAGCTCCGTAACATGCGAAAGCGACGCCTCTTCCGGATTAAGCTCTTTCAGCTCGTCGAGCACCGTGTCCTTAACGAAAAGCTCGCGCGGATCCTGCGGCAGCGCAGCCACGCGCAAACCGTTGGTTTTCACCTTGCCGCGATATGGTTTTAGCCTTCCAGACAGCAGACCGGCAGTTGTGCTTTTCCCAGAGCCGTTGCCGCCGAGGAGCGCAAAAATTTCGCCCTTATGAAGCGTGAGGCTCAGTCCGCGCAGGATATCCGGCGCATTTTTTTCATATCTGAACCAGCAGTTTTTCAACTCTGCTGCTGTTTCCGGGCAAGTCTCGACAGACGGCTGTTCACCTTTTACGGAAGTGCGTGCGCGCAATGCGATAAACGCCCTTGCATCGCTCACCGTGAGCGGTGCGTCGCCCTCGCCGTCAACGGCCGCAAATATCTGCACGGCAGCCGGCATCGACTCAAAAACCGCGCTGTTTTTCACCTGCATGACCGTTTTTTTCGGCTCGCCGAACGCTATGAGCCGCCCTTCGTCGAGCACGGCGAGCATGTCCGCCATCGGCAGAGCTTCCTCAAGGCGATGCTCGGTCAAAATAACCGTCAGGCCGAGATCCTCGCTCATTTTGCGAAGAGTGCCGAGAAAGTCGGCCGCCGCAATAGGGTCGAGCTGACTTGTCGGCTCATCTAGGATCAGCACATCCGGCCGCAGCACGGCAGCGGACGCCAGGTTTATAAGCTGCTTCTGGCCGCCGGATAGCTCCGCGACGTTTTTTTCAAACAGCTCGTCTAATCCGAAATAGCTTGCCATTTCAGCAACCGCAAGGCGCATTCGCGCCTGATCCCAGCCAAGGCTTTCAGGCCCGAAGGCAAGCTCGTGGAATACCTTGTCGGTGACTATCTGATCATCCGGGTGCTGAAAAACAAAGCCTATTCTCCGTGCCTGCTCGGCCTGACCAATATCGTCGAGCGCTTTGCCGAAAAACAGCACATCGCCCTCGGCCTTGCCATGGTCGGCAAGGCAGGTCTTGAGCCTGCGCAGGAGCGTGCTTTTGCCGCTGCCGCTGGCTCCGCAGATAAGCGTGATCCTGCCCTCAGGTATCGACATCGTTATATTGTCGAGCGCAGGCTTATTCTCGTTTGGATATGTAAAGCTCAGATCGCGGATCTCAAACGCCGCCATACAAGGGCCTCCTTTGCATCAAAAAGCTGCGGCAAAAAACACAGGAGTGCAAACGCCGCCATTCCGAGCGCCGGTATGCCGCCAAAGCCGCTTATTATTACCGACGGGTAATAGCGCGCGTATATGCCGCCGCTGACGACGCATGCTGCCGTCACACCGACGGCGAAAGCGCACAAAACCATCGTCACAGCGTCGCGCACCGTGAATCTGTACAGCGAAAAGCTCGTGCGCCGGGCCGCGCCGTAGCCGCGGCTTTTCATTGAATTTGCCGCGGTAAGCGAGCTTTCAAGCGCCCACGTCAGCGTGACCGATAAAACCTTCATGCTGTTTTTTACGCGGCGGATAAATCCACCCTGAGCGCTGCCCTGCCCTATCTGCGCACGGGCAGCATCGATGCTGCGTATTTTTCTGCCGAACTTCGGCACGAATCTCAACGCCATTGACAGCAGCAGCGAAACCGACGGGCTGAGTCTGCCGAACAGGCACAGGAGCTTATCCGACGTCATGACGACGTTAAAGCATTCAAACCACAGTATCACCGCGCTGAGCATCACCGAGGCGTAAAAGCCGAAGGTCAGCGCCTCTTTCGTTACGGCGTTGCCGTTTGAAAGATAAAAAAGCGGCGTTACTCCGGCGTGATTAAAAAGCGCATTGAGTACCGACATAAAAATGAGAAACGGCACAAGATAGATCAGCGTTTTTCCAAAATGCCGCGCGCCTTTGAGAATGCATACATAGCCTGCCGCAGCGGCAAGGCTTATTATTAGCAGCACCGGATGCATATAAAGCATCGTCAGTGTGATCACTGCGACAAAAAAAGCAAAGCTCGCCGCCGGGTGCAGCTGCGAAAATGCGTCGTTCATGCTCAGGCCACCATGCTTCCGCCGACGTCCGCGCCAAGGTCGCAGGTATAGCGCCACCTGATCACGTCGCCGTCCTGCAGCGCATAGCGGCTGCATCCGTAGTTGGGAAACCAGCCGTTGACGCTGTACATCCAGCCGGAAAGCTCGCCGCAGTCAAACTCATACAGATTGTGTATTCCCTCGACATAGGCGCTGTTATATCCCGGAGTGAACGTTGCTTCAATGTGGATATTATTCTCGCGGCAGACACGCTGCAAAACGTCAAACACCGACTCGCCCTCGGAAAACTCAACCGTGACGGCGTTGAGTATAACTCCGTCCGTCGGCAAAACATCGAGCTTTGCCGGGTCAAGATCGGCGAGATTATTAAGTATCGTTGCGCAGTCGATCGATATCGTGCAGTGCAGCTTTTTGCTCGTGTCAACATTCGATTTATCAGGCTCGACCGGCTCGGGCTTGCCTACCGGCACGGGGTCAGTGCCGTATTTGTCCTTCTCGGTACGGCTGCCGTCGGAGAGATTTGCGCTATTGCTCGGTTCGGGTGTCGGCTCGGCCTCATCGGCGCGGATGATGTACGAAAAAACGTCCGCGCTGATCTTGAAGCTCAGCGTGGTTTTATCGCCGCCGGTAACGGACGCAGCGCACAGCTTTTTGCCGTCTGCATCATAAACGCTCGCGGAAAGAGCGTCCCATTTATCTTTGAGCGTGACCGAAAGCGTCGGCAGAAAGCCGAAGCTTTTGTCACTTTTTAGCGTGATCTCAATGCTTCCGTCGGTTTTTTCCGTTATCGTCAAGGCCATGCACAGATCCTGCGGATTCGTGACCTCAGTGCCGGGAACCGTCCATTTATAGCTTATCTCGCCGCTATTTCCGCATATTGAAGCGATCTCGCCGTTGTCACGCAGCTGCGAGAAAACCTCTTTTGTTATAACGCCGTCTTCGCCCAGGTCAATGTCCCCGGCGAAGTTTACGGCTTCAGCGTTCTTCATGCAGCCTGCAAGCAGGCTGCATATCATAAGAACGAGAAGGATAAGTGCAATTGATCTTTTTTTCATTTTTACGCCGCTGCACGGTAGATAAACGCCACGATCTCGCCACGGGTGCACACTGCGCCGGGACGGAAGCTTCCGTCGGCAAAGCCAAGCGTAACGCCGTTATCGGCAGCCCACATGACTGCATCGTAATAGAATGCGCCGGTGTTGGTGACGTCTGTGAAGCTATGTGCCGGAGCAGCCTTCGGAGTGTCCATATAGCGGTGCAGGAAGGTAACTGCCTGGGCGCGGGTGCAGGTCGCATTCGGAGAGAACGTGGTTGCGGTCGTACCCTTTGTTACGCCCTCTTCGGCAGCCCAGATAATAGCATCGATATAATTCTTATCGGTGACATCCGCAAATTTGCAATTGCCGCTTACCTCAGGACTGCCGGCAAGGCGGTAAAGGAAGGTTACTATCTGCGCGCGAGTGCAGGGCGCATTGGGTGCAAACTTGTCCGCGCTGAAGCCGCGCACGATATCATTTGCGCTGCCCCACAGGGTTGCTTCGTAGTAATAGTCCGTTTCTTTTACGTCGGCAAAGCCATTTGCAGCCCTCACGCTTACCTTGCACACAGCAGGAATTATTGCGTTATTCTCCGCCGTAGCGACAACACAGTAATCCCCTGCCTTTGCAAAGCTGATGCTGTACTCGCCGTTTCCTTTGGAAACTGCCTTGAATCCCTCTGCCTCGGTCTTGAGATCGGCCGTATATGCCTTGAGCTGAGCTTTGTCATAGCCTTCAAACTTCGGGCTCCAGTTTTCGTCATAGCCGTTCTGAGCTATGAGCTTTACGGGAGTTGCGGCGTAGGCCTCGCAATCGAAGACCGGTGTTTCAAAATAGGAGTATGCGTCGTTGTTGGGATAGGAGTTTGCATTTATGTATGCATAGACGTGCTGGCCCCTGCCGACCTTGTCGCCGAGGCCCATTGCCATCTTGTCATCGACAAAATAGCCGAAGTTGCCGCTCTCGTCGCCCCAGAGCTTGGTTATGTATGCGCCGTAGTCGCCGGTTGCGGATGCATAACCGGCCGCTGCGCCGCCTTCATAATACTGCTCGTGCGTGGCGTACATGACCTCGTCGATGTCGATCGAGCCGTCATTATTGCGATCGTATGCGGTCACGGAAGCGTAGCTGAGCTCAACGCTGCCCTTGTCGGCAATGCTGACGAGCACATCCGCGCTCACGGTTGAAGAAAGGCAGAAGATATTGCCGCTGTCGTTTTTATAATAGAGGTTGCCGTTATCGTCGGCAACGAGGCTTGCAATGCAGTACTGCTCATAGCCTTTTGCGTCGTAAAGCTCGGTAAGCTCGGTCTTGCTGACATCGTCGGCCTTGACCTTAATGAGCGAAACGCCGCCGGGATCCATATTGTAGGTGCTGTAGAAATACAGATAACCGGTGCTATTGAGATATGCCGTTGACAGGAGCATCTCGCACTGGGGATAGCCGAGCATGTCAACGTGGTTTACGACCTCAAGGGTGTTCTTATCGGCAATGACGAAGCTGCCCGTGGAGCCGCTGTCGGATATGCCGCTGCCTGCGCCGAAGTAGACATAGTTGCCAAACACAACGGGAGTAGACGTGCTCTGAGCGTTGAACGAAACGGTTTTAAGATCGCTTATCGCGCCGCTTTCGGCATTCACCGATGCGCTGCACAGATAGCCGCCCTTAGTGGTGAAATACACCTTGCCGCCGTCAACGGTGATGCTGCTGCGCGCATCGCCGCAGCCTGCAAGCTCGACGGAGGAAACGGGCTTAACCTCCTCGTTTTCCGCATAGGTCTTTTTGAATACAAGCAGCGAGCTTGTGCCCTTAGTTCCGTTTTCGCCGTCGTCGGTGGCTACGACTACATAGCTTCCAACCTCGGCTGCGCCTGCCCAGTAGAAGCCGCCCTTAACGGTGTAGCTCCACAGGAGCTTTCCGGTTGCGGTATCGACGCAGACGAAGTTTGCGTCCTTTGCCTCGCCGTTCCAGAAGCCGGTGTATGCCTTGCCGTCGGCGCAGAGAATGGGTGAAAGAGCCTGACCGGCCAACTCGTCGCTAACGCTCCACTTGCTCTCAAGCGTTTTTGCGTCGAAGGCTTCGAGCGTACCCTTGCCGAGCGGTGCGATTATCTCGTCGCCGTTAACAACGGCAGGAGTATAGCCGTAGCTGGGAGAGGAGCTCATCTTTCCGCTTGCAACGATCTCGCCGTTTTCAAAGCTGAGCTTATTTATGGTCGTTCCGACCATGACGATAACGCCGTCGTCAGCAACGGTCGGAACGCTGGGAGCGTTCATCCAGTCCGTGCCAAGCTTATTTGCCCACTTGAGCACGGTGTACGACGCATCTGCCGGTGTCTCTGTGGACACGGTGTCGGCAAATGCGGCAGTGCCGGGCATAACGAGGCTCAGAACCATTAAAAGAGCCAGAAGCAGGCTCAGTGATCTTTTTTTCATAGTTATCCTCCAAGTAAGTTTAGTTTATCGTTTATCGCAGCCGCCCTACTCGTAGGTAATGTTGAGCATCCATGCGTCCTCGCGCATATATCCCACCTCCTTTGGATTTCAAATGCGCTTTTGCGGCAAGTCTTCCGGCTCATGGGTCATTCTCGGGCGCGCCTTCCCATAAAAAAAACAGTGGCATCTGCGCCCTCGTCGCCATTCACGGCAGCGGGACTGCTTCGGATTTGCACCAAATTCCTTGTTAGGCCGCGTCAAGCGGCACCGCAAGGCACACTTGATTTAACCATATTATTATATCAGCATTATCGTTTCCGCACAACAGAAAACGCCCTTTTTCACCAAGGAAAAAGGGCGCAAAATTCAGTTTTGATCGTTGGCAAATTTACCTGTGTTGATCTCTCCCCCGTTTTTGACCGTCTCGGTCAACTCGGCATCGGGGATAATGCCGAAGAATATTTTTTCTGCCTCATCGGGGCTTACACTGCTGCAAAACAGATTGAAAAAATACTCTTTATCCGTCCACAAAAACTCGATTTCGCCCTCCTCGTGGGTTATCCTGACGACCTTATAGCCGTTAAGCTCGATATGCGTTGTTTCGTTTGGCGACGAGATATCGTTCCTTAAGTCACTGGGCATAAGCTCAAAGCAGAGCGACGACACGGTGCTTGCCGAGTACAAGGGCTTCAAGGTCACGCAGGGCATGGTAAATTTCCAAAAGAGAGCCGCAAATCTTGCCGGGGGCAGCCCGAACGTCGAGGCAAGCGATTACACAAAGGATGCCATAATAGACCGTCTGCTTATAGGGCGGATGCTCGTCGAGGAGGCGGAAAGCCGCGGCGTTGCAGCAACCAAGGCCGAGATGGAAGAGAACCTCAGCTCGCTCAAGGCAAGCTACAACGATTATCCCGAGGTCAAAAAGCAGGTCGATGAGTATTGCTCCGGCGCAGGGCTGAGCATAGACGAATACTGGACGCAGGTTTATGACCAGTCGTATGATCAGATATCAAGAACGAATCTCCGCATTCAGCTCGGAAAGGATTTTTGCAGCGAAACCGGCTATAACGGCAGTGTTGACGATGCGCTGATGACCGATGAGTTTGACCAATACTATAACGACCACCGCGCGCAGCTTTTAAAGGAGCAGCAAAGCGACGTGAAGTATTACAGCTGACCGGGTTGCAGCGGCATGTACGGTTTGATATAATACAAGAAAACAAGGAGGTATCGCCATGAGTAAAATATGCCCGTACTGCGGCGGTGAGCTGCTGACAGGATACATTCAAAGCCGCGACGGCGTTTGCTGGAGCGAAAAGAAAAAGCTTGTGTCCGTTCTGCCGGGGCTTGCAAAGGATGAGCTGTATCTTCCTGATGGGCACATCGGAAAAGAGGTCACGGCGTTAAACTGCCCGAAATGCCGCGTTATACTTATAAATTACAAGGATTATCCCTATGACCACCCGATATTTCACAAGGGTGAGAAGGCATAAAAAATCCGCCCCGTGGGGCGGATTTTTTATGCCTACAATTATTCTATACCGGTTACCGTATAGCCCTGATCGACAACGGTCTGCTTCAAGGCACTGTCGGCGACCGCTTTTTCCAGAGTTACCACTGCGGTTCCTGCGGTGTGGCTGACCTCGGCAGACTTTACGCCGTCGAGCGCTTCAAGAGCCTTTTTTACGTGCATCTCGCAATGATTGCACATCATACCGTCGATCTTAATGGTCTTTTCCATTTGTTTTGTCTCCTTTTCACTTGTTGTTTTTAATTTTTTGCGGAGCTTGTGATCTCTGCTCGGGTCGTGCATTTTGAAAAAATTCAGGCGCAGAGCGTTTGTCACTACGCTGAAGCTTGAAAGACTCATCGCCGCCGCGGCAAACATCGGGTTGAGCTGCCAGCCGAGCACGCTTATGAACACACCGGCGGCAAGCGGAATGCCGATGATGTTATAGATAAACGCCCAGAACAGATTTTCGTGGATGTTCCGCAGCGTTGCGCGGCTGAGGCGGATAGCGGCCGGAACATCGGACAGGCGGCTTTTCATGAGCACCACGTCCGCAGCGTCGATCGCAACGTCGGCTCCTGCGCCGATCGCGATGCCTATATCCGCGCTCGTGAGCGCCGGAGCGTCGTTCACGCCGTCGCCGACCATGATGACTTTTCCCTTTTCCTTAAGGCTGCGGATGACGCTTTCCTTACCGTCGGGAAGCACGCCGGCAATGACCTCGTCCACGCTGGCTTTTGCGCCGATAGCCTTTGCCGTGCGCTCGTTATCGCCGGTGAGCATAACAACGTGTATGCCCATGTTCCGCATCTGCTCTATGGCTTGCGGACTGTCGTCCTTTATAACATCTGCAACGGCGATTATGCCGATAAGCGCTCCGCCGCGTGCAAAAAGCAGCGGAGTTTTCCCTTCCTCGGACAGGTGCTCGGCTCTTTTTGCCGTTTCATCGGACACTGCTATCTGTCCGCTTATGAATTTGAAGCTGCCGCCGAGAAGCTCCGCTCCGTCAAGCGACGCGGTAAGGCCGTTTCCGGGCAAGGCTTCAAAGCGCTCGACCTCAAAAGCCGTGAGACGCTCCTGCTCTGCCCTTTGAGTTATCGCGCGAGCCAGGGGATGCTCGCTTTTTTTCTCGAGTGCGTAGGCTGCGGACAAAAGCTCGGTTTCGCTTACTCCGTCTGCCGGGATAAGATCCGTAACGCGCGGCTCGCCGCGAGTTATGGTGCCTGTCTTATCAAGCGCAACGATCTGCGCCTTTCCCGTTTCCTCGAGCGATACCGCCGTTTTGAACAGAATGCCGTTTTTTGCACCCATTCCGTTGCCGACCATTATGGCAACGGGCGTTGCAAGGCCGAGCGCGCACGGGCAGCTTATAACGAGCACCGATATGCCTCGCGCCAGCGCAAAGCCAACCGTTTGGCCTGCTATGAGCCATGCGGCAACGGTTATCGCCGCGATCGTAATGACCGTCGGCACAAAAACGCCCGAGACCTTGTCGGCGACCTTTGCGATCGGCGCTTTCGTTGCGGCAGCATCGCTCACCATGCGGATGATCTGCGAAAGCGTCGTATCCTCGCCGACGCGCGTCGCCTTGCAGCGGATAAAGCCCGAGCGATTCATGGTTCCGGCCGAGACCTGGCTTCCGGCCGCTTTGTCAACGGGGATGCTCTCGCCGGTGAGCGTCGATTCATCGACGGCACTGCTGCCGTCTATCACCACGCCGTCAACGGGGATGCTCTCGCCGGGGCGCACAAGGAACACGTCGTCCTTTGCGACCTGCTCGATCGGCACGGTCATTTCCGCACCGTTTCTTTCGACCGTTGCGGTTTTTGGCGCAAGCTTCATCAGGCTTTTGAGCGCATCGGTGGTCTTGCCCTTTGAGCGCGCTTCAAGCATTTTTCCGAGTGTGATGAGAGCAAGTATCATGGCCGCCGACTCGAAATAAAACTCATGCATATAGCTCATAACTGCCGCCGCATCGCCCTTTACCTGCGCATCGGTCATGGCAAACAGCGCAAACGTGCTGTAACCGAAGGCCGCCGTTGCTCCCAACGCAACAAGAGCATCCATATTAGGCGCGCGGTGCCACAGGCTTTTGAAGCCGCTGATGAAAAACTTCTTGTTTATGACCATGATTATGATCGTAAGCAGCATCTGCAAAAGCCCCATAGCCACATGGTTCCCGTTAAAAAAGCTCGGCAGAGGCCAGCCCCACATCATGTGCCCCATGGAAACATACATGAGCACAATCAGAAATCCGAGCGACGCTATAAGCCGCTTTTTAAGAACAGGCGTTTCTCTGTCTCGAAGTGCATCCTCTTCGGCAGATGAACGCAGACTCTGCTCATGCTTTCCTTTCGGCGAGGCATCGTATCCAGCTTCATGCACCGCCGCTATTATATCTTCGGCAGTGGCTGTGCCCTCAACGCCCATGGAATTTGTCAGCAGGCTGACCGAGCAGGAGCTTACGCCCTTTACTCCCGACACCGCCTTTTCGACTCTCGCCGAGCATGCGGCGCAGCTCATGCCGGTAACTGTGTATTGCTCCATTGTTTTTATAACACCTTCTTTTATTTCATAAGCTTCTGCAAAGTCGCAACAAGCTCGTCAATGACCTCGTCCTTGCCCTCGCGGATATCTCTTGCGACGCAGCCCCGGATATGGCTGGCCAGCAGCTCCTTGTTAAAGGCATTGACAGCGGCGTTCACCGCAGCGGATTGGGTCAGAATATCCGCGCAGTAAGCGTCCTTTTCGAGCATTCTGCGAATTCCTCGGATCTGCCCCTCGATACGGTTAAGTCTGTGTATCAGTTTCTTGCGCTCTTCCTCCGAGCGCTTCGTTGTTTTTCCGCAGCAGGCACACATTTCTTTATCAGGCATTGTTAAGCCTCCTTCTATACCCCATGGGGGTATTATATACCCTATAGGGGTATATGTCAACAGTACCATCGGTTAACAAGGGCAAATACGCCTGACAGCGTGCCTTTTCGGCGCTTTTTGTCCTTTTCGCCTTGACGGGCGCCAGCCCGCCTGCACCTCAAAAAACAAAAATCACTCGAAAATTCATCGCTGACAGGTGCAAGGCAGTTTTGCCGGAGCTCCAAATGCGGACAGACAAGGAAAGACCCGAAGAGAATACTTGCCGTATTGTCAAGGGGCATCGCGGTATGGGCGTATTTCTGCCCGTCAAAACCGTGTCTGTCCTTGTCAACCGATGGTACGATCAAAAAATATAAAAACGGTGCAGCCCATATGGACTGCACCGCAAAAATACGATCTATTCAAATTATATTCTGCACGGAAAGCGAAAATATATTCGCTTTACTGCTTCCACCTTTTGCAGCGGTTTGCTATGCGCTTTTTCCGCCGCACACCATGGATGATAAAATACGCGGCAAGCAGCACAACAACGGCGCACATGCAGACAATCGCATATGTATCAACGCCGCCCTGTGTTTTGACCTGGAGCCACAGCGAATCGGTAAAGCGGCTGGTATCCTCGGAGAGGTTAATGAACGCACGTCCGTTCGAGAGCGTTTCCTCAGTCGGATACGCGATCTCGCTCGCGGCAGTCTCGGGGTCCATATACTGCTTTGCCTCGGATATCGGCGTTGAGTAGCCGAGATAGTCAAGGTTTTCGCCCGATATCTCTGGGTCGCACAGGAAGTTTATATATGCCTCCGCTGCGGCCTTGTTCTGGCAGCCTTTCGGGATGCAGGCAGCGTCGATAAAGAGGTTGAAGCCCTCCTTCGGGAAATAGAAGCCGAGGTCGGGGTTTTCCTGCTGCATGAGCAGGTAGTCGCCAGCGTAGTACGGCGCTATCCATGCCTCCTCGCGCTCCATCTTGCTGAATATCTGGTCCATAACATAGCCCTGTACGAGCGGCTTTTGCTCGATGAGCTTATATGTCGCCGATCTCAGCTCGTCCTGATCCTCGCTGTTTATGTCAATGCCAAGCAGAAACTCGGCTATGGCAAACGCATCGCGCGGATTATCGAACATGAGTATCTTGCCGGAATACTTCTCGTTCCACAGCAGATCCCATGAGCCGATATCGCTCTCGGAAACGTACTTTTTGTTGTAAATAACGCCGACCGTTCCCCATGTATACGGCACGGAGTATTTATTCTCCGGATCGTAGGACGTGTTTTTATACGCCTCGTCAACGAGTGCGTAGTTCGGGATATTCGAATAGTCAAGCTCTTCGAGCATATCCTCGGCGATAAGGCGCGCTATCATATAGTCCGAGGGGATGATAACGTCATAGGTGCTGCCGCCGGTCTTGAGCTTTGTGTACATGGTCTCGTTTGAATCGAAGGTCATGTAGTTTACCTTGATGCCGGTTTTTTCGGTGAAGGCCTTGTTGACATCAATATATCCGTCGGTTCCGTCGGATATGTACTGGCCCCAGTTATAGACGTTTATCGTCACGTCGTCGGCCTTTGCCTGAACGGGCAGCATTGTGAATATCATGATCGCGCAAAGCAGAAGCGGCACTATTCTTTTCATGCGCCCACCTTCTTTCCGCGGCGGAACGCACGTCGATTTTCGCGCGAGCGCTTGGCATCGCGCTCCTGCAGGAGATTCATGAGCACCATGACTATAAGTATCGCGGCAAACAGCAGCGTAAACAGAGCGTAGATCTTCGGCTGGAGCGGCTTTTTGGTGTAGTTATAGATCTCCACCGGCAGCGTGACAAAGCGCGGACCGTAAACGAAATAGCTGATAACGAAGTCATCAAGGCTCATAGTGAAGGCCATGAGCGCGCCGGAAACGATGCCCGGCGTTATCTCGTGGATAACAACCTTGTAAAACGCCTGCCATGGCGTGCAGCCGAGGTCGAGCGCCGCCTCGCGCAGGTTCGGATCCATCTGCTTGAGCTTCGGCATTACCGAAAGTATGACATACGGCAGATTGAAGGTTATGTGCGCAATAAGCAGCGTCGCAAAGCCGAGGATGTTGTTTATCTTCATCATCGTTCCGACGAAGGCAAACAGCAGCGCAAGCGATACGCCGGTTACGATCTCGGGGTTAGTCAGCGGAATATTCGTAACGCCCATCGTGAATCGGCGAAGGCGCGGCCCCATCGAGTGAATGCCGAGGGCTGCGCATGTGCCGAGGATGGTTGCGAATATCGAGGACAAAAGCGCAACGATAACGGAGTTTAACAGCAGCGGCAAAAGAACGCTGTCGCGGAAAAGCTCCTTGTAGTTATCAAAGGTGAAGCTCTTGAAAACGGCAATATCCATGCCGCTGTTAAACGATCCGACGGCGAGGACTATCATCGGGATGTACAGGAACAGCAGCACGATGACAGTAAAGACCTTGTTGAAATTCTTCACAGCGTCACGACCTCCTCTTCCTCATCGCCGAAGCGGTTCATGACCCCGATGCAGATGAATATCATCACCATGAGTATAAGACTGAGAGCTGCGCCGAGGTTCGGATTGTAAGCGGTCTTAAACTGGCTCTCGATAACGTCGCCGATAAGCGTCGTGCCGGAGGAGCCGAGCTTCTGGGAAATGTAAAACGTCGATACTGCCGGAACAAACACCATCGTAAAGCCCGAGATTATTCCCGGCACCGACAGCGGCAGGATAACGCGCTTAAAAACATTAACGCCGTTGCAGCCGAGATCCTGCGCGGCCTCGATAAGGCGGCGGTCGATCTTCATTATGACGGTGTACAGCGGCATTATCATGTACGGCAGATAGTTATAGACCATGCCAAGCACAACAGCGCCGTTATTGCGGATAAGCGGCAGCGGCTGAAGGCCGAGCGCGGTTATGAAATTATTGATGATGCCGGTATCCTCCGTAAGTGCGACCCACGCGAGGGTGCGCAGGAGGAAGCTTATGCACATCGGCAGCATAACGAGCATGTACAGAAAGCGCTGAGTCGTCTCCTTGCAGTTTGCGATAAAATACGCAACGGGGTAGCCGATGACGATGCATATAAGCGAGGAGATAAGCGCAAGCCATATGCTCTTTATGAGTATAGGCATATAGTTGCCGAGGTTTGCGATGTTTGCAAAGGTAAATTCGCCGGTGGCTGCGTCTGTAAACGCATAGTAGGCGACGATTGCAAGCGGCACTATCGTAAACAGTGCCATCCAGACAAGATAGGGTGCGGCAAGAGCTTTATTCTTCATCTTTGCCGCCCTCCGAGGCCTCCTCGCTCTCTTCGGCGTCTTCCGGATAGAGGTCGGGGTCGTCCATCTCATCGTACTCGGCGGAATAGGAGCTGTAGTCTCCGAACATGCCGGAGTACTCGCTCTTGTGCATAATGTGGATGTCCTCAGGCTCAAGGCGGATACCGATGTACGAGCCGACCTCGTAGAAATCGGTCGTCTGGATAAGCCACTTGAAGCCCTTGAAATCAACTATCGTATCATAATGCACGCCCTTGAACGTTACCGAGGTGACGGTTCCGCAAAGATGTCCGTCGTCCGGTGCGACAATGTCAATATCCTCAGGGCGGATAACAACATCAACAGGCTCGTTCTTTTCAAAGCCGAAGTCCACGCATTTGAATTTGCGGCCGAAGAATTTGACCAGTCTGTCCTCAAGCATAATACCGTCGAGGATATTACTCTCGCCGATAAAGTCGGCAACGAACGCGTTCTTCGGCTCGTTATATATATCCTCGGGCGTGCCGATCTGCTGGATGCGTCCCTTATCCATGACGACAACGGTGTCGGACATGGAGAGCGCCTCCTCCTGATCGTGGGTCACATATATAAAAGTGATGCCCATCGCCTGCTGAATGCGCTTTAGCTCGTTCTGCATATCCTTGCGCAGGCGCAAATCGAGTGCGCCGAGCGGTTCGTCAAGAAGCAGAACCTTGGGACGGTTCACAAGAGCGCGCGCAATGGCAACACGCTGCTGCTGACCGCCGGAAAGCTGCGATACCTTGCGGTTTTCAAAGCCCTTGAGGCTTACGATCTCGAGCATTTCGGTAACGCGCTCGTCGATCTCTTCCTCGGGCAGCTTCGCAAGGCGAAGGCCGAACGCGACGTTTTCATAAACATCAAGATGCGGAAACAGCGCATACTTCTGAAACACCGTGTTGACCTTACGTTTGTGAGGCGGGACATCATTTATCCTCACGCCGTCAAAAAGCACGTCGCCGCCTGTGGGTTTTATAAAACCGCCGATTATTCTGAGCGTGGTGGTTTTTCCGCAGCCGGAGGGGCCGAGCAGCGTAAGGAATTCCTTATCATTAAAATACAGGTTAATATCGTCTAAAACGATCTCGTCGTCAAACGCCATTTGACAATTCACAAGGCGAATGAGTTCTTTGGACATTTATCCTCCCCCATTTCATAAAAAATACGAGAAAGGACACTGCGGACCTGCGTCCGGAGTGCCCTTTGCATCGTGAACAATATACATAATAAATCCCTGAAAGTCAACAACTTTCCCGATATTTTTCGAGAATTTTTCAAATACTGTCAAGGCTTGCGATACCAAAGTATTTTTCTGCAAATTCAACGCTTTCGACGGTGAAGCATTTGCCCCTTAAATACTCGAGTATTCCGGCGTCGGTCGGGAAAGCAAACTCGAGCTTATACGAGTAAAGCGCCTGACCTTTTTCGCCGAAATTTTTATTGAACCGCTCGCTGCCGTACTTTCCGTCGCCCAGAAGCGGCATGCCGGCATGAGCCATCTGCGCACGTATCTGGTGAGTGCGTCCTGTCAGCAGGCGGCACTCCATGAGCGAGAGCGCGCCCAAGGTTTTGATGAGCCTGTATTCCGTAACGGCAGTCTTGGCTCCCGGCTCGGGGCGGTTTTTCACATAGACCTGATTTTTCGCGGCGTCCTTGAACAGATAGTTCTCAAGCCTGCCGCGCGGCTGCTTCGGCTTTCCCTGCACGGCGCAGAGATAGTATTTTTCTATCTCCCTGTCGCGGATCTTGTCGTTTAATATTCTCAGCGCCTCGGCATTTTTCGCCGCAATGACTATGCCGCCGGTGTTGCGGTCAATGCGGTTGCACAAGGCCGGCGCAAAGGAGTTCTCACCTCTCGGGTCCCACTCGCCCTTCTGCGCAAGATACGCCTGAATGTTCGCAATAAGCGTGTTATAGTCCCACGCTTCCGCGCTGTGGCACAAAACGCCCGGCTTTTTATCGGCAAGAATGATGTTCTCATCCTCATAGACGATGTTTATCCGCGGTTTTCCGACCTTGAGGTAGGCATTCTCCTCGCGCGGCTTTTCAAAAAATTCATCGTTTATGTAAAGGCTCAGAACATCGCCCTCAGAAAGGCGCGTATCGCGCTTTGCGCCCTTGCCGTTTAATTTTATGCGCTTAATTCTTATGTACTTTTGCAGCAGCGTTTCCGGCAGCAGCGGCACAGCCTTGCCGACAAAGCGGTCAAGCCGCTGACCTGCGTCGTTTCGCCTTACGGTCAGTTCTTTCATACGCGCTATTATACACGCCGAAGGCGAAAAAAATCAAGCCCCCGGAGCATCCGAGGACTTGATCACTTATATTTTATACTCATTAAGCCTTCTGCATGCCTCTGACGGTCATCCAAACCATGCCTGCGAGATATGCTGCTCCGAAAATACCGATACCTGCTACCATTGTTGTGCGCTCCTTTCAAATTTTAGGCCTTGAGTTGATTTCTCTTTGCATGTTTTATTATAGCTATTTCTCCGAGAAAATCAACTGTTTTTCACAAAAACAAGTTTCGTATTTTGTGCATGTTGCACAGTTTTTCTCGTTTTGCAGCCGCATTTTGAAAACTTGCAGAATTGCTTTTGCAGACATTTTGCAGTTTGCATAATGCAAGGCTTCATTATTCGTTTTGGCTCTATGCAGCGCACAAACGCCCTGTTTTTTGCAAGTTTTCGTGTGAGCGCTATGCAAAATAACGCTGCAAGAAGAAAATCGGCTTGCATTTTGCTGCGATTTTGGCCTGCAAAACATGCATTTTTGCTTCAGCCTGCAAGCTGCGCATTCAAAAATGCGGCGGTGAAAACCGCCGCGTCCATTAAGTTGTGTTAAGAATTTCGTTAAAACAGCACAGCCGCCGGAGATATCTGCGCAGAAATCAGTGCAGAAACGAGCATGCCCGATTTCAAGTCCTGCACGACTCGCCGCACGATTCTGCATTTTGGCGCAAGCGCCACATTTCACACGGTTTGACGGGCAGATTTTCGCCCA
>DKRV01000019.1:0-17121 GCA_002472405.1 Clostridiales bacterium UBA7273 | reverse complement strand
AAAATCTGCTCCGGCAAAACTGCGAGCACCTGCCGACTGTGCTTTTCGAGATATTTTCGGTTTTCTTTGGTGCAGGTGGGCTGACGCCCATAAAGACAAAAAAGGCGAAAATAGCCGGAAGGGCGCGCTGACAGGCGATATGGGTTCGGCTCTCGTCAGCTTAAGAAAAATCAGCCGCAAATGCGGCTGATTAGTTACTTTCTTCTTCGGGAACGGCCGCGGTCGGCATACATGCGGTTATCCGCAATGCGGCTGTCGGAATCCTTCATAAACTGCTTGAGCTTATCCTCAAACGCCTGATCCTCCGTGGGCGCTGCGACCTGCCCGGACGGCTGCTGCGGCTGCTTGGGCGGTCTGCTCTGCTGCTCGGCGTGCTGCTGCGGCGCGCGGCGGCGCGGAGCCTCCTCCGATTCCTCGGCGCGCTTGATTGAGAGATTTATCTTATCTCCGTTTATTCCGATGACCTTGACCTTGACAGTCTGACCGACGCTGACATACTGCGCAACGTCGCTTACAAAAGTGTTTGCGATCTCCGAAATATGCACGAGACCGCTCTTGCCTCCGGGCAGATTTACAAAAGCGCCGAATTTCGTTACGCCGCTTACCTTGCCTTCGAGCACCGCTCCCACTTCAGGCTGCATATTTTATCCCCTTATATCTCTAAATATCTTTTCGTCCGAGCCGATCAATCTCAGCCGGTATTTTGCCAGACTTTCTATTCCATCGTCGGTATCAAGAGCCTGCATTTTCTCCTCAAGCTCCGCGCCCTCCGCCTGAGCCTGCTGTATCTCCGCCTGAAGTGCGCTTGTCTGCTCCATTGCGTCGGCAAGATCGTTCTTGAGGCTTACCAGGTTCAGAATAGCATATACGGCAAGCATCGTCAATGCCAGACCGACGATCGTCGTCGATTTTTTCATCCTGCTCTCCGGTTCTCCTTTTCCTGCTTTGTTTTCTTATTGTATACCAGTTTAAGGCTTTTGAAAAGCATTTTTTGGCGCAGTTTGCAAATTTATTTCTTAACTTGCACACAGGAGACGCGGCTTTGGCGGCAAAGACGGCGATTTTCTCAAAAAGCGGCAGCAGAGCAGCGCTCAGAAGCGACATATATGCCTCGCATCCGGCAGCTGCGGCGCAGAACATGAACACATGCACTCCCCCCTGCCCTATATCCATGCCAAGCGTGAACAACGCAAGCAGAAGCACCGCGCAAAACAGCACATCGAGCACGGCATCGATTTTAAACACCCGGCGCATGGCACGCAGAATGTCATACAAAACGCCGAGTGCAAAGCCCGTCAGCACCGACAGTGCCAGCTGCGCGAGCTGGAGCGAAACGTCAACGTGCATTCAGCCGAAAAGCTTCTGCCAGAAGCCGCCCGAGGGCGCTTTGTCCTCGTAGCTCAGTTCGCTTATACTGCCCTCGACGCTGAGCTGGCCGACATCGAGACTTATCCTGCCTATATGAAGCCCCGTTCCGCGCACGATGAGGTCGCCCTGACTCGTGTTCATGATGATCGCGTTTTCGTCAAAGCTCTCAACGTCCTCGACACCCGTGACGCTGAGCTTTGTTCTGTTTTCCATACTTATGCTGTGCGTCTTTGCAGACGGCTGCTGTTTTTCCTCGTATGACATATGCCTGCCTCCTTTTTTGTACAAGCATATGAGCCGGAAAAAAGAAAAATGCACTTCTTTCAAAGAAGTGCATTTTCGTCTGTAACTCTGACGCCGTGCTTTTTCAGAAGCTCGGCCGTAACTCCGTCGCCGGGAACAAGCGTGCCGGTAAACGAACCGTCGTATATCGTTCCGCTGCCGCAGGACGGGCTGTTTGACTTGAGCACGGCTGCTTTGACCGAAAAGCTCTGCGCAAGGCTGAGCGTTGCAAGAGCACCTTTTTCAAACTGCTCGGTCACATCCGCTCCGGTTTTTGAAACGACCCTGTCGCCAAGGCGCTCGGACGGTGTGCGCGGCGTAGGAAGTCCTCCGCAGCACTCGGGACACACCGGAATAAGCTCGAACCTTTTGCGCAGCGCCGCTATCGCGGCATCCTCCATGCGGTTATTGCCGCCGTTGTACTTGCAGTCAAAGCCAAGCAGGCATGCGGATATCAGAATTTTCTCTTTCATCGTCTTCTAAGCCCCAGCACCGCGCCGCAGACGCCGCCGATTATATGCGTAAGCTGCGAAACATTGTCTTTAAGCATCACGCCGTCCACTATCTCGCTGCCGAGGTAGAGGATAAGCACGAGGATGAGCGTTATCGGGATGCAACCGTCGCGCATGCCGGCAAGCGAGGCCATGACGATCATCATGAACACTATGCCCGACGCGCCCATGAGCATCGAACCGGGAAACAGGAACCAATACACGAGCCCCGACACCAGCGCCGTAATTACGATAGCGCTCAGAAGATTGCGGCTGCCGTACTTTTCTTCAAGACCCGGGCCAACGACAAGGATCATCATCATATTGCCTATGTAATGATCGTAGTCAACATGGCCGAGAACATGCAGGAAAAAGCGCGGATATGTCAGCAGATCCGACAGCGACGAGTGCCAGACGCTGAAAAGATATGTATCGGTCCAGCCGTTTGTGAGCTTTCCGAGCAGCAGCGCCGCGAGGGACACAAGCGCAAAGGTCAGCGTAACGGGAGCGTTATATTGAAGTCTGAACAGTCTCTTCATTTAAGCTTCTCCAGCGCTTTTTCGTAAAAGCCCTTAGTGCGCTCATCAAAGCACACCATGCGCACGCGCTCGATCTCCGGGTGCTCAAAAAGATATTCGGAGATCGTTTTTATTGCAATATCGGATGCCTTTTCAAGCGGAAAATGATAAACGCCCGTGGATATGGACGGAAAATCGACCGTTTTGCAGCCGTTATCCGATGCCAGCACAAGGCAACTGCGATAGCACGAGCGCAGCTTGTCCGCCTCGCCGTTATTTCCGCCGTGCCACACCGGGCCGGGCGTATGGATAACGAACCTTGCCGACAGCTTATAGCCCTTTGTGATTTTCGCCTCGCCCGTTTTGCAGCCGCCGAGGGTCCTGCACTCGGCAAGAAGCTCCGGACCTGCCGCTCTGTGTATCGCGCCGTCCACTCCGCCGCCGCCGAGCAGCGAGCAGTTTGCCGCGTTGACGATGGCATCGACCGTCTGCTTTGTGATATCGCCTTGGATTATCTCTATTTTACCCATAGCACACCTCAGAAGTTCTTAATATCGGCAATGAGCGCATCAACGTCGCTCTCCTTGCTTGCCCAGCTCGTGCAGAAGCGAACTACCGCGCCGCCGTCGGGCAGCAGAGACTGCACGGAAAAGCTGTATTTTTCGCGCAGAGCGTCAAGTTGCGGCTTGCTCAGTATCGGAAACAGCTGATTTGTCGGCGAAGGGTAGGCAAACTCAATGCCCTTTGCCTCGAATGCGGCGCGCAGCTTCCCGGCCTGGGCGACCTCACGCCTGCCGATTTTATAATACAGTCCGTCCGTAAACAGCGTGTCAAATTGCAGACCCAATAGCCTGCCCTTGGCGAACATGCCGCCGTGCTGCTTTATGATATAGCGAAAGTCCTTTTTTATCGCAGCATTTTTTATGACGACTGCCTCGCCGAAGAGAGCGCCGTGCTTTGTTCCGCCGATGTAGAACACATCGCACAGCCGAGCAAGATCGCGCAGCGTGGGCGTTCCCTCGCAGGCAAGCGCACAGGATAGGCGCGCCCCGTCGGCAAACAGGATAAGCCCAAGCTCACGGCACACGGAGCTGAGTTCCTCAAGCTCCGGCAGCGAATACACCGTACCGGTCTCGGTCGGCTGCGAAATATACACCATCGCCGGCTGGACGATATGCTCAAACGACTCATCCGCTCTGTGACGCAGGACATACGCCTTCACGTCGGCGGCGCTTATCTTTCCGTCCGTTGTCGGCAAGGTTATGACCTTATGTCCGGTTGCTTCTATTGCGCCGGTCTCGTGCGCCTCTATGTGCGCCGTTTCGGCCGCCATGACGCCTTGATGAGGGCGCAGAGAAGCCGCAATAACCGTAAGATTTGCCTGAGTTCCTCCGACGAGGAAATGTATGTCCGCGTCAAAGGCATTGCACTCGAGCTTTATCTTTTCGCGCGCCGCGCGGCAATACGGGTCAACACCGTAGCCTGCGGTCTGCTCATAATTCGTTTCAATAAGGCGGCTCATTATCTCCGGCACCGCGCCCTCGAGATAGTCGCTTTCAAACCTTATCATTCGCTGACCTCCACAACAACGCCGTTATCATCGGCCGAAACCGAGATGTGTCCGGCATTCTCGCCGCGGCAGTCGATTATCTTCTGCGCTATTGCGTCCTCAACGTCCTTCTGGATCGTGCGGCGCAGATTACGCGCACCGTAGGTGACGGAATAGCTCTTGCGAACAAGATAATCGATAAGCGCAGTATTCCATGTCATGCTTATGCCGCGCTCGGCTATGGCGTCGCGCGTTTCCTCGAGCATAAGCTCGGCTATGCTGCGGAAGTTTTCCTCCGTAAGGCTGTTGAAATACACGATCTCGTCAACGCGGTTTATAAACTCCGGCCGCAGGAACTCGCCCAGAGCCTTGAGAGCGCGCTCGCGTCCCATGTCGCTGACCGTGCCGCCAAAGCCCATCGCGCCGCCCTTTCTGTTGGAGCCTGCGTTTGTGGTCATGACGATGACTGTGTTTTCAAAGTTCACGGTTCTGCCCTGAGCGTCGGTTATTCTGCCGTCGTCAAGGATCTGGAGAAGAATATTCAGAACGTCGGGATGAGCCTTTTCTATCTCGTCAAACAGGACGACCGAATACGGCTTGCGGCGGATTTTCTCGGTGAGCTGGCCTGCTTCGTCATAGCCGACATAGCCCGGAGGCGAGCCGATAATGCGCGATACGCTGAATTTTTCCATAAACTCAGACATATCGAGCCTTATAAGCGACTCGGGCGAGTCGAAAAGATCGGCTGCAAGGCGCTTTACAAGCTCGGTTTTGCCAACGCCTGTTCCGCCGACAAAGATAAAGCTTGTCGGCTTGCGCTTTGCCTTGAGGCCTACGCGCGAGCGCTTTATTGCCGCGCACACGGCATTTACCGCATCGTCCTGACCGACGATATGCGCTTTCAGGCGCTTATCAAGCTCGGCAAGGCGCTCAAACTCATCCTCGCGGATAGACGATGCCGGGATCTTGGTCCACAGCTCGATTATACGTGCAAGATTATCTATCGTAAGCTCCGGAACTCCCTCAAGCTCCAACGATGCAAGCTCCTGCTCGCGCTGCATTTCCTTGCTGCGAAGCTCGGCTATGCGCTCGTAGCGCTTATCGAGCGCTTCGTCAGTAAGCTCCTCACCATTGGGCGCGTCGGCGCTCATGAGCGTTTCGCGCTCGAACTTAAGATCGTCCAAATCCTTCTGAAGCTCGGCGCGGCGAACAATGTTCTTATCCTTGAGGTTTACATCCGAGCACGCCTCGTCTATAAGGTCGATTGCCTTATCCGGCAGGAAGCGGTCGGTAATATAGCGCTCAGACATTTTGACGGCCTCGGCGCACATCTCGTCGGATATCTTCACTCCGTGGTAATCCTCGTAATAGCGGCGGATACCCTTGAGTATCTCAATACTGTCGGCAACGGACGGCTCGTTTATGGTGACAGGCTGGAACCTGCGCTCGAGCGCGGAATCCTTTTCGATATGCTTGCGGTACTCGGTGAAAGTAGTTGCGCCGATGACCTGTATCTCGCCTCTTGAGAGCGCCGGCTTGAGGATGTTTGCGGCATTCATGCTGCCCTCGGCGTCGCCTGCGCCGACGATGTTATGCACCTCGTCGATAACGAGGATTATATTGCCCTGCTTGCGTATCTCCTCGATAAGGCCCTTCATTCGGCTTTCAAACTGGCCTCTGAACTGCGTTCCGGCAACCAGCGCCGTAAGGTCAAGAAGATACACCTCCTTGCCGCGGAGCTTATAAGGCACCTGGTCGAGCGCTATGCGCTGGGCAAGCCCCTCCGCAACGGCTGTTTTGCCGACGCCCGGCTCGCCGATAAGGCAGGGGTTATTCTTCTGGCGACGGTTGAGGATCTGGATAACGCGCTCAAGCTCCTCCTCGCGGCCTATCATGTTATCTAACTTTCCGGCTCTTGCTCTGTCGGTAAGATTTATGCAGTAATTGTCCAAGAACTTGCGCTTCGGCGGCTTTCCACCCTCCTTGGGCGGCTGCTGCGCAGCTGCATTATTGCTCTCGGCAGGAGTGTTATTGCCGTTTCCGAACAGTCTGTTGAGAAATGGGAATGTTGCGGTCTTGCCGTCATCATCGGAATCGTCGTTTGCATCATTATCGGGGTCGATGCTCATATCCATAAGGCTTTCGACTCCGTTGAGAGCGTTCATCATCTCGCCGCTGAGATTGTCAAGATCCTCATCGGATATGCCCATTTTTTCGATCATATCGTCAACGGGCTTTATGTGAAGCTCCCTTGCGCATTTAAGGCACAGTCCCTCGTTTTTCTGAACTCCGCCCTCAAGCTTCGTAATAAACACTACCGCGACGTTTTTGCCGCAGCGTGAGCACATTTTTGCCTGCATTTTTTATCCCCCAATCATTAAAATAGTTTGTCGGCCACATTGCTCAGCAGGAGGAAAAATCTGCTGAACAGGCCATCGTCCAATGTTGTTTTACCTATCATATTTCCGCAAAAGCTCAGCAGCCAGCACAGGCATATGCAATATATGCAGCCGCGCGCAAAGCCGAATGCGGCGCCTCCGTAGAGGTCAGCGTCCACGTTGTCCGTTATCCGGAAGCGCAGACCGAATATCTGTTTTATAAGCGATATGAAAAGCATTATCAGCAAAAAGAATATCACCGAGCATATCGCGTAGGCAACGGCCTCGCTCCCGGCGTGAGCCGCGGCGGTAGTCGCATCTATCTCGTATGCCGAATACACCTTCTGTGCGTTTGCGCAATAGCTTTCCGCGCGCTTTTCATTAAAGCCGAGGCTTTCAAGGCAGCTTTCGGCATACGGCGTAAGCAACTCAGGCTTTTCCTTTATCGTATCCTCGATACGCGTTTCGTCGATCCCGGCGCTGCGCGCGGCCTCGGCCTCGAGCTGCGAATCCAAGTACCCGGCAAGAAGCGGCCGAAGCGGATACGCAGCCGACGGCGCTGCCGACGAGGATATCGCAAGTCCGCCCGTCACGGCAATTATCACGGCAAGCAGGCTTATCGCGGCATTGACCGCTCCGCGCCTGTAGCCGCGCCATGTACAATAAAATATTATTAGCAGCAGACTCAGTTCAATTACAAATCTCATCCGTTCTTCATTTCTCTGTCACCCATGCTCTGCCGCCGCCCACGGCAATGATCTCGCCGCTGTCGGTCAGCAGGGCTTCTTCGGCTCCCTGAGCTTTTCGGCAGGACAAAAGCTTTGCCCCGTCGTACACGCTCACGCCGTTTTGCGTGAGCACGGCTGTTTTTCCGTTTCGGCAGTCGAGGCTCCATACCTCGCCTCCGACGGATATTCTGTCCTTTACCTTCAGGTCGTCATCGAGGATATACACTTCTCCCGCTCCTCCGGAAGCGTGTTCCCTCACCTCTATTATGAGCTTTTTGTCAAGTACCCCAAATTTGCCGATCGTTTTGCCGTCAAATTCAAGCATGCCCCGGCTCTTTCCCTTGTCAGTGCATACATACGCCGCATTTTCGCCTATGCCGCACACTCGGTCGCCAAGCCAGGTTATCGCGCGCAGCCCCTGCGCCGAAAACGATGCTTGCTCTTTTTCGCTGTCAAGCGAGAACAGGCGTATCCCCTCATCGGTGAGCGCTGCAAGATACTTTCCGTCCGGCGAGACGGCGGCGGAAACAAGTCTTTGACTTGCGCAATACCATTTGTACGCGCGCTCACGCTCGGGTGAATAAACCGTCACGCTGCCCATATAGCCGGGCTGCTCCGTGCACACGGCAAGGTATCCGCCGGTAGAGAGCTGCACATCCCTTATGCCGTTATCCGTTTCGATAACGCCGCCGTCGGGAAAAACTATGCTCATGCCGCCATAGGCATACGCCACGGCGCTCAGGCCGTTTTTTGCAATGCGCGCCGGTTTTACCTCAAGCTCGCAATCAAGCGTCTGCTCTCCTGCGCAGTCAAAGCATTTCACGCTGCCGGCACTTGCCGTCAGCAGGCATTCTTCACACACGGCGTAGGCCTCGGCCTCGCCGCAGAGAAACGACTCGGAAAACTCCGTTTTCCCTGTGCAGGCGCACAGAAAAGCGCACAGGATAAGCACTAAGCTCAGGGTTCTTTTCATTTAGCAATCAGTCCTTCAGCATCATGATACCGGCCGGACCTTCATACCACACTCTGTTAAGATACAAGCCCTGCGGCGGCATCGTCGGCCCTGTGAGCCTTCGGTCGCCAAGTTCCAGGAGCTTGGGGATATCCTCGGGTTCTATCTTCCCGTAGGACGCATACACAAGTGTTCCGACTATCGCGCGGCACATGTTGTACAAAAAGCCGTTTGCGCAGACGGACACGGTTATAAGATCATCCGTTTTTTCCGCCGTGCAGCCGTACACCGTCCTGACTGTCGTTTTCGTCTGCGTTCCGAGCGAGCGAACGGCTGCAAAATCGTGCGTTCCCTCGAACGCGGCGGCCGCAGCCTGCATTCTTTCCATGTCAAGCTCCTGCGGATAAAAGCAGGCTAGCTTTTCAAGAAACGGGTCGCGGATATTCGAGTTGTGTATTTTATAAATATACTCTTTTTTTATGCAGGAGGATATCGAGTTGAATCGCTCGTCGACCTCAACTGCATCAACGACAGCGATATCGTCCGGAAGACGCGAGTTTGCGGCAAGCGGAAATCTGTCTATCGGGATACGGCAGTCGGTACGGAAGTTTGCGCAGTATCGCAGCGCATGAACTCCGGCATCGGTGCGGCCGCAGCCGGTGAGCTTCACTGGGTGCTCGCATATCTTGGCGAGCGCATCCTGCACCGTGCTGCACACGGAAACGTCGTTTTTCTGCACCTGCCAGCCGTGATAGCGGCTGCCGTCATAGCGCAGGCGCAAGGCTATGTTTCTCATATTCTTTCCTCAAAGTCCGAAGCGCTTCATGACGAAGATCACCGCGAGGAACGCAGCGCCAAGCAGCAGCGCCCATGCATCTATCCCCTGCATTCTGAGCTGCTTCATGCGCGTTCTGCCCTTGCCGCCGTGGTAGCAGCGGCTTTCCATAGCAACGGCAAGCTCGTCTGCGCGGCGGAATGCCGAAACGAACAGCGGCACGAGGATAGGCAGCAGTGCCTTTGCGCGCTGAAACAGATTGCCGCTGTCAAAGTCCGCACCGCGCGCTTTCTGCGCGGACATTATCTTGTCCGTTTCCTCAATGAGCGTCGGGATGAATCTGAGAGCCATGCTCATCATCATGCTCATCTCGTGAACCGGGATCTTGATCTTTTTGAGCGGATTGAGCATTATCTCAAGTCCGTCGGTGAGCGCGATGGGGCTTGTCGTATACGTCAGCATAAACGTTCCGACGATCAGGAGGATAATGCGCAGCGACATCATAACGGCGCGCGCGATGCCCTCCCAGGTTATGATCCAGCCCTCGATTATAGGCGTTCCGCCGGTGTAGAAAATATTCAGCACCGCGGTGAGGATGATTATTATGACAAGCGGCTTTAGGCCCTTGAGCGCGGACTTTGGCTTTATCTTCGATATCGCCATGCTAAGCGCCGTTATCAGGATAACAAACGCATAGCTTGCCCAGCCGTTTGCGTTGAAAAGCCCTACTATATATATTATAACGAGCAGGAGCTTCGTGCGCGGATCGAGTCTGTGCGCAACGGTATCGCCGGGGAAATACTGGCCAAGGGTTATGTCTTTAAGCATTGCGTCCGACCTCCTTTTTCAGCTTCAGGAGTGCGGCAAGCAGTTGCTCGGTGGTGTAGACCGAGCCTTCGATCTCAACGCCCTGCTCGCGCAGCGCGGACGCTATCTGCGTCGGTGCCGGGACGGAAAGGCCGATATCCGAAAGCTCCTTCGGGTTTGAAAACACCTCTTCGGGCGTTCCGTCAAAGCGGATGCTGCCGTGGTTAAAGACAATAAGCCTGTCGGCTATGCGCGCAACGTCATCCATGCTGTGGCTGACGATGACAACGGTCGAGCCGGTCTTTTCGCGGTAGTCGCAGATCGTTTCAAGTATTCTCTGGCAGCCGGCAGGGTCAAGTCCGGCCGTCGGCTCATCTAGGATGAGCACACCCGGGCGCATTGCGATAACGCCGGCTATGGCAACTCTGCGCTTCTGACCACCCGACAGCTCCAGCGGTGAGCGTTCGAAAAGCTCCTCGCCGACGCCGACAAGCGCCGCAGCTTCGCGCACTCGCTCGTCGATCTCGCTCTCTGTGAGCTTCATGTTCTTTGGGCCGAAGGCGATATCGGCATACACCGTCTCCTCAAAGAGCTGATACTCCGGGTATTGGAAAACAAGACCGACCTTGAAGCGCACGTCGCGCGCGGCGGCTTTATCGCCGTTTATATTCACGCTGTCAACCAGCACCGTGCCCGAGCTGGGAACGAGCAGGCCGTTTAAATGCTGAATGAACGTGCTCTTGCCCGAGCCCGTGTGGCCGATAAGTCCGACGAGTTGCCCGTGCGGTATTTCAACATTGACATTGTCTATCGCTATTTTTTCAAAGGGCGTGTCCGCGCTGTAAACATGGCGCAAACCGCTTACTTTTATCTCTGACATATCACTTTAATTCCTTTGCGATTTCCTTTGCGCAGTCGGAAACTCCGAGCGCGGTCAGCGGCAGATCCCAGCCGTTTTTGTTAAGCTCAAACATAAGCTCCGTCGTTGCCGGAACAGTCAGCCCCTCGCTTTTCATAAGCTCGACCTGCGAGAAAACGTTCTCCGGGCTGTCGTCGGCGATCACATTGCCGTTTGACATGACTATCACCCTGTCGGCTCCGATACACTCGGACATATGATGCGTTATCAAAACGACCGTTATGCCCTTTTCGCGGCAAAGCTTTGTTACTGTGCTTATGACCTCTGCCCTGCCCTTCGGGTCGAGCATCGCAGTGGGCTCATCGAGCACGATGACCTCCGGCTCCATTGCGATAACTCCGGCAATCGCAACGCGCTGTTTTTGTCCGCCCGAGAGCAGGTGCGGCGCATGCTGCCGGAACTCATACATATCCACCTGTCTGAGCGCATTGTCCACGCGGCGGCGTATCTCCTTCGGCTCGACACCGAGGTTTTCCGGCGCGAACGCCACATCATCCTCAACGACGTTTGCGACGATCTGGTTATCGGGATTTTGAAAAACCATGCCGACGGTACGGCGGATATCAAGGAGCCTGTCCTCGTCGGCGGTGCTTATTCCGTCAACAAGCACCTCGCCCTCCGTCGGGGTAAGGATGGCGTTTAAATGCTTTGCAAGCGTACTTTTGCCCGAGCCGTTATGGCCGAGCACCGCAACAAAGCTGCCCTTTTCAATTTCAAGACTAACTCCGCAGAGGCTTTCCGCTTCGTCTCCGGGATAGGTATAGTGCAAATTTTTAATGCTGATTATGCTGCTCATCGTCAGTCCCTTTCCCACCGGCAGGTTGCGCCGCAGGGCAGCACAAGGCCGGAATCGGTAACAGGCAGGCCAAGCTCGCGGCTTTCCGAGCGGCCTCCGAATTTTTTGGTGAATATGCTCTCGGTCACATACGACAGCACCGAGGGCGACAGACCTGTGGTGTAGGAATTTATTATCACAAACAGCGGATCATCCGACAGGACGCCTGCGCACAGCGACACAAACGGCCACAAATTCTGCTCAAGCTTCCAGACCTCTCCGCCTGGGCCTCTGCCGTAGGACGGCGGATCCATGATGATCGCATCGTAGCGGCGGCCGCGGCGTATCTCGCGCTCGACGAATTTTGCGCAGTCATCGACTATCCAGCGTATCGGCGCATCGCCGAGGCCGGAGGCGGCAGCGTTTTCCCTGCCCCATGCGACCATGCCCTTTGCCGCGTCAACATGGCACACGCTTGCACCTGCCTTTGCGCAGGCCACTGTTGCCGCACCCGTGTACGCAAAAAGGTTGAGCACGTTTATAGGCCGTCCTGCCGAGCGGATCTTGCGCATTGCGTAATCCCAGTTGCACGCCTGCTCGGGGAAAAGACCCGTGTGCTTAAAATTCATGGGCTTAACATTGAAGGTAAGCTCGCCGTAATTTATTTTCCAGCTTGCCGGAAGGCCGCCCTTATCCCACGCTCCGCCGCCGGTCTGGCTTCTGCGGTAGCGCGCATCGCGCATATTCCAGCGTGCGTCGCTGCGCGGCGTATCCCATATCGCCTGCGGATCGGGGCGAACAAGGTAAAACTTGCCCCAACGCTCAAGCTTTTCGCCTTTCGAGCAGTCTATAAGTTCAAAGTCCTGCCATTTATCAGATATCCACATATGCATACCTTACCTATTGTATATAATATAGCATAATATTTTAGCATTTTTCCGCTGCATACGCAAGAAAAATACGTTCACAATTTAAAGTCTGTATACAACCCATTTTTTAGGCATTTTTAAGTGAATAATTAAAATTTTCTTGACAAGTGTTTATTTTGTGTATATCCTAAGTGTATGAGAACAAACCACACAGTCGCATGGAGGGATCAAAAGTGATCAGCATAAACTTCCGTGATCCACGCCCTATATACGAACAGATCAAGGACGGGATGCGTCGCCTGATCGTTTCCGGAGCTTTGCCGACAGGCAGTAAGATAAGCTCTGTGCGCGAAATGGCGACAGGACTTGCCATAAATCCGAGCACGATCCAGCGCGCGTATCGCGAGCTTGAAGCCGAGGGATATATATGTTCCGTCCCCGGAAAAGGAAGCTTCGTCTGCTCAAATGACGAGGCCGAGGCTCTGCGCCGCGCCGAGCTTCTCGGGAAATTCGACGAGCTTGTTACGGAGCTTGGCTACATCGGCGTTACAAAGCAGATGCTTGCGCAGCGCCTGAAAGGAGAGCTTAAAAATGATTGAGATAAGAAACGTCGTCAAGGAGTTTGATGGTTTCCGTGCACTCGACGGGCTGAACATGACCGTGCCCGACGGAGCGGTTTACGGGCTTGTCGGCCCGAACGGAGCCGGCAAGAGCACGATCATCCGCCATCTTACCGGAATCTACAGGCAGGATTCGGGAGATATCCTTATTGACGGCGAGCCTGTGTTTGAAAACCCGTCGGTGAAAAACCGCATTGCCTATATTCCCGATGATATTTTCTTTTTCCCGAACGCGAGCATAAGCGAAATGGCCGGCTTTTACCGCAGCATTTACCCCCAGTTTGATAACGAGCGCTTCAACAAGCTCGGCGAGGTGTTCGGGCTTGACACAAAGCGGCAGATGCGCAAGCTTTCCAAGGGCATGCAGAAGCAGGCCGCGTTCTGGATGATGATGTCGCTCAGACCCGATATCCTCGTGCTCGACGAGCCGGTTGACGGTCTTGACCCCGTGATGCGCCGCCAGATATGGAGTATTGTGATGTCCGACGTTGCGGAAAACGGAACGACAGTGCTTATCTCGTCGCACAATCTGCGCGAGCTTGAGGACGTGTGCGACCACGTCGGCATAATGAACAAGGGCAAGATCATGATAGAGCGCACGCTCAGCGATCTGCAGGAGGGCATCGTCAAAATGCAGCTTGCTCTGCCCGATGGCGAGACGCTGCCCGACGGGCTTGATATTCTGCACGCATCATCGACCGGCAGATTGCAGACAATCATCCTGCATGGCTCATCGGCAGAGCTTGAATCGAAGCTTGCGCTGTGCAATCCGCTGTTTATCGACTTTGTTCCGCTGACACTTGAGGAGATATTTATTTATGAGCTGGGAGGTGCCGACTATGAAGTCAAAGATATCGTTCTTTAACGCAGGTCTTTTCAAAAGCACGCTCCGGCGCTTCTGGCCGCTGTGGATAATTCACTTTGCAGGCTGGCTGCTGTTCCTGCCGGTTCTCACGCTTATGAACAACTTAGGCCCGAACAAATCCACGAACTTTATCTTCGCCATATGCGAAAGCGCGGTTTTCGCCTCGTCGGTCGTTGCGTTCATAATGGCGATACTAGCCGCTATGGCGGTGTTCAGCTTCATGTATAGCAGCCGCAGCACAGGGCTTATCGCCTCTCTTCCGGTTCGCCGCAAGGCGATATTCGGCTCTGCGTGGCTCGGCGGCGTGTTTGCTGTGCTGGCGTCAAACCTCGTCATTGCGCTGCTGACATTTCTGTTCTCTCTCGACGCGACCATAAACACAGCCCTTGCGTTCAAGGCGGCATTCACATGGCTGGGCGTTTATTCAATGCAGTTTATCCTCTTCTACGGCATCGCTTCGCTTACGGCCGTCATGACCGGAAGCATCGCCGTGCTCCCGATACTTTACATCATATTCAATTTCCTTGTAGTCGGCATGGAGGCTATAATCCGCCTAGACTTTTCCTGCCTCATCTGGGGTATGTCGAACGATTCGTTTGACTGTGTGCTCGACTTCCTGTCGCCGCTGGTGTATATGCTCGAGAATTTCACACCGGTGTTAAAGTATAATACGCCTTATGCCTACGATACCTATGGTCTTGCTCTCCAGACAAGCGAGTGCATTTCGTTTACCTTCAATTACTGGCTGCCGTCCGCTATCTACTGCGTTGTCGGGCTCGTCTTCTCCGCTGCGGCGCTCATGATATTCAGAAGGCGCAGAATGGAATCGGCAGGCGACGTTGTCGCGGTGCGCTGCATGCACCCTGTTTTCAAATACGGAGTGACCGTATGCTCCGCGCTGTGCGGTGGTCTGCTGCTGTACACGGTTCTGTTTGCCCTGTTCGAAAGCCGCTCGGCGAGCGTGTTTATCATGATACTGAGCATGATAATATTCGCCTTCATCGGCTATTTCGGCGCAAAAATGCTGCTTGAAAAAAGCTTCCACGTTTTCCGCGGCAGCTGGGTTGGATTTATAGTCGTATGCTGCCTGTGCGCAGTGTTCACGCTCTGCTGCGATCTTGACGTTTGCGGCATCGGTGCTTATGTTCCCAAGGAGGGCAGCATCAAGAGCATCACCGTGTATCAGACAGGCTCTGTCGAAGACCCGGCCATTATCGAGAACTACCGCCAGCTGCACGAAAAGATCGTCAGCTATAAGGATGAGTACGAGCATATCGTATATAGCGATGATACCGAGAGCATAATGTTTGAGTATAAGCTTAAAAACGGCAGAACCGTCTCGCGCGAATACACTCTGCCGATGGACGACGAGAACGTCGAGCGGTATTATGAGCTTGCAAACACCCCCAATCTCCTGCTCGAGCGCTTTTCGCCTTCGATCCCCGCCGATGAAGAGCACTGTTCTCAAGCTATACTGTACATCGGAGACAATCAGATAATAGACCTCACCCCGGCGCAGGCAATCGATTTTTATCGTAACGCTCTTTTGCCGGATATAAAAGCCGGGCACAAGGTCATCAGCCGTACCTACGACGACATCATCGCAACGATGTACATAACCTTTGAGCAGGCAATCGACAATAGCCGTTATTATGACAGTCAGGATATCGTTGTTGAAATAACAACAGACTGCACCGAGTGCATCTCCTGGATCAAAGATAATCTCGGCATTGACATCGAAGAAGATACTCAATATTACGAC
The DNA here is from genome assembly GCA_002472405.1 of Clostridiales bacterium UBA7273. GTDB lineage: Bacteria > Bacillota > Clostridia > Oscillospirales > Oscillospiraceae > F23-B02. Next base: position 1,463 of record DKRV01000019.1, on the reverse strand, counting down.
TGACAAATACACGAAAAAATCTCCCGATCAAATGATCGGGAGATTTTCGCATATACACTTATTTTACTTGCTTTTATTCATATATGCGGGTTTTTTGTTGCCGCAGACCGTGCAGTAGTCAAGCTCTTTCTCATAGAAATGGCGTTTTGACTCGATATGCTGCTTCATCTTCACAAAGCGTTCTCTCTCCTGCTTTGTGAGCTTTCCGCGGTATGTGCGGTTTTTATAATCGCGCAAAATTATCACGCTGACGCCGAGGAATATTACGCCGAAGACAATGAAGATTACTGCAGCGACCCACAGCACGCCCTGAGACACCTCACCGATCACAGGTCCGTTTAAAAACGGCCTGAAATACACGGCGCATACTATCGCAACTATCGTCAGCACGGCATAAACGCCGAACTGCGGCCACAGCGTCGGCGGCAGCTTTCCGCAGTGCGGGCAGATCTTCATTCCTTCGGGTATATAGTTCTTACAGTTTTCACATTCACGCATGCTTTTTCTCCTTTATGCGATGGTGCTTCTGATTATATCATATTTTGAGATTTTTTCAACAATTATGGCGCTTAAAAAGGAGCAGCTTTCGCTGCTCCTTAAATCGTATGTTATGTTGCTTTTCTTAAATTAGCCGAAGAAGCCGGTGACCTGTGCGTACAGAACGAATGCCATACCGATCGGAGTGATGATCTTGTAGCAGACGTTGAAGAAGCCGCGGCCCCAGAACTTGTGTCCGGACTGCTCGCATTCCTCAACGACCATGTCGATCTTCCAGATCCAGCCGATGCCGAATGCCATGACCAGTGCGCCGAGAGGCATCATGATGCCCTCAGACAGCATGTCATAGAAGTCGAGCCAGTCTGCATTCCAAGCCTTCGAGGTGTCGAGATAATAGGTCTCGCCCTCGACGAAAGCTTCGTCGGCAGCAAGCTTGGTGTAAATTCCGTCGTCACCCTTCACATAGTAAGTGGTGCCTTCAGCAAACTCTGTGATATCGCCGGCCTCTGCCCAGTGCATGCCGAGAACGTCAGCGGGGTTGCCGATGGTCGCGCCGCCGTTGGTGCCGCTGCCAAGGCCGTCAAGAGCTGTGGGCAGGCAGAAGACGAAGACAAGGATTGCAACGATAATTGCATACTTTTTGCGTCCGGGTGCCTTGCCCTGCTCAACGTTCTGGTCGACCTTGAAGGAGGTGATGACCTCGAGGAGGGACATGGAGGAGGAGATAGCTGCGATAAAGACGAGTGCGTAGAACAGGAAGCCCATGATGTTGCCGACATAGCCCATCTTGCTGAAAACTATCTGCATGGACAGGAACAGGAGTCCCGGGCCGGAGCTGGTCTCACCGCCGAGGAATGCGTAGCATGCGGGCATAACGATCATGCCGGCCATGATGGCGACGAGGGTATCGCAGATAATAACGATGACTGCGTTCTTCTGAATGCTCTCCTGCTTCTTCAGGTAAG
>DKRV01000004.1 GCA_002472405.1 Clostridiales bacterium UBA7273 | reverse complement strand
AGCTCCGCAAGGGGAAGACAATGGGGTGCGGCGCAAATTTTGCACTAATATAGCACAATGTCATAGGCTGCGTAGCAGTCACGGTTTATTCCAATGTTCCGAACCGGGCAACCGCAATATGCGTATCAGTGCAAACTCAATGCGCCTCTAAAAAAGCGCGAAACGATACGTTTTCCACCGCAGTCTCGAACCGGGCACTAACATAAATGTATTGGTACGGCGCTAAAGCGCCTCTAAAAAAACCGTATCGGTGCAGACTTAATGCGCCTCTGAAGAATGCGCCTCTGAATTCTTTTTAAGCTCTTCGAGGATCTCGGCGAGGAGCTGCTCGGTGGTGGGAGCAGGCTCTTCCTCGGGCTCCGGCTCCTCGACCTTTTTCTCGGTCAGGGCGCGGGCCTTGTTAAACAGCTTGAGGATGATAAACACCACCAGCGACATGAGCAGGAAATCAATGACGACGGCGACGAAGTTGCCAAAGCCGATGGTTATCGCCTCCTGCACGACGGTGCCGTTTTCGACGATCTCGGGGCGCACGATGAGGTTGAGAGCGCTCATATCGCGCGTGCCGAACAGCCAGCTTATGAACGGCATGAACAGGTCGTTTACGAGAGAAGTTGTTATCTTGCCGAAGGCAGTTGCGACGATGACGCCGACGGCCATATCAAGCACGTTGCCGCGCATGATAAATTCCTTGAACTCAGACAGAAACTTTTTCATATCTTAACTCCCTATGTATGTAATTTCAGATCACTTTTTGCACGGAATGAGGACTTCCTTGCCGCCCATGTAGGGGCGCAGCACCTCGGGAATGGTGACGCTGCCGTCGGCCCGGAGATGGTTTTCGAGGAAGGCGATGAGCATGCGCGGCGGCGCAACGACGGTGTTGTTGAGGGTGTGCGGCAGATACATCTTGCCGTCCTCGCCCTTGACGCGGATCTTGAGTCTGCGCGCCTGAGCGTCGCCGAGGTTCGAGCAGGAGCAGACCTCGAAATACTTCTTCTGGCGCGGCGACCATGCCTCGATATCGCAGGACTTGACCTTGAGGTCGGCCAGATCGCCCGAGCAGCACTCGAGCTGGCGCACGGGAATCTCAAGATTGCGGAACAGCTCGACGCTGTAGCGCCACATCTTTTCGTACCAGTCGCGGCTCTCCTCGGGCTTGCAGACGACGATCATCTCCTGCTTTTCAAACTGGTGGATGCGGTAAACGCCGCGCTCCTCGATGCCGTGCGCGCCCTTTTCCTTGCGGAAACAGGGGCTGTAGCTCGTCAGGGTCTGCGGCAGGCTCGCCTCGGGCAGGATCTGGTCGATGAACTTGCCGATCATCGAGTGCTCGCTGGTGCCGATGAGGTAGAGATCCTCGCCCTCGATCTTGTACATCATCGCGTCCATATCCGTCTGGCTCATGACACCCTCGACAACGTTGCCGTGGATCATGAACGGCGGTATGCAGTAGGTAAAGCCCTTGTCGATCATGAAGTCGCGGCCGTAGGCCGTCACTGCCGAGTGCAGGCGCGCGATATCGCCCATGAGATAGTAAAATCCGCTGCCGGAAACGCGGCCGGCCGAGTCCATATCAACGCCGTTGAAGCTCTCCATGATCTCGGTGTGATAGGGAATGTCGAAATCGGGAACGACAGGCTCGCCGAAGCGCTCGACCTCAACGTTTGCTGAGTCGTCCGGGCCGATGGGAACGGAGGGATCGATGATGTTCGGGATGGTCAGCATGATCTTGCGGATGCGCACGGCAAGCTCGTCGTGCAGAGTCTCAAGCTCGGCAAGGCGGTCGGCGTTTGCCTTGACCTGCGCCTTTGCCTCCTCGGCCTCGGCAAGCTTCGAGGGGTCCTTCTTCGCCTGACCCATGAGCTGTCCGACCTTTTTCGACAGCGCGTTGCGGCTTGCGCGCAGCTCGTTTGCCTCGGTCATCGCCGCGCGGTATTTCACGTCAAGGTCAACGACCTCGTCCACCAGCGGCAGCTTCTCGTCCTGAAACTTCTTTTTGATGTTTTCCTTTACTGTATCCGGGTTCTCGCGGACAAATTTTATATCGAGCATTGTTGTTTCTCCTTTTACTTAATTATTTCTTCCCAGCTGCGGCCCATGCGTGCGAGATTTGATATCAGCGCCTCGCGGTCGTCGCTGTCATAAAATTCCAATATTATCCTGCCGCCCTTGCGCTTTTGCTCGAGCGCGACCTTGCGCGCAAGCGATCGGCTGAGGTAATCCTCGGTCTCGGCTATGTAATCGACCATAAGTGCGTCGGTTTTTGACTCGGTTTCCGGCTCCTCGGTAAGCTTTTTGACCGTTTTCGCCGCAAGCTGCTCGGTCTTTCGCACGGAAAGGCCGCCGTCGATGACTGCCCGTGCGGCTTTGAGCTGCTCCGCCGGATCGCTTATCGGAAGCAGCGCGCGCGCATGACCTGCCGACAGAGTTCCGTCCTCGACCAGAGGCAGAACCTCCTTGCTCAGACTCAAAAGACGCATTGCATTCGCAATCGCCGGGCGCGATCGGCCCACGCTTTTTGACGCTTCCTCCTGCGTCAGGCCGTACTCCTCAATGAGGCTTTTGTAGCCGAGAGCTTCCTCGATGGGGTTTAAGTCCTCGCGCTGGAGGTTTTCGACCAACGCAAGCTCGGCGACACGGCGGTCGTCGGCTTCGATGACGCGCACCGGCACCTCAACAAGCCCGGCCATGCGGCATGCGCGCCAGCGGCGCTCGCCGGCGATGATCTGATAAAATCCGCCCTCGCGCCGGCGCACGGTGATCGGCTGAATCAGGCCGTACTGCGCGATGGAGTCGGCAAGCTCCTGCAAAGAGTCGTCGTCGAAGCGATTTCGCGGCTGCTCGGCTCGCGGCTCGACCTTCGCTATCGGAGCGTAGATCAGCTCGCCCTCGTTCTCGTTATCGAGAATATCGTCGCCGAAAAGCTCACTGAGGCCGCGTCCGAGACCTTTTTTCGTATCCTTGGCCATATTTAGCTCCTTTTCCTGTACTTTTCGCGCAGCAGAAACTCGTCGGCGAGCTTCATGTATGCGCGGCTGCCCTTGCCGATGCGGTCATACGCAACACCCGGCTTTCCGTGGCTCGGCGCCTCCGAAAGGCGCACGCTGCGCGGTATCACCGTCTCATAGACCTTTGCGCCGAAGTATTCCTTCAGCTCGAATGCTACCTGCTGCGTCAGATTGGTTCGCGCATCGTACATGGTCATGACGATGCCCTGTATGCGCAGTGAGGGGTTCAGGCGCTTGTTGCACATGCGTATCGTCGTCATGAGGTCGGCGATGCCCTCGAGCGCGTAGTATTCGCACTGCATGGGAATTATCACGTTGTCGGCCGCAACGAGTGCGTTGAGCGTCAGCAGCTCGAGCGACGGCGGACAGTCGATGAATATGTAGTCATAGTCGTTGTAGACCATTTGCAGCGCGTTTTTGAGCACAAACTCGCGCTTTTCCTGCCTAACAAGCTCCACCGATGCGCCGGACAGCTCCTTGTTCGACGGTATCACGTCGCCATACGGCGTATGACGGATGCAGTCGAGAATGTCGGCGTTTTTGATCAGCAGCTCATACGCGCCGGGCGTTGAGTTCTTGTCCACGCCCATGCCCGAGGTTGAGTTGCCCTGTGGGTCGCAATCGACGAGCAGAACGCGTTTGCCCTTCATTTTCAGTGCGCAGGCAAGGTTAACGCAGGTCGTTGTCTTGCCGACGCCGCCCTTTTGGTTGGCTATCGCAATGATTCTTGACATAGTCTCACCTCTTGCGGCTATTATATCAAGTCTGCGCCTGTATTTCAATGTTTCACATGAAACATTTGAAAATTTTTTGCCTGTGTTTCACGTGAAACAGTCGTGCGGCGTTTCACGTGAAACATCACTCGATGAGTGCGTCGATGTCCTCAATGCCGAGACCCCTGTGCAGCGCAAGGTCAATGCCGTAAGCGATGAGCTTTGAGGCCGAGCGCACAAGCTCGTCGATATTTCGCGGCGTGACGAAAAGGCTCTGCGCGTCTGCGCTGTCGCTGAGCGCCGCAGCATCTGCGACCGTCGGAACGCCGATGGCGATCACCGGACAGCCGAGGTAGGCTTCACTTATCTCGGCGCGGTCGTTGCCTACGCCGCTGCCCGGGGAAATTCCCGTGTCGCAAAGCTGAATATTGCGGCAAAGCCTGTGCATTTCGCCGCTTGCTAGCGCATCGACTGCAATAACGCAGTCTGGGCGCACAAGCTCGCACATGCTGCGTATCGTCTGCGCGCTTTCGATGCCTGTCGTGCCCAAAACGCCGGTGCGCACCACGGATACGGACGAAAACGCAGCAAAATCCTGCGGCAGCGAGGATTTTAAGTGCCGTGTGACGATTATTCCGTCGGCGGCAAGCGGCCCGACAGCGTCCGGAGTGACCGCGCGGTTGCCGAGGCAGGCGATTAGGAAGCTCTGCGCGCGCTCAACAGCCTCGAAGCTTTTGAGCAGATCGCGCAGCGCCGCCGCGCAGTCGGGAAAGCTCTGACCGCGCCGCGTAACATAATCTGCCATTTCAAGCGTGAGGTATTTGCCCATAGGCTTGCCCAGCGCCGCGGCTCCGGCCTCGGAGGATATCACAACGCGACTGACCTCGCAGCCGTGCAGCGAAAGCGTGTCGGCGCAAACGCCCTCGGGTGCTTTGTCCAGCCGCCCGACTGCCTCGGCGGCAAGGTCCGTGCGCGCGAATTTATTCTGCATGCTCCACCTCAACATAACAAGATATAGTGGTAGTTTTACCATCGACGGCACAAGCGATACATTTATTTATAAAAAAGCGGAAAAAGTAAAGAAAAAGCTTGCAATTTCAGTGCTTTGATGATAAACTAATTATCCGCGAGCGTCTACTCGCGTTTCGTTACGTTATTCAGTCCCAACGGCAGTAACCGCCAGAACGGAAAATCAGTCTGGCAGCCGGCGTAAACCGGCGGTTTTCGCCGGAAAAGTCCGTAGACTTTTGTTACTAAGTTACAAGGAGGTGCAACAACGATGCCCAACATTAAGTCCGCAATGAAGAGAGACGCAAAGAGCAAGGAGCTGCGCGCAAAGAACCGCGCTGACAAGACCGCTCTTAAAACCGTCATGAAGAAGTTCGACGCAGCCGTCGCAGGCGGCGACAAGACCGTCGCAGCTGAGAGCTACAAGGTCGCAGTCAAGGCCGTGGACAAGGCAGCCTGCAAGGGTCTTATCCACAAGAACAACGCAGCTCACAAGAAGAGCGCTATGACCGTCGCACTCAACAAGATGGATTGATCTCAATACCATATAAAAAAACCTCGTCCTCCACGGACGAGGTTTTTTTAGTGGCGAATTTTTAGTGGCGAATTGACGCACCTACGGATACGCATATTTCGGTTGCCCGGTGTCGAAGTTGCGGAGGAAACCGCAACATGCGGAACGGGCAAGCCTGTTCCCTACGAGCGGCCGATAGCCGCAGCGGAGAGCTAATAGCTGACAGTTGATAGGCTTGATTTGCACTTAAATTCAACCCCTCGGCAGCAAAGCTGCCTGCTCCCCTTGACAGGTGAGCCAATGGGGTACGGTGCAAAATTCAGCAGTGCGCTAACGTTACGCGAGGCACCCACGGTTTCCTCCATTGTCCCGAACCGGGCTACAGCAATAAGCATATCAGTATCATCATTAAAGCGCCTCTGAAAACGGCGGCCATAACTTGCAATTTATCTCTTGACAACAGTACGAAATCGTACTATACTTCGCGGGTATGATTTCGGACTAAAGCGAGGTAAACATGACACAGCAATCAAAACAGCTGCGCCGCTTCAACCGCCTTGTCGGCGAAACGGACGCGGTGTACCACGAGCTTGCGAATCGGCTCGGCCTTTCCGACAGCGCGTTTCAGATACTTTATACGCTCAAATCAGAGGGCGGGGCCTGCCCGCTGCGCGATATATGCGCCTTTTCCGGGCTTACGAAGCAGACGGTAAACTCCGCCCTGCGCAAGCTTGAAGCCGAGGGCAGCGTCACGACCGAAAGCAGCGGCGCCCGGCACAAGACGGTCACGCTCACGCCGAAGGGAGCGGAGCTTGCGGAAAAAACCGTGGCAAAGGTGATCGAGATAGAAAACGAGATCCTTGGCTCATGGCCGGCAGAGGATCTTGAAAAATACATTCGGCTCACGGAGGAATTTCTTGTTTCTGTGCGTGCAAGGGCGCAGGAGGTGCATTCATGAACATAAAGCTTTCGGATCATTTTGACTATAAGCGACTGCTCAGGTTTGCGCTGCCGTCGATAATAATGATGGTCTTCACGTCGATCTACTGCATAGTAGACGGCTTTTTCGTGTCGAATTTTGCCGGCAAAACATCATTTGCGGCGGTCAACCTGATAATGCCGCTGCTGCTTGTGCTCGGCTGCGTTGGCTTCATGTTCGGAACCGGCGGCGGAGCGCTTATCGCCAAAACCATAGGCGAGCGCAAGGCCGACAAGGCAAACGAGATATTCACGCTTATAATCACCGTTTCCGCGCTGTGCGGCGTTGTGCTTGCGGTGCTTGGATTTTTCCTGCTGCGCCCGGTTGCAAAATTCATGGGCGCGGAGGGTGAGCTTTTAGAGCAGAGCATAATTTACGGCCGCATCATCCTGCTTGCGCTGCCGTTTTATATTTTGCAGTTTGAGTTTCAGTGCCTGTTCGCAACGGCCGAAAAGCCCAAGCTCGGCCTGTACGTCACCGTTGCGTCCGGCGTAGCGAACATGATACTTGATGCGCTGCTCGTCGGCGTGATACCGCTCGGCGTGACCGGTGCTGCGGCGGCCACCGCGATAAGCGAATTCATCGGCGGAGTCATTCCACTGCTATATTTTGCACGCAAAAACGACAGCCGTCTGCGCCTTGTGAAATTCAAATTCGACGTCAAGGCGCTGCTCAAAACCTGCACGAACGGCTCGTCGGAGTTTATGAGCAACATTTCCATGTCGATCGTGAGCATGCTGTATAATATGCAGCTTATGAAATACGCCGGGGCCGACGGCGTTGCGGCATACGGCGTGCTTATGTATGTAAGCATGATATTCCAGGCTATTTTTATTGGCTTTGCGGTCGGAACGGCGCCGATAATCGGCTTTAACTTCGGGGCGCAGAACACAAGCGAGCTGAAAGGCCTGCTGTCAAAAAGCCTGCGCATAATCGGCGTGTGCGCCGTGTTCATGTTTGCTGCCGGCGAGCTTTTCGCAAGGCCGCTTGGCAAATTGTTCGTCGGGTATGACGAGGAGCTTCTTGCGATGACGGTTCACGCATTCTCCATATTCTCATTCTCGTTCCTGTTCTCGGGCTTTTCGTTCTTCGGCTCGTCGTTTTTCACCGCGCTCAACGACGGCTTGACCAGCGCGATGATATCGTTCCTGCGAACTTTGGTGTTCCAGCTTGCTGCGGTGCTTCTGTTCCCGCTCATCTGGGAGCTGGACGGAATATGGCTGTCCATCGTCGGAGCGGAGGTTATGTCGATAACGGCAACGGTGCTTTTTCTTATCGGAAAACGCAAGCGCTACGGCTATTAATTTTAACTTTTTTTGCCCTGAATCGTATATTCGGGGCAATTTTTTGTAAATATACTTGCAAATATGCAAAGTTTGTGTTATTATTGGTACACATACCAATAATAACACAAAGAAGGAAGGGATCAGTATCACTATCACACATACGAGCATGGCTGCAAAAAAGCGAATACTCACTGCCTGTGTTCGCCTGTTCATCGAGCGCGGCTATAACGGCACGACGGTTGCCGAGATAATCAAGGAAGCTGACGTGTCTGCCAGCTCGTTCCAGAACATTTTCCGCTCCAAGGACGGAGTGCTCAGCGAGCTTGCGGCGTTCATGTTTGCCGGACAGTTTAAGGCTGCGCGCACGGTGGCTGGTCCCGACGATTCTCCGGCAATGCTCTACGCGATTGAGACTGCGCTTCAGCTTACGATAACCGAACTCAACGACAATCTGCGCGATATTTATGTCGAGGCATATTCGCATGAGGCTACGATGGAGTATATCTATCAGAGCACGACGGCGGAGCTTTACCGCATCTTCGGATCTTATCTGCCCGATTATACCGAGAGCGATTTTTACGAGCTGGAAATCGGCTCGGCCGGCATAATGCGCGGCTATATGTCGCGTGGCTGCGACATGTATTTCACGCTGGAAAGGAAGCTCGAGCGGTTTCTGAGCATGAGCCTCGGCGTTTATAACGTCCCCGAGGATGAGCGCCGGAGGATAATCGACTGCATTCTTGAGCTTGACATGCGTGCAATAGCGACAAGCGTTCTGCACGAGCTTGTGCAGATGCTCGCCGACCACTTCGACTTCGCATTCGATGACGAGATCGAATCGGCGCTTGTGCAGTAGACCATTATGAAAAACAGACTTATCGGGGCGATATGTGCAGCGGTGATGCTGCTTGCGCTTTTTGCGCCCATGGCGATGGCGGACGGTGTGTGCGGCGAGTCTGTCAGCTGGACGCTGACGGATGCCGGCGTGCTCACGGTGTTCGGTGAAGGTGCTATGACGAACTTTGCCGCCGGTGAAGCGCCGTGGTATGCCGAGCGCGGCGCTGTGCGGAAGCTCGTTGTCGAAAACGGTGTGACTTCCGTCGGAAGCGGCGCATTTTCCGGCTGCGGACTGATCGAGACCGTGACATTGCCGCTCACGCTCGGGAGCATCGGCGACGGTGCGTTTGACGATGTGTACGCACTGAAAAACATCTATTACGCAGGCTCGATCGCGCAGTGGAAGGCGATAGATATCGGCCTTAACAACAGCTTCGGCAGCGCAAAGCTCGTCTGCGCCGATAAAACCGAACCGTTTTCGGATATCTCCGGATGGTATCACGACTATATCATCACATGCTACATGGCCGACATCGTAAACGGACGCCCGGACGGGACATTTTGCCCGGAGCAGAACGTGACCCGTGCGCAGTTTGTCATGATGCTGTATAATATGGGCGGCCGCCCCGAAATTGCGGATACGTCTCTCGGCTTTGACGATGCCAATGCCGTTTCTGCGGTATACGCCGCGGCTGTAAAATGGGGAGTTAAGGCCGGCATAGTAACCGGCTTTACGGATAATACGTTCAGACCGAATGCCGAGATCAGCCGTGCGCAGATGGCGACGTTTGCGTATCGCTTTTTGAAGCTCGGCGTGAGCGCGGATGTGCTCGGCGAGCTTTCCGGCCGCAACGATTTCCGCGATTACGGCTCAATCGCCGAATGCTATCGCGAGGCAGTTGACGTTATGGCGAACATCGGAGTCATTCAGGGCTACCCGAACGGCAGCTTCGTCCCGAACGCAACGGCCACGCGCGGCCAGTCCGCCGCCGTGCTGTCGCGCCTTTTAGCGGCGCTGACGGAACTCAGAGCATGAAAAAAAGGCCGCCTATGGCAGATGTGCGTAAGACAGCATTGCGCCGAAATCAACGAAGCGGCACGAAACCGCATGGAGCTGATCGTGCCGGAGCTGGCGAAGCGAAACTGCGTGACCAAAAAGCTGAAAGCCGAAACCAAATGGAATGGGTGCGTCAGATGAACGCTTGCAAGGCACAGGCAGAGGAAGTTGTGAAAGCGGAATTGATTTATGATTGAGTGAGAAAGTCCGGGCAGAAAACTGTTCGGACTTTTCTCATATAGTCCAAAGTTGCGGTAGAATTGTTCACAGGTTTTATGGTATAATTTGAATGCGAAATTAAGCAACAAATTGGAATTTGAGGGAGTATTTATGAACAGAAAAAGATGGCCAATTCTATGTGCAATCGCAATATTCGCAGTTGCCATTCTCGTTTATGCGAATTTTCAAAAGAAACATACTTTTGTACTTGCAAACGATGAGGGCATGATCAAATCCGAACAGATACAGCCGCTATTTGGAACCGTAAAAGTAAGTGGGGATTGTGATACGGATGTGGTCTTTACGGATATGGAAACGGGTGAAAAATATGTGGTAGGGTATATTACATCTGGTGTATCAGAAAAAATCAAACTGGAAAAAGGCAAATGGTACACGGTAGCCGGCGGAGGAAATCTTGTAATAAGCCCAGTGAATGTTCGCGTGGAATAAAAAACGACAACTTTCTGTTTGTCGCACTGATAAAAACCCTTTAGGAACTAAAGGGCGCACTTCTATACTTTCTGTCGAGAGTAGTGCGTCCTGCGGAGCTTCATTCCCGGTCAGCAGAAGAAAACTGCTCGACCGAGAATGTTTCGTCACTTCGTTCCGTCAAGGTGGCTACACCCCCTTGCGCCGCTTATGCGGCTATCCCTTGTGGACTTGCCGTCCGCAAACAACATAACTGTTGTTCGCCGCCAGCAAGTTTGAAGATTAGACATAAGCTGACGAGAGTCGAACGCATATCGGTTTTGACGGGCAGATTTCCGCCCATGCTGCGTTAAAGCTCTTGACAATACGATAGTATTCTCTGCGAGCTTTGTCTTGCCTGAGCAAAAATCTGCTC
>DKRV01000035.1 GCA_002472405.1 Clostridiales bacterium UBA7273 | reverse complement strand
TACCGGACATTTTTGATGGCTATAATCTGATTACGAGAGGGGCCTTTTTCTCGCTGAGGCTCGGTCACGCCGCGGCTCTGACATGCCCCCGGCATGTCATTCACTACCGCGCCGCCGCTTTGCTACCCCTCGAGCTCCCCTGCTGCTCTATTATCTTTCATTTGCAGTATAGTTTTTCAACGGCCATTTTTATGTGTATTTTACCGCTCGTCGGCATCATATACAGTGCGAGCAAGCCGGGATAATCACAAATCACGCAAAATGCTTCGCATAAGACGCTCGTTGATGCACAAAAGTAGCGAAAATGTCTATCAGCCGGAATTTATCCGGCTGATTTTTGTTTGTTTTTCATATATGGCTTGTTAAATGTGCTTTTTTCTGTTAAAATAAAAAAAGTCATGTTATGGGAGGCAGAGCAATGCCTGCAAAAAAGCGAAGCAGAAGCAACTCAAAACAGGTTTACATAATATGCGCAATAGTAACGCTTGCGGTGCTCGGCGTTATATTCGGGATACACAAATATAAGATAGCGCAGATAGCGCCGGTGTATCAGATCCGCGTTGACGGGCTTGACGCCGCAGCTCCGGCCGAGGCGCAGGCTGCCTGCCGCGCCGATCACGCGCGCTTTGCCGAGCAGAGCCAAAAGTACTCGGGCTGTGCTTGGGTGTGGGCAGGGAAAAAGACCATGTATCTTGTTAAGCCCGAGGCTTTGGAGCTCGACGCCTCCGCCGAGGAAACCGGTTTTACGGCCGTGAGCTTTCTTAACGCAAGCGGAAAGCGCCTGCACGGATTTATCATCGACCCTGCGACCGAGCCTGTTGAGCTTGGCAGGATAAAGATAAGCGACGCAAAGGAATATAACTATGATAATGTCAGCATGACAGTTCGCGTCGGTCTGCGCAGCGGCGATATTAAATACGAAAACGCCGTGTACCTTTGGGAAAAGGACACGGATATTGTCCTTGCCGTAAGGCCGGATACATATAAAAAGGTTGAGGGCAGCATAGTAAGCTTCACCGATGACGGAAACGTGACCCACACATGCTACGTCCTTGATACTGAGATCTGAAGGTTGGAAAATAGATGGCAAATGCCGTGATGGAAACGGGCGCGGACGCAAAGCGCCTGTTTGAAATTGTAAAGGTAATATCAAAATATAAGGTAACTCAGGGCGTAAGCCCGGAAAAGCTGTGCGACATGTTCAAGGAGCTTGGGCCGACCTTCGTTAAGCTCGGGCAGCTTCTCTCCATGCATCCGGAGATCATCCCCATGGAGCACTGCAAAAAGTTAGAGAGCCTGCGCACGGATGCCTCGCGCCTTGTAACGGCGCAGATACGCGAGATAATCACTGCCGAATACGGTCGCCCGTGGAGTCAGGTTTTCAAGCAGATCATGCCGTATCCCTTGGGTGCGGCGTCGATCGCGCAGGTGCATGAGGCAGTTCTGCTTGATGGGACGCATGTCGCCGTCAAGATCCAGCGCCCGGAGATATACTCGGTCATGGAGCGCGACGTTCGACTTTTGAAAAGCGCACTGAATGTCATTAAGCTCAAAAAGATCAATAATGTCATGGATCTCGGCGAGACTATCGACGAGGTGTGGGCTGTCGCGCAGGAGGAAATGGACTTCGAGCGCGAGGCAGCGAATATCCGCCGTGTGCGTGAAAATATCGAGGGCATAAAATATGTCTATTGCCCGAAGGTATATGACGAGCTTTCAACAAAGCATATCCTCGTCATGGAATACATCGGCGGCTTTGAGCTGACAGATAAGGCTGCGATGGAGCAGCAGGGCTACGATGTGCAGGAGGTCTGCACGAAGTTCATAAATAACTATATAAAGCAGTTTGCAGAGGATAGATTTTTCCACGCCGATCCGCACCCCGGCAATGTCCGCGTGTGGGATGGGCGCATAGTCTGGCTTGACCTTGGCATGATGGGAACGCTGACCAAAGCCGATGCCGAGCTTATCAAGGTCTGCATGAAGGCGATATTCAGCAACGACTATGTAAGCTTTGCCGATGCCGTGCTTAACATCTGCGAGCACGACCCCGAGCTTGACCGCGAGGCGTACTATGCGCGTATGCAGGCGTATCTGGACAAATACAGGGTCATATCCATGGCGCAGATGAGCAGCACGGTAGATATTTTTGCCGACCTTTACCGCATCGCGCGCGACTTTGGCATCAAGGTGCCGAAATCGTTTACGATGTTCTGGCGCAGCCTGTCGATCATGGAGGGAACGGTCTCAGACCTGTCGCCTAAAACCGACCTTGCCGCGATCATCGGCAAGCACATGGCGGCTCAGGCTATGGTCAAGGGCGTGGCCGGCAGCATAACGCGAAAAATATCCCACCGCAAGCTCATATCCGGCAGCGCGCTGCATTATAACGGCAACGATCTCGAGCCGGACGAGGAATTTGACGAAGATATTGACGAGCCCGAAGAATGGCTCGATGGAGATATGGAAGAATAGTGGATGGAATGAGGGAGTTCTCCGGTCACGGACCGGGGGACTTTCTCTGTCCGCGGAAAAAACACACAAATGCAAGCCTGCAAATTTGTCGAGTATCACTATTTATAAAACGGGTAAAAGGTGGTATACTGTCTTTACAGAGGGCAATGCAGAGGTCATTATCCCACCCGGCCGGCATAATGCAGGGCCGCGGCCTCGCTTTCGGGAGAATATGCCCCACAAAATACAAACGCACCGCACGGTTATCCCCCGTGCGGTGCAACTTTATATATTCAGGTTGTCAACTCCGTTTCGCATCTCGAACAGAAATGCGATGAAGCTTTTCATGTACGGGATAAACTCGCCCGAATCGATCATCGACATGACCTCGTCGAGCGTCGCCCAGCGCGCGTCCATGACCTCCTCGGCCTGAAAAACAAGCGAGGAAAGCTCAATGTCCTTCACAATGATGTAGTAGTCGTCGAAGCCGTCTTCGAAGTTCACCGTCAGCCGCGGCCGAAGGTCGGAAAAGTCGACGTCAAGCCCAAGCTCCTCGCGCAGCTCGCGGCGCATTGCCTGTCGGCTCGTCTCGCCGGAAAGCGCACTGCCGCCGACGGTGACGTCCCATTTCTCGGGAAATGTGGCCTTTTGTGTGCAGCGCTGCTGGATGAGCAGTCTGCCGTCCGTGCTGAAGATCGCGACGTGCACGACCATGTGGTAAAGCCCCTCCGGGTGCTTCTCGCCTCGGATTACGCTTTTTCCGGTCGGTATTCTGTCAACGTCGTATGCGTCCCATGTTTCCATAATCATCACCCGGAACACAGTAGCATTTTTTCGCCGCCGCGTCAAGAGAATGTCGCGTTCCGTCGAAAATAACTGCTTTACATCGGCTGTGCGATTTGCTATAATATTTGGGCATTATAAATGCGCCCGTAGCTCAGCTGGATAGAGTGTCAGACTCCGACTCTGAAGGTCGTGGGTTCGAATCCCGTCGGGCGTACCATATTAAAAAGCCAGTGTTATCAATGCTTTGCGGCATTTTGACACTGGCTGTTTTTATGCTTTTTAAGGGCTTAAATCGGGCGATAATTCAACTTTAATTCAACTCGCTTTAAAAACTCAAGCCTTTTTCAAGAGAATATCACCGAGTATATCCGCGTTTTTCTTGTCGGCCTGCTCGATAACATGCGCGTATATATCGCTGGTAGTTGACACCTGAGAGTGTCCGAGCCGTTTAGCTGTGCTGACAATATCAACGCCATTGAATATCAAAAGGCTCGTCATGGTGTGCCTGAGGGCGTGAGGCGTGATATGCGGCAGACTGCAACGCCTGCTGAAGCGGTCAAGCCATGTTGTCACGCTGTCCGGGTGCATGGGAGCGCCGTTATCCTGCGAGAATACAAAACCCTGTCTGCGGTAATACTCGCCGAGACGCAGTATCTCGCCGCTCTGCCATGTTCTGTACTGCTTAAGCATCTGCATAGTCTCCTGCAGCAGAGATACATAGCGCTTGCTGCTTGCGGTTTTCGGCGTGCTCTCATAAACTCCGCGATCAGGCGTGTAGGATATCGACCGGCATATGTATATGCGTGAATTATCAAAATCGACATTTTCCCATTTAAGGCCGAGTATCTCGCCGCGACGTGCGCCGGTAACAAGCATGAGATGAACAAGCATACGCCATTTTAAAGGCTCCCGCTCCAAAGCGTCCAGCATGAGCGGGATCGTTGTGGGCTGCAAATAATTAGGCTCGTGCTTTTCGACCTTAGGCGGCTCCGCCCTTGCGGCGACGTTCATGGGTATAAGTCCCTCTTTGACGGCCTGAGACAGGACAATCGAAATGAAACGGTGGTATCTGCGTATCGTGCAGTTGCTGAGTGTGCCGCCTGTGCGCCTGTTTGAGCCGCTTTGCGCCAGCTGTGAATAAAACGCGTTAAGATGATCAGGACGCAGCTCACGGAGCTTCATATGCCCGATGGCGGGGTATATGCGCGTAGTGAGCTCGCGGTAGCGCACGATCGTGCTGTGCTTTGCGCCGCGCCGCTCTTTAAGTTCAAGCACATACTTGCAGTATTCCTCAAACTTCATACGGCTGTCGGAGGTCACGCCCTCGCGGCATTCCTTTTCAAAGGTCGCGGCGAAAGCTTCGGCCTTTTTTCGCGCGCTTTTTTTCCGTCCATGTCGGCGACACTTTAAAGGTGGCCGTGTAGGGCTTGAGCGGCTTCCCGTCTGCGCCTATGCCGCGATGGACACGGACAGAGAAGGAGATCAGCTTGCCGCTCTTATCGCGCCGGGCTTGTATGTTAGCCATTGTTGTCCTCCTCTTCTTCCCCCTCTGCTTTTTCCCGCTCTTTGGCTTTTTCCTTACTGGTATTAATTAAATCATTTATAACAAGCCGTGCATAATCGGATACTTTGTTAACAGCGGCAATATAATCTTCAGCTAAACACGGGATTTCATTGCCGTCGTTGTCTAATTCAAGGATAGGATAAAATATTTGACTACCGTTTATTTTACTTTGCTGTCTAAACTCATCGTATAGATTGGAAATGCTGGAATTCCGCTTGTGGTATTCTTTGATTGATAGAGCCTCCCACGACCACGACGCACCAGTATTGCTCTCCAAAATCGATTCAGTGCCCCTTTTTCCATACATGCAGAATGTAAATCTTCAAATTGCCGATCTTAGTATGAAGGAAGGATATCCACCGATGTTCGTTTCCACAACGCTTGCAACCTGTTGCGGCACGATAGTTTGTACTTTGGTAATGTATCTGTTCCCCAATTTGCCTTGATAAACAGAGCAAGAGTAACGAATAAGGAGGATTAATGAATATGGACATAGATTCGATGAAACTTGCGATAGAATCTGTTTTTCCGAACAACACTGTAAAGTACGATGATTTGGGAAAACCTTCTGTAATGGTACGGATACCGCGATTTCGGATTTGCGATGTTATTCCCGGAGGATCAGAAGCGATTCACCCCGCGTTCATCGTCAACGGTAAAATACTCTCGGAAATCTATATAAGTAAATATCAAAATGTTGTAGAAAATGGTCGTGCATATAGCCTTCCTAATCGGGATCCACAGACATACATCACCGCAGATGATGCAAAGAAAGCCTGTGAGACAAAGGGAAAGGGCTGGCACCTGATGTCAAATTCAGAATGGGCGGCAATTGCTCTTTGGTGCAGAAAAAACGGATTTTTGCCGCGCGGCAACACTATGTACGGAAAAAACCATATGAATAAACACGAGCACGGCTCGGTTACATATATCTACTCGGATAAAAAACTCGACGGCCGAACGGCTACAGGGTCTGGTCCTGTTGCATGGGCGCACAATAACAATGCGGACGGCATTTATGACTTAAACGGAAACGTCTGGGAATGGGTATCGGGCCTTAGACTGAAAGACGGTCAAATTCAGGTGATCCCGGATAACGACTCCGCAGCTGCTGTCGATGAAAGTGACAATAGCGCTTTGTGGCGAGCTGTCTCCACAGAAGGAAATTATAAAGAAACAGTGAGCACAGATGTGCTGTATTTCGATTATAACGGTGCAGATGATAGCGACGATACTCCACACATTGCAGATGGAAAGCTGCTTCTTAATAATGCTCATATGTTCAAGAGCTTATGCGGACGAACAAAAATGGCGTGATCCGGAAGTTTCACCAATCTATGCACCGCAGGAATGGTATAAACAGATGGGCAGCTTCCTAATCTATTATTCCGACTCTGAGCTTCTTTTTCCGGATCAAGAGATATTCATTCGAAAAATTAAGAATGCCGGGGGAAATCAGGTTACTGCATATCGTGTGGATGATCAGACCCACGATTATATTCTTCATCCTGAGCTACCGTCATCAAAGACAACAATTGCCGGTATAGGTGCGTTTTTTGAATAGTAAGATAAAGCTGCACTTTTATAAGTGCGCTGAGGTAAATACTTTAGACTAAAAGAAATCTACGGCATTTGTTTTTTGAACCATAACTGAATAACAAATACATATGCGCGCATGATTGATATGTCAAAAGCCGGTGAACTTAAGGCCTTTTCACCTTGAGTTCACCGGCTTTTTTATCGCTTTTTCACTGTTCGCTTTTTGCTTTGCTAAGGCGCGTCTGTCTTGCCTGATTGTATTTCATGGAGTAGTTTCTCAGACATTCGTGCAGCATAAGCGCGGCGATGTCGGCGGACTTTTTAAGCTCGCTGTTCGATAAATTCAGTTCGGACAGGGCGCTTTTGAGGCTCTTGCTGTTTATGAGGGCTGCGGCCATAATGGCTTTCCACTCGGCAGCTGCCGCAATTGCGGACATTGCATCGACTATGCTGCCCGGAATTTCCGGAGCGGTATAGAAACCGCATTGGCTTATAATGTCGCGCTCAACAAATATTGCAAGCCGGAGAAATACATAGCCGCCCTCGTCCTGCATGCAGCTCTCTGCGCCGGGTGACGCGGACATTTCAGTTCCGTCGGCTCGCAGCAAAACACCGCCGCCGATT
The DNA here is from genome assembly GCA_002472405.1 of Clostridiales bacterium UBA7273. GTDB lineage: Bacteria > Bacillota > Clostridia > Oscillospirales > Oscillospiraceae > F23-B02. The sequence goes on along the minus strand of DKRV01000035.1, from coordinate 17,774 downwards.
TTTGCTTTATCTGTTGCCATGTTGATCCTTTCCGCTGCACACAGGGCAGCCGGGGAGCTTTACGATGCTGTGGTCCTGAAACACGTTATCCCACAGGTCAACGTACAGAAGCGTTTTGCGCACGGAGCTGCTTGCAAAGCCGTGCGTTATTATCTTTATCGCTTCGGTTGCCTGGATCGCCGCGATAAACGGCGCGGCGGTGCTGAGTATGCCGTGCGTGCCGGCTATCGGATATGTGCCGCGCTCCGGTGTTTCGCCGGGCATCAGACAGGCAAAGCACGGTCCGCCCGGCACGATATTCATCGTCATACCCTGACTCTGCACAACTCCGCCGTATATCCACGGAATGCCGCGAGGTACGCAGCAGTCGTTAATTATCTTGCGCGCCTCAAAATTGTCGCTTGCGTCAATGACGATATCGGCGCCGCCGAGCAGGGCAGAGGCGTTGCCCTCCGTGAGCCGTTCGCGCGACGATGTGACTGAAATATCGCTGTTGATTTTCCTGAGATGCTCGCAGGCTGCGTCGGCCTTACTGCGCCCGATATCGCCCTCCTCAAAAAGCGTTTGACGCTGAAGGTTGCTCAGCTCGACAATGTCATTGTCGATGATGAGTATATGTCCGACTCCGGCGCGCGCAAGATACGACGAAGCCGCCGTGCCGAGCGCGCCCTGACCTACTATGGCAACGTGCGCACGGCCGAGCTTTTCCTGCCCTGCGTGATCGATATACGGCAGACGGATCTGCCTGTCATATCTGTTGTTCTGATCCATTTTTCTTCACCGCTTTTCATACATTCCGAGCAGGGTCTTATAATCCTCCGGTGTGTCGGCGTCGCGAAGAGAGCCGGGGTCGTTGACGGGGATCTCAATCATAGTTTCTCCGCACGCGGCCATCGCTTTTCCGAGGCCGCCGTCGCCGTTATACGCTAAAATTCCGTCAACGAGCCGTGAGGCGATCAGTATCGGGTGTCCGCGCCTGCCGTCGCACACGGGGCAGGCAAGCTCAGCTCCGGAATCAATGAGGGCGCGCGCGGTCGAGGCTTCAAACAGCGGAACGTCAACCGGCGTGAAAAGTATCCTGCCGCACTTATCCTTCAGATAATTAAGCCCCAATGCAGCCGAGTCGAACATCTGCGTTGAAGCATAGCACTCATTTCGGATAAACGTCAGGCCGCAGCCCTCAAGATGCCGCTCCAAAGCGTCGGCATTATGCCCGGTTATCATTACGATCTCCTCGGCTCCTGCTTGCCGGAGCGTTGAGACTATGCGCTGTGCTATGGACTGTGAGCCGATGCTCAGCAGGGGCTTGAAATCCCCCATGCGCGACGACATGCCGGCCGCAACTATTACCGCACCTATACTCATATTATATCCTCCATTGTAAACCATTATTTGCGCAGCGGCACCGAGCTGTCGAGCACGGACAAAAACTGCTTGAGAACGGGGTTTGAGTTCGAGCTTTGCCACGCGGCGATTATATCCTCCTTTTCGCACTCGCCGACGAGCGGAACGAAAACAAGGTTATCCGCATCGTACAGCTTGTCGGTGAAATAATCCGGCAGTATCGATATGCCCTCCTGAGCGGCGACCATCATGAGAATGCATTCGGCGTCGCACGAGCGGAAGAGAATATTCGGCTTGTAGCCTGCGTCCTTGTAAAGCTGCATGAAGAATGCGTCGCCGTAGGAATCGTTAGAAGCGTCGGGCGACATATACAGTATGCTTTCGCCCTTGAGATCCGCGCGGCTTAGCCGCCGCCTGCCGGCAAGGGGATGCTCGTCATAAAGGGCAACAACAAGCCGTGCGCTTTCAACGCCTATGTATTCCACCTCCTCCTGCGCTTTTAGGTTCGTACTGTCCCAGGTGAAAATGATGTCATACTCCTGCTGCATAAGCCCGGCTGCCAGAACATCGGTCGAGCAGCGGTAAAAGCTTATAAGCGCGTTTTGGTTTTGCAGATGAAACGAGCGCATGAGCACCGAAAGATCGCTGCGCTCGTAGCCGCGGACAAAGCCCACGCGCAGTGTCCCGGTAAGCCCGGTGGATGCATCGTGGACGCGCTCGACGGCGCTGCTCATCCTGTCGAGTATGGCGCGCGCTTCGCCCAGAAAAATTTTGCCTGCCGGGGTGAGCGAAACGGGGCGCGTGGAGCGGTCAAACAGTGCGCAGCCGAGAGATTCCTCCAGCAGCTGCATCTGCTGCGTGATGGCGGTTTGGGATATATAAAACTGCTCGGCGGCCTTCGTGAAGCTTCGGCTTTCGGCCGCTGCGACGAAGTATCTAAGCTGATTTCTGTTCATTATATGCCTCAAAATAAGTTTTTCTTATTTTAGCATACGGAAACTGCCCTTGTAAACTGCTGATTTTTCGACTAAAATAAGCAATAGCTTTTTTGAGAGAGGTATTCGTATGAAGAGAGAATCATTCGGCTCCAGACTTGGATTTCTGCTTGTCAGCGCAGGCTGCGCTATCGGCATCGGAAACGTCTGGCGCTTTCCTTACATAACGGGTCAAAACGGCGGCGGCTATTTCGTCCTGTTTTACCTTATCTGCCTTGTTGTCATGGGAATCCCCGTGCTGACGATGGAACTTGCCGTCGGCCGTGCGAGCCGGCAGAGCGCCGTTCTGGGCTACAAGGCGCTTGAAAAACCCGGCAGCAAGTGGCATATCCACGGCTGGTTCTGCCTTATCGGCTGCTATCTGCTGATGATGTATTACACAACCGTGGCCGGCTGGATGGCAAGCTATTTCGGAAAATTCCTGACCGGCGTGTTCCATTCGGGCATGTCGGCCGATGCAACGAGCGCCGTGTTCGGAAACCTTCTGGCATCTCCAGGCGAGATGGCGATATGGACCGAGATCGTCGTTGTTGTAGGCTTTATCGTGTGCAGCTTCGGCCTTAAAAAGGGTCTTGAGCGCATATCGAAATTCATGATGCTCGCGCTGCTTGCGCTGATAATCGTGCTTGCCGTTCACAGTCTGACGCTTTCCGGTGCGGCAGAGGGCATGAAGTTTTATCTGCTCCCGTCCATTGATACCATTCGCAAAAACGGCTTCGGAAGCCTCATCACGGACGCTATGAATCAGGCGTTTTTCACCCTCAGCCTTGGTATTGCTGCAATGGAGATATTCGGCAGCTACATGAGCGATAAGCACACGCTCACCGGCGAGGCAGCACGAATCTGCGCGCTGGATACCTTCGTTGCGCTCATGGCAGGAACGATCATCTTCCCGGCCTGCTTCTCGTTCGGCGTATCGCCCGAGCAGGGACCGTCGCTGATATTTGTTACTCTGCCGCAGGTGTTTGTCAACATGGCCGGCGGCCGCTTCTGGGGCGCACTGTTCTTCCTGTTTATGATCTTTGCAAGCTTTTCCACGGTGCTTGCGGTTTTCGAGAATATCATTGCAGTATGTATGGATACCTTCGGCCTGAGCCGCAAGAAGGCCGTTGCGATAAACTTTGTACTTCTTGCGCTGTTGAGTCTGCCGTGCGTATTCGGCTATAATATCTGGAGTGATCTGCACCTTATCGGCGGCAGGGATGTGCTCGATACCGAGGACTTCCTCGTGTCTAACCTGCTTCTGCCTATAGGCTCTCTTGTTTATTTGCTGTTTTGCGTCAGCAAGTGGGGCTGGGGCTTTGATAAGTACATTGCCGAGGTCAACAAGGGCACCGGCATCCGTCTTTCACCCAAGCTCAAGCCGTATTTCCAGTGGATACTGCCGATACTTATACTAATAATCCTCGTCCAGGGACTTATATAAATTTCAAAGCCGGCCGAAAGGCCGGCTTTTTCATTTACAGAACGGAGCAAATGTGTTATGATATTTTATTATTAAAATATCAGGAGAAAACGATGCTGGATAAACTTAAACAGCTTGATAACAGGTATTCCGAGCTTGGCCAGCGCATGGAAAACGGCGAGATCTATGCAGACCCGGCGGCATATACCAAATGCGCACGGGAAATGAAAGAGCTTGAGCCGATAGTTACGGCATACAGAGAGTATGTCAAGTGCGAAAAGACCATGCATGACGCCGAGGAGCTGATGTCCGACCCTGAGTTCAAGGAGCTTGCCCAGGAGGAATATAACGACGCAAAGCAGCGCATCGGTGAGCTTGGCGAGCAGCTTAAAATCCTGCTCCTGCCCAAAGACCCGAACGATGAGCGCAATGTCATAATGGAGATCCGCTCCGGCGTCGGCGGAGAGGAAAGCTCTCTGTTTGCGCATGATCTTTTCCGTATGTATTCCATGTATGCAGAGAGTAAGGGCTGGAAGATCGATATTGTCAATATTAACGAAACGGAGCTTGGCGGCATAAAGGAAATGAGCTTTGTCGTCGAAGGGCAGGGAGCATATTCACGCCTTAAGTTTGAAGCCGGCGGCCATCGTGTTCAGCGCGTTCCGGAAACCGAGTCCGGCGGCAGGATACATACCTCGGCGGCCACCGTTGCGGTTTTGCCCGAGGCTGAGGAGGTCGAGTTTGAAATTAATCCTGCCGATCTTCAGATCGACACCTATCGTTCGTCCGGAGCCGGCGGCCAGCACGTCAATAAGACCGAAAGTGCCATACGAATAACGCACCTGCCCACCGGCGTCGTTGTCGAGTGTCAGGACGAGCGCAGCCAATACAAAAACAAGGACAGAGCCATGAAGATCCTGCGCTCGAAGCTGTATGAAGCCGAGCAGCAGAAGCAGGCCGCGGCGATTGCAGCCGAGCGAAAAAGCCAGGTCGGCTCGGGCGACAGGTCGGACAGGATACGCACCTATAACTTCCCCCAGAACCGCGTCACCGATCACAGGCTCGTCGGCGATGTGCGCAATTTCAATATTCAAAGCGTGCTCAACGGTGACCTTGACCCGATAATTGATGCGCTCATAACCGCCGATCAGGCGGAAAAGCTCAAAAGGCAGGCGGAGAGCTGATGGAAACTAAGATAATCGGAAAAGATAATCTGAACACAGCGGCTGCGCTCATAGCCGCAGGGCAGCTCGTCGCCGTTCCTACGGAAACGGTTTACGGCCTTGCATGCAGCGGACTTGACGCCGACGCGGTCGAGCAGGTTTATGAGGTCAAGGGCAGACCCGAGGTAAAGCCTCTGTCGCTTATGCTGTATAAGGGTGCTGCCGTGACTAAGTACTGCGCAAATGTTCCCAAACAGGCGCGCGTGCTTATGGATAAATTCTGGCCGGGACCATTGACAATAGTTTTAAAGTCAAAGGACATCGTTCCCAATATCGTCCGCGCAGGCGGCGATACGGTCGCGCTAAGGTGCCCCGACCACCCGATGACGCAGGCAATGCTGAAAAAAGCGCACTTGCCGTTTGCCGCTCCGTCGGCAAATCCGTCAGGGGAGAAAAGCCCTGTTACGGCGCAGGAGGTGCTCGGATACTTCGATGGCAAAATTGCCGCCGTCGTGGACGGAGGAAAATGCGGTCTCGGAAAAGAGTCAACCATAATAGACATGAGCGCGGCACCGTATAAGATACTGCGCCGCGGCGCGCTGCCCGAGGAGGAGATCGCCGCAGCCCTTGCCGAAAGCCTCAAGGTCGTCGGCATAACCGGCGGCACGGGCTGCGGAAAGACAACGGCTCTGCGCGAGCTTGAAAAGCTGGGGGCGCTGATAATAGACTGCGACGCGCTGTATCACGACATGCTCAAAACAAATGCGCAGATGCTCGGCGATATCGAGCGCTCGTTCCCCGGCACGGTGACGGACGGTGTGCTTGACCGCAAGGCGCTGGGCGCAACGGTGTTTTCAAACGAAGCGGCGCTTGTTGAGCTTAACGCGATAACGCATCACTACATCGGCCTTGAGGTCAGCAAAAAGCTCAGGGAGTGGGCGATGAGCGGAGGAAAGATAGCGGCGATAGATGCAATAGCGCTTCTTGAAAGCGGACTTGGCGAAAAATGCTGCGCCGTGGTCGGAATAGTTGCCGAGAAAACGACGCGTATCGAGCGTATAATGAAGCGCGACGGCATAAGCTATGAGTATGCCATGATGCGTGTGAACGCCCAGTATCCGAACGAGTATTTCGAGCAGAAATGCGAATATGTGCTGCACAATGACGGCAGCGAGGACAAATTCAGAAAAGAATGCAAAAATTTATTTAAGGAAGTATTGAAAAATGGCTGAGATCAGAGACAAACTATTTTACAAGCAGAAAAACGGTTATGATACGATGAGCACGCAGCAGCGTATTGACATGGAGGATTACTGCCGCGGCTATATGGCGTTTTTGAACGAGGCGCGCACCGAGCGCGAGGCGGTGAAGATCGCAATAGAGATGGCCGAGGATAAGGGCTTTGTCGAGTATGTTGACGGCATGAAGCTTTCCCCGGGCGATAAGGTCTACTGCAACAATCGCTCAAAGGCTCTTATGCTCGCCGTCATCGGCAGTAAAAGCCTTGAGGAAGGCTGCGTTATCGCCGGCGCGCATGTCGATTCGCCGCGCATAGACCTCAAGCAGAATCCGCTTTACGAAAGCGACGAGCTTGCCTATTTCAAGACTCATTACTACGGCGGCATAAAGAAATATCAGTGGGTCACCATTCCCCTCGAGATGCACGGCGTGGTCGCACTCAAAAACGGCGAGACGATAGATGTGAGCATCGGTCATGATCCTTCAGATCCGCAGTTTGTTATAACAGACCTCCTGCCGCATCTTGGCAAGGAGCAGATGAGAAAGACCATGGAGGAGGGCATCACCGGCGAAGGACTCAATATCCTCATCGGCAGCATCCCCTATGCCGACGAGGGCAGCGACAGAGTTAAGCTTGCCGTCATGAGCATCCTCAACGACCGCTACGGCATCGTCGAAGAGGACTTCCTCTCGGCGGAGCTGACCGCCGTTCCTGCATTTGAAGTTCGCGAGATCGGCCTTGACCGCTCGCTCATCGGCGGCTACGGTCATGATGACCGCGTGTGCGCATATGCAGAGCTCAAGGCGATACTCGACCTTGATGAGGCGCCCGAAAAGACGGCGGTCTGTATCCTCGCAGATAAGGAAGAGACAGGCTCGGACGGCGTCAGCGGCATGCAGAGCAGCGCATTCGAGTGCTTCATGGAAGAGCTGTGCGCCGGTCAGAACGTTCCTCTGCGCCGCTGCTTTAAAAACAGCTTCTGCCTTTCGGCGGATGTCACTGCGGCATTTGATCCAAACTTCCCCGAGGTCAGCGAAAAGCGCAACGATGCAAAGCTCAACTACGGCATGGGCATCTGCAAGTTCACCGGCGCTCGCGGCAAGAGCGGAACGAGCGACGCTTCGGCGGAGATCGTCGGCTACCTGCGCAGAATATTTGCCGATGCAGGCGTTGTCTGGCAGATGAGCGAGCTTGGCAAGGTAGATCAGGGCGGCGGCGGCACCATCGCAAAGTACATGGCAAACCGCAATATCGACACGATCGACGCAGGCGTTCCCGTCATGAGCATGCATGCTCCGTTTGAGGTCGTTGCGAAGTTTGACTGCTTCATGACCTACCTCGGTGTGCTTGCCGCATATAAAGCATAATAAAACCGCCTCATACCTGACAAAATAGGTATGAGGTGATTTTTTTGGAGGAGCTTAAAGAGCTGGGCAGCGCTCAGCCGCAGGGCAGGGCAGGAATGATACACTGTCTGACCATCGTCGGTCAGGTCGAGGGACATCAGATCTTGCCCGAGGATAACAAAACCACAAAATATGAGCATGTCATGCCGCTGCTTGCGGCGGTCGAGGAGTCCGAGGAGATAAAGGGGCTGCTGATACTTCTAAACACCGTCGGCGGCGACGTTGAGGCCGGGCTCGGCATAGCCGAGATAATTGCCGGAATGAAAAAGCCCACGGTATCGCTCGTGCTCGGCGGGGGACACTCTATAGGCGTGCCGCTTGCCGTTGCCGCGTCGCGCAGCTTCATTGCGCCGTCGGCGGCAATGACTATCCATCCGGTGCGCCTGAACGGCGTTGTCATCGGCGTTCCGCAGACGTATAACTATTTTGCGCGCATTCAGGAGCGCATCGTGGGCTTTGTGACAAGCCACTCGAATATAAACCGTGAGAAGTATAACGAGCTGATGATGGCGACCGATGAGCTTGCAAACGACGTCGGCAGCGTGATATACGGGCAGGAGGCGGTCGCCTGCGGCCTTATCGACAGCATCGGCAATCTCGCGGATGCGCTCGATTATCTGCACAATGAGATCGAAAAGCAGGCACACTGATGTGTGCTTGCTTTTTAATACATTATATGATAAAATAACTCAGTTAAGTATACATAACACCTACATAGGAGATAAATACATGAGCATTTTGGATGCCATAATCCTCGGCATTGTTCAGGGTGTTGCGGAGTTTCTGCCCATTTCAAGCTCTGGACACCTTGCGATTTTGCACAATCTTTTTAATATGTCCGACCTCGGCAGCAATCACATGTTCTTTGACGTTCTGCTGCACTTCGGCACGCTTATCGCTATCTGCTTTATGTACTGGAGCGACATTAAAGCAATGTTTACCCAGACTATCGACATGCTTTCCGGCAGAACGGTTGACGAAAACGGCCGCCGCAGGAGATTTCCCGAGGCGCGGCTTTTTATGCTGATCGTTGTCGCGACGCTGCCCTTGGTGCTTATTCTCCCGGTGCATAAATACATTGAAGCGCTTTCAAACTCGACGGTGTATGTCGGCATAGCGCTCATCCTCACCGGCTGCATGCTGCTCGTTTCGGATAAAATGGCCAAGGGCAGCAAGACCGAGAAAAACATGCTTTTCACCGATGCGCTCATCGTCGGCCTGTGCCAGTGCGTTGCAACGCTGCCCGGCCTGTCGCGCTCGGGAACAACGATAACTGCCGGTATCGCAACTGGTCACGACCGCAGCTATGCCGTAAAATTTTCGCTCCTTATGAGCATCCCGGCGGTGCTCGGCGCAACGCTTCTGGAACTTGTTGACGCGTTCAAAGCCGGTATCGACGCATCTCTTATACCGGCGTATCTTTTCGGAATGATCGCTGCCATGGTCTCCGGCGTTTTGTCCATCGGACTTCTGAAAATGATCGTGCGCAAGACACGCTTCGGCGGATTTTCCTACTACTGCTGGGTAGTCGGCGTTCTGACGATAATACTTTCACTTATATTCTGATAAAGGCAGGTAAGCTGAATAATGGCGCAAACCGCTACGAAGAAAAAATCCAACAATTCCGGCAAAAAGCCGTCATCATCGGCGGCAAAAAAGCCGAATAATACCGAGCCTGAGACTAACCCTGCCCAGCGAATAATAGCCGCTGCGTGCTTTCTGTTTGCCGCCGTTCTCGTCGTTATAGGCATATTTGCGCATGACGGCGTTGTTGTTGGCTGGCTGTGCTCGCTTTTGAAAGGCCTTTTCGGCTATGGCTTCTGGATATGCGCACCTGTTTTTATCCTCGCTGCGTTCATCCTGGGCTTTAACAGAGACAAGCCCTGTACATGGCGCATGACGGCAACTCTGCTTCTGCCGCTTTTGGCAGGCGCGCTTGTAAACCTACTGCTGTCGCAGGTCGTTGTGGATAATCTCAGCGGCGTCGGCGAAATGTTCGGAACGCTCTATTCCGGCGGCAAGAAAATGCTGTGTGCCGGCGTTCTCGGAACGCTCATAGCCTTTGCACTGGAAAAAGCGTTCAGCATATACGGCGCGGCAATCGTGCTCCTGCTGGCGTTCATATTCTTTGCGCTGTCGGCACTGAGCATAACTCCGAAAAAGCTTTTTGAGTTCTTCCGCGCAGAGCCGGCCGAAAAGCCGGAGAAAAAGACAAAGGCGGCTGCCGCCATTGCCGAGCCTGCCCCGGTGCAGGATGCGGAGCAGGAGGCCGAGCAGGCTAAAAAAGCCCGTCGCCGCGCGATAGATATTCCGCTTGACGATGAGCCTGCGTTCACCAAAAAATCCGCAGCCTCCGAGGAGCCTACGGTGAAGGAAGAGCCTGCACCGAAAAAGGACGGCGGCCTGTTCGGCAAAAAAAGCGCGAAGGCAAAGCCGGCAAAGGCCTCTGCCGACGTTGAGCCTATGACCATTGAGGAGGTCGAGGCCCTGACGGGTATTTCGGCGGTGAAAATGACCGACGAGGGAGCCGTGAAAACGGCAGCGGTGTCCGATCCTCCGAAAAAGGCGTCGGCAGCCGAGGTTGCGGCCGAAACGGAGGCGATACGCAACGCCATCGAGTCGGCAACGAGCGACGGTGAGTACGAAAAGCCGCCGATATTCCTGCTCAAAAAGGGTCACGCTGTCGCGGCAAACTCCGATGAGGAGCTGCGCACGAACCGTGAGCGCCTTGAGAATACGATAAAGAGCTTCGGCGTGTCGGCAAGAATAGTTGACACGACCCGAGGCCCCACGGTCACGCGCTATGATCTTGAGCTTGACCAGGGCGTGAAGCTCAGCAGGCTCACAAACCTTGCCGGCGATATCGCGCTTGCCCTCGGCGTTGTGAGCGTGCGCATTGCGCCGATACCCGATAAGATATCCACCGTCGGCATCGAAGTGCCTAATAAGATCATAAGCACCGTTTATCTGCGCGACATAATCGACTCGCCGCGCTTTGCCTCGTCCAAGTCAAAGCTCAGCTTTGCAATCGGCAAGGATATTGCCGGTCAGGCCGTTGTCGGCAATATCGCAAAGCTTCCGCACCTGCTCATAGCAGGCACTACCGGCTCGGGCAAATCGGTGTGCATGAACTCGCTTATAATAAGCCTTCTGTATAAATCCGACCCCGATGAGGTCAAGCTCATCATGATCGACCCTAAAATGGTCGAGCTTGGCGTTTACAACGGCATTCCGCATCTGTATATACCTGTTGTCACCGACCCGAAGAAGGCAGCCGGTGCGCTCCAGTGGGCGGTAACGGAGATGCTGAAGCGATACAGGCTGTTCTCCGAGCTTGGTGTAAGAAGCCTCGAGGCATATAACGAGCACCTTGCCGAAAACGGGCAGCCGAAGATGCCGAGCATCGTTATTGTCATCGACGAGCTTGCTGACCTCATGCTCGTTGCATCAAAGGATGTTGAAGAGAGCATCTGCCGCGTCGCCCAGATGGGCCGTGCCGCCGGTATGCACCTTGTCATTGCAACTCAGCGACCCTCGGCCGATGTTATCACCGGCCTTATGAAGGCCAATATACCGAGCCGCATCGCGTTTGCCGTGTCCTCCGCGCTTGAAAGCCGCATCATACTTGATAATGCCGGAGCGGAGAAGCTCATAGGTATGGGCGATATGCTGTATGCCCCCATCGGCTGCGGCAAGCCTCTGCGCGTGCAGGGCGCATTCGTCAGCGATGATGAGCGCGACTCGATCGTCCAGTTTATAAAGCGCCAGTCCACTGCACAGTACAGCGAGGATGTCATGGCGCAGATTGAAAAAGCCGCCGAGGATAAGGGTGCAAACGGCAAGGGCCGCGGCGACGATGACGAGCCGTCGGGCAAGCCCGACTATGACGAGCTGCTGCCGCAGGCAGTCGATGTTATTTTCGACACAAAGCAGGCCTCGGTCTCGATGCTCCAGCGCCGCCTGAAGCTCGGCTATTCGCGCGCTGCGCGTATAGTCGATCAGATGGAGGAAATGGGCATCATCGGCCCATTCGAGGGCTCTAAGCCGCGCCAGATACTCATAACGCGCGACCAGTGGCTCGAAATGCAGACCACTCAGGGCACGGCGCCCACCGAAACGCTGCAAATTCAGACAGAGTTTGCCGATGAGATCGACGATATGTAAAACACAAGGGCGGTTAACATAATGTGACCGCCCTTGCTTGATTTGGAGACTGATATGAACGATTATTTCTGCCCTCGGATGGAGAGAAGCGATATAAACAACATAAGCATGCTCGGCCTTGCGCACATCGGCGACGGAGTGTATGAGCTTTTAACGCGCACCATGCTGTGCGCCGACGGAAACAAAAAAGTGACCGAGCTGCACAAAAAAACGGTTGCGATAGTCAATGCTCCGGCTCAGGCCGAGGCTGCCGAAAGGCTCTTGCCGCTGCTTGACGACGACGAAATGTATGTCTACAAGCGCGGCCGCAACGCAAAGGTAAACTCCGTGCCGCATAAGGCCGACATTGCGCAGTATCACGCCGCCACGGGGCTTGAAGCGCTGTTCGGCTGGCTGTATCTTCAGGGAAAAACGCAGCGGATAAACGAGCTGTACGCAGTTTGTGTGGAGGGACACCATGGCGCTTGATGCAATACTGTTATCCGGAATAATAGCCGAGCTGCGGCCGAAGATCATCGGCGCGAGGATCGACAAGGTGCAGCAGCCCGAGCGCGATAAGATCGTCCTCTCCGTCCGCGGCAGCGAAAACATGCGCCTGCTCATTGACGCAGGAGCCGGCAGCGGCAGATTGCAGCAGACGAAAATGAGTTTTGAAAATCCGGCCGAGCCGCCGATGTTCTGCATGCTGCTGCGCAAGTATCTCACCGGCGGCAGGATAGAGACAATAGAGCAGCCAAACTGGGAGCGCCTTGCAATGGTTAACATAACATCACGCAACGAACTTGGCGACAACGTTGATCTGCGCCTTGCCGTGGAGCTTATGGGAAGAAGCTCAAACCTCGTGCTCATAGGCTCGGACGGGAGAATAATCGACTGTCTGCGCCGCATGGATTACGGCGGCGACGCCGAGCGCAGACTGCTGCCGGGCATGATATATCGCCTGCCGCCGAAGCAGCGTAAGCCGCTCATTTTTGACCTGTCGCAGGAAGAGATTGTGCAGACACTTGCGCAGTCCGACACCGGTAAAAGCACGGATAAGCGCATAATGGACAGCTTTTCCGGCCTTTCGCCGCTTGTGTGCCGCGAGCTTGCCTGCCGCAGCGGAGATAATGCCGCGTTTTTGCCCGAGGCGATCGGCGCGTTTCTCGAAAGCGTCAGGGCAGGGGAGCTGACGCCGACCCTCCTCACCGAGGACGGAAAGCCGAAGGAATATTCCTTCATGCAGCTCAAGCAGTACGCCGGGGTCTACGATGCGCGAGAGTTTGAGAGCTTCTCGGAGCTTCTTGACGCATACTACTCAAAGCGCGATATCATGGAGCGCCGCCGCAGACGCTCAAAGGAGCTGAGCCACCACGTCAAAACCGCGCGCGACCGCATTGCGCGAAAGCTTGCAGTGCAGAAAACAGAGCTTCAGAAGTGCTCGGAGCGCGATGAGATCCGCCGCAACGCCGAGCTTTTGACGGCAAATCTCTATCGAGTCAAAAAAGGCGACAGCTCGGTAACCGTTGAGGATTATTACGAGCCGGATTGTCCGCAGCGCACGATAAAGCTCGATGTCCTGAAAACGCCGCAGAATAACGCTGCGGCAATGTTCAAGGAGTATAACAAGCTCAAAACCGCGCATACGCACCTCACGGCGCTCATAGCCGATGGGGAAAAGCAGCTTGAGTATCTAAACAGCGTCCTTGACGAAACCGAGCGCGCCGAAACCGAGGACGATCTTGCCGAGATCAAAGCCGAGCTTGTCGGCACAGGCTATATCAAAAAGCAGCGCGGCACAAAAGAGCGCAAGCGCAAAAAGCAGGGGCCCATGCGCTTTGTCTCGTCTGACGGCTTTGAGATCCTTGTCGGCCGCAGCAACGCGCAAAACGACGAGCTGACCACAAAGACCGCCCGCCGCACGGATATCTGGCTGCACACGAAAACCGTCCACGGCAGCCACGTTATAATATCCTGCGACGGCCTTACTCCGCCGGAGAAAACTATAGAAGAAGCCGCAATACTTGCCGTGTACTATTCGCAGGCGCGCGACGGTGGCAAAACTCAAGTAGACTATACCATGGTGCGCAACGTCCGCAAGCCCTCCGGCTCGCTGCCCGGCATGGTCATATACACAGACTACAGCACCATCTCCGTCTCTGCGGACGAAGCGCTTGCGGAAAAATTGAGAGTGAAATGAGAAAAACTACGTGGCCATTTGGTCACGCAGTTTGCTGTATCGGTTATTTTTTCTTCAGTACTATTGCAATGAAGTTGAGGTATTTTCCGCCGCCGGCTTCCATGGTTTTTCTGTCGCCTACGGCGTATTCGTTATCCTGCTTGAGCCAGTCGGCCCAGACCTCGTCGTTGCTCTCCATTTCACTGACGGAAACAACCTCCGCTCCGCTGCATTTGCCGACCATGTCGGTCCAGTAGTCAACATCATGCATGTAGTCAAGCTGCTCCGGCGTCCACGACAACAGAAGCTCCTTCGGCAGGGCATCGTGGCAGTCATTTTTCATGCCTGGTATCGCAATGTAGATATATCCGCCCGGCTTTATAAACGGAAGCAGCTTATCGTCAAGGTATCTCTCGTCGCGACCGAAATAGTTATAGGAATCGGTGCTGACTATCGCGTCGAAAAACTCCTTTTCAAACGGCAGCGCCTGCGCATCGGCCTTGACGGGGATGAGCTTATCGCGCGCAACGCCGAGCGAGTCGAAAAACTTCCGGTTTTCCTCGGGATCGCTCCAGAGATCGGCCGCGTAAACGGTAAAGCCGTATTCCTTGGCAAGGAACACGCTTGTAAGCCCCTGACCGCTGCCGAGGTCGCATACCGTCGCGCCCTCGGAAATTTTATTGTTCAGCAGCAGCTCCTCCTCGAGCTTTATAGGATTCGGCCCCATGATCTTCTTCTGCAATTCGGGTGTGTTGTATTTTTCGCTTTTAATGTACTTCATTTTAATTTTCCTTTCTTCCGTAGCAGCTTATAAACTGCTCCATGTGCCTATTCAGCATATCAAGATGCTTTTTTCGATCCTGCTTGATATCGGACGCGCCGATGAGCAAAAACATCGGCGAATAAAACTCAAGCGCAAGCAGCTCGGGATCGACATCAGTCAGCACGCCGCTTGCTGTCATCTCGCCAAAAATGCTCCGCATGTAATCCACTGGGCCGTCAACGATGCAGCTGTGATAAAGCTCCGCCATCTCCGGATTGCGGTACTGCTCCAGCGTCAGCATTCGGCGGAACGAGCGTGCAAAATCGTCCTCTGTCCAGAACACAAACTGCGCCGTTGTGAAGCTTCGTATGCTATCCCACGCGACCGATTTGTATGCCTCGGCGTCGGCATCGTATGTATCTGCCGGAACGTCATACTGCGCAGAGCGCTCGGCGTCGATCCTGTACATCCGCTCAACTATGCTGTCGAAGATATCGCGCTTGTTTTTATAGTGCTTATACAGTGCGCCCTTGGTCATGCCAAGCTCTCCGGCTATCGTGCTGACCGAAACGGCCTCGTAGCCGTCGCGCGCAAACAGCCGCAGCGCAGTCAGCAGAATTTTTTCCTTGGTATCAATCATCAAAACACTCCTTGGTGAACGTTCGTTTACTGCATTATAGTAAACGAACGTTCACTTGTCAAGAGAAAAAATAAAAAACCGATTGCTTCTTTTCGAAACAATCGGTTAAAATCGCAAAAATCAGTCGATATAGATCTCCGCCTGGCTGAACAGCGCGGCCTTACCGGCGAGGATAACGCGGTCGCCCTCAAGCCTTGTGTACAGCACGCCGCCGCGCCTTGACGCCTGGTACGCTACAAGCTCGGTTTTGCCAAGCTCCTTTGCCCAGTAGGGGATGATGTGGCAGTGACCCGAGCCGCACACGGGATCCTCGGGAACGCCGCACTTCGGCGCAAAGCTGCGCGATACGCAGTCAAAATCATTGCCCTTAGCAGTGACGTGCAGCAGCAGACCGTCAAGCTGCATGACCTTCGCCATGTCCGGTGCGCAGCCGCGCACGATGTCCTCACTGTCCACAACGCACAGCAGATCGCGCCCCATGAACGCTGCCACCGGCTTTGTACCGATGACCTCGGTCATCGCGTCCGTGACCTCGACTGGTTTGAGATCGTAGGCCGGGAATACCATCTCGAGCAGCTCGCCGTTTTTCGTAACGATAAGCTCGCCGCTGAGCGTGTCAAAGCGCACCTGAGTCAGCTCCGGCTCGACAAAGCGCAGAATCACATACGCCGTAGCGAGCGTTGCGTGGCCGCACAGGTCGATCTCGCCGCCGAGAGTGAACCAGCGCAGATGATAATTTTTGCCCTCCTTGACGCAGAAAGCGGTCTCCGAGAGGTTGTTTTCAACAGTTATCTTCATCATCAGCTCATCGCTGAGCCACTTATCCATAACGCACACTGCGGCCGGATTGCCGGCAAAAACCTTGTCGGTGAACGCGTCAACAACATATTGCTTCATAGTAACGCCTCCTTTGTATTGAGGCATTATACACCGATGCGAGCGTCGGCGCAAGCCTAGCGCTTATCGAGCACTGTCATTGCGGCGGCGAGCATGTCGGCGGCCTCGGCGTGGGTGAGGGGAGAGTTATCAACGCTTTCAAGGCTTGCGATGCCGCAGGCGTCGAGATTGGCTGCCGACTGCGCGGCCCAGGTCGGCACGGCGGCGGTATTTGTGCAGCTCACGTCTGCGAGGCTGAGCAGCCTGTCGAGCATAACGGCGGCCTCGGCGCGGCTGATATCGGCCCCGGCGGCGAACACGGCGCCCTCGCGTCCCTTTACAACGCCGTCCTTGACTGCGCTTGCGACATAGGCGCGCTGCCAGTCGGGGATGCTGCCGTCGTCGGTAAAACCGGTGCTGACGACGCCGCGCAGCACGTTTTCGCCGGCAACGTTCAGGCACATTGCGGTGAACTCGCCGCGGCTGAGCGTTTTCTGCGGCTCGAAGTAATAGTCGCCGCCGATCTGCTTGCCGATAAACGCGCCGCACTCGGCAAGGCGCACGGCGCTGCAATAGCTTGCGCTGCCGTCCATATCGGCATAGCTTACGCTTTTGTTCTTTTTGAGCCTGATTATAACCGTTGCCTCCTGCGAGCGATTGCCGTCGGCGTCGATGGCCTTGTAGCCGAAATAGTCGCGGCCGCGCTTGCCGTCCTCGGGGCAATAGACGAAGCTGCCGTCGTCGCTAAGCTCGATGCTGCCCTTTTTGGGCTGGGTGGTGATCTCGAAGCTCACCGCATCGCCCTCGGGATCGACGGCGGCGAGCTGACCGCCGAAGGACACGCCGCGGTAGGTCTCGAATTCGAAGTTTTCCGCAACCGGCGCGGAGTTATCGGCCAGAGCCGGCAGCACGAGCGCGCACAGCGACAGGCAGGCCAGAACTGCTGCAATGTATTTACGCATAAGAAATACCTCCGTAAAATTATCTACGGAGGTATTTTGTGAATTTTTTATATTATTATTCATTTTTAGAGGCGCATTAACGCATCTGCGGATACGCATATTGCGGTGGCCCGGTTCGAGACAATGGAGGAAACCGTGGTTGCCTCGCCACCCATTTGTGCGATGCTGATTATTTTGCACCGCTCCCCATTGCCTTCCCCTTGAGGGAAAGGTGCCGCTTGCGGCGAATGAGGTGTTATTATATCCGCGCCGTAGGCGCTACATTATTGTGTAGGGAACGGATTTATCCATTCCGCATGCTACGGTTTTGCCGGCACCCACCGGTCGTGCTGACGTAATAACCGTATCGGCACAATGTAAATACGCCTCTAAAAAACCGTATCGGCAATTATTCACTATTAATTATTCATCATTCATTATTCATTGGGGCGGCTGTTTGCCGCCCCCTCTTTGCCTTCCCCTGCGTAGCTCGAGGGGAAGGTGTCACCTTGGTGACGGATGAGGTGTTATTAAATCTGCGGTGCTAACCGCTTCATTATTGAATCTGGGGATCAATGATCGCCCCTACGATTATAGATTTTTGTGCCGACTAAATTTAGTACATATAGCAACAAAGTGGCGCCTACGGCGCGAATTTATTTACACCTCATCTGCCGCA
>DKRV01000039.1 GCA_002472405.1 Clostridiales bacterium UBA7273 | reverse complement strand
GCCGACAGGCGATATGGGTTCGGCTCTTGTCAGCTTATATTTTCTTGTGTCAGCCGGCCTTTCGTTCGGAGTTTTTTGTATCCTGTTATCAGTGGCATCCACAGCCGCCGCAGCCGCAGTCACCGTCGTCATGGTCGTGATCGCCGCAACCGCCCGAGCAGCCGGAGCAACCGCCGCCGCAGCCGCCCTCGTCGGAAAGGAAGGGGAGCTGACCGTGCATGAGAAGCTCTGCGGCATCGTCGGAATTTCCGCAGAAGCCTGCAAACGCAACAATGCCGTATGCGGCAAGAGCCGCCCTTGCGTGAACGCCGATGTTGCCGACGATAACGGCGTCAACATTCAGACTGTCCATAAGATCGGCGACTGCCTGATGTCCGGTTTCCTTGACTTCGACGATCTCCTTGGAGAGGATCTCGGTGTTGTCGTCATTGGTCTTGTAGATGGCGAACATTTCGGCATGGCCGAAGTGCTCGAAAATTTCATTGTCCTTGTAAGATACTGCAATTATCATGCGTTTTCTCCTTTTTCAATAAAGTCGGCCAGCTCGTTGAGAGCGTCGGCGTCTATGCTTTCTATTTCTCCGGCATCGACCATGGTTGCGATGACGGGGTCGATGGGAAGGCGCGCGGTGTGCTCGATGCCGTATTCCTTTGCGACCTGCTCGACCTTGCTTGAACCGAATATCTCGTGCTCTTTGCCGCAGTCGGGGCACTTGAAATAGCTCATGTTCTCTACTATGCCGAGCACGGGGATGTTCATGAGCTTTGCCATGTTGACAGCCTTTGCAACGATCATGGAAACAAGCTCCTGGGGTGATGTGACGATAACGATGCCGTCAATGGGCAGCGACTGGAAAACCGTCAGAGGAACGTCGCCGGTTCCGGGAGGCATATCGACAAACATGTAGTCAACATCGTCCCACAGCACGTCGCTCCAGAACTGAGTAACAACGCCTGCAATGACGGGACCGCGCCAAACGACGGGGTCGGTCTCGTTGTCGAGAATAAGGTTAACTGACATGATTTGCGTGCCCTTGTTTGAATAGCAGGGGATGAGCATATCCTCGGTGCCGCGCGCATGCTCGTGGATGCCGAAGGATTTGGGGATGGAGGGACCGGTGATATCCGCGTCAAGCACGGCGGCCTGATATCCGCGGCTCTGCATCTTGCTTGCAAGCAGCCCTGTGACAAGGCTCTTGCCAACGCCGCCCTTGCCGCTGACAACGGCAATGACCCTTTTAACGCTTGCTGCCGGGTTGAGCTTTGCGCTCAGATCCTGCTCCTGACGATCGCCGCAGTTTTCCTGGCAGGTCGAACAATCGTGTGTACATTCGCTCATTTTGAAATACTCCTAATATCAAATATTGTTATCTAACACCATACTAACACTAACCGACTCTTTTGTCCAGCCGTTGAGTGAGATACATTGCGGCAAGGCCGGTGAACGCACCCGTTACAACCGCCGAGGCAAGAAGCACCGGTGCATACAGCATAAGCGAGCTCGTTTTCGTTATGATAATTGCGGCGATGAGCTGCCCAAGGTTATGCGCAATAGCGCCGAGAACGCTGACTACCCACAACAGCTTTTCGGGGAACAGCTTCAGCGTAAGACACATGACGGCATAAGCCAGCGCTCCGCCGGCAATGCTGAATATAAACGCCGAAACGCCGCCTGTGAACATGCTGCCCATGGCGATGCGCACGAGAAGTATAAGTCCTGCCTCGCGCCGGCCGAGCATGACCATCGCTATAAGCGTGACAATATTGGCAAGCCCGAGCTTGACGCCGGGAACCGGGATCGGGGCCGGTATCTGTGCTTCGATGACAAACACGATCAGCGAGGCGGCGGTGAACATGGCCATGAGCGCAAGCTTTCTCGTTTTAGGCATCTATGTCGCCCCCTTCGATCTCAACGGTAAGCTTGTGGGGCAGACATACTATCGGGACTCCGGCTTTGCTGACCTTGCCCTGCGACATGCAAATATGGTCGCGGCAATCGGCATCTATGACGCTTATCCCATCGTGCTCTATGTGTAATTTATTATAACCGAACTCGGTGCGGATTTCCATGTCATATGCAACAGCAACCGCATTTAAGTCGATTTTTTCGTAAACCTCGCCGTTTACCCGGATTACGGCAGTCGTGCCCTGAATGCCGGAATGCTTCAGCAGCAGGAAAGCGGCAGTGCATATAATAAGCACCGCGGCAAAAATAATGATCCATGTTTTCGTGCTTTTAATATTCATGAACCTATTGTAAATAAATCCGGCTTGCTTGTCAATGCGGTACATTTATGATATTATTACTAAATACTACTTTGCTTCAAAATGAGGTGAATTTATTGCCTGACACATTGGTCACTATAGCTTCATATATACTGCCGCTGTTTGCAATAATCGTGCTGATACGATGCACGCGCAGCATGCTCGGCAACAAAACGCAGACCGAGATATGGGGATATATCCATAAAGATGACGGCGTTGCGCTTATAAACCACTGGGAAAATCTCATCGGCCGTTCAAAATCGGCGGATATCTGCCTGCCGTATGCATCGGTCAGCCGTGTGCACGCGGTACTCATCCGAAGCCCCAAGGGAGTGTGGCGTATTTTCGATATCTTCTCCAAGGGCGGAGTTTGGGTAAACGGCGAAAAGGTGCAGGCGACAGGCACCGTTGTTCGCGACGGTGATGTTTTGAACCTTGCCGGAAACAGCGTTCGCTTCCGCGATATCAGCGAAAAGCAGCGCGACGCGATCGAGGCGCGCAGAACGCAGAGCTGGAAGCGCGTCCACCCGGCGGTAACGCTGTTTTTCCTGACGATCTTCCAGGCAATACTCCTGCTTGAGCACCTGTGCACGGCCGAGAGCGAGTATCTTGCCGGCATAATGCTCGGCTTTGTGCTGCTCGTTCTGCTCGAGTGGTTCTGCTATTTTGCCATGCGCAGCATACGTCGAACGGGCTTTGAGGTCGAAACGCTTGCGTTTTTCCTCTCGTCGATCGGCCTTTCGGTCATAGCCTCGTCAGTGCCGGACGAGATGTTCAGGCAGATGATAATAGTCTTTGCCGGTGTTGTAGCGTTTTTTGTTCTCGGCTGGTGGCTTCGCGATCTTGACAGGACAAAGACCATGCGCCTGCCGCTCGCGATACTGTCGGTACTCATCCTCGGCGCGGTCCTGGTAGTCGGCAGGGAGCAGTATGGTGCAAAGAACTGGATATTCATAGGCAGCATGTCGATCCAGCCCTCGGAGTTTGTTAAGGTTGCGTTTATCTACGTCGGCGCCGCGACGCTGGATAGGCTGTTCAGCACCAAAAACCTTATCCTGTTCATAGTGTTTTCCGCTTTGTGCGTCATATGCCTTGCCTTCAGCAGCGATTTCGGCACGGCGCTTATATTCTTTGTAACCTTCCTTGTCATATCCTTCATGCGCTCAGGCTCTATAGCAACGGTAGCGCTCGCAATAACGGGAGCGGGTATGGCAGGCTTCCTTATGCTTAAGATGAAAGACCACGTTGCGCGCAGATTTGCAACCTGGGGACACATATGGGACGCTGAGAACATCTGGGACGGCGGCTATCAGCAGACGCACGCCCTTTCCGCCGGTGCATCGGGCGGCCTTTTCGGCAAGGGAGCCGGAAACGGCTGGCTTAAAAACACCTTTGCCGGCAATACGGACACCGTGTTCGGCGTCATGTGCGAGGAATTGGGGCTTATCATTGCCATTTGTGCAGTGCTTGCGATTCTGGCGCTTGCCTTTTTTGCCGTGCGCAATTCGGGCCACGGCCGCAGCGCCTACTATTCGATAGCTGCGTGCGCAACGGCGAGCATGTTTATGGTTCAGGTCGCGCTCAACGTGTTCGGTTCTGTGGATATACTGCCGTTTACGGGCGTAACGTTCCCGTTCGTGTCGCGCGGCGGCACGTCGGTGCTCGCGTGCTGGATGCTGCTTGCGTTTATCAAAGCAGGCGACACGCGCAAGGGCGCAAGCTTTGTCGTGCGCCCACCCGAGGCAAAAACCAAAAAACAGCGTGAAAGCGCCGAAGAAAGGGAGGAGACGGCATGAAAAAAGTATCTCTTCGTGCATTTTCGGCAATACTCATGGCGTTTCTTATCATTATCGGCCTTGGTGTTTATGTCGGAAGATATATAAAGGACGGGGAAATGTGGGCGCTGTACTTCGATCAGTCCACCTCCGGAAGCGAATATACGCTCACTGACCGCAACGGAACACTGCTTGCAAAAATGGGCGGCGGCGAAAAAAGCTATGCCGAAAACGCAAACACTCGCATTGCCTGCTACCATGTTACAGGCGACTATACCGGAAACGTCGGCACCGGCGCGCTCAGCTCGTTTAAAAGCAAGCTCTCCGGCTTCAGTCTTATAACCGGCATCGAGGAGCAGGACGATGTAAACCTCCAGCTCACCATCGACGCGGACTTAAACCTCAAGGCCTATGAAGCGTTAAACGGCCGCAAGGGAGCCGTGATGGTTTATAACTACAAAACAGGCGAAGTGCTCTGCATGGTATCCTCGCCGTCTATAGATCCGCTCAATCCGCCGGAAACGCTGCCGGACGGCGCGTATATCAACCGCTGCCTGAGCGCATCGTTTACCCCAGGCTCCATATTCAAGCTCGTAACGCTCAACGCGGCGCTTGAAAATATCGACGATATCTACCACCGCACCTTCAACTGTGCAGGCTCGGTTGACGTAAAGGGCGTGCAGATAAACTGCACAGGTGTTCACGGCCAGCAGACCATTGAGCAGGCTCTTTCTAATTCCTGTAACTGCGCATTTGCGGAGATATCGCTTGAGCTTGGCCCGGATATCATTGCCGAGTATGCCGAAAAGCTCGGCATAACCACGTCGCTGAAGCTCGACAGTATATCAACTCAGGCCGGCAATTACGATAAGGACGGCTCTATGAGCGCATCCATGGCATGGTCGGGCATCGGCCAGTATAACGACCTTGTCTGCCCCTATGCAATGATGCGCCTTGCCGGAGCGTACGCAAACGGCGGCACAGTCGTTGAGCCGTCGCTGCTCGGCCAATCGAGCAAAACAACGCAGCTTGTATCTGCCGATACGGCGCAGAAGATAGCGTCGATGATGAATTACAACGTCGTATATCATTACGGCCAGGATCGCTTCCCGGGGCTTAACATCTCGGCAAAAACCGGCACCGCCGAGGTCGGTGACGGAAAGGCTGCACATGGCTGGTTCGTTGGATTTTTAAACGATGAGGAGCATCCCTATGCATTTGTCTGCCTTGTTGAAAACGGTGGAAGCGGACTTGGTGCTGCCGGCAGCGTGATCAACACCGTGCTCCAGGCAGCGGTAGCAAAATAGTTTAGGAGAAATATAATGACAGATATATCCGTCAACGGACTTGTAAAGTCCTTTGAATTGGGTAAAAACATACTTGACGGGCTCAGCTTCGACATTGCCGAGGGTGAGCGCGTCGGCATTCTCGGCCATAACGGCTGCGGAAAGACCACGCTCTTCCGCATACTCACGGGCGAGATAGACTACGACGAGGGCGCGGTGGCCATAGCCTCCGGAAAGCGCCTCGGGCTTATCTCGCAGATACCCGTCTACCCGGACGGATGGACGACCGAGGACGTCCTTAAGGATGCTCACCGTGAGCTTTATGCCATTAGCGCACGCCTTGATGAGCTTGCGCATGAAATGGAGCATGATCAGTCGGATAAGCTTTTGGCGGAATACGACAGGCTCTCGGCCGATTTTTCGCGTCTCGGCGGATATGATATGGACACCGACCGCAACCGCGTTGCAAACGGCCTTGATATTCCGCAGAGCATGCGCGAGCAGCCCTTTGACCTGCTCTCCGGCGGAGAGCGGACGAGGGTCAACCTTGCGCGCCTTATACTCGAAAAAACGGACATACTCCTGCTTGACGAGCCGACAAACCACCTCGATCTGCGTGCAACCGAATGGCTCGAGGATTATCTCCAGCACTTCAAGGGAACCGTTCTGCTTATAAGCCACGACCGATATTTTATCGACAAGATCGCCCAGCGCTGCATCGAGATAAGCGACGGCAAAGCGGAGTTTTACAGCGGCGGATACAGCTTCTATGTCGTCGAGAGGCAGAAGCGCTTTGAGGAAAAGCTCAGAAAGTACGAAAAGGATCAGGCCAAGATCGAGCAGCTCACGCGAGCTGCCGAACAGATGCACCTTTGGGCGTTCATGGGTAATGATAAGCTGCACAAGCGCGCATTTTCAATGGAAAAGCGCATAGCGAAGCTTGAGCAGACTGCAAAGCCTACCGAGGCTAAAAAGCTCTCGGCGAAATTCTCATCATCGGATTTCTACGGTGATGAGGTGCTCGTGTGCCATAACGTATCCAAGGCATTCGGTGAGAAAAAGCTGTTTGACGGACTTGAGCTGAACGTTTCGGGCGGCGAGCACATAGCGCTCATCGGCGATAACGGGACCGGCAAGAGTACGCTTGTAAAAATGATAATGCAGCAGGAAACGCCGGATGAAGGATACATAAAATTCGGGCCGTCCGTGCGCCCTGCATATCTGCCGCAGATAATACATTTTTCAAATGAGGAGCGCTCGTTGCTTGACACTATGCTGTATGATTGCCGCTGCCAGCCGCAGGAGGCGCGCGACAGACTCGCTGCCTTCGGCTTTCGCGGCGAGGATGTGTTCACGCCCGTCGGAGCGCTTTCCGGCGGCGAGAAGAGCCGTTTGAGGCTCTGTATGCTCATGGGCAGCGACATTAACCTGCTCATCCTCGACGAGCCAACAAACCATCTGGATATCGCAAGCCGCGAGTGGATGGAGGATGCCGTTTCGGATTATTCCGAGGCGCTGCTGTTCGTTTCGCACGACAGATATTTTATCGAAAAATTTGCAACACGCATATGGTACCTTGACGGCGGAAAGCTGCTCGACTACAGAGGAACGTACGAGCAGATGCGAGAGTATCTCAAGCGTCAGGAGGTTTTCACGCGCACGGCAAAGGCCGAGGCCAAGGCCGCAAAGCCGGATAAGCCTGCGAAGAAATCCTCGCCCAATAAGGAAAAGCGCATAGCGAAGATCGAACGCGATATAGCCGCTCTGGAAAAGCAGGTGGCTGCGCTTGAAGAAGCCGAACAGGAGAACGCGAGCGACTATCAGAAGCTCATGGAGCTTGGCGCGCAGAAGGAAGAGATAAATGCGCAGCTGCTTGAACTGTATGATAAGTGGGAGGAGCTGTCGGATGAATAAAAAGCTCATTCTTCCCGGTGTGCTTGTGCTTTTGGGCCTTGTGCTGCGATTTTTCTTCACCGGCGTCGGATACATTGCCTATGCAATGTTTTTTGCCGCGGCGCTTATCGCGATAATGCGCTTTTGCAAAAAAGCATGGATAAAGCGCACGGTATGCATCCTCACAGCGCTGGGGCTTGCCTATCTCATAGTTATCGAGGTGCCGATAGTCGGCGCAGCCTCCGGCGACGGAGACAGGGAATATGACTATATCATCGTCCTCGGTGCCGCCGTGCACGGCGATACGCCGTCGCTGTCGCTCGTTGAGCGTGTGAGCGCCGCGCGCGATTACATGCAGGCTCATCCGCAGACGATCGCCATTGTCAGCGGCGGACAGGGCAGCGACGAAAACGTAAGCGAGGCTGCGGCAATGACTGCGTGGCTTACGGATAACGGCATAGACAAAAGCCGCATAATCGCCGAGGATAAGGCGACCTCGACGCTTGAAAACCTCGAATACAGCTTCAACATTATCCGTCAGCGCGGAGATGATCCGAACGACAGCTGCGCGGTTGTCACAAGCGAATATCACATATACCGCGCAAAGCTTCTGGCGCAGTCGCTGGATGTGAGCGTAGGCTCTGTCGCGGCGCGCACGACCTATGTGCCGATCATGATAAACTACTTTATCCGCGAGGCATTCGGCGTGACGTATCAGCTTGTATTCTGCTGACATAAACCCTCCCGAACAGGCATAGTAATGTACAAAGCCTTTACGGGAGGGATCTTTTTTGAAAAAATTATTAAGCAGAATAAAAAATCGAAAGGCTGCGGCGTCGGCTGTTGCCCTCGCTGTGCTCACTGCGGTGATATTCTGGACTACCAACAGCCCAGCGGTAGTAGGTGTTGCCGCAAGCGACAGACAGCTTCCGATCTACTGCGTGCAGCGCGACGATAAAACGGTTGCCCTGTCCTTTGACGCGGCCTGGGGCAACGAGGATACACAGGAGCTGATAGACATATTAAATAAGTACAACATAAACGCAACGTTTTTCGTCGTCGGCCAGTGGGTCGATAAGTACCCGGAGTCTGTTAAGGCTCTGCACGATGCCGGCAACGAGGTCATGAGCCACTCCGATGACCACGCGCACTTTGCTCAGCTCTCGGCCGATGAGATAAAGTCTAACATTGCTGCATCCAACGAAAAGATAAAGAAAATCACCGGAACAGAACCCACGCTGTTCCGCTGTCCCTACGGTGAGTATAACGACACGGTCATTAGCACCGTAAATTCAATGGGTATGAGCGCCATTCAGTGGGATGTTGACAGCCTCGATTGGAAGGGAATATCGGCAAGCGATATCTCCGACCGCGTTCTGAAAAACGTGAAAAGCGGCAGCATAGTCCTTTTCCATAACGCCGCCGAGAATACTCCCGAGGCGCTTCCGGGAATAATAGAGGGGCTCATAGCCGACGGATATAAGATCGTGCCCGTGTCGCAGATATTGCTGACGGGCGACTATACCATCGACAACACCGGCATGCAGTGCCAGGCAAAGCAAAGCTCCGACGCAAAAGCCGACGCTTAAATATGAAAAAACAGCACCTCGTACCGTGAGTACGGGGTGCTGTCTGATTGTCTGACTTATTCCTTATTGTCGAGCCAGTCGGCAACCTTTGCTTCTTCGATACCGAGACCGCCGGAAATAAATGCGACGGCTTCGTTGAAGTTCATCGCTCTCAGACGAGCGTAGTTGCTTGCGCCGGCACCGGGGCCGTCGTTGAGTCTGCCTTCGATGTAGCCGCACTCGTAGCACATGTTCAGCGCGTACTTGCGATGGGTATCGAGGGTCATTTCATGTCCGCAGCGAGGGCATTTCATGTTCAATTCCTCCTAAATCTTACTCTTGATTCCTCTTTGGGTTTGTTACCATAACTATTATAGCCCAAACAGAACCTCTAAGCAATAGCTAAGTCGTATTTTATGTACAAATTTGCACAGCACGGCTCGTGCGGCAGGAAAGCGGATACAGCCGTTTTCACACGGATTTTGAGGAATTTTATAAATATTTTAAAATAGGTATTGCAATTATCGCGCAATTGTGTTAATATAATCGGGCGTTGGAAATCCGGGTGTAGCGCAGATGGTAGCGCGCTTGAATGGGGTTCAAGAGGCCGCTGGTTCAACTCCAGTCACTCGGACCAAACAATAAGACTCGAAAGTGTAAACTTTCGAGTCTTTTTCTTGCTTTTTGAGAACTTTTTTGAGCCTGATTATACAGCCGGACTATTAGTGCCCGTTACAAATGCGTCCAAAAATGCGTCCAAAACTCAGGATAAATAGATTTTGTCCATTATGTCAGCTGTCTTGCGCTTGCTCTCGTCAAGGCAGTGAGTATAGATGTCCAGTGCGGTAGATATGTTCTCATGACCGAGAAACTCCTGTGCTTGCTGAGGTGTTGCGTCATGAGCGGCCAATAGGCTCGCTGCTGTATGCCGCATATCATGCACCCTTATATCGGGCAGATTGTGAGCTGCAAGAAATTCCTTATACTTATGCGTAATATAATCAGGGAGAACCGGCGAGCCGTCAGACAAATGACAGACCTTATCGCACTTGCTGCCGCTGGAAATCTGCTGCTGTAGAAGATCACGAAAGTAAGGAATGGTGAAGCCTATAAGAGGAAGATATCTGTTACTCTTTTCTGTTTTCGTGGATTCCTCTTCAATATGACCGCTTTTGCCTTTTACAACGATGTTGCAGACGTGTATGTATCCGTTTTCAAAGTCTATCTTTCCAACGGAGATCACACATCTCAGAGCGGCGTAGACCATATACCATGCCCAATATGACGATTGCGTACATGGGTTCACCCTCTTCCTGCGCGGCGCTCAGAGCCTCTTTTGCTTCTTCCTCAAGAGTGTTACCTACGAATTTTTCGGCCTCTCGCGGCATTTGAACGAGCCTGGCGGGATTACTGGATATGATGCCGCTGCGTTCAGCATCATCCAAAGCTCCGTTTATTACGACAAGATGCTTTTTGAGACTCTTGACCTTCAAATCACCAGCGAGATCGTCTATGTAGCGCTGTAAATGAGCGTACTGGATATCCTTAGTCTTTATGTGCCCAAGCATAGGGACTATATGCTTGTTCGCATATCCGGTATAGGCAACCATAGTATTTTCTTTTACGGATTTGCTCTTAGCCTCTAACCAACGCTCGACGCTTTCGGCGAAAGTGGGATCGTCGCTTACTACATTGGAGTTAAGCTCAGCCTCCCACTGTGCCTTTACCTCAGGCAGCATAGCCGCTGCTTTGCGTTTGGTGCTGTTTGCGACCTTGAGTCTCAATGTCTTAGACTTCCTTAGCGTTGTCGCAAGCTATACCTACGATCCCTGGGGCAAGATAATAAGCAGCAGCGGAACACTTGCGGATATAAATCCGCTCCGCTACCGCGGTTATTACTACGATGCCGAGACAGGCTTTTACTATCTCCAGTCGCGCTATTATGATCCTGAGATCGGCCGTTTCATAAACGCCGATAGCTACGCATCCACCGACGCAACCGGCCTCCTGAGCACAAACATGTTCGCATACTGCGAAAATGACCCGGTGAACAAGAGCGATCCAACGGGTGAGGTTGCACCTATACTGGTCGCCATGGCAGGCGGCGCGCTGGTCGGAATTGCAGAGCAGTTCATGACGGATGTCATCTATGCGATGGTAACCGGTCAGTCGTTGGACGCATGCTTCAGCTCCGTTGGCACATATGTGTCATCGGCAGTCGGCGGCGCAATGTCTGTGCTTCCGGGTGGCGGCGTTATGAGAGCATTTTCGGAAATAATTCTCACGTCTTATATTCAAGAAACTGTTGACATGCTTGTTTATCCAAACCAGTATGCAAAAACTAATCCGAATAGCGAAATATTGGAGAGTGCTGCTGGGAGTGGTATGTCAAAGTTAGGAGAGAAGGGATCGGCAAAAATTGCAGATAAGATTAATAAAACTGCGTCAAATATGACGAAGCACTCTTCAAAGGCCAGCAAAAATGCAGTTAAAAATGCAGCTTCTAAGGCTGGTGGCGCACTTAAATCATTCGGCAAATATTTTGGCAATATATTTAGTATTGTGACAAGAATATTTGACTGATGAGAACAGGAGGCTTTCTGTATGGACTTTTCAGCATATACGGATTTGCTATGGGGTACAGTGCTGTTCGATTTGAAGATCATTGCAATAATTGCTCCATTCTGCTTGGCGCCTGAAGTGCTGTATCTTGGCTTAAAAGTAAAACTGACAAAGAGTACGAACAAGGCGTTTCAAGACATGAGTACGCTGATGATATGTGTCCTGATATTCTTCTTAATAAAATTCGCGGTGATATCTATACCGATAATAAAGGACATTGCCGGTGAGCATTATTTATCAGCTCATGGAGAATATACAATTGAAAGATATCCCCAAAAGCTTGGCAGCCGGTCTGTATGGATAGTTGTGATAACAGACGATGAGGTAGAAATTGATCTAGGCTATCCGAAAAAGGGAGAAGAGCTTATTGATTTGCCCAAAGACGGCGGCCGAGGTACAATTTGGTACTCAGAAAATTCAGGTTATATCTTGGACTTTATCCCTGACGAACCTGCTGACGGCAATTAGCAATTAAAATCAAATTCGCAGGAGCATATCGCATGATATGCTCCTGCTTTCCTTTTGCTCGCAAAATACCAGTACGAAAGCGGCGTGAACAACGGGCGATTGCAGAAAATGACGTTTGGTAATGACCAGACCGTTCAGTATTCCTACGACAAATTTGACAGGACGACAAAAGAACAGTATAATAACGTCACATATGAATATGCCTACGATGCCTCGGGACAGCTTGCAAAGCAGACCTCGACGGCGGGGGAAGAGTATAATTACGAATACGACAGCCTCGGCCGCCTGATCCGCAGTAACGAGTATAACAGCGGCACGTTCGAGCAGCGCACGGAGCATATCTATGACGCTTCCAATCGCCTGACGAAGCAGAGCTGGTATAACGCCGGGGGCGTGACGACCATGTCGTACGCCTACAGCACGACGACCGGCCTGCTCTCAAGCCTGAACGCGACTGTTCAGAACTCGAGCATCCCCGTGACCTACACGTATCAGGGAGCGAATCAGCTGCGAAGCAAGGCCATCGGCAGCGTCATGACGAAGGCGTATAACTTCCGCACGGATAACGGCTATGTGACCGCGCTGCCGAACTACGTCAATTACCGCGACTCGTCGGGCAACCTGATCTATGGCGATAATTGCTATTACGACAGCAACGGACGCCTCATCAAGATCCTCGATTCGGGCAGCTCAACGACGACCCGCGCAACCTATGGCTACGACCAGCAGGGGCAGCTTACCTCGGCGACGGTCGGCGGAACGAGATATGAGTACAGCTACGACACCGCGGGCAACATTCAGAGCAAAAAAGTTGGCAGCACGACGACCAATTATTATACCTACGGCAACAGTGCGTGGCGCGACCTGCTGACGGCGTATGGTGGCAATACTATCACCTACTCCGGCGGAAATCCGACGAAGTATTACGACGGCAGCACGTTCACATGGACGCAGGGACGCAGACTGGCGACGGCCAAGGTCGGCAGCACGAATATAAGCTATACCTACGATATGGCGGGCGTTCGCAGCAGCAAGACTGTGGGCTCGACGAGGTATGATTTCACGACCCTCAGCGGCCTCGTGACGCGGCAGACGGGCGGCGGCAAGACCATCGACTTCGTCTACGACGAGAACAACCAGCCGCTGGCGATGAAGTACAATAATACATTGTACTATTACATCCTCAACGCGCAGGGCGATGTCGTTCGAATCGTCAACAGCAGCAGAAGCGTTGTCGCAAGCTACACCTACGATCCCTGGGGCAAGATAATAAGCAGCAGCGGAACATTAGCTGACATAAATCCGCTCCGTTATCGCGGTTATTATTACGACTCTGAAACCGGCTTCTATTATCTCCAGTCGCGTTACTACGACCCCGAAATCGGCCGCTTCATAAACGCCGACAGCTACGCCTCAACCGATGCAACCGGCCTCCTGAGCACCAACATGTTCGCATATTGCGAAAATGACCCGGTGAACAGAAGTGACCCAAGTGGTGAGGCTTGGGGAATAGTTGCGAAGATAGCAGTGGGTGCGGCAGTAATTGCAGTTGGTGTAGGGGTAACGGCTCTTACAGGAGGCGCTGCATTACCGGCACTTATCGCAGGAGTTAAGGCTGCTTGTGCTGCAGGGGCTATATCTGCCGGTATTAGCACTGTAACAACGGCGGTAAATTCTGTGGCATCTAGAGATAGCTTTTCGACGGTAGTTCAGAAATCTGCAAGGGCAGCTGTAGATGGTTTTGCAGATGGATTTATGACAGGAGGTATCACCGCAGGTGCATCACAGATTGCTAGTGGCGGATTTAAAATTGCTGCTAGTCTAGGTGCAAAAACGGGAAGAAGCGGCGGAATTAAATTTGGTAATATTAGAGCATTATCACCAGATGCAGTTTGGCAAAAAAATAATGGAGGTACTATGCTAAAGATCGGAAAAACTTTCAGAATTGATGTTGGGTCAAATACATTATTGCATATGCATCTCCCCAAGTATCCCTCACATATTCAGATCGGGACAATTGGTGCCGGTATTTATGGAGGGCTAATAAGATGAGGAAAACTAAAGTAGCTTGCTTTAGCTACAAGAAGCATGATGACATTTATGTTAGTAACGTATCTTTTTCAACCAGTGTATTGTTATCAATATTAGATGTTTTTCTAGATCAAAAGATAATTGTTCTTATAGAATCAGATGAAGATAAAGTCCAAACTCTGTTAAAGATTGGGAAAAACTTGAAAATGACAGCGGCAGTTACCCTTATTCCAGTGCCAAGATTTTCGGCAGCATGCGACAAAATGAAGTTGAGCTGCTTGTTTAATCAAGTTGATGTGAACGATTTTGAGGGTGTGTTTATAGCCAGTATAGATGATAGGGTTATAGCTGATGAGTTAGTTTGTTCGATAGCTAATACAGCTAACTCTATGGTGAAATGCGGAACGTCTGATATATCGATTTCTATCAATTTTCCTGAAAATCAAATGATAATATCTTTTACTAAAGGGAAATATGAAGTGCAGTCTATTAAAGAAAAAATCTGTAGCATTTTCGCAGACTAGAATGCCACTATACCAGCAAGCATTGCCGCTGTGATACTATGCGTTCGTCAGAGATATGCATAGACATTTAAAACATTGGTATAAATGGCGCACATGAAAATCAAATTCGCAGGAGCATATCGCATGATATGCTCCTGCGTTCATTTTTGGCACATACATCGTATCGGGCTGGGGCAAAGCGACGGCGGTAGGCAGCACGGCGACTGTGTACGAAGGTGAAAAGCCCTACTTCGGCATGCTCGCGGCAGTGTATTACACCGGCGTGAGCGGAGAGGAATGGCATTTCATCCCGTTCAGCAAGGACTACACGGACTGGCAGTTTGCAAGCGGCATCGTTGTTCCGAAGCAGGATAAGCCGGTGAAAATGATGAAGGTCTACCTTATCTACAAAAACAACGGCGGCACCGCGTATTTCGATAACATCAGCCT
>DKRV01000009.1:198781-230591 GCA_002472405.1 Clostridiales bacterium UBA7273 | reverse complement strand
CTTGTCAGCTTATATTTTATTGTATCAGTCGGCCTAATGGTGGAGCTTTTTGCTTATGAGCCGTACAGCTCTATAAATCTCCGTGTCTGTTCGCAGGAAGGCTGCGTTATTATCTGCTGCGTCGGGCCGAATTCAACGAGTTTTCCGAAATTGAAAAACAAGGTTTTTTCCGTAAGCCGCTCGGCCTGACGCAGACTGTGGGTGGCAAGCAGGAGCGTGCAGCCGGTTTTTTCTCTGTATTCGGCAAGCAGCCGCTCGGCGAGCGTTACGGACTCCATATCCATTGCTGCCGTCGGCTCGTCAACTATCAGCAGCTGTCGATCACGCATAAGCAGCCTTGCCAGCGCCATACGCGCCGTCTCGCCGCCGGAAAGCTTATGTGCCGGCTCAGACGCAAGATGCTCTATCCCCAGCTTTCGCATGAGATACCTCGCGCGCTCCTCGTCATTTGCGCCGACGAGCAAATTGCGCATAACCGTCATTCGGAACGCATAGCTTTTCTGCGGCATGTAGCCGACCGTTATTCCGGATATGACAGTCTTTCCGCCGTCCGGCTTTTCGACCCCTGCAAGGATCCGGGCAAGCGTTGATTTTCCGCTGCCGTTTGCACCGATCACGGCATAAGACGCGCCATGTTCAAGCTCTGTTTCCGGCATATCGAGGACCGTCCTGCCGCCGTAAGTTTTCGTAAAAGCGCTTATCTTCATTTGCTCAATCTCCTTTGCAGCAGCGACAAAACGATGTTCACGACAAACGACAGCGCCAGAAGTATAATGCCGAGAGCAATGCCTTTTGAGAAATTGCCCTTGTTCGTATACTCCATGATAGCCGTCGTCATGACGTTCGTTTTCCACGCTATCGCTCCGCCCACCATCGACACCGCGCCGACCTCGGCTATGGCGCGTGCAAATGCCAGAAGATACGCCGAAAACACCTGATAGACGCACTCGTTTAGAAGCAGCGCAAAGGTTTTGCCTTTGCCAAGCCCAAGTCCGCACGCATTCTCGCGCACGGCCGGGGCGACGGACGAAGCATATGTTTCCATGCTTCCTGCAACGATCGGCGTTATCAGCACGACCTGCGCAATTATCATGATCTCGACCGTGAAAAGAAGCTCCGCGCCTCTGAAAGGGCCGACTCCGGAAAAGAACAGATAAAATATAAGTCCGCATACGACCGGCGGCATTCCCATGAGCGTGCGGTTTAGAACAACGAGCAGTCCGCGCCCTCTGAAGCTCGCAGCGCCGAGCAGCAGTCCCAGCGGAACGCCGAGAAGCAGCGCGATGAGCGAGCTTGAAAGGCTCATTTTCGCGGTCACGCCGAGAATGTTCAGAAGCTCCGGGTCTGCCGTGATCATAAGTTCTATTGCTTTTTCAAAAGCTGTCTGCATAGTTATCTCTCAAGAAATCGGGTCTGCCGCGAAAGCAGGCCCGATCTTTTCTTTATTTCAGTCCATCACGCCGTTATTGGCGACAAAGGTAAGGAAGGTGGCCTTATCCGTGAGGATATATGCGTGCATCTGCTCGGCCATGACGAGGCATGCTCCCATGCCGGCATTTGCCGAGGTGTACCACTGCGTATAGTCGGCAAAGCTCTTGGGATCTTCGCTTATTCCAAGAGACTCCGGCCAGAGCGAGAGTTCCTTGGTATGCGTGCCGGAGTTATCGCCGCGCGATACGAACGGATACTTGCCGTCGGCTATCTTTGCAAACGCATCAAGAACACTGCCGCAGTCCTTCACGCCTGCCGGATCGTTCGACGGGCCGCACAGCACAAAGTAGTTATACATGAAGCTCAAACGCTCGGAATCAAAGCCGTTCAGAACGTAGGAAAAGCCTTCGTCCACGAAAGCCTCCTCCTGAGCCTTCGAGTGGACGAGGATAACGTCCGCATTGCCGTATTTTGCGGCAGCTATGGCTTTGCCGGTGCCTGCCGACTGCACCTCGACCTTGTAGCCGTACTCCTGCTCAAAAACGGGGAGGATATAGTCAAGCAGTCCGGAGTCCTTGACGGAGGTCGTGGTGGAAAGGCGGATCACTCTGTTTTCGTCGGAGGCATTTGCGATCTTATCGTCGTACTTCGGCGCATCGTCCTTGAGGTAAAAGAGATTATCACCGTACTCCTCAACACCGTATTCCTTAATGAGTTTGCTTGCCTCGGAGAGCATCCAGTCAATGAACGTTTCCGCGCCGTCGGCGTTAATTTTGACGTCGGAAACGGCGTTGCCGTCGGCATCGGTAAACGGTGCGTTCGGATTAACGGCAAGCAGCGAGTATGTATTGATCATATTCTCGTCCGCTTCCATGAGTATGCAGGTATCGACGTTTGATACCTGCTCCGTGGGCGAAGGCGTTTCGCTCACCTCGGGCTTATCGCCGGTGCCGCATGCGCACAGCGAAAGCACCATTACGCAGGCTAAAAGCAGGGCAATGAGTTTTTTCATCTGTTTTCCTCTCTTTCATCGTTTTTTGCAAAAAATTAAACCTCCTCCAAAGCAGCCGCTCCGCAGAGACATTCCCCCTGCGGCCAAAGCTTGCTTCGGAAAGAGGCTCGTCCACCGCTTTCTGAATTATGTGTCTTTGCTTGATATACTACCATATATGCACATCCATTGCAACACAAAGTTAGCGCCGCCGATTTGCTCGGCGGCGCTGCTGCGTTCATTTCATAAAGCGCTTTAGGCTCTTCGCCTTTGCCGGCGTTTTGAGATACTCGGGGCGGACATTGACGGGGTTTTCTGTGCCGTCGGGAGCGAGCTGAGGTATCATCTCGATCGCCTCTATCGGGCAGCGCGAGGCGCACTTTTCGCAGCCGATGCAGCGGCCTGCGCTTTTAAGATACGCATAGGTGTGTATATCCCCGTGTTCCTTTGCGCCGGTGAGCGCAAGCGCGTTCATCGGGCACTCCTCAATGCACAGCGAGCAGCCCGTGCAGCGCCGAGTGTCTATAAGCGGCATGTTCCACTTATCCCAGCCCTTGTACGGCGTAAAGCGGCCGTCCGCGCGCCTTATGGCGTTTCGCTCGCAGAAGCTTGAGCACAGATTGCACGAAACGCAGTATTCAGGGTCGATGCTGTTTTTTTCGGCTTTAACGTCGTGCGAGATCGCGTGCGTCGGGCAGGTGCTCGAGCAGGCGTCGCAGCCGTTGCAAATGCTCCGATCTATCGCATAAACCATGGCTCACCCTCCTGCTACGGCCGGCACGAGGCAGATAACGTCGCCGTCGTCGAGCCGCGTCGATGGGCTTATCTGTTTGCCGCCGCGCGACAGGATGCAGCCCTTTACGTCCTTTATCGTAAGCTTAGTGTTCGGGTCTATGCGCTTTACCTCGTCCATTATCAGCGGATACAGCTCCTTTGCGGTCTTTACGTCCGCCTGCATCTGCTTAAGTCCGCTGTCGAGGCGGAACGTGCCGAATATTTTGACTGTTATCATACGGCCTCCTCCTGTTCGGCGTTGCTCGCGATCTCAAGCTTTTGAAGCTTCTTTGCGCCGGGCAGACCGTCGCTGCCCCAGCCGCGAGCCTTATAGTATGTCTTTTTCATTGTCTCGAGCGGCACCTTCGTTTTTGGATCCTTGGGATCCTGCGGAACGTCGGTAAGGCGCTTGGGCAGCGTATCGCACGAGGCGTTCACGCCGAATTTTGCGTTGACCGCGCGCTCGACATTGTAGCTGCGCTCGCCGATGCGGATAAACCTGCCGAGATCCATTTTCATGCCGACGGCGTATTTGAGCGCATATGTGTGCGGCAGCAGCGGAAGATTCATTTTTATCGCTCGCGGATACTTGTTTATAAGCCTTACGGCCGGCCCGATATACGGCATGACGGCATTCACTGTGCGCGTTATAAAGCTGTTCGGCCCCGACAGCAGGAAGCTCGGAAACAGCGCGTAGGACGTAAACAGGCACTGTCCGCCCGACGATACCGACTCCATAAGATCCTGCATGAGCATGCACAGATCCGCCTTTGCATGCGGCGTCTGGCTGTTGACATTAAGTCCAAGTCCCTCGAGAATTACGAGGTAGCCGCCGTTTAGGTGGCAGCCGCCGCGGTTTGAGACAGCGTAGCCGAGTCCCTGGCCGACGGCCTTGCGCGGCTCGTAGGCCGCAAGCTCCAGACCCTTCGACTGGATGGCAAACTCCTTGCCGCCGTATTTATTGCTGAGCGTGCGTGTGCCCTCGGCAAGCTCGTTGCCTATGCCCTGGCGGTTTGCAATGCTGCGGAAAACCGCGCTCAGGTTTGCGGTCTTGCCGAATTGCAGACCGTTTTTCCACAAGCCCTTTTCGTTTGCCTCCATCGCCCATGCGACGGTGCTTGCGCAGGATATCGTGTCCATGCCCAGCTCGTCAAGCTCATAGTTCCATTTACATATGAGCTTCAGGTCGTTATTCATTATGCCGCCGCCGAGAAGTCCGAGCGTTTCAAGCTCCGGCCCCTTGACCTCGTGATCGCCGACCTTGACGGTGCGCGCGCACTTCATCGGGCAGGAAAGGCAGCCCTTGTTGACGATGTTTATATCCTCGGCCAGCGTTTCGCCGTTTACAAGCTCGAAGTCCTCAAACTGCCCCTTGGCGTAGTTGCGCGTTGACAAAAGGCCGCGCATCTGCATCGTCGTCACAAGGCCGGCCGTGCCCATCTTGGGCAGCTGATTGCCGGTCAGCGGATGCTTTTTGAGCGTTTCGACCCATTTTTCAAACAGCTTGTGCGTCTTTTGGGGATCATAAATGCTCACCTCGTGCGTGCCGGAAACGGCAATACCCTTGAGGTTTTTCGAGCCGAATACGCAGCCGACTCCGGCGCGTCCGGCGGCGCGCTCGTTGCTGAAAACCGATGCGTATTTCACGAGGTTTTCGCCTGCCGGGCCGATAACGACCTTGCCGCATTTGACCTCGCAGCCGCGCTCCTCATCGAGCTTTTGCTGTATGCTCTCCTGCGTCGGCGTTGTGCAGAGGCCTTTAAGCTCCTGGGCATCGTGGAATTTTATGATGTCGTTATGTATCTCGATCCATGTGAGTTTTTCGCATTTTCCGGCAATGATGAGCGCATCGTAGCCGGCTTTTTTGAGATAGTGCCCGAAGTTTCCGCCGCAGTTTGACGATGTGGTTATGCCCGTCTGCGGCGAAAGAGTGGAGATGTTGAACCTGCTCGAGCTGGGCGCGCCCGTTCCCGTCAGCGGTCCTGTTGAGATGACGATGATGTTCTCCGGCTCAAGCGGCTTTTCGCTGCCGGTGAAAGTATCGTACATGATCTTCGAGGCCATCGCCTTGCCGCCGAGATACAGCTGCCTGTCCCTGTCCGTCCACGGATATTCCGAAACGCTTCGGCTGCCGAGGTCGAGGCGGATGACCTTGCCCATGTAGCCTGCATAGTTTGTCATTTGCATCCTCCCTTCGTGTCCTTTATAAAAATACTATATGCCGTACTCTATAATTTCACCCGGCGCGGTGAGCGTATAGCCGCCGAGCTGCCGGAGTCTGTCGGCAAAAGCCTTGCTTTGCAGCACGTCCAGAAGCTTACGCACGGGCGCGCTCTCCCACGCATGCTCGGGGATTATGAGGTCATATTCCTCCGTACACACCGGAACGAAGTCTAAATCATACAGCTTTGCAGCCGAATATATGCCCATGCCGGCATCGGCCGAGCCTGCCGCGATCTGCGCCGCAACGGAGGTATGCGTAAGCTCCTCGCGCTCATAGCCGTAAATTTTTGCACTGTCAAGGCCGTTAATCTCGCACAGGTAGTCTGCCAGTATTCTCGTTCCCGAGCCTTTTTGACGGTTTACATAGCGAGTGCCCTCGCGCGATATGTCCGCAAAGCCGTTTATCCCCAACGGATTGCCCTTTGCGACCATGAGTCCCTGAAGTCTGCCGACGCAGCGGACAAGATAAGCGTCGTGCTCGGGAAAATATTTTCGCATGAAGCTGAGGTTATACTCGCCCGTGCCCGTATCGAGCAGATGGCAGCCGGCGGCATGCGCCTCGCCGCGTTTTATCGCCATTATGCCGCCCATCGAGCCGACGTGAGTCGAGCTGAGGCTTATGCCGTGATCGGCGCGGTGCAGCATATCGGCAAGCTCGTCAATAAGCGGATCGTGGCTTCCTATGACAACGAGGCTATGCCTGAGCTTATCCTCATCCGTCAGCAGGCGCACCCTGACATGGTCTCCGCGCTCGAAGCCCTCGACCTCCTGCGGAATTTCCATTATGCCGTCGGCCTTCATGAACGACGAGACCACGCCGCTTCCGCGGCTGAGCGGCGACGCTGTGAGCTTATCGCCGACATATCCCATACGCACGCGGACAAACTCGCGGTATTTAAGCCCCGACACAACCGGGCGCGTTAATACGGCGTCAACATAGCGCTTGTTCTCCGCCGAAGCGCCCGTAAAGATATCGACAAGCGGCTTTAAAAGCTCCTCCATTACGATTATGCCGGACACCGGGTATCCCGGCACTCCGAGCACCGGCTTTGCGCCGCACCGGCCGAGTATCGCCGGCTTGCCGGGCTTTATCGCAATGCCGTGGTACAGCACCTGCCCCAGCTCGCCTATAACGCCGGCCGAAAAGTCCTCGCGTCCGGCGGATGATCCGGCGTTTAAAACCACCATGTCACATTCGTCCGCCGCTCGGCTGACCGCGGCCTTTATCTTTTCATGATCATCCGGGATTATCGGGTAAACCACGGGCTGCGCGCCCCATTGACTGAGCATCGACGAGAATATTGAGGAGTTAAACTCTAAAATGTCGCCGGGCTTGGGATCTGCGCACGGCGCAACGATCTCATCCCCCGTGGGGATTATCGCAACGCGCGGCTTTCTGAAAACCTCAAGCTCCAGCACGCCGCCTGCAATGAGCGCGCCCACCGCCGAGGGAGTTATCTTCATATACGAGGGCAGGATCATCTCCCCTGCGCATATGTCCTCGCCTATCTGGCGAATGTGCTGCCACGGGGCCGCCGGTGCGTGGATAGTAACGCTGCCGTCGGGGTTATGCACAAGCTCCTCGACCATTATGACGGCGTCGCAGCCGGCCGGTATCGGGTCGCCGGTATCGACAACGGCAAATTGCCCGGCAGCGAGCGTCACCGGCGTCGTGTCCGTTGCGCCGAAGCTGTCCTTTGCCTTTATCGCAATGCCGTCCATGGCGCTTGCCGCGTAGTGCGGCGCGCAGATCGCGGCATAAACAGCCTTTGCAGTCACCCTGCCGCAGGCGCTCTGCACAGAAACTGTCTCGCTCTCCGGGCCGAATCCATGGTCCGTGAGAAGCTCGATATAATCACTTTTTGCCTTTTCAAGAGGCACGTTTGTAAGATAAGAAAAAGCCATCTTCATTCTCCGAATATGACGCTGACCTCGGCTCCTGCCGGAAGGCCCTCGCAGTCCCTGTCGATGCAGAAATACCCGTCCGTTCCGGCGAGGTTAGTTATAAGGCCTGACTTTGTGCGCACCGGCACTGCATACAGTCCGTCCGCGCGCCGCTCAAGTCTAACGCCGGTGTACTGCGCACGGCCGTGGTTTGCGCTGACGCTTTCGCTCAGCCGCGCTTTTACGCTGCGGCGGTGCAGCTGTCTGCCTTCGAGCCGGGCTATCAGCGGCAGAGCAAATATGTTCGCCGCAAAATACGCCGCGACGGGGTGCCCCGGCAGGCCGAGTATCGGCTTATTTCCAGCCCTGCCGAGTATCGTCGGCTTTCCTGGCTTCATCGCAACGCCGTGGAGCAACACCTCGCCGACGGAAGCCGTCACTCGGACGCTTGCATCCTTTTCGCCGACGCTGCTTCCGCCGGATATTATGACGGCATCGCACTCGTCAAGCGCGCGGCGCACGGTTTTTTCAAGCACCTGCACATCGTCGGGGCATATGCCGTATCTCACGCATCGCGCACCAAAGCGCGAAAGCATCGCGCATAGCATCGGGGCGTTTGCGTCGCGCATCTGTCCCTTTGCAGGCGCGCATCCGGCCTCCACAAGCTCGTCGCCCGTCGAGATAACGCCGACCTTTATTCTGCCTGTGACCGGCACGGCAGTCACGCCGGCCGCGGCGAGCGCGCCGATATCCTGCGGCGATAAAACGCGCCCTTTTTCGAGCATTTTCTTGCCAGGGAAAACATCGTCTCCGCGGAAGATCATATTCATGCCGGGAGCGCCGGGCTTTGCTATGCCGACGGTTCCGTCGCCGTAGTCCTCGGCGTATTCAAGCATAACGCAGCAGTCCGCGCCCTCCGGCACGGCGCCGCCCGTCGGTATGGCGCAGCACTCGCCGGGCGAAAGCGCCGTTTCCGCTCCACTGCCCATTTTGATCTTTCCCGTAAGGCGCAAAACGGCCGGCAGCGAGTCCGAGCAGCCGAATGTGTCCTCCGCGCGCACGGCATAGCCGTCAACGGTGGAGCGGTCAAAGTCCGGAACAAACTCCGCTGCGCATATATCCTCGGCGAGTACCCTCCCGACCGCGTCGCAAAGCTCTGTGCTCTCGCACCGGGCTTCAAGCGGCGAAAAGCTTTCTTCAATAAGTGCAAGCACCTCATCCGGAGTTTTGACTCTGAGCATCCACAGCGCCTCCAATCGTCTCATTTTATTTTAATTATTATAGAATCTTTTACATCCCCGTGTCAATAACAACCCCTCCGGCTCCGCCGGAGGGGTTGTTCGTTCTTATCACTGGTGCTTCATTTGGTGCAGGAAGGCCAGAACCGAGAAAATGACGGCAGCGGCGGCGTAAGCTATGACCCACGCGAGATCCGGCCAGATATCCGCAAAGCTTCCTGCGTAGGCGGCCTGCTCCACTCTCACAGCGTGGCAGAACGGCAGCAGTTCGGCCGCCTTTTTGAACGCACCGCCCACAAGCTCAAGATCAAACCATATGCCCGACAGCCACGCGGTGAGGTTTGTCAGCAGCGCACCGCATATGCCGCCGACCTGCTTTACGCTCAGCACACTGCCGCACAGAAGTCCGAGTGCAATGAAAAACACCGAGGCCGGAATTATCATGAGCACCGACCACAGGACGTTCACCGTCACCTCAAGGCCGAGGAAAAACGCCGTTACAAAGCACACTGCAGCCTGGCACAGAACTATCGGCAGCAGCGGCAAGGTATAGCCGAAAATGAAATCGGCAGCCGTGAGCGGCGTTGTATAAAGCCGCTGCAAAAGCGCGCTTTCGCGATCCTTCGCAATAAGCGTTGCCGCAAAAAGTGTCATGAACGACAGGCCGAACACGGTCATGCCGGGCGCAAGGCTGTCGATCTGGAACACAGACACGGGTACGTTTGCCTGGATCGCCGACAGCAGCAGGATAAGCACCACCGGAAAGCCAAGACCGAAGCCGAGATTGACGGGGTCGCGCAGGATCTCCTTTGCCGTGCGCGAGGAGAAGTTCAGCATTTTCATTTCCCCTCCCCCTTTACTATCGCGACGAACGCATCCTCGAATTTTTCTTTTCCGGCAAGGGCTTTTAGTTCCTCGGCCGTGCCGAGGGCCAGCAGCTTTCCGCCGCGCATGATGCCGACGCGGTCGGACAGCTCCTCGGCTTCCTCCATATAATGCGTTGTGAGTATTATCGTCTTTTTGCCCTTGAGAGCGCGCACTGTATCCCACAGCTCACTGCGTGCAATTACGTCAAGGCCGAGCGTCGGCTCGTCGAGGAACAGTATCTCGGGGTCGCCGGTGAGTGCCATTGCTATGCTGAGCCTTCTCTGCCAGCCGCCGGAGAGCTTACCGGCCTTGCGCTTGACGACCTCGCCAAGCTCAAACTCCTCGCACAGCGCCTGCGCTCTTGCGCGCGTTTCTTCCTTTGAAAGTCCGTGTACGCCGCACATAAGCTTGAGGTTTTCCATGACCGTCAGGTTCGGCGCAACTGCCGTCTCCTGCGGCGATACTCCTATGATGCGCTTCACCTCACCCGGCTGAGAAACTATGCTTTTTCCGCCGAGCAGCGCCTCGCCGGATGTGGGTGAGGTCAGGCACGAGAGCATTTTTATCGTCGTAGTTTTGCCCGCTCCGTTGACGCCGAGCAGAGCAAACAGCTCGCCCTGCCGAACGCTCAGCTCAAGTCCATCGACTGCGGTCACATCCTTATATTTTTTCGTAAGCTTTTTTATCTCTATCGCATTCATTTTCCGTTTCCTCCGCACCAGCGCATTTTAAGTCCCTCGTATACGTCGGTCAGAGTGCGGCTGACATATTCCTCTTCCCAGTCGAGGTATCCCGTTACTATCATCGTCGCAATGCCGTGGACGAATATCCACATCTCAAGATGGAAAAGGCGCGCCTGCTCCTCTCTCAGCCCGGTATTTCGGGATATGAGCGCTATGATATCGTCAAGGCTCTCGTCCTCGGTCTCGGTAGTTTCGTCCGTCCTGTCGCGCATAAACAGCAGCTTGAACAGCTCTTTTTCCTTCCGTGCGAATGCGATGTAGGCCATACCGCTGGCCTTATACGGCTGATAGGCTCCGCGCATCATCTCGGCATACAAAAACTTCTGATACTCGGCGTTTGCCGCGCGCACGACCTCATCCTGCACCTCCTGCATATTCTCGAAAAGGCCGAACACCGGCTTTGCGGACGAACCTAGCTCCGCCGCAAGGCTCCTTGCCGTGAGCGCGTCCATTCCGCCCCGCCGCACGATATCCAGCGCCGCGGCAATTATCTCCTCGCGCGAAAACTTCACTCTCGGCGGCATTATTATCACTCCTTTTTATGCAACATGCGTTGCGCAACGTGTGTTGTTATTATAGCACAGTCTGCGCCCTTGTCAATGTTAACAGACAGTTTGTTGACAATATTTTTATATGATATAAAATAGTGCTGTCGGAGGTGAGGCACGATGAAGAAAAACAGGCAGGAAGAGGACGAGGAGATCCGCCGCGCAAAGGCAAACATACGCACGGGGTTTATCATCGCCGTTATAGTCATTGCCTTGCTCGCGGTCATTGCCTTTGCAATGGTCGGGCTTATGAGCGCCGTCACATCCTTTCCGGATATGGGCACCTCGGTGATACCTGATGCGAACACAATAATCAATGCGCAAATATAAAAAGCTCGGCAGGCTCTCGCCTGCTGAGCTTTTTTCTGCAATTTCTATCAGTAATTTTCCATCATTTCGCGCGAGTCCATGTCGCCGTTTTCGGCGGCTATGCGATACCAGCGCATTGCCTCATCGCGATTTTGCTTAACGCCGCTGCCGATTGCGTAACAGTCGCCCGTCATACGCATGCAGTCAACGTCGCCGAGCTCTGCGGCTTTTTTGAACATCTCAAAGGCCTTTTTCGGATTCTCCTTAACACCGAAGCCGTTATAATAGCAGCCGCC
The DNA here is from genome assembly GCA_002472405.1 of Clostridiales bacterium UBA7273. Classification (GTDB taxonomy): domain Bacteria; phylum Bacillota; class Clostridia; order Oscillospirales; family Oscillospiraceae; genus F23-B02. The sequence continues at coordinate 219,287 of DKRV01000009.1, read as the reverse complement.
CGCAAGGCGCATTGCGTCAACATTGCCGTTTTCGGCCGAGAGCTTCATCCAGCGGAAGGCCTCCGACGGATCGGCAGCCGTTCCCTCGCCGTTTGCATAGCACACGGCAAGATCATGCTGTGCGTCGGGATGACCCATTTCGGCCGCATTTTTGAACCATTCAAACGCCGCCTGCGGATTGCGGAAGGTGCCCTCGCCGCGATCGTGGTTGAGCGCGGTTTTATACATTGCGTCAACAACTCCTGCCTCGGCGGCACGCTTGAAGCGCGCGAACGCCTCGGTGGGATCTTTTTTGGTTCCGAAGCCTTGCTCCGAGCACAGAGCACAGATATACATTGCCTCTATATCCCCGGCATTGGCGGCAGCCAGCGCCCATTTATAGCACTCTTTTTCGTTCTTCGACGTGCCGACGCCCTTTTGATAGCAAACGGCCAGGTTGAGCATTGCCTTGACATGGCCAAGCTCGGCAGCACGCTTTAAAAGCTCAAACGACTTTTTCTCATCAAGCTTTGCAAAGCTCACGCCGCCGCGGAAAAGCACCTCCGGCAGCATGTCGGCCTCGACGCAGCCGAGGGCTATCGCCTCGTCGTAATAAGCCGCAGCGGCAGGATCATCCTCCTGCTCGTAAGCCGAGGCGGCTTTTTTGCGCAGCTGCATGCTCTTTTCCTCGTTGGAAGCGTCAGCTCCCATTATCTTTTCAATGTCGGCAAAAACGTCTTCGAGCTTCATCTTTTTATACTCAGCCATGGCGCACCTCACTTATCGTTTGCGGCAACGGAGTATTCCGCGGCAGCCACCGTGCCGTCGTCGCCGGCCTGAATCCTGAACAGGGTTGAGCCGACGGTGAACTTATATGTATCGCCCGACTGAGCATACTCGATGCCGTCCATGAGCGCGAGCGCCTCGTCGATCTTCATGCCGATCTTCACTCCCTGCGGATTTGAAACGGTGTCATCGGCAACGGTGATGCCCGTTATGCGCTCGGTTCCGTCAACGTCGTTTACCAGAATTTCAAAACCGTCGTAGTAATAGAACTTGTCCTTGCCCTGATACGCGCAGCTGTTGGATTCAAAGGTGCTGTCAGGCTCGCCGAGTGCGGACAGGACATCCGCCGCAGGATCGAGAATGCCGAACTTCACGTCGCCCGAGGCATAGTAAAGCTCGCCGTAATCAGGCTTGTACTCGGCGGTTTTGTTGGCATCGTTGTCGCTGCTGCCGCCGTCATTCCCGCATGCGCAAAGTGCGAAAACGCACAAAACGGCAAGGATAATTGCAATAAACTTTTTCATTTTTCGTCCCCCAGTGTCCAGCTTTTAAGATAGCCGTATTCCTCAAGCTCGGCATTTTGTGCTGCCAGAAGCTCATAATACGCATTGCATTTATTTTCCCAATCCGCGGCTATGGTTTCATCCTCACTGCGGTCCGGTACTCCGTAGCGCCCGGCGAGGATATCCGCAAAATAGCGCGAGAGCTTTTCCGCGCCGTAGATATTAAGGTGCAGTCCCGCGTCATAGGTATCCGTCTGCATGTCGATGCCGATATCGTCCGAAACATCCAGCAGATTTATATAATCAAGGCCGTGCTCGGCGGCGTAATCGCTTATCTGCTCATCCCACTGATCGTACCAGTGCGGCCAGAGGCTCGGCGATTTTATAAGAATGAGCGTTGCCCCGTTAGCATCGCACAGCTTCTGCATTTTGTCAAGGTATTCCCAGCATGTGTCGCCTATCGTGTAATCGTCCAGCACCGGCGCCGTCGGCAGCTTTGTCATAGGCTCAACGTCCGCGCGCATGAGGTAGCCGGCGATAGTCACGGAGTCGCGGCGGAAGGCGTACTCAAAGTCCTCGTCCGTCAGCTCCGACCAGCGCGAGTGATAGCGCAGGAACGGGATAAGGTAACTAATCATATCCTCATTCTCGGTCATGGAGGCCTTTATCGCATCAAGTTTATGCTTTGAAAGCGGCATACCGTCAAGCGTCATGCGATTGTACGCCTCGCTCTGCGGAGCGTCATACTTCATCGACTGGACATTGTACACAACGACCTTCGGGCTTTCGCGCTCGAACACTTCTTCAAGCAGATAGTACGACTGCCAGATAAGCTGCTGCGCCGAGCCTCGGATGTAGCTCGTTATGCCATGTTCCTCCCACATTGTTACGGGTGAAAAGTTCTCGTACACCTCGCAGTCGCCGACAAATATCACATCGTGCGAGTTTTCTTCATTATAATACTCCTGCGTCATCGCGCCCTCGAGAACGCCGGACATGTATTTCGGCTCGGTTATCCTGCCAAGCAACCATACTGCGGCGCACAGCAGCACCGTGAAAACAGCAAGGCAGATAATATGCAGTTTTTTATTGCTTTTTTTGCTCATTTGCTTCCTCAGAACTGGTTATAGATAAACTGCGTTGCATCGTATCCCACACCGTACGCGCCGAAGGTCAGGACCGCAACGGCAAGGACGAAGAACACGGCATAGCACAAAACAGGCTTTTCCCACAGTACCTCGCGCACGCTGCCGTGCTTTTCCTGAATGCAGGAAACGGCAAACATGATAACAACACCGACTGCGGCGATCAAATAATCCGCACTCGTAAGTCCAAGCTGCAAAAGCGCGCCGGAGAATACCTCGCCCCAGTTAAAGTCCGTAAACACCGTACCGAGCGCGCGGAATGACACCGCAACATCGCGGTAGCAGTCGAGAACGCGCAGCGAGCACATGAGCAGGAACGTTCTGAGCGTTTCAAACACCCTGTATCCGAAGCCGGAAACAAGCCTTTCGTGCTTTGCGCGGAAGCGCTGCGACACGGGCTTAAACTCCTCGGCAAGCAGAATGAAGAAGGCGTTAAGAAGTCCCCACACGACGAAATTCCATGCCGCACCGTGCCACAGACCGGTGAGAAACCACGTCACTATCGTCGAAACATACACCGACAGCTTTCTTCCGAAGCCGTCGGATATTTTTTTGCGCGCAGATTTTGAAAGCTTCAGAAGCCACGGCGCGACCGAAAGCGGATAGAAGATATAGTCCTTGAACCATGTGCCCATGGAAATGTGCCATCTGCGCCAATATTCGGCGATATTGCGCGAAAAATACGGACGGATGAAGTTCTCCTTCACCTTTATTCCAAGTACCTGCGCAACACCGATGGTTATGTCTATGCCGCCGGTGAAGTCGGCATAAAGCTCGGCTGCGTACAAAACGGCGCCGATGAAAACATACGCGCCCGTGTACGTCAACGGATCGCCGCACAGCGCTGTGACCGCAGCAAGCAGCCTGTCGGCAATGACTAGCTTTTTGAAATAGCCCCAAAGAATGCGCTGAAGGCCGAAGGATATCTGCTTAAAGTCGGCCTTATGCTCGGCAAAAAGCGTATCCTTCAGATCGCCAAAGCGCGAAATGGGGCCCTGAATGAGCAGCGGAAAGAATGATGTGAACAGCGCAACGCGCAGGATATTCTTTTCCGGCTCGACCTTTTCCCAGTAGACGTCGATCACATAGCTGACGGTCTGGAAGGTGTAGAACGATATGCCGAGGGGGAGCACCCAATCGACCGCCGCAATATCGGCAGAAAAAAGTGCGTTGACATTTGTTATAAGGAAGTTTGTGTACTTAAGCGCAGCAAGTATGCCGAGGTCGGCAACGAGCGCCAGCACAAATATTACCTTGCGGTGCTTTTCACACTGCTTTTTGTATGCCTTGCGCTCGGCGCGCTCGAGCGTCTTGCCCTCGTCGGATTTAAGGAACGACTTCTGCTTTGCAAGCGACGCACCCATGAGGTTCGTCGCCGCCCATGAGACGACAACAGTTGCCGCCATGAAGCACAGGCCCTTCCACCCGGCGCAGGCGTAAAACACAATGTCCGCAGCAAGAAGCAGCAGCCATTGGAAGCGCTTCGGTATGAGATAATACAGTACAAAAAGTACCGCCAGAAAGGCTATGAAGCCATAGGACGTAAACAGCACGGCTTATTCGTCAAGCAGGCGGTTTACCATGTTGAGCATGGCCTCGGCGGAGTTGAAGTTTTCGGGCACGATATCGCGCGCCGGGATGGTGATATCAAAAGCGTCCGACAGCTCGGCGATTATCGTTACGATATCGAGGCTTTCAAGGATGCCGTCGTCGATGAGCGTAGTGCAGTGCTCAAAATCAGCGTCAAGGCCGAGGCCGTTTAATATATCGAGTATCTCTTCCATGGCTTATATCTCCATATCTTTAAGTGAATTTCGGTCTATCTTGCCGTTTTCCAGAAGCGGCAGAGCGTCGAGCCGTTTTATTTTCGACGGCAGCATATATCGCGGCAGCATAGACCGCAGATATTTGCCGAGTGTCTTTTCATCGGCAGTGCCCATGTAGAACATCAGCAACCTGCCTTTTTGCTTATCAAACATGCAGCACGAACGCACAACGCCCTCGCATCCGTCCGCGCAGGCCTCGATCTCGCCAAGTTCGACTCGGTGACCCATATTTTTTATCTGATGATCCTTGCGCGAAACGAACACAAGCTCGCCGCGCTCATTGAGTCGGCCAAGGTCGCCCGTGCGGTAGATAAGCTCGGGATAGTGCTTATTGAGAGGATTTTGAGTGAACGCCGCCGCGGTGCGCTCGGGATCGTCAAAATATCCGTGCGTGAGCGCCGTGCCCCGGATGCATATCTCGCCCGTTTCGCCGGATGCGGCCTCGGTATCGTCCTCGCGCAGGAGCATGAAGCCCGTGTTGTCAAACGGCCGTCCGACAGGGATAGGCTCGCCGTCGGAGAAGTCGCGGTCAACGACATAGTAAAACGACATGCCAGTTGCCTCGGTCGGGCCGTAGAGGTTAATAAACCTCGCACCGGGGCAGGCCGACTGCCAAAGCTGCAATTGCTTTACGGGGAAAACCTCGCTTCCGAAGCACACGGTGCGCATATATTGCGGTTTAATGTCCTCAAACGCGCCAAGGCCGGATATGATCGTCAGCGCCGAGGCCACCCAGCACAGCGTGTTGACCCTGTGCTCGTTTAAAAACTCCACCGCCTTTATCGGCGAAAGGAACATGCTCTGCTGCATAAGGTAAGCGGTCGAGCCGCATTTTATGACCGACAGCAGCTCCTTCATGCAGGCATCGACATAAAGCGGCACCTGCATTGCAAAAACGCTCTCCTCGTCCGCACCGATAACCGGACACAGTGCGTTTGCATAGTCTATAAGCGCCCTGTGGCAGCCGGTGACTCCCTTGGGAACGCCTGTGCTGCCGGAGGTAAAGACGATGTACGCCGGGTCTGTGTCGATGCATTTTGCGCGAACAGCTGCCAGCGCCGCGGCGTTTTCATCGGCAGCAAAAAGCTCGGATGCATTCATAACGCTGCCCTCCGGCGAGAGCTTTTCGGCAAGATTCCTTGAAGCCTCGTCGCATATAACGGCGCGCGGCGAAAGCCGCTCAAGTATCATTTGCAGCCTGTAAAGCGGCATGGACGCATCCAGCGGAACATAATAGCACCCGGCATAGAGCACCGCGAAAAACGCGGCTATCGTTTTCGGCGCTTTTTTCATGAACACCGCAACTGGCTCGTTTTTAAGCCCTCCGGCGATCAGCGCGCTTCCCCCGGCGCGCGAAAGATGCGCAAGCTCGGCAAAGCTCAGGCTCTCCTCGCCGTCGGAAAAAGCGGTCTTATCGCCGCAAACGGGCGCTGTTTTTTCTAAAAATTCAAGTACGTTTTTCATTTTCAGCTCATTGAATACGGCGTTGTTTCAAGCGGCGGATACAGTGTCGTGTCAAAGCGCCAATACTGCACGCTGTATTTGACAAGCTCCTCGCTTGTTTTCATGAAGCATCTCAGGTGCTCGGGGCCGACATTGCAGGTATCGAAGTGATACCAGCCCGTGCCGAGGTTCACAAGGCACCAGAAGTGCTGCGTTTTGCCGTTTAAGCGCTCAACGCTGAGCACCTGGCAATCTATCTTCTGCAAAAGCGCATAGCTTGCCGAATAGAAGGTGAAGCAGTCGCCCACGCCCTCGGTCAGGCCGCGGTAAGCCTCGCTCTTCCAGTCGGTTTTGTCGGACGTGCCGGTGTAGATGATATTGCTGTAGCAGTAATCGAATATCGCATATGCCTGCTCGGGCACGCTCATATCTTCGGTTATGATCTCCTTGAGGACCTTGTCAACGACCTCATCGAGCTTTGCGTCGTCGATCTTTTTCTCGACTAAGGTGTATTTTACCGTAACGCTCGAGGTGTTGCCCTCGTGGTCGGTCGCCGTGTAGGTAACGTCGTAGGTGCCGGCGGTTTTTGCATCGACCTTGGACTTATCAACCTCGATCTCCGGCTCGGGATCGGCGTTATCCTCGGCAAAGACCTCTTTAAAATAGGACACAGCTTCGCCGACATAGCAGTATCTGTCGCGCGCGGCGTAGATAACAGGCACAGTCGTATCGGGGGCTATGATCGCCTTTGCATCGACCGTGATCTCGTTTCCGGCGCGGTCGGTGAGCACGATCTGAACATCCTGCTCGCCCTCAACGCTCCAGTCGGGCTCGTTTACGAATTTCGCCGTGACCTTGGACATGTCCGCAACATTGGTCACAAACTTTATCGGCTCGCAATAGTAGCCGGTGCTGCACTGGCAGTCGATGCCCTCGGCAGTGGGAGCAACGGTGTCTTTTATCACAACGCCGACATTGATCTTCTCGTCGCCTTTTGCGAAGACCATCGCGTGTGCGCCGAGGCTTGTGCGCTCGAACGGCTCGCTTTCCATCTTGTATCCGGCATAGTCGTTGCCAAGCGCCGCGAGCACGTCGCTTTCCGTGACCATATCCGTCGATGCCTCAAGCTCGGCTATCGCATCGCAGACGATGATCTTGCCGGTCTTCTCCGAGCTGTTTCCGGCTTCATCGGTGGCCTTTATTCCGCAGGAGACCGTTCCTGCCTTCGACAGCACCGGCTCGGAGGTAAATTCATAGCTCACAGCGGTCGCGTCGCCGCCGCTCAGGGCAAGGTCCTTGGCCTCTATCTTGCCGCCGACAAGCACCGCCGCCGGAACGATGTCCGGGTCGGGAGCCGTTGTATCGACTATGCGCAGGGTCGAGGTAAAGGTCTTCCCGTCAAACTCGGCCTTGACCTCGTAGTCGCCGAGCTTATCCCATGTGATGTCGTTAAGATCGGTCACGAGCTTTGCATCCTCGCGCTCTACGGCCATGAAGTCCTTAAGGCTCGGGCGCGGCTGACCTGCCTCGTGCTCGAGAACATCGACAAGACCGAGCACCTTGACCGTAAGCTTGACGCTGCGGCTGTTTCCGCAGGCATCCTCAAGCTTTATGCTGCAATCGTACGCTCCGGCAGTGCCGTAGGTCGGCTCTTTCTCCCACGTTGCGGTGACCTTCGACGCATCCTTTATCTCGCCCAGAGCCGTCTCGGGGTCGAGCGATTTATCGTCGATGGTTATCTGAGCCTCGGTTGTATCGGTAGTCGGGGCCTTCGTGTCGCGCACTATAAGCAACTCCGGGCGAACCTTGCCGCCGCTTTTGACCTTTAATATATAGGTACCCTCTTTACTCGTGCTGACATTCGCATCGCCGACATAGCTTGCGTCCGAGCTGTCCTTCATAAATGCCGACGCCGCCGGTGCTCCGTCGCCGAGCTCGGCTTTGAGGTACATGTGCCGTCCGCCGTAAACGACAAACACGAAAAGCGCCGCAATGATCGCAAACGCCGCGATCACGCACAGGGCTATGACCAGGCCCTTTTTGCTCTTTTTGCCGCCGCGCCGCCCGTTTTTGCCGGGCTTGGAATGCTTTCCGCCGCGGCTTTTTTTCTCCGTCTGAGTTATTTCCTCAGCCGGCATTTCGTCTAAAACATTAGTCTCGTCCATATATCAATGCCTCCGTAAGGTACATTTCGACAAATACATATAATAACACACATTTTTCTTATGCTCAATGCCTTTTTTATTAACAAAAAGCCGTTGAAATGCCAATTATATAGTGGTATATTATGCGCAAATGCTCTTTTATCACAAAAGGAGAGATATATGAAAAGAATAGTTGCATTTTTACTGTGCCTTGTCATGGCATTTTCGCTGTGCGCATGCAAGGGCAACGAGCCGGAACCAACGGCTCAGCCGACAGCGCAGCCCACTCCCGAGGAAAGCTACGCTCCCGTGAGCTTCCGCAATCACGGCAAGCAGAGCACCGTCACGGCGCTTCCGCAGAAGGTCGTTACGGCAGGCCCCAACTGCACCGAGGTTTTCTGCGCGCTCGGTCTTGCGGATAAGGTCATCGGCAAGTGCATGGAAAATCATTCGCTGGGCGCTCTGCCTGAATACGCCGACGCCGTTGAAAGCATACCGACACTCAGCATAGGCTATCCTACGGCGCAGCAGATAATCGACAGCGGTTGCGATTTTCTCTATGCAAACTCGTGGATATTTGACGACGATCTGACCGTAGCTCAGCTTGAAAAGGCCGGGATCACCGTCTATGTCAGCGAGGCCGAGACCGTTGACGCCGTGTGGCAGGAAATGCGAGATCTTGCAAAGGTGTTTAATGTTGAAAACATTGAGGAGATCGTCAGCGAGCAGAGCACGCGCCTTGAAGCGGTGACCGATAAGCTCGGCGAGATAACCGAACCGAAAACGGTGTTCGTGCTCGACAGCTTCATCGGCGAAAAGCTCTACACCGCAGGCAATGCAAACATCGAGTCGGCTTACATCACCGCCGCCGGCGGCACAAACGCTTTCGGCGAGATATCAAAGGCGTGGGACGCGGTCGAGCCGTCGGCCGTGGCCGTGGCCGATCCCTGGTGCATCATCATCCACGACTATGAGGGCTCAAGCTATGACGAGAAGGTTGCCGCACTGAAGGCCGATCCGCAGCTTTCGCAGCTCGACTGCGTTAAAAACGAGCGCTTTGTTCGCCTTTCGCTTGAAGATGCAATGCCAGGCATGCGCTGCGCCCCGACCGTCGAGGCCATCGCCCAGGTCCTGTATCCCGATATGTTTTAAATGAAAATCCCGAGGTCATTGACCTCGGGATTTTTTCGTTATTTGGGTATCTTTCGAGTATTCTTTTTATCATTTATCACGGCTTTGAGATTCAGGGAATACCACGGGCGCGCAGAAGTCCACTCAAGTCCGACCCGGCGCGAGGTGTAAGCTTTGAATTTTTCCTCCGCCTTGGGATTGAGGGTTTTCTTTTCGACTATGTACGCAAGCTGCGGCGTAGCAAAAAAGAAAAAATAATCGGTATCCTCAATGAGCCTTATCATATTGTCATATCCGAGCCTGTTCGTATCGCTTCCGGCGACGATATCAAAGCCCTTATCGTCAAAGCTGTATTTTGACGTACCGAATTTCCCGTCCATTGCTGCGATAAGCTTATCCGCATCGCTTTTCGGAACGACTCCCGGCAGCGTGATGACCCAGCAGCCTATAACCCCGACAACAATAGACGCAACGCCCTTGGTAAGTCCGCACACGGCAAGCACAATGAGCGCAAGGCCAAGCAGAACGATGAGTATCTGATTTTTCTTTTTGAACGCGGAATACTGAACCTTGCAGAAGGCCTTGATTGCATTTTCGTTATACACCGCCCTGCCGCTGAAAGCGCAGGGCTTTTTTTCTGCTGTTTTTTCGTTCATTGCATTAATACTTGGTGTTGACCAATTCCTTTTCGATTTTGAAGAAGCCGTCGGCCGTGTCCGGCTTTTTAAGCGCTATCATCGTATAGAGCACATCGACTATCGCCATCTGCGCGATACGCGACGACAGCGCAACGCGGCGATAGCGAGTTTCGTTCGAGGCCGTGTGCAGCGCGATCGTAGAGATATCCGCAAGCGGCGAGCGTCCGACATTTGTGAGCGATATGACCGCAGCTCCGCCTTCAAGCGCTATCTCCGCGGCATGAACAACGTCGCGCGAGCTGCCCGAGTGGCTGACGGCAAACAGCACATCCCCCTTTTTGAGAAACGACGAGCATATAACCTGAAGATGATTATCCGAATATGCCGTCGCATTAAGGCCGAGGCGCATCAGCTTATGCTGGATATCCTCGGCGATGGCGTGTGAGTTGCCAAGGCCGCATATGCAGATGCGGTTTGCGCCAAAGAGCATGTCCGCCGCGCGCTCGAGCATTCCGCCGTCCTGGAGCCTGTAAGTGTAATTGAGCGTATGCAGTATGCCCTGAAACACCTTTTCGACTACAACATTTGTAGGGTCGCCGGCTTCGATCTCTTCATTTACGCTTTGCAGCGGCGTAACTATATCCTGCGCAAGAGATATCTTCAGGTCCTGATAGGAGCTGCTGCCTATCTTCTGGCTTGCGCGGATGACCGTTGCATCGCTCACGCCGCTCTTGGCCGCAAGCTCGGACACCGAAAGATAGATGACCTCCTCCGGATGCTCGATTATATAGTCGCACACAAGAAGCTCCGCCTTGCTGAGATTTTCGCGCATTGATTTAATTTTCAGCAGCATCGCCGGAGTTTGCTTTTTATCCATTGCCGCCCCTTCTTCCATACAATTTGATAAATCACTGCTATACACATTAAATATTGTATTAAATATAACAAATCCTCGAATTTTTTTCAAGTACCGTCAAAAGATAAGTGGAAAATTAATTTTCGTTTCTGAAATATTATTTCGGAAATAATAATTCACAAAATATACTGTCTGTTTTTGTGCAAAAGCGTCAAAAATGAGCGAATACGCAAAAATTTGTTGAAAATACAGCGTTTTGGAATTAGAATGGCAATAACAAACGACGCAGGAACGATTTTGACACTCGCGTATACTGTGTCACACTCTGAAATTTTATTTCAGAAATTTTTATCCGCAAACCCCGTAAATCATGCCGTTGCGAGCCAAACGGCGCGCACGGCCTGTAAAGAGAGAAAAAGAACAAAACACAATAGGAGGTAATGTATGAAAAAGTTTATAGCTCTCTTACTTTCCCTGGCAATGGTTCTGTCCCTGTGTTCTCTGACCGCTTGCGGCAAGCGCGGCGGCGAGGGCGACACCAACAAGGACGGCGATACCGCCGACGCGAAGTACACCCTGACCATCGGCCACGTCTACACCGAGGACTCCATCGAGCACAAGCAGATGGCAAAGATCAAGGAACTCGTTGAAGAAAAGACCAACGGCGCATGCCAGGTCAAGATCTTCGCAAACGAGCAGCTCGGCGACGAGCAGAACATCGCGGAGCAGTGCGTCACCGGCGCGTGCGACATGGGCTTCTCCGAAGGCTCCGTTTGGGCAACCGTTACAAACAAGCCCGAGTTTGCAGTATTCGGCCTGCCCTTCCAGTACAGCAACATTGACGCTGCAAAGGAAGTCACCGCAAACCTCATCCGCCCCGAGCTTAACAAGATCGCAGACGGCACCGGCCTGTACGTTCTCGGCAACGTTTACTCCGGCTTCCGTCACATGCTCAGCGTCAAGTCTCCCATCAAGACTCTTGACGACCTCAAGGGCATGAAGATCCGCGTTCCTAACGCTACCATTTACGTTGACATGTTCAAGGACATGGGCGCAAACCCGACCACCACCGCTTTCTCCGAGACCTATCAGGCTCTTCAGCAGGGCGTTGTTGACGGCTGCGAGTGCGACCTTGCAAACATCGTTCAGCAGAACTGGATGGAAGTTAACAATTACATGTCCTACACCTATCACCTTGCAGCGATGAACGTCATCTGCATGAACCAGGAAAAGTGGAACAGCTTCCCCGAAGATATCCAGAAGGCCATCCAGGAGGCAGTCATCGAGTCCGAAGCTTACTGCTTCGAGCTTCGCGCAACTTCCGATCAGGATAACATCGCCGCCATCGAGAAGGCCGGCGTTGAGATCTACGAGATGCCTCAGACCGAGATCGCAAGAATGAAGGACGCATGCCAGCCGATATATGACGAATTCATCGGCTACGGTCTCGGCAATCTGCTCGACTCTATCGCATCCTACAGCAAGTAATCAAAAAGCCACCACACAGCACTTAAAAACCGCAGTACCATAGTTAGCCCGGCTAACTATGGTGCTGTTTAAAAACTTAGGAGGAAACAATGCTTAACGTTTTAAAGAAGATTGATAAAAGCATTGAATGGGTCCAGTTAGTTATGTGCTGCATCATAATGTTCGCCATCATGTGGCTTACATTTGCGATGGTATTCTGGCGCTATGCCCTCAACAACTCCATCGTATGGGCGGAAGAAATTCTTCGCTACATCATGATCTGGGGTGTTCTCGTGGGCGCCGGTCTTACAACAAGGGAAGATCAGCACGTCAGTATGGACATACTTCAGGGCGCATTTGCGCGCTGGCCCAAGCTGCGCGCCGCGCATTATCTTATCACTCGAATCATCGTTTTCGGATTCATGATCTATCTCATCGGCCCCTCGCTTGAGCTTATCGAGCGTGCAGGCAACTCGACCGCGACTTCGGTCGTATGGCTGCCGAAATCGGTCATCTATGCCTCATTTGTAGCAGGCATAATTTCGGTCAATCTGAGCCTTCTCGGCCAGGTTCCGCGCAAGGTTTACAACATCATCCACGGAATAGAAAGCGACGAGCTTCTGCTTGAAGCTCAGGCCATGGCCAAGGAATTTGACCGCGAGCTTGAGGCAGAGGCCGCTAAGGATAGCGACGACAATGCCGATAACGTCGGCAAGGACGGAGGTAAGAAAGAATGATACAAATCACGATCATCACACTTATCTGCTGCCTGCTGTTCGGCGTCCCCATCGCGTTTGCCATCGGCATAGCCGGTACGGCCGGACTTTACTTCGGCAGCACCGCGCCTATGTTCATGGTCGTAAAGCAGTTTTTTGAAGGCATAAACTCCTTCTCGTACATGGCTATTCCCCTGTTCATCCTCGCCGGTGCGATCATGGGCAAGGGCGGCATATCCAAAAGGATAGTCAACTTCGCCTCGGCCATTCTGTCATGGCTGCGCGGCGGTACCGCAATAACCACAGTCGGTGCGAGTATGATCTTCGCTGCCGTCTCCGGCTCCGGCGCCGCGACCATAAGCGCCATCGGCGGCATCACCGTTCCCGAAATGCTCAAAAAGGGCTACAGCCGCGGCTTCACCGCAGCAATGAGCGCAGGCGCAGGCTCGCTCGGCCCGATCGTCCCGCCGAGCGTCGATATGATCGTTTTCGGCTGCATAACGGGCTTTTCGATTTCGCGTCTGTTCGTCGGCGGCATTATTCCCGGCTTTATCATCGGCCTGAGCCTGATGATCTACTGCTACATTTACGCAAAAAAGCGCAACATCGACTACGGCGGAAAATTCCGCGGCAAGGTCGTTTGGGCTGCGTTTAAAGACTCCATCTGGGCGCTGCTGATGCCCATTATCATCATCGGCGGCGTTATGGGCGGCATCTTCACAGCAACCGAGGCCGGCGCGGTCGCCTGCGTATACGGTCTTATCGTTTCGGTATTCGTGTACAAGTCCATGAGCTTTAAGGATCTGATAAACGTCCTGCGCTCGGCGTCCGTCAACATGGCAATGGTCATGATGATCATCGGCTTCTCCTCGATCTTCTCTTACATTTTCGCACTTGAGGGTATGGGCCAGAAGATCGTTGACTTCATGCTGAGCATCACAACAAGCCCCACGGGTCTGTTCTTCCTTGTAATCGCGTTCATGGTCGTAATAGGCTGCTTCATGGAATCGCTTGCAGCGCTGCCCATCATCCTGCCTATCATTTATCCCATGTTCGCCTCTTTGGGCGTAAACCTCAACCAGCTCGGCGTTGTTTTCGCACTGAGTACCGTTCTCGGCGGTCTTACGCCTCCTGTCGGCATATATCTGTTCCTCTCCATGAACCTCACAGGCTCCAAGATGAGGGACACCGTTTTGCCGCACATGCTGATCGTCATCGGCATTATGCTTCTTGTTATCGTGCTGTGCATCCTGCTGCCGATCCCGCAGTTCCTGCCCGATCTGGTATTCGGCGCAGCAACCTGATTTTGATCTCATTATTACATATCGGAGGATCCTGAAATGAAACTTGAAAGAAGTCATGAGCTTTGGGAAGAGGGCAAAAAATATATGCCCAGCGGCGTTTCCGCCGGCGGACGAGTCAACGTTGCCTGCGGCATGCCCCATTACATCGACCACGCCGAGGGCGCTCGCCTTTACACCGTTGATAATCAGGAGTTTATCGATTATCACGGCGGCTCGGGCGCGTCAATGTTCGGCCACAAGCATCCGCGCATTCAGGCAGCTCTTGAAGAATGCATCGAAAAGGGCTTTCTGATGAATTACGACACGGAAAAGACGATAGAATTCGCGAAGAATTTTACCAAGCTCGTTCCCACTGTCGAAAAGTTCAGACTTCTTAACTCAGGTACCGAATCTACCATGGCCGCGATACGCATCGCGCGCGGCTACACTGGCAAAGACATCGTAATAAAGCTCGACGGCCACTTCCATGGCATGCACGAGATGGTATGGTACAACCACAACAACTATCCTCCCATCGTTGACGGCGTGTGCGAAACGGTGCCCGACAGCGCAGGAATCCCCCGCGCATTCACAGACCTTATAAAGGTCGCAGAATCAAACAATCTCGAAGCCGTTGCAAAGCTTGTTGAAAAATACAAGGGCAACGTCGCAGCTATCATCATCGAGCCGATATGCTTTAACATGGGCTGCTCGATGATGAAGCCCGAGTTTGTGCGCGGCATACGCGAAATATGCGACGCAGAGGGCATCTGCATGATAATGGACGAGGTGATCACCGGTCTGCGCTTCCGTCCGGGCAGCGCGGCAGGCTTCTACGGCGTGCAGCCGGACATAACCACCTTTGCAAAGGCTCTCGGCGGCGGCGCTTCGATATCGCTCGTCGGCGGCAAGGCCAAAGTCATGGATATCTGCTCGCCCGGCGGCATAGTCGGCGTATCCGGCACCTACAGCGGCAATCAGCTCGGCGTGTACGCGGCAAACGCATGCGTCAGCATGGCGCTCGAGGACGGCTTCTATGACCACATCGAGGCATTCGGCTCTAAGCTTTTCTCCGGCATGGAGGATCTTATGAAAAAGCACGGCCTGCCCGGCCATGTAAGCAGCCTCGGTGCAAGATTTGCTATCTACTGGGGCTATGAAGACCGCGAGACCGACTATGATCTGCGCGCATCTCAGAAACTGTTCAGACGCGATCTGGCAAACGCTTTTATTAACGGCGCGCTCGACCGCGGCCTGTACTTCCACTCTTACTGGAACGCAAACATCCCCTCTCACTGCGGATTCTCGGTTCAGCACACACTCGCCGATGCCGATATCACGCTTGAGAAGATGGACGCCGTTATGGCGGATATGAAAAAGCTACTGTAAGGCGGAACTATGAAAAATCAGCGAAAAGAAAACGAAAAATTCAGCCTTGCGCAATTTCTGCGCAGGAAATTTCTCCTGCTCGGCGCGCTTGTCTGCGAGGTTATCGCGCTTTTGATGGACAAGGGTATCATCGCCGGCTCAGACGAGCTTACGACTCGGCTCACGGTTGCCGGTATGATAATAGTCCTTATCTACCTCGTCATCGACGGGCTGAAAAACAAGTACAAATACTACAGCAAAAAGTGGGGCATGGGGCCCTACGCCGAAGTTGAAAACGAAAAATAAGCTTAACCGCTATTTATAAAAAACAAATTTTTTTGGAGGTTTTAAAATGAACGGTCAAGGTTTTGAAATGGAGTCCCGCGAGACTAAACGCATCGAGACTAAGCATCGCCGCATAGTCACTCCGATTCCCGTGCCCGAGTCTTTCGAGCTTATAAAGGAAATGCAGAAGTATGAGCCCATATCCAACGCAGGCCAGCCCCTTATCGTGTGGGATCACACCGAGGATGGCTACAAGGTATGCGACCCGTACGGCAACAAGTTCATCGACTTCTCCTCGGGCGTTATGATCACAAACGCAGGCCACGGCAATCCCGAGATCATCGACGCGATCAAGAAAACTCTCGACAAGCCCCTGCTGTGCGCATATCTGCACCCGACCAAGGAGCGCGTTGAGGCCGCAAAGGCAATTTGCAGCGTAAGCCCCATCCCCGACAGCAAGGCGTTCATGCTCTCTGCCGGCACCGAGGCAGTTGAGGCAGCAGTCAAGATCGCACGCACCCACGGCAAGATGGTCGGCGGCCCGGCAAAGAAAGTCATCGTATCCTTTGAAGGCGCATTCCACGGACGTACCCTCGCTTCTCAGATGGTCGGCGGCCAGCCCGCTCTCAAGGATTGGATCGGCAACCTCGACCCCGACATTTTCCAGGCTCCCTGGCCCAACGCATACGACCACGAGTGGGCAGATCCCACCAAGCCCGGCTTCTCGGATGAAAAAATGTTCCAGACTCTTCTGGACACCATCGACGCACACGGCGTTGAGTACAAAAACATCGCCGGTATCATCATCGAGTCCTACTACGGCAACCTCTGCTACCCGATGCCCAAGTCCTATGCAAAGAATCTGCGTGCATTCTGCGATAAGTATGACATCGTTCTTATGATGGACGAGATCCAGATCGGCTGCTGCCGCAGCGGCAAATGGTTCGGCTTTGAGAACTATGACATCCTGCCCGATCTGTTCACCACCGCAAAGGGCCTTTCCGGCGGTCTGCCTCAGTCTGCACTCGTCGGTCGCCGCGAGCTGATGGATATCTACGCTCCCAACACCATGACCTCCACCCATTCCGGCAGTCCCGTTGCTTCCGCCGGCACCGCAGCAAACATCAAGTTCCTCAAAGAGCACAACATGTGCGAGGAAGCTCTGCGCAAGGGCAAGATCATGGAAGAAAAGCTCAAGGCACTGTGGAAGCAGTTCCCCGAGCGCATAAGCTATGTAAGCGGCATCGGTATGGCATGGGCCGTCACCTTCGCAGAGGCCGACACTCACGCAATTCACCCTGAGTTTGCTCTTGAAGTCACCAAAAAGTGCAACGAGAACGGTCTTACCTTCTTTGCGGCCGTCGGCGCAGGCATCACCATGAAGCTCACTCCTCCCCTCACCATTCCTGATGATGCACTCATCGAAGGTCTTGAGGCATATGCCACCGCAGTTGCGGAAGCAGACGCCATCATGCCGGCTTACAAGTAATCCTCGCTTACAAGCAAGTTGTAAGGCATTTTACACTTCTTTTCTTTTTCATCTGCCAAGAGGCTGCCTTCGGGCAGCCTGCCGCAGACCTATATGCAGCTAACGATCTATTTTCCATAACTGTTTTTAATCGCATCTGCCCTCTGCCGAGGCAGAGAAAAAATATCGGCAGGCAATAAAAAGTTAAATACTGCTCAATGAGCATGAACATACAGGAGGATGCAAATGGAACTCAGAGGATTTATGCACGAAATGATCCTTACCGAGCTTGAGGACGCTGTTGGCGTCGAAAACGTCAGCCACAGCAGCGATCAGAAGCTTGCTTACGGTACGGACTATTTTTGGCTTGCAAGAATGACCGTCGATAAGGGCGGCAATCCCGCGCTCCCCGACTACGTCGTGCGCCCCGGCTGCGCCGAAGAAGTCTCAAAGGTACTCAAGATAGCAAACTACTACAAGCTCCCCGTCCAGACATGGGGCGGCGGAAGCGGTTCGCAGGGCGGCGCTCTGCCCATGGCAGGCGGCATAGTCCTCGATATCAAGCGCATGGACAAGCTGCTGGATATCGACACCAAGGCCGGAACCATCACCTGCGAAACAGGTATGATATTCCAGACTCTCGAATGGTACGCAAACGAGCAGGGCTTCTCTGTTATGCATCTGCCCAGCTGCCTTACCTGCTGCACCGTTGGCGGCGCTCTGGCGCACAACGGCATCGGCATTCTTTCCACCAAATACGGCAAGATCGATGATCAGTGCCTTTCGGTCGAGGTAGCGCTTCCCAACGGCGATATCATAAATACTCTGCCCGTTCCCAAGCATTCGAGCGGTCCGAACCTTCTGCCTCTGTTTCTCGGCAGCGAGGGTACGCTCGGCATTATGACCAAGGCAAAGTTCAAAATGACCAAGCTTCCCGAGGTACGCCGCCATCACGCGTTCCTGTTCAAGGATATCTCTACAGGCTATGACGCATGCCGCGAGATCGTGCAGACCGTAAAGCCCTCTATCGTACGCCTGTTCGACGAGGCCGAAACCGTTTCTATCATCAAAAAGGTCATCGGCTTTGAAAAGCGCGGCTCGTTCATGAACCTCACCGTTGAGGGACATGCCAAGATCGTTGCCGCCGAGGAAGAGCTTATACTCGATATCTGCAAGAAGTACGACGCGGAGTATCTTGGCACGGAGTACGGCGAAAAGTGGTTTGAAAACCGCATCACCTTCTTCTACCCCGGCTACATCATGAACAATCCGCAGATGTTCGGAACTCTGGACACCGTTGCGACATACGACAACATAGAAAAGATATACTGGGCGATGAAAAAAGCCGTTGAGGAAACCTATGACGGAGTGCGCTTTATCTCTCACAGCTCCCACTGGTACGACTGGGGCTGCATGAACTACTCGCGCTTTATCATCGACAATCCGCCCGAGGATCAGGAAGAGTGCATCCGCCTGCACAACCGCATTTGGAACGCCGGCGTTCGTGCGGCGATTGCAAACGGCGGCGTTATCAACGACCACCACGGCGTCGGTCTGAAGCTCGGCAGACTCATGAAGGAAAGCTACGGCCCGGCAATGCAGGTGCTCCAGGGCATCAAGAAAGAGCTCGACCCCAACGGGATCATGAACCCGTACAAGATGGGCCTGTAAAAAGGCGCGGAAAAATTTTGCGATAAAGAGGTTTTGATATGTTTTCTAAAGACAGTGCAAGACAGGCCGACGCATGCAGATTCTGCTGGATGTGCCGCCATATCTGCCCCGTCGCCGGAGCAACCGGCAGCGAGGCATGGACTCCGCGCGCAAGAGGTCTGATGATCTCGATGATCGAACGCGGAACTGAGTTTGACAAGGACATTGCCGAGGCAATGTACCACTGCACGCTGTGCGACGCATGCGCAAACGACTGCGTCACCGGCTACAAGCCCAGCGAATACACACGCGAAGCAAGAATGCGCGCAGTCGTTGAAGATCTCGCTCCAGCGGCTGTGATCAAGATGATCGACACCATAAGCGAATGCGGCAACATCTTCGGTCTTAGCGCAATGGGTAAGCTTTTCGAAAAAGCAGGCAAGCTGCCCGAAAAGGCGGAGGTTCTGCTGTTTATCGGCCAGACAGCCGAGGCAATGCGCGCAGACACCGGCGTTCATGCCATAAGCATTCTCAAAAAGGCCGGCATTGACTTCACCGTTCTCGCCGACGAGCCTGCATCCGGCGCATACCTTGGCGAGCTTATGGGCTACACGGGCGATGTTCAGGCAGTTGCGGCACACACGGCGAAAATGATCGCCGACACCGGCGCAAAAACGCTTGTCGTATTAAACCCTGCCGACGCCGCGATGTTCAAAGAGCAGTACGGCGCATGGGGGCTGCTGAGTGGGATTGAGATCGTAACCGCGACAGCGTTCATAGCCGCTCTGATCGCCGACGGCAAGCTCAAGGTCAAAAAGGCCGGCATTGCCGGTTCGCTTCAGGAGCCCGTAAAGCTCACACGCGCTCTCGATGAGATCGCGCCCTTCAAAGCCATCGCAGACGCCTGCGGCATTGAACTGACCGAGCTGTTCCTTAACGGAAAAATGTCACGCTGCATTGGCACCGTGCCGTTTGATGTGTACGCACCCGAGGTCGCAGCGCAGATGGTTCGCGTAAGATGCGAGGACGCTGTGCGCCTTGGCAGCAACCTTATCATAACCGCCTCCCCCGATGATTTCTATATCATGAGCAAGTATGCTACCGACGGCGTAAAGATCGCTGACATTTACGAGATTCTGGACGGACTTTGCTGATAAGGCGGTGCTATTATGGCAGAAAAATTACTTTTGGGCGTAGACCTTGGCGGATCATCCTCCAAGGCAACGCTTATAGATTCGCAGGGCAATGTGCTTGCTACAGCCTCGCGCGAATATCCTGCATATTCTCCGAAGCCCGGCTGGCTCGAGCAAGATGCCGATGATCTTTTCGATGCAGTCATAGTAAATATCAAGGCATGCATCGAAAAGTCCGGGATCGACGGCAAAGCGATATCGGCGCTGGCCATTGATGCCGCAACGCACATGGCCGTGCTCTGCGACGCAGACGATAAGCCTCTGCGCAGATTCATACACTGGTCGGACGCAAGAAGCGGCGCGCAGACAAAGTTTTTGAAGGAAAACTACTCCGAGCTGCTCAGAGAAAGCTCCGTAAACTCCGTAAGTCCGGCATGGACCTTGCCGCAGATGATGTGGCTGCGTGAAAACGAGCCGGAAGTTATCAAAAGCACACGCCGTGTTTATTTTGCCAAGGACTATGTTCGCCACCGCATAACCGGGGATTTCTGCACCGACTCGATCGAAGCGATGGGCGCGATGCTCTGCAATGATCACACGAGCCGCTGGGTCCCGGAGCTTTGCGAGCTTGCCGGTGTTTCCGCCGATATGCTGCCGGAGATCAAGCAGCCCGGTGACATTGCCG
>DKRV01000009.1:112030-198704 GCA_002472405.1 Clostridiales bacterium UBA7273 | reverse complement strand
CATTGCCGAGGGCTGCGCGACCGTAAAGCTTGCAACTGCCGGCCGCATATGCCCCATAACCGCAGGCCCCATAGCAAGCCACCAGTTTTTTAACTACCGCCACGTTATCCCCGGCCTATGGTATCCCGGAACGGGAACGAGAAGCTGCGCTGCGTCTTACAAATGGTACAGAGATATATTTGGAACAGACGAATCCCGGCTGGCCGAGGAAAAGGGCACGAGCGCTTACGAGGTGCTAAACCGCGCCGCCGAGGCAGTTCCTGCCGGCAGCGAGAAGCTCTATTTCCATCCCTACCTTCTCGGCGAGATGACTCCGTATTACGACGATAAGCTGCGCGCAAGCTTTGTCGGCGCCGGCATGCACCACACGAAGGGTCACTTTACGCGCGCCGTTATGGAGGGCATATCCTACTCCATGCGCGACTGCCTTGAGGAAATAAAGGCGCAGAAGATCGCCGTCAGTGAATACCGCATCATCGGCGGTGGGGCAAAGGGCAAGCTTTGGCGGCAGATACTCGCCGACGTTTTGGCCACTCCGCTCACGAGCACCGTAGATAACGACTCATCCCTCGGCTCGGCTATGCTCGCAGGCGTTGCTACCGGAGTGTTCGCCGATTTTGACGACAGCGTCAAAAAGTGCGTCACCGTTGCCGACGTCGTGACCCCCATTCCCGAAAACGTGGAGATCTACGAAAAAGGCTTCAAAGATTACCGCACGATACAGAAAGCTCTTGCAGAGGTCTATCACGATATCATCTGATTTCGGAGGCGCTATGAATATATTGGTATGCCTGAAGATCGTTTCTCAGGCCACGTTTACTGACTCGCTTACCGACAATGACGACAGGCTCTCGGGCGGAAAGCTCGGAATAAACCCTGCCGACGCCTATGCCCTTGAGCTTGCGCTCAGGATCAAAGATAATGCCCCGGAGACCATGGTGACTGTCGTCACCATGGCTCCTTCCTACGCAGAGAACGCTCTGCGAGATGCTATTGCAGCCGGCGCTGACCGTGCTGTCCTCATTTGTGACAGCGCTCTCGCCGGCTCTGATACTTTAGTCACGGCAAATATCCTTGCCGCGGCAATAAACAGACTCGGCGGCTTTGATCTCGTTCTCTGTGGGCGCAAAGCGATCGACAGTGAGACCGGGCACATTGCTCCGCAGCTGTCCGAGCGGCTCGGTCTGCCGATGGCGGCAGCCGTGACCGCATTTGCTATCGACGGCGATACGCTGAGAATATGCTGCACAAACGACGGCGTTTCGGCAGAATACGAAGGTGCCGTTCCGGCAGTGCTCTCTGTCTGCAACGGAACGGATATGGTGCGCAGCCCGACCGTCATGGGCATGCGCCGAAGCAAAAAAGCCGCCATAGAGCGCCTTACGCTTGCCGACATCGGGATTTCCGCCGAAAACGCCGGCCTGCACGGCTCGCCGACACGCACAGCGGCGGTCGAGACCATGAGCTTCAGAAAAGGCAAAAAATGCGTCTGCACCGATGCGGACGCCGGCGCACAGGCGCTCATTGAGCTGATCAAAGGAGGCAAACGCGATGAATAAACCCAACGCGATCGTCGTAGGCAGTGAGATATCGCCGTCTTTTCTCGGACTTGTTCGCCGCGCCTTTGAGCTTTGCCGCGAGAGAGCGCTTTCACTCACGGCCGTTATAGTCTCGCCAACCGAGCCTGCTGATGCAGGGCAGCTCATATATGCAGGAGCCGACCGCCTGGCGCGTATTGCGCTTTCGGTTCAGGATATCAACGCACCTGTTACTGCGGCAGAGAGCATATCGCAATACGCTTTTTCTGAAAAGCCTGAGTTTATTCTGTTTGAAAGCTCGTCGTTTTTCTGCTGTGTCGCTCCGATGACGGCCGCGAAGCTCAACTGCGGCATAACAGCAGACTGCACAGCGCTCAGCTGGGCAGAAAACGGCACATTGCGCCAGACTCGGCCTGCCTTCGGCGGCAGAAAGCTTGCCCATATAGAAAATACCTGCACCCCGGTTCTTGCAACCGTGCGCAAGGGCGTATTCAAGCTCGCTTTTTCCGAAAACGCGCAAAAAGCGAACATGCCTCTCATCCCCTGCCGCGAGGCAAAGCACATTTGGACGCAGACCCGTGTTATCGAGGACGCAGTGTTCGGCACAGACCTTACGGGCGCAAACATCATCGTCTCCGGAGGTCTCGGCATGGGCAGCCGGGAAAACTTCAAAAAGCTACACACCCTTGCCGATATGCTCGGTGCCGCGGTCGGAGCTTCGCGCGCGGCGGTTGCAGCCGGATACGCAGGATATGCACACCAGGTTGGGCAGACAGGCGTTTCGGTAAGGCCGGACATTTACATTGCCTTCGGCATATCAGGCGCTGTGCAGCACCTTAGCGGCATATCGGGCGCAAAGAAAATATATGCCGTCAATCACGACCCGAAAGCGCCCATCCACGAATACTCAGACTTCTCCGTCATCGCCGACTGCACATTGGTGCTTGACAAGCTTATAGAGAAAGCAGGTAGTTGACCATGCTCAAGATCCCCTACGGGAACACATACATTGAATTTAACGAGGGCGGCGCTAATGTTCTGACCTCAAGCATAGATACGCTCCGTTCAAGCGGCAGTGGAAGCGATATAGTCCGCCGCGCTATGCTCAGGCCGATAGACAGTCCTCGCCTGAGCGAGCTTGCGCGCGGAAAGAAAAACTGCGTTATCATCATTTCCGACCACACTCGCCCTGTGCCGAGCCGGGATATCATCCCCAACATGCTGCTTGAGCTGCGCGAGGGAAATCCGGATATTGAGGTCACGCTGCTCGTTGCAACGGGCTTTCACCGTCCCACCTCGACCGCCGAACTTGCCGCAAAGCTCGGCAGCAAGATCATGGAAAGCTGCCGCATAGTCGTCCACGACTGCCGCGACGAGAAATCGAACGTGCGCATAGGCACTCTGCCCTCCGGCGCGCCGTGCGTAATTGACAGGCTTGCTGCCGAAACTGATCTTCTCATCGCCGAGGGATTTATTGAGCCTCACTTTTTTGCCGGCTTCTCCGGCGGAAGAAAGAGCGTTCTGCCCGGAATATGCGACAAGGTCACGGTCCTTGGAAATCATTGCAGCAAATTCATCGACAGTCCCTTTGCACGCACCGGAATACTTGACAGCAACCCCCTACATTGTGATATGCTTGAGGCAGCGCGTCTTGCTAAGCTTGCATACATCGTCAACGTTGTCATCGACGAGAATAAAAAGACCGTTGCGGCCTTCGCCGGCAACTATGTAACGGCGCACCGCACAGGCTGCGATTTTCTGCTTGGCTATTGCCGGGTAAAAGCACAGATGGCCGACATTGTCATAACCTCAAACGGCGGCGCTCCGCTCGACCAGAACCTTTACCAGTGCGTAAAAGGCATGACTGCCGCAGAGGCCAGCTGCCGCAGGGGCGGCACAATAATAATGTGCGCCGAATGCGCCGACGGTCACGGAGGCGAGGGATTCTATAAAGCCCTGCGCGACTGCAAAAGCCCGGCCGAGCTATATGCCCGGCAAATGGCCACTCCGCAGGACCAAACCGCGCCCGACCAGTGGGAAAGTCAGATTCTTGCCAGGATACTGATGCATCACAAAGTAATTGTCGTATCTCGCCCTGAAATGCAAAAAACGATTGAGGATATGAAGATGCAGTACGCGCCAAATCTGGATGCAGCTTTGAAAGCTGCCAGATACGGCAGCTCGAAAACCTTGACGGTTATCCCGAATGGGATATCGGTCATCGTTGCAAATCAATGAGGAGGTCTGAAATGACGAAGTACAACAAAATCACGCCTGAGATTGCTGAGAAGCTTCAGGCCATCGTCGGCACGAAACGCTTTTTCGCCAAGGATGCGGTGAAGGACGATTTCAGCCACGACGAAATGCCGATTTACGGCAAATACTATCCGGAGGTCGTCTGCGAGGTCGAGAGCACCGAGGAAGTCTCGCAGATAATGCGCCTTTGCTATGAAAACAACATCCCCGTAACTCCGCGCGGCGCAGGTACGGGACTTGTCGGCGGCTGCGTGCCGCTGTGCGGCGGAGTTGTGCTTTGCACAACTCGCATGAACAAAATTCTTTCCTACGACATGAATAACCTCGTCGTGCATATTCAGCCGGGCGTTCTGCTGTGCGATCTGGCAGCCGACGCGCTGACGCGCGGCCTTATGTATCCGCCTGATCCCGGCGAAAAGACCGCGACGGTCGGCGGCAATGTTTCGACAAACGCAGGCGGCATGCGCGCCGTCAAGTACGGAGTTACGCGCGACTACGTTCTTGCAATGACCGTTGTTCTGCCCGACGGCAGAGTTATGGATCTGGGCAAGACCGTTTGCAAAACAAGCTCGGGCTACAGTTTGCTGCACCTGATGATCGGCTCGGAAGGCACGCTCGGCATTATAACCGAGCTTACGCTCAAGCTTATTCCCAAGCCGAACATGGACGTGAGCCTCATTCTCCCCTTTGCCGACGTCGAAACGGCAATCGCCTCCGTTCCTCAGATAAAGCTTGCAAACCTCGATCCGCAGTCGATAGAATTCATGGAGCGCGACATCGTTGATTCCTCTGCGGCTTTCACTGGCAACAGCGTGTTCCCGACAGTTGTAAACGGCAAGGAGGCCGGCGCGTATATACTCGTGACTCTGGTCGGCGACAGCGAAGCGGAGCTTACCGCGAAGATGGATCGCCTCGGCGAGCTTGCCGAAAAATGCGGCGCATACGACACGCTCGTTGTTTGGACAGACGGCCTTAAAAAGGACGTTTGGGCGGCGCGCAGCGCGTTCCTCACCGTCATTGAGGCCGACACTAAGCTTCTTGACGAGCTGGACGTTGTCGTTCCCGTTGACCGCATAGCCGAATTTCTCGTCTACACCCGTGCAGCCGGCAAGGCGGAGGGCATTGCCATCCGCAACTTCGGCCACGCCGGCGACGGCAACCTGCACATCTACTGCTGCGCAAACGACATGGAGCTTGACGAGTTCAAACGCCGCAGCAAGGCCGTTATGGACAAGTGCTACGCAAAGTGCACCGAGTTCGGCGGCCAGGTCTCCGGCGAGCACGCCATCGGCCATGCCAAGAAGCAGTATCTGCTCGAATCGGTCGGCGAGACGGCATTCGGGCTGATGCAGGCGATAAAGCAGGTGTTCGACCCCAAGGGCATACTCAATCCCGGCAAGGTCTGCACTAATGTCGAGGAGGGCTGAGAAATGCTGAATATTCTTGTCTGCGTAAAGCAGGTTCCCGATATAAATCTTGTTAAAATGGACCCCGTAACCGGCAGTCTTATACGCGCCGGCGTTCCGGCCATACTCAATCCGCTGGATGCAAACGCGCTTGAAGCGGCAGTCAGAGTCAAGGAAGCGTATGGCGGCAGCATCACCGTCATCACCATGGGACCGGACATGGCCAAGGAAGCTCTGCGCGAGTGTCTCGCGGCAGGAGCCGACAGAGCCGTGCTGCTGTCCGACCGCGCATTTGCAAATGCCGACACGCTCGCAACGAGCTACGTTATCGTCTCGGCAGCCAAAATGCTCGGCGATTTTGACCTTATATTCTGCGGCAAGGAGTCGCTCGACGGCGCAACCGGCCAGATGGGCTCGCAACTGGCAGAACGCTTCGGCGCAAGCCAGATATCGTCCACCGCAAAGATCATCGAGGTCGATACCGATGCGCGCACCATCACCGCAGAGCGCGATCTTGAGCGCGGCGTTGAGGTTCTCAAGGCTCAGTACCCCTGCCTGCTGACGGTTGAAAAGGCAAACTTCCGCGCGCGCATTCCCAATCTCAAGAGCTGGAAGGCTTCGCGTACGGCCGAGATCGAGGTGTACAACTCCCATACGATACCCGGACTCGATCCCGAGCAGATAGGCGATCCCGGCTCGCCGACGAAGGTTCCGCGCACCTATCCGCCCGAGACAGGCTCCAAGGGCAGCATGATCGATGAGGGCAGCACGGAAAAGAATGTAGATAAGCTTCTTGAGCTTATTGCCGATGTGCTTTAAGGAGGTTGCAGGTATGAACAAGACTGATTTTAAGGATATGTGGGTCTTTATCGAGCGCAACGGTGACAGCGTTCTTCCGGTATCGCTCGAGCTGTGCTCGGAAACACGGAAGCTGTGCGATGCAAGCGGCGAAAAGCTTGCCGCTGTCATCATCGGCGATATAAGCGGCGGCGAGCTAAAAAAGGTGCTCGACTGCGGCGTGGATAAGCTCATCCGAGTATCCGGCACGGGCTACGATTTCTTCAACAACGACGCATACACGAACCTGTTCACAGTTCTGTGCGAAAAATACCGTCCGACGGCCGTCATGGTCGGCGGAACGATAAACGGCCGCGACTTTGCGCCGCGCTTTGCCGCACGGCTCGGCACCGGCTGCACCTCGGACGCGACCGAGCTTGTGTGGGATCCTAAGGCGACGGACATCGAGTTTGTCGAGCCTGCCGTCGGCGGCAAGATGATGGCCGTTATCACCGTTCCCGTGGCTCGCCCCCAGGTTGGAACCATCCGCCCCGGCACATTTAAGTATGCCCCCTGCGGCGCGCACGAATACGAGGTAATCGAAGAGCACATCGACTTCCCTGTTGAAAATATACGCACCGAGATACTCGACTTCCGCGCCGACGATATGGACGAGAGCCTGAACATTGCCGACGCCGACGTTATCGTGTGCGTCGGAAACGCGATCAAGGGCGCAGACGCGCTGCCTCGCTACCGCCGACTCGCAGAGCGTCTGGGCGGAAAGCTTGCCTGCACAAGGCCGGTTTTTGACCGCGGCGTGCTGCCGTTCAAGCTCGTTATCGGTCAGTCGGGCGTTGTGGTAAAGCCGAAGCTGTACATCTCCTTCGGCGTATCTGGCACCGTGAACCACGTCACCGGCTTTTCCGACGCGGACACGGTCGTTGCCGTCAACACCGATCCGGATGCGGCGATCTTCAACTACTGCACCTACGGCATAGTCGGCAACATGGACGAGGTCTGCGACGCGATGCTCGCAAAGCTCGATAAATAAGCCGTAAAAATTCCAACTAAAAAAGGTATGTACCTGTCGGTACATACCTTTTTATTTTGAGCCAAAAATCACTATTCAATTTTTACAAGAGGATTAGAAGTATCGACATCATCATATCGCATTAAATCTTCATTGTGAATTCTTAAGGCAGCAACAAAAGTATTGAGAGTATCATCATCTATTTCAGAAAGTGCATCAAAGAATCTCTGAAAATTTGCGTCCTTTATCTCATCCGTATTTTTATTGTAAATCTCCATGGCCAAATCCGTCGGTTTCAGAATAACATTTTTCCTGTTACTTGTACGATGATATCTATCAACAATTCCTTCTCTTTCAAGATACTTTACAATTCTTGAGAAACTGCTTTGAGGGATCTGCAGCGTGTCGGCAATTTGGCTCATGTTGGATTCATCGGGACTGTTTTCAATAATATACTCCATGATTTGCCAGGCTTGAGGCGTAAAAAGAACGCCCTTTCCTGCCAAGTCTCTTTTTATTTGACTTCCTTTTAACACAATATTGGTGTGACGAACCAATTCTCTTATTAGTTCCTCATATCTACCCATCCATGTGGCACTCATATTACTGTTCCTTTTCAACTTTGTTATAATTATTATAGTATATTTGATTTTTAAATGTCAATTTTATTTTCAAAAATCGAATCAGCTATATTCAACTTTTCAATTGACATTTAAAAATATTTCTTTATAATATATCCATGTGGATATATTTATATCCACATGGATATATTATTTGAAGATTTAGAAAGGACGAAAAAATGAAAAAAAAGATCAAGGTCTGGCTTTGTGTAGCGATTGCTTTTCTCTTGATTGGCAGCATCGGTGCATCACTGGTCAGAACCTCCGGCAACACTGTTCAATTAATCGACACCTATATCCCCGACGTAGAGGGCACATTTATCCACGCGACCATTTTCAAGCCAAAAACTGCAACTGCGGAAAACCCTGCTCCCGTTGTGGTCACATGTCATGGTTACTCTGATTCCGGTGAAAAGCAGGACTTTGCGGCTATTGAGCTAAGCCGTCGTGGTGTTGTAGTTGTTGAGATGGATGCAAAAAGTCACGGTCTCTCCAGCACCTCAAGCATCGACAGTTCCCCGGCTTCAACGTTTGGTGAAGGCTGTGGTTTCTTCACTGTTATTGATTTTCTTATGGAGTCGCATCTGGACTATATCGACAAATCCCAGCTTGGTATCACCGGACACTCTATGGGTGGACATGCAACGAAGGCTACTATCGAGCATTATGGTGCGATGCAAACCGCAGCTTTAGAAGCGGCTTCTCTTCCCGATTCTGACGGTGGAGCAAGCGTTACCGAAAATGAGCTTGAAAACGCCAGAGCGCTAAATCCTGTAAAGGCAGCTTTTATTCAAAGCGCCCTGCCATCGTCCAACCCTGAGGATTATGGCAATTATTACATTCCTGTTGCACTCAACTACACTTACTACGATGAGGGAAACTATACTACTGCTAATGGAAACGGTGATCTTAAAACTGCTCCGGAAGCCCTCGCATTTGTTAACTCCATATTGCCTGAGGAAAGCCAAATTGCCACTGTCGAGCTTGGGAAAACATACGGAAGTATTGAAGATGGAACTCTGCGCGTTGTATACAATCCCCCATCTCTCCATACTTGTGAATACCTGACCCCGGAGTGTGCAACCAATCTGGTCAATTTCTTCAGCATGTGCTTTGACATTGATACAACAATTTCTGCAACAAATCATATTTTCCTGTATAGATTTTTATTCTCGGCTATTGCACTTCTCGGTCTTGCTATTCTCATACCACTGCTTGTCATTGCTCTGCTAAAAACCGAATTCTTCTCAAAAATCATAGTTGCAGTTCCCGAAGCAAAAGTTACTCTTAACAGCAAAAAAGATAAGCTCATATTCTGGGGCTGCTGGGCTTTGATTACAGCCATTACAGTATTTTTACTTGTTCCGATAATTCGGTTAGACGCAAAAATCTTCCCTGTAGTTGCCTCTATGGGCTATGCAAAGCTGTACACGAGTGTAAACGTCAACTCCTTTGCGATCTGGGACGTATTTATAGCTCTCGTTATTCTGATAATTTTTCTCGTACTATATTTTACGAAGCTCAAAAAAGACGGCTGGACGCTCAATGATCTTGGACTGAAAATAAGCGGTAAGCAGCTCATTCGCTGTATTCTTTTAGCTCTTACTGTTGGCTGCATTTATTATGGCATTGTTTTTGGAATATACTATATTCTGAAAGTTGATCTCCGTGCCTGGGCTATTAGCGCGAAACCATTTAACCCAGACAAAATCTCAATGTGGATACAGTACTTGCCTTGGTTCTTTGTCTATATGTTTGCTCAGGCCCTGGCCACAAACACAATAAACCGAGTTAAAGATCAGAAGCATAATCTATTGATCAATGTCCTTGGCAATATTGCCGGACTCGTCATAATAGCTGTATTTGCTTACACTTATCTTTTCACTGTCGGTGTGACCTTCCCTGCATGGCAGACGGCTTGGGACAGAGTAATGCAGGTCATTCCGTTCACATTCTACACAGCCGCATCTGTCATCATTACACGCAAGTGCTTTGAGAAAACCGGAACAATATGGGCCGGGACTTTTGTTAATACCTTCATCATAACAATGATGCTTGTTGCTAATACGTCTATGTTTCTGACCCTGCACTAATTTTCTACAGTGCTCAAAGCACACATTGTCTAATTATTTAATTACCTGAAAACGAAATAAACTCTATAGCAAAGCTGCCCGAGTCCGCGCTTTCAGTGCAGTCTCGGGCAGTTTTCTTTTCTTTCAGTATTGCAATATCGGTGCCGAGCCGTCATCCTCAGCCTTGGTGATGCTTTTTATAACGGCCTCGTAGCTGTAGTTATCATTGACATAGACCATGGTGTGATCGCCGGCCTTTTTGCCGAGCACTGCCTTCCCGAAGGGCGATTCGCGGCTTATAAGTCCCTTGAGCGGATCTGTGCGGATGGTAGTCACAACCTGAATAACATTCGTCTCGTCATCCTCTGGGATGTATATCTCGACCTTGTCGTACAGTCCGACCTCGTCGGCGGCAGAGTCCGAGTCGATTATATGCGCCGACTTTATCATGCTTTCGAGATAGCGAATGCGGCTTGCGTTTCGGTTTTTCGCGCGCTTTGCCTCTTTGTACTCAAAGTTTTCGCTCAGATCGCCGAAGGCGCGCGTGCGCTTGACCTCCTCCAAAAGCTCGGGCATAAGCTCCAGCCGCCTGTGGTCAAGCTCGGCCTGCATTTTTGCGATATCCTGCTTTGTCAGATCGTCATGCATGTTTCCACCTCGATTGAACGGCCAAAAGCACCCCGAAATCGGGGTGCTTTCACTTTGTTTATAATGCTATCAGACCAGCTCGATGACTGCCATCTCGGCTGCATCGCCGCGACGGGGTCCGATACGGGTGATACGGGTGTAGCCGCCGTTGCGGTCGGCATACTTGACGCTCAGCTCGTCAAAGGTCTTCTTTGCAACGTCTTCACGTGTAATAAAGGCCAGTGCCTGACGGTATGCAGCCAGATCCTTTTTCTTGCCAAGGCTTATCATTTTCTCGGCCATGGGAGCGATCTCTTTTGCGCGGGTGACGGTAGTCTCCATGCGGCCCTTATCGAGCAGGTCGGTGACCTGCTGACGGAGCATTGCCATGCGCTGATCGGTCGTCTTGCCGAGCTTTCTTGTTCCGGGCATTTCGGTGTTTCCTCCTTGTTAGAGTTAGTTGTTGTCCTCGTCCGCGAGAGACAGTCCCATCATGGCGAGCTTGTGCTCAACCTCTTCAAGGGACTTGCGGCCAAGGTTACGGACCTTTATCATCTCGTCCTGAGTCTTGGAGATGAGGTCCTCAACAGTGTTGATGTTTGCTCGTTTGAGGCAGTTGAAGCTTCTTACGGACAGATCGAGTTCTTCGATAGTCATCTCAAGGACCTTATCACGCTGGGTCTCGGTCTTTTCGACGACGGTCGGGCGATTGCCGACTGCATCGGACAGATCGGTGAACAGGGTGAAGTGGTCGCAAAGGATCTTTGCGCCGAGAGACACTGCATCACGCGCGGTGATGGTCTTGTCCGTCCACACCTCGATCGTCAGCTTGTCAAAGTCGGTCTGGTTACCTACACGGGTATTTTCGACCGAGTAGTTGACCTTCAGAACGGGTGTGTAGATAGAATCAACGGGGATGGTCCCGATTGCGGTTTGGGCTGTTTTGTTCTTGTCCGCAGATACATAGCCGCGGCCGTGATCGAAGGTAAGCTCCATGGAGAGCGCACCGTCAGGTCCGAGGGTGGCTATGGGCTGCTCGGGATTGAGGATCTCGACTTCAGCATCTGCCTTGATGTCGCCGGCGGTGACAACGCCTTCGCCGACAGCTTCGATATAGACAGTCTTGGGCTCCTCGCTGTGGAGACGGGCGATGATGCTCTTAACGTTAAGAACGATCTCGGTCACGTCTTCCTTAACACCGGGGATAGTCGAAAACTCATGCTGAACGCCTGCGATCTTGATCGAGGTCGCAGCCGTGCCGGGCAGAGAGGACAATAAGACCCTACGCAGAGAGTTACCAAGTGTCGTGCCGTAGCCGCGCTCCAGCGGCTCTACGATATACTTACCATAGGAGCTGTCGGTCGGAGTTTCGATGCACTCTATACGCGGCTTTTCTATTTCGATCATATTAAATATAACCCTCCTTATTAAGTTCGGCGCTTTATCTGCGCCCTGAGTTTTGTCAGCTTACCAATTTGAGGGTATCTGTATTACTTGGAGTACAACTCGACGATGAGGCGCTCCTCGATGGGGAGGTCGATGTCATCGCGTGCAGGCACTGCGACGACCTTAGCGATCATGTTGTTTGCATCGTACTCAAGCCACTTGGGTGCGGGACGTGAGCTGTTTGCCTCAACATTGGCCTTGATCTTCTCAAGACCCCGGCTGCTCTCTTTCAGAGTAATAACCATGCCGGGCTTTACCTGATAGCTGGGGATGTTGACCTTGCGGCCGTTTACGGTGAAGTGACCGTGGCTGACCATCTGACGTGCTTCGGCGCGGCTCATTGCAAAGCCGAGGCGGTACACAACGTTGTCCAGACGGCACTCGAGGATGCTCAGGAGGTTTTCGCCGGTCTTGCCGGGACGACGCTCTGCCATCTCATAGTAGCTGCGGAACTGACTCTCAAGAACGCCGTAGTATCTCTTTGCCTTCTGCTTCTCGCGAAGCTGCATACCGTACTCGGAGCTCTTGCTGCGGCCCTGGCCGTGCTGGCCGGGTGCATAGGATCTGTTCTCAAGCGCGCACTTGGTGTAGCAGCGGTCGCCCTTAAGGAAGAGCTTCTGACCTTCTCTGCGGCACAGGCGGCAGACTGCTTCAGTATATCTTGCCATTTGTCTTTCCCTCCTTCAATTAGACACGACGACGCTTCGGAGGACGGCAGCCATTGTGAGGAATGGGGGTTACGTCCTTGATCATCGTTACTTCAAGACCTGCGGTCTGCAGAGCGCGGATTGCAGCTTCTCTGCCCGAGCCGGGGCCCTTGACGAATACTTCGACGGTCTTCAGACCATGCTCCATAGCTGCCTTTGCGGCAGTCTCGGCTGCGGTCTGAGCTGCGAAGGGGGTAGACTTTCTGCTGCCACGGAAGCCCATGCCGCCGGCGGATGCCCAGGAAATTGCATTGCCCTGGGTGTCGGTGATGGTTACCATGGTGTTATTGAAGGAAGAGCTGATATGAACCTGGCCCTTTTCAATGTTCTTACGCTCTCTGCGGCGTGTTCTGACTTTTTTCTTTGCATTTGCTGCCATAATTCATATCCCTCCTTACTTCTTTTTATTTGCGATGGTGCGTTTCGGACCCTTACGGGTACGAGCGTTGGTCTTGCTGCGCTGGCCGCGAACGGGCAGGCCGCGACGATGACGCAGGCCGCGGTAGCAGCCGATCTCAGTCAGGCGCTTGATGTCAAGTGCCACACTGCGGCGAAGGTCGCCCTCAACGATGAAGTTGTGGTCGATGCACTCACGCAGCTTTGCTTCTTCCTCTTCGGTGAGGTCTTTTACACGGGTGTCGGGATTTATACCGGTCATTGCCAGTATTTTGTTCGCGCTGGTTCTGCCGATACCGTAGACATAAGTGAGTCCTATCTCAATTCTCTTGTCCTTGGGCAGGTCAACGCCGGCTATACGTGCCATATTGATCGATCATTCCTTTCGATTATTATTCCGCATTTTTGCGGATCCGCTTGGCTTATTCCCGCCGGAGGGAGCCTTGCGGTCCATGCGGGATCTTACTTTTGTCGGACGAGCTAAAGTTATTTATCAGCCCTGTCTCTGCTTATGCTTGGGGTTTTCGCAAATTACCATGACTTTGCCCTTGCGCTTTATGATCTTGCACTTTTCGCACATAGGCTTCACGGAAGGTCTTACTTTCATTTGTTTTACCTCCTACTTACTTCTCCAGGTGATACGTCCGCGGGTCAGATCGTACGGAGACATCTGCACCGTGACCTTATCGCCGGGGAGGATCCTGATGAAGTTCATTCTGAGCTTACCGGAGATATGGGCAAGGATCGTGTGACCCTGGCCGATATCGACCATAAACATGGTGTTGGGCAGGGACTCGACTACCGTGCCCTCGAGTTCGATTACGTCGTCTTTTGCCAAAATAATTTTCCTCCTGGTCGGTTTGACGAATTGTCAGTCAATGTTCTCTGCCATAGTGAGTATTTCGGCCTCGCCGTCGGTTATGAGGATCGTGTTCTCATAATGCGCGGCAAGACTTCCGTCATTGGTCACGACCGTCCAGTCGTTATCCAGAACATGAACGCCGTAGCCGCCGGCCGTTATCATCGGCTCAATGGCTATCGTCATGCCGGCAACGAGCCGGGGGTTTGCCCTTTTGCCCTTTATGCTGTAGTTCGGGACCTCGGGCGCCTCGTGCATATTGCGTCCGACGCCGTGGCCGACATAGTCGCGCACAACGCCGAAGCCGTGCGACTCGGCATACTCCTGGATCGCCGAGCCGATATCGTCGATGCGGTATCCTGCTCTTGCGAATTTCAGTCCCTCATAAAAGCTCTGACGTGTGACCTCAATGAGTTTTTTTGCCTGCTCGGAGATCTCTCCGCAAGGGTAGGTTCCTGCGCAGTCGCCCACAAATCCGCCGAAGGTCGCGCCGACGTCTACGGAAACAATGTCACCGTTGTGGATCACACGCTTTCCGGGGATGCCGTGGATGACTTCCTCGTTAATTGAGATGCAGGTACTTGCCGGGAATCCGCCGTAGCCCTTGAAGGTCGGGATAGCGCGCGACTTTATTATAAAGTCGTTTACTTCCCGGTTGACCTGCTTTGTGGTCAGGCCGTCGGCTATCGCGGCTCTTGCGACGGATCGTGCGCCGGCGGTGATTGCTCCCGCCTTGCGCATGATCTCGATCTCGTGAGGTGTTTTGAT
The DNA here is from genome assembly GCA_002472405.1 of Clostridiales bacterium UBA7273. GTDB lineage: Bacteria > Bacillota > Clostridia > Oscillospirales > Oscillospiraceae > F23-B02. The sequence goes on along the minus strand of DKRV01000009.1, from coordinate 184,202 downwards.
TATAATTGGATCTCTCGACATAGCTCAGATACCTAAAGCAGCCTTGATTACCTCAGTCGTTGCCTCGATGGTCGGCTGATTTTCAACGCTCTTGAGCTTGCCGCGGCTTTCATAGAAAGCCTTGAGGGGCTCGGTCTCCCTGTGGTAGGTTTCAAGGCGTGCCTTGACGGTTTCGGGAGCGTCATCCTTGCGGATGGTCAGCTCGCCGCCGCAGAAGTCGCACTTGCCTTCCACTTTGGGAGGATTGGACACGATGTGGAACGTCTGGCTGCAATCCTTGCAGGTCCTGCGTCCGGACATGCGCTCGATTATCGTCTCGTCCGCTATCTCGATAGACAGCGCGCAGTCGATATCGATACCTGCCTGCTCAAGCGCTTCGGCCTGAGGGATGGTTCTGGGCATACCGTCGAGGATATAGCCGTTTTTGCAGTCGGGCTCGGCAAGGCGCTCGTTGACGATGCCGATAATGACATCGTCGGGAACGAGCTTGCCGCTTTCCACATACGCCTTAGCCTGCAAACCTACGGGCGTGCCGTTTTTCATGGCAGCACGGAGGATATTGCCGGTCGAAATGGTGGGGATAGAGAGCATGCGGCTCAGTATCTCAGCCTGAGTACCTTTACCTGCGCCGGGAGCGCCTAAAAGTATAAGCTTCATATCTCTTGCACCTTCTTAGCTAAGGAAGCCCTTGTAGTTGCGCATCAGCATCTGTGCCTCGAGTGCGCGGACAGTCTCAAGTGCAACACCGACAACGATGATTATCGAAGTGCCGCCGAGGGAGATGCCGCTGAGGGATGCGGAAGTGCTGAAGTGGCTGATGAGGATAGGAACTATTGCGATTATACCCAGATAGATCGCGCCGAACAGGGTGATCTTGTTGAGCACCTTCTTGATGAATTCGCTGGTCGGCTTGCCCGGACGGAAGCCGGGGATGTAGCCGCCGTTCTTCTTGAGGTTATTTGCAACTTCCACGGGGTTGAACTGGATGGTGGAGTAGAAATAAGCGAAGAAGATGATCAGCAGGAAGTAGATTATCGCATAGGGGATGCTGGTCGTGCTTGCCCATGCGCTGTCGGAGTGACCGGTGAATGCCGCGATGGTCGCGGGCAGGGTCGCTATGGACTGCGCAAAGATGATGGGCAGAACGCCGGACATGTTAACCTTCATGGGGAGGTGAGTGCTCTGGCCGCCGTACATCTTACGTCCGACAACGCGCTTTGCGTACTGGACGGGGATGCGGCGCTCTGAGTCGTTTATCAGAACGATCAGAACGATCATTGCAAGTGCGCCGAGGAGCAGGAGGACGTTGACCCACCATGCTACGGTGCCGTTTACGGTGTTGGTGATCATCTTGTACAGGGACGGCGGAAAACGGGAAACGATACTTGCAAACAGGATGATGGAAATACCGTTGCCGATGCCGAACTCTGTGATCTGCTCGCCGAGCCACATGATAAGGGCAGAGCCCGAGGTGAAGGTCAGGATGATGACGATCGCCGCCCAGACGCCCTGGCCGTCAGCGGTCAGGAAGCCGGACTTCATGATCATGTAGTAGTAAGCAAAGCCCTGGATCAGGCCGATTGCTACGGTGGTGTAACGAGTGATGGAGGCGATCTTCTTCTTGCCTTCCTCGCCCTCTTCCTTGCTCATACGCTCGAGCGCAGGGATTGCGATGCACAGGAGCTGAATGATGATGGATGCGTTGATGTAAGGCTGGATGGAAAGTGCGAAGATCGTTGCGTTTGAGAACGCACCGCCGCTCATTACGTTCAGCAGGCCGAGAACGGTGTTCTGCATCTGAGCAAAGTAACCGTTGAGGGCATCGATGTTGACGTAAGGAACGGGAACGGCATTACCGAGGCGGTAAAGGAGGATGATGACGAGCGTAAAGAGTATCTTATGACGCAGGTCATCGATCTTCCATGCGTTACGCATTGTCTGCAGCACTTAGATCACCTCGGCCTTTCCGCCTGCCGCCTCAATTTTCTCTTTTGCGGTTTCAGAAAAAGCGGAAGCCTTAACAGTAAGTTTCTTGCTTATCTCGCCATTGCCGAGGATCTTAACGCCGTAGCGGCACTTGGAAAGCACGCCTGCGTCGAGAAGAGCCTTCGCGTCAACAACTGCGCCGTCCTCGAACTTTTCGAGATCGGAAACGTTGATCGCCTCGAGGGGCTTTGCAAAGATGTTGTTGAAGCCTCTCTTCGGGATACGACGTGCCAGAGGCATCTGGCCGCCTTCGAAGCCGATGCGGACGCCGCCGCCGGAACGTGCCTTCTGGCCCTTGTGGCCGCGGCCTGCGGTCTTGCCGTTGCCGGTTGCGTGGCCCCTGCCCTTGCGCTTGTCAACGTGGGTGGAGCCAGCTACGGGAGAAAGTTCATGAATATACATTATGCTTTTCCTCCTTATTCTTCAGTTACCTGGAGGAGATAGCCGATCTTGGCGATCTTGCCCCTGGTCTGGGGGTTGTCGGGCTGAACGGTCTCGTTGCCGATCTTGTGCAGTCCGAGGGAGTTTGCGGTCGCAATGTGCTTATCGAGGCGACCGTTCAGGCTCTTGACGAGCTTAATTCTCAGATTAGCCATTTCAAGTCCTCCTTAAGCCTGAACTTCTTCAGGAGTCTTGCCGCGGACTGCAGCTACCTGAGCTGCGTCGCGCAGAGACATAAGACCCTGCATGGTTGCTGCAACGACGTTTGCGGGATTGTTGGTGCGCAGGCACTTGGTACGGATGTCCTTGATGCCGGCTGCCTCAACGACTGCACGGACAGCGCCGCCGGCGATAACGCCGGTACCGGGTGCTGCGGGCTTGAGCAGGACGCGGCCTGCGCCGAAAGCGCCGATGATCTCGTGAGGAATGGTCGTGCCCTGGAGGGTGACGGTAACGATGTTCTTCTTTGCATCCTCAAGACCCTTGCGGATAGCTTCGGAAACTTCGTTTGCCTTGCCCAGGCCGTAGCCAACGCGGCCCTTGCCGTCGCCGACGACGCAAAGTGCGCTGAACTTCATAACACGGCCGCCCTTGACGGTCTTGCTGACGCGGTTGAGGGAAACTACCTTTTCAACAAACTCGGATGCTTCCTCGTCTCTGCGGCGATCTCTTCTGTCATTATTGTATGCCATAATAGTTTTCCTCCTCCCCTTAGAATTTCAGGCCGCCCTCACGGGCGCCTTCTGCAAGTGCTGCTACACGGCCGTGGAAAATGTAGCCGCCGCGGTCGAACACGACGTTCTCGATTCCCTTTGCCAGTGCGCGCTCGGCGACGGTTGCGCCGATCTTCTTTGCGGCCTCGACATTGCTGCCGTTGCCTTCAAAGCCCTTTTCAACGGTGGAGGCGGACACGAGGGTCTTGCCTGCAACGTCGTCGATGATCTGGGCATAGATGTGATTCTCGCTGCGGAATACGCTCAGGCGAGGTCTTTCGGCGGTGCCGGAGATCTTGCCGCGTACTCTTGCGTGGCGCTTGATGCGCTGCGCTCTTGTATCAGGTCTTTTAATCATTCAGGCACACCTCCTATTACTTAGCGCCGGTCTTGCCTTCTTTGCGGCGGATAACTTCGTGGTCATACTTGATACCCTTGCCCTTGTACGGCTCGGGAGGACGCTTGCCACGAACTTCTGCTGCAAACTGGCCGACCTTCTGCTTGTCGATACCCTTGACGATGATCTGGTTGGGGTTGGGAACATCGATCTGGATGTCCTCGGTCTCAGGCATGATGACCTGATGCGAATAACCAACGTTCAGAACCAGGTTCTTGCCTTCCTTGGATGCACGGTAACCAACGCCGTTGACCTCGAGGGTCTTGGAGAATCCTTCGGATACGCCGACGACCATGTTGTTGATGAGGGTACGGGTCAGGCCGTGGAGGGATCTGTTCATCTTGTCGTCATTGGGACGGGTGACGTGAACGACGCCTGCTTCGACTTCGACTTTCATAGTGGGTGCTACGTTCATCTCAAGTGCGCCCTTGGGGCCCTTGACGGAAACGTGCTGACCGTCAACCTTAACTTCCACTCCTGCAGGGACGGTAATGGGAGCTCTACCGATTCTTGACATAGTTAGCTTTCCTCCTTACCATACGAATGCAAGGACTTCGCCGCCGATGTGTGCTGCGCGAGCAGCCTTGTCGGTCATGACGCCCTTTGAGGTGGATACGATTGCGATACCGAGGCCTTTGAGGACCTTGGGCAGCTCGTCTGCTCCTGCGTAAACGCGCAGACCGGGCTTGGAGACACGGCGAAGACCCTGGATGGCCTTCTCCTTGCCGGGGAGATACTTGAGGGTGATGCGGATGATGCCCTGGGTGCCGTCGTCGATAATCTGGAAGCTCTTGATGTAGCCTTCGTTGAGAAGGATCTCAGCAATTGCCTTCTTCATCTTCGATGCGGGGACATCGACAGTTTCATGCTTCGCTACACCGGCGTTGCGGATGCGGGTCAGCATATCTGCAATGGGGTCTGTGATCTGCATAATTTTTTCTCCTTTTTTAGAAGTTACCGGGGACTTGCCCTCGGTTTTGGCGACGAGGTTCCGCACTAATACATGATTAGCTGCGGCCTTTCGACGACCTAAGTTTGAGCTCGACGGCCGAGCCTTGATCGGGGGTTCGGGGTCTCGGGCGCAAACTGCGTGGGGTTTCGCCTCAAAAGATGCCTTCCGAGGCAATATTTGAAAAACCGCCGAAGAGATACACCGATATTCTCGGTGTATCTCAACTTCGTTTTCCGCAAAATTGGCATCATACTATTTTACCGCAAAGAGCTTGATATTGCAAGCTTTTTTAAGCAAAAAGCGATGCTTTTTTCATCCTTAGCGTCCGATTACCAGGATGCCTTGCGGACGCCGGGGATCTGACCCTTGTAAGCCAGCTCGCGGAAGCAGATACGGCAGATGCCGTAGTCACGCAGATAAGCATGAGGACGGCCGCAGATCTTGCAGCGATTGTACTTACGGGTAGAGAACTTAGCAGGAGCCTGCTGCTTGAGAATCATAGATTTCTTTGCCATTGTCAGTTCCTCCTTAGTTCGCGAACGGAGCGCCCATGAGTCTGAGCAGCTCGCGTGCTTCTTCATCGGTCTGTGCGGTGGTGGTGATAGCGATGTTCATACCGCGCAGCTTCTCGATCTTATCGTAATCGATCTCGGGGAAGATGATCTGTTCCTTCAGGCCCATGCTGTAGTTGCCGCGGCCGTCGAATGCGTCTGCGGAGATACCGCGGAAGTCACGAACACGGGGAAGAGCAACGTTAAGCAGTCTGTCGAGGAACTCCCACATGCGATCCTGACGCAGAGTGACCTTAACACCGACATGCATGCCCTCACGGAGCTTGAAGTTAGCGACGGACTTTCTTGCGACGGTAGCAACAGCGTGCTGGCCGGTGATCGCAGAGATCTCCTTGATAACGTTATCAAGTGCCTTTGCATTATCCTTGCAGTCGCCGCAGCCGACGGATACAACGATCTTGTCGATCTTGGGGATCTGCATAACGGACTTGTACTGGAACTTCTCCATCAGAGCAGGAGCAACTTCCTCAACGTACTTTTTCTTCATTCTTGTCATAGTAAGTTATCTCCTTTCTCAGATTTCGGTGCCGCACTTGCGGCAAACGCGCAGCTTCTTGTCTGCAACGTACTTGTAGCCGACGCGGACGCCCTTATTGCACTTGGGGCAGACGAGCTGAACCTTGCTGACATACACGGGGGTCTCGATCTTCATGATGCCGCCGTCCTGGCCCTGCTTCTTTGCCTTCTGATGCTTGGTGGCTACGCTGACGCCCTCAACGATGACCTTGCCGTTTTTGGGGTCTGCGGAAATGACCTTGCCGGTCTTGCCCTTGTCCTTGCCGGACAGGACTATGACTTTATCGCCAGTCTTAATTTTCATTCTCTGTGCCCTCCTTAAATCACTTCGGGAGCCAGGGACAGGATCTTCATGTAATCCTTGTCGCGCAGCTCACGAGCGACGGGTCCAAAGATACGAGTGCCGCGGGGGTTCTTATCGGTTCCGTTGATAAGGACCGCTGCGTTCTCGTCAAAGCGAACGTAGGTGCCATCTGCGCGGCGGACGGACTTAACCGTGCGCACGACAACTGCCTTGACGACGTCGCCCTTCTTGACAGAGCCGCCGGGAGCAGCCTTGCGGACGGAAGCTACGACCACGTCGCCGATGCTTGCGTATCTGCGCTTGGAACCGCCAAGAACGCGGATGCACTTGATTTCCTTGGCGCCGGTATTGTCGGCAACCTTCAGATAACTTTCCTGCTGTATCATTATGCTGCCTCCTTACTTTGCCTTCTCTATGATTTCCACGACACGCCATCTCTTGTCCTTGGACAGAGGACGGGTCTCCATCACGCGAACGATATCGCCGATGCCGCATTCGTTGTTTTCGTCATGCGCCTTCAGACGGTAGGTTCTGCCGATGATCTTCTTATAGGTCTTATGTGCGACGCGATCCTCCACGATGACAACGACGGTCTTATCCATCTTATCGGATACTACCTTGCCAACGCGAGTCTTACGGGAAGTTGTTCTTTCATTATTCATTCTGACTTACCTCCTCACTGCTCGAGTTCTTTCTCGCGGATAACGGTCTTGACTCGTGCAATGTCACGCCGTACAGCGGAAATCTTTACGGGGTTATCGAGATGATTGGTGGCATGCTGCATACGGAGCATGAAAAGGTCCTTCTTGAGTTCTACGAGCTTCTTCTCGAGATCTGCTACGGACATGGAACGTATTTCATTTGCCTTCATCTTATTCACCACCGTTCTCAGACTCAGCGCCCTTGGCAATTATCTTAGTCTTGCAGGGCAGCTTGTGGCTGGCAAGGCGCAGAGCCTCGCGTGCGGTCTCTTCGGGAACGCCTGCGATCTCAAACAGCACTCTGCCGGGCTTAACGACTGCGACCCAGTACTCGGGAGAGCCTTTACCGGAACCCATACGGGTCTCAGCAGGCTTTGCGGTTACGGGCTTGTCGGGGAATATCTTGATCCAGACCTGACCGCCACGCTTGGTGTAACGGGTCATAGCAATACGAGCTGCCTCGATCTGGTTGCTGGTGATCCAGCTCGGCTCGGTGGCCTGAAGGCCAAACTCGCCGTATGCAACGAAGTTACCGCGCGTCGCTTTGCCCTTCATGCGGCCGCGATGCACTCTGCGGTACTTTACTCTCTTAGGCATTAACATTAGTTGTTGCCTCCTTCCTTTGCGGGAGCTGCCGGACGGGGACCGCGGTTGTAGCCGCCCTGTCCTGCCGGACGCTGGCCGTAGCCGCCCTGACGGCGTTCGCCGTTCTGCTGACGATCACGGTTGTATCCACCCTGACGACGGTCGCCGTTGCGTCCGCCGCGGCGGTCGTCGCGACGACGACGCTCGCCCTGGGGCTTGTTCATATCCATCACACGGGGGGTCGTGCGCAGGGTCTGGGAAAGGACTTCGCCCTTGTAGATCCAAACCTTAACGCCGATGCGGCCGTAAGTGGTGGCTGCCTCTGCAAAGCCGTACTCGATGTCGGCACGGATAGTCTGAAGAGGAATGGTACCGTCGTGGTACTGCTCAACGCCTGCGATCTCGCGTCCGCCGAGACGGCCGGAGCACATGACCTTGATGCCCTTCGCGCCCATACGCATTGCGCGGCCCATTGCGTTCTTCATTGCGCGGCGGTGAGAAATACGCTTCTCGATCTGCTGTGCGATGTTCTCTGCTACGAGCTGAGCATTGGTATCGGGGGTGCGAACCTCAACGATGGAGATCGCTACGGGCTTGCCTATCATCTTTTCGACGGACAGGCGGATGCGCTCGATCTCTGCGCCGCCCTTGCCGATAACGACGCCGGGTCTGGAGCAGTGGATATAGATGCGTACCTTGTTGGAATCGCGCTCGATCTCGATGGTAGGAACACCGGCGGAATAGAGGGTCTTCTTCAGGTAGTTACGGATGTTGTAGTCTTCAACGATAAGATCGCCGACTTTGTCTGCACGGGCGTACCAACGGGAATCCCAGTCTTTGATAACGCCGACACGCATGCCATGAGGATTAACTTTCTGTCCCATTTATTCTGCCTCCTTCCTTAGTCTCTCTCAGCCACGCAGATGGTGATGTGGCTGGTGCGCTTGTTGATGCGGTACATACGGCCCTGAGCTCTGGGCATGCCGCGCTTGAGGATGGGGCCGCCGGTTGCGTATGCAACTGCAACATAGAGCTTCTCGGGATCCATTTCAAAATTGTTCTCCGCGTTTGCCTTGGCACTGTCAAGAAGCTTGATCATGTACTCGCAGCCTGCCTTGGGGGTGTGCTGCATGAGTGCCTTTGCAACGGCGACGTCCTTATTGCGGATCATATCGCAGATGATGCCGACCTTACGGGGAGAAATGCGAGCATACTTGACTTCTGCTCTTGCCATTTTCTTTTCGTCCATGTTCTCTCCTCCTTACTTGCCGGTCTTGCTGCCTGCATGGCCGCGGAAGGTACGGGTGGGAGCAAACTCGCCGAGCTTGTGGCCGACCATATCTTCGGTGACGTATACAGGAACATGACGGCGGCCGTCGTGTACTGCGATGGTGTGTCCTACGAAGGACGGGAAAATGGTAGTGGCACGGCTCCAGGTCTTGAGAACCTTCTTCTCGCCTGCCTTATTCATTTCATCGACTCTCTTCAGAAGCTCGGGAGCTGCGAAGGGGCCTTTCTTAACGCTTCTACTCATTTAACTTTTGCCCTCCTTACTTAGCGTTGCGGCGCTTGACTATGAACTTATCGGTGCGGTTCTTAGTCTTGCGGGTCTTGTAACCGAGTGCAGGCTTGCCCCACGGAGTTACAGGGCCGGGACGGCCGACGGGGGACTTGCCTTCACCACCGCCGTGGGGGTGGTCACAGGGGTTCATGACGGAGCCGCGGACGGTAGGACGGATGCCCATGTGGCGTTTGCGGCCGGCCTTGCCGATGGAGATGTTGGAGTGGTCGATGTTGCCGACCTGGCCGATGACTGCGAAGCAGTCAAGGCGAACCTTGCGGTACTCGCCGGAGGGAAGGCGAACGGTAGCCATGCCGTTTTCCTTAGCCATGAGCTGTGCGGAAACGCCGGCGGAACGAACGAGCTGAGCGCCCTTGCCGGGGTAAAGCTCGATGTTGTGGATAACGGTACCGACAGGGATGTTTGCCAGAGGAAGTGCGTTGCCCGGCTTAATGTCGGCCGCGGCACTGGAGACGACCTTGTCGCCGGCCTTCAGGCCGACAGGAGCGAGGATGTAGCGCAGCTCGCCGTCTTCGTACTTGATAAGTGCGATGAATGCGCTGCGGTTGGGGTCGTACTCGAGGCGAACGACTTCGCCTTCCATCTCAAGCTTGTTGCGCTTGAAGTCGATAACGCGGTACTTCTGACGGTTGCCGCCGCCCTTATGGCGGACGGTGATGCGGCCGTAGCTGTTGCGGCCGGACTTCTTCTTGAGGACCTCAGTCAGGCTCTTCTCGGGCTTTGCGTGCTTATCAACGCCGTCAAAGCCGGAAACGGTCATCTGTCTGCGGGCCGGAGTGGTAGGTCTGTAAGTTTTAATAGACATTCTTTGATCCTCCCCTTATGCCATGTTCTCGAACAGCTCAATGTTCTTGGAGTCTTCGCTGAGCTTTACGATGGCTTTCTTCCAAGAGGCGGTCTTGCCCATGGGGTACGAGCCGGTGCGCTTTGCCTTGCCGTTTACGTTGAGGGTGTTTACCTTGATGACGGTGACGTCGAAGATCTCTTCGATGGCCTTCTTTATCTCGATCTTGGTTGCATCCTTAGCGACTTCAAAAGCGTACTTTTTGATGTCCAGGTCTTCCATGGACTGCTCGGTGATGATGGGGCGAATGATGATATCATAAGCGGTTTTCATCAGGCGTACACCTCCTCGATCTTTGCAAGCGCTGCCTTGGAAACAACGAGCTTGCGGTTAGTGAGTATCATATAGGGGCTGAGAATGGTTGCGATGGTGGTGGTGACGCCTGCGATGTTGCGTGCAGACTTAACTACCTTCTCGTCAACGCTCTCGGTGACGACGAGGGTCTTGCCGGAGACATTGACCGCGTCAAGGAATGCCTTGAAAGTCTTGGTCTTGATCTCATCGACCTTGATATCGTCGATAACTACGATCGCGTCGGAGGCTGCCATTGCGCTCAGTGCGCTCTTGAGAGCCAGACGCTTTACCTTCTTATTGAGGGTGTAGCTGTAATCGCGGGGCTTCGGAGCAAATGCTACGCCGCCGTGAGTCCACACGGGAGAACCCTTGTAGCCTGCGCGTGCGCGGCCGGTGCCCTTCTGGCGCCAGGGCTTTGCGGTCGTGTAGCTGACCTCGCCCTTGGTGAGTGCGCTCTGGGTGCCCTGACGGCAATTTGCCAGGTGGTTCTTGACGCTGTCATGAAGGACAGACTTGTTCGGCTCGACGCCGAAGATGGCTGCGGAGAGTTCGATCTCGCCGACCTTCTCACCTGCCATGTTGTATACGTTAGTAATAGGCATTTAAGACACTCTCCTTTCCTTACTTGTTGCGCGCGGAAGCCTTCTGCGGGTTGACACGAGCAGATGCCTTCTGCGGGTTGAGGCTGATGCCAGCGCCCTCGCCCTTCTTGACGGGTGCGACCTTTGCGGTGCTCTTAACGTAAACGAGGCCGCCCTTGGGGCCGGGGATAGCGCCGCGGATAACGAGCATGTTCAGCTCGGGGTCTACCTGGACGACATCGAGGTTCTGAACGGTGACCTGATCTACGCCCATGTGGCCTGCGCCGATCTTGCCCTTGAAGATGCGGCTGGGGTCGGTGCCGGAGCCCATGGAGCCTGCGTGACGGTGAACAGGACCGCCGCCGTGGCTGGTGGGGGTGCGCTGTGCGCCGTGGCGCTTTACAACGCCTGCGTAGCCATGGCCCTTGCTGGTGCCGGTAACGTCGACCTTGTCGCCGGCTGCGAAGACGTCTGCCTTGAGAACGTCGCCGACGTTGAGCTCTGCCGCGTTTTCGAGCTTGAACTCTTTAAGGTGCTTGAGCATGCCGATGCCGTTCTTCTTCAGGTGGCCGGCTTCGGGCTTGGAGATGTGCTTCTCGGAAACTTCTTCGTAACCGAGCTGGACGGCTTCATAGCCTTCCTTTTCTGCGGTCATCTTCTGGGTCACGACGCAGGGGCCTGCCTCGATGACGGTCACGGGGATGACCTTGCCCATTTCGTCGAAGATCTGCGTCATGCCGACCTTCTTGCCGATAATGGCTTTCTTCATTAGATATTTCCTCCTTCGGTTATTGGTTGCCTCGCTTAGCTTCAAGCCAGAGGCTGGCAACTTAACCCGTCCGCATTCGCAAGTTACGGACTATGGGTCGTTGACTTGGGTTTTCGGGGTTTTGCTTAGAGCTTGATCTCGATCTCAACGCCTGCGGGCAGCTCGAGGGACATAAGAGCCTCGACCGTCTTCTGGGTGGGATTCATCACGTCGATCAGGCGCTTGTGAGTGCGGCGCTCGAACTGCTCACGGCTGTACTTATACTTATGAACAGCGCGGAGGATGGTGACGATCTCGGTCTTGGTGGGCAGGGGGATGGGGCCGGAAACCTGTGCATCGGTGCGCTTTGCAGCCTCAACGATGGTCTCTGCGGCCTTGTCGATCAGCTGATGATCGTAAGCCTTGAGTCTGATGCGGATCATGTTCTTGTTTGCCATTGTTTTTTCTCCTTTTCGTACAGTTTTTGCGGCGTCATTGGGATCGCCTCATGTCCCGTACGGATGAAGCGGATTTTTGCACACTCAACCATGTGTATCAAACCCTGTCCGAAAAACAAACCGGCCTTTTTGAGCCGGTCTGATACCGTACAGGTGATATACACCATGTGCAGTACGCTTCAGCCGCCCGATTGTGTACCGAAATGGCATCGGTACCGGACATACTCCACGGAAGTTACCTCGAAAAACGAGCAATCTCCCGCTTCATCGCATAATACGCCCGTTAGCAACGCACAGGCGCTCTAATAGGATACCAAAACTCCCCCTTTATGTCAAGGGGGAGTTTTGTACTTTTCGCAGAAATTTCGTGCGAATTTTTGTTGATTCAGCTTAAATGCATTTTTTCCTCGATCTCGGCAGCCATATCAAGCAGTTTCTTGGCCATTTCGCAGAGCTTTTCGCCCTCGGGAGTCAGCCCTGCTACGTGGTTATCGCGGCTTATAAGGCGCACGCCGAACTCATGCTCAAGCGCCGAAACGGCGCGCGACATTGTCGAGTGGCTCATATACAGCCGCTCCCCTGCCTTTGTGTAGCTCTTCTCCTCCGCCACGGCGACGAAGGCACGCAGTTGCTCAAGCTCCATATCAATAATTAAATGTATAGGGCAGCAGCTCTTTGAGCCTGTAGCTTACATATCTGCCGTCAGCCTTGCAGCAGAGTATCTCCAACTCGCCGTCGTTAAACTCGGACAAAAACTGGCGGCAGGAGCCGCAGGGCATGCAGTAGTTCTGGCTCTCGGCATAAATGGCAAGGCGGACATAGTCCCTGTAGCCCTCGCTTATCGCCTTGACGCAGGCCGTGCGCTCGGCGCAAATCGTATCGCCCAGCGCGGCGTTTTCGACGTTGCAGCCGGTGAATACACGTCCGCCGCGGCATTCGAGCGCCGCGCCGACTGCGAATTTGGAATAAGGAACATACGCTCTGCCGGACGCCTCTCTCGCGATCGCCAAAAGCTCCTTATCTGTCATAAGACACCTCTCCGTTTCTCAATCTTTAGTCGTATCTTCCGATTTCTTCACGTTTTCGATCTTAACAGTCCAGTTTTCTATATTGCACAGGGGATTATTCTCGTTTGCCTTTGCGCCCTCGACAACGCCGCGATGGCTTATAAGCTGATGGCGCTCGAACACCAGCGGCACGATGTAGGCCTTGTTTGCAATGTAGGCGCACATATTGTCGCAGGCTGTTCTGCGATCATCGTCGTTTGCGGAAAGATAAGCCGATATCAATTCATCAAGCTGCGAATCGGCAACCGCGCCGTAGTTCATCGACGCACCGGACATGAGCAGCTTGCTCGGGTCAAAGTCGCCGTTTAGGCGCACCTCGCAGTAGGCCATATCATAGTTGCCTGCGTCGAGCAGCTTTTTGTAATTATTCCAGTCCTGCTTGTCGACCGTGACCTGAAGTCCGATGCTCTTCATATCCTCGGCAAATTTCTTGGCGGCGTTGACCTTGATCGTGCTGCCGCTGTAAACGAGGAAATTAAGGTCGATCTTTATGATCTCCTCGCCGTTTTTAAACTCCAGGAAGCCGTCGCCGTCATAGTCCTTCATGCCGGCATTGGCCAGAGCCTCCTGGACCTTGTTGAGGCTGTAATTAAACTGCTTTGCATAGTTTTCGTTATACAGGCTGCTTGCCGGATTTATCGGCAGGTTCGCCGCCGACGCATAGCCGCCGAACTGGCTTACTATACTGTCGCGGTCGAAGGCATAGTTCATCGCAAACCGCAGCGCATCGTTTGAAAAATCCGTGCTGTAAGAGTTAAAGACGATATAGTGCATATTCGTCGTGTTGAAGCCGCGGATGTCGTTTGCGCTGCCGTAGCCGATATTTGTTGTCGAGCTCGGGTCATTGAGCACAAGGTCAATAAGCGAATCGGCAAATGCCGATATCGTCTCATCGGTTCCGGAATACTCCTTGAGATATATCGTTTTCAGCGGCATTGTCGCCGCGTTCTTGTGCTTTGAAAACACCGTCAGGCTGTTATAATCCGAGGCATACTGGTAAGGTCCCGAGCCGCCGGGATAGGGCTGGGTCGCTGTTCCGTACTGAATGACAGGGATACTCAAAAGCGCCGGGAACATCATGTTTTTCTTCGAGAGATTGACCACGACCGTTTCCGAATCGGTAGCCGAGCAGCCGGAAACGTAGCTAAGACGAGCTCTGAAGCGGTCATTTCGCATTGCGATCTGGATCGTGTAGGCAACGTCCGTTGCGGTGAGAGCTGCGCCGTTATGGAAAGTGTGCCCCGATGCGACCTTCAGCGTCCAGCTTGAGCCGTCCTCGGTAGACCACTCGCTGACAACGTTAGGCTGAACCTCAAAGCTGTTATCGACCTCGACGATGTTTTCGTAAACAAGGCTGCAGACGAGCTGATTGTTCGTGTTCGTCGCAATAAGCGGATTCATGCTGTAGCCCTTATTGCAGTTGAGCGTGAATATATCGTCGGCCGCGACGGTCTGCCCAAGCTCCTTGCCGGCGCTCGTGCCCTTGACGTAATCGTCCTTATTATCGTCGGCCGTGCCGCAGGCTGCCAGCGAAAGCACCGACAGCAGCGCGAGCAGCAGCGCAATAAATCTTTTCATCTTTGACATTTTCGCACCTCAGAGCATTATCGCCGCCGCCATGCTGCCGCGAACTCCGTCGGTTGCCCGGTGCGACCAGTATTTCTCCGGAAGGCACATCGTGCACTCGGCGGACACGTCGATATTCTCGCGCTTTAGGCCGAGCTGCTCAAGTCTGCGCGCGTTTGCGCCGCGCAGATCGACATGCGTTTTGCCGTTCGGCTTTTTCTCGAAAAGTCCGTCAGTCTCGCCGCCGAGATAGCGCTCCACAGCCTCGGGAACGTCGTCATCGCACTCAAAGCAGCATTTGCCGATGCTCGCGCCGATGGCCGCGCGGATATTCTCCGGTCTTGCGCCGAGCGCGCACATTTTTTCGACCGCCGCACCGAGGATGTCCTGCACGCTGCTCTTCCAGCCGCAGTGCACCGCCGCAATGACCTCAGCCTCGGGATCGTGCAGCAGAACCGGCACGCAGTCGGCAATATAGATCATGATCGGCAGATTCTTTACGTTTGTCACAAACCCGTCGCACTCGATGCGCTTATCCGAGCCGACCGGGTATCGGTCGGCATCGCAGGCAAGGTGAACGAGCCTGCCGTGAACCTGCTTTGTGACAACGAAGTCGTCCTTTCCGCAGCCCATGATCTCGCCGGCGAGGCGGTAGTTTTCGCAGACGGCGGCGTCATCGTCGCCGCGGTGCACGCCAAGGTTCCACGAGGCGAAAACGCCCTTGCTCACGCCGCCGATGCGCGTTGTGAACATATGCTTTGCGCTTATTTTATCCGATGTCATGTATACGCAGCCGTGCTGCATGTTTTCAGTAAATGCCATTATGCTTCCTCGTCAGTCGTTTCTGCCGCAGCATTCCTTATATTTGAGTCTGCGCGAGCCGTCGGCCTTCATTTTGCCGCAGGGGCAGGGATCGTTGCGGCCGGGCTTCGGCGCTTTCTTGATGGGCTTTTTCTTGGGCGCTTCACCGCCTACGTTTGCGGCCATATTCTTCGCAACGGCCTTGCGCTCGAGCGTCTGCTCCTTGCGGACACGGACGGTGAATATTCTGCGCACGGTCTCCTCGCGGATGCCGTTTATCATCGCCTCGAACATATCGTAGCCCTCGCGCTTGTACGCGTCGATGGGCTTTACGTTGCCGTAGCCGCGCAGGCCGATGCCGCGCTTGAGCTCTGCCATTGCGTCGATGTGATCCATCCAGTATTCATCGACGACGCGCAGCATGATAACGCGCTCGATCTCTCGCATGACGGGCTGCCCGTCGGGAGCCGTACCAAACTCCGCCTCTCGCTTATCGTAGACCTGCTGCGCAATGTCATACACACGGTCGATGATCTCCTGAGCCTTGGGCGCGCCCTTGAAATCGTCAAACTTCACCGCACCCTTGGGCAGGAAGAGCTTTTCAAAGGGAGCAATGACCTCGGCAAGGTGCTCCTCGTTTTCAGGAGCTCCGCCGTGCAGAGCATCGTTCACGGTTCCGGCAACGAAGTCGTAGATCATCTTATTGATGTTCTCGCGCAGATTCTCGCCGTCGAGCACCTTGCGGCGCTCATCATAGATGATATTGCGCTGCTGGTTCATAACATCGTCGTATTCCAGAACGCTCTTACGGGTCTGGAAGTTACGGCTTTCGACGGTCTTCTGAGCCTGCTCGATCGCGCCGGAGAGCATCTTGTGGTCAAGCGGTGTATCCTCGTCAACACCGAGGGAGTCCATCATGTTGCTCATACGCTCGGAGCCAAACAGACGCATTACGTCATCGGTCAGCGCAATATAGAAGCGGCTCTCGCCGGGATCGCCCTGACGGCCTGCACGGCCGCGCAGCTGGTTGTCTATACGGCGCGACTCGTGGCGCTCGGTGCCGAGGATGAACAGGCCTCCGGCGGCTTTGACCTTTTCGGCTTCCTCATCGCAGACTGCCTTATGCTCCTTTAGCTTTTCGGCGTACAGCGCGCGTGCCTTGAGTATCTCTTCATTGTCTGTATCTGCATAGCCTGTTGCGTCGGCAATGACCTCCTCGGTGAAGCCTGCCTTGCGCAGGTCGTTCTTCGCGAGGTATTCGGCGTTGCCGCCGAGCATGATATCAGTACCACGGCCGGCCATGTTGGTCGCGATCGTAACAGCGCCGAGCTTACCGGCCTGAGCGACGATTTCGGCCTCTTTTTCATGGTGCTTTGCATTGAGCACGTTGTGCTTTATGCCGCGCGCCTTCAAAAGCTTGGATAGATATTCGCTCTTTTCGATGGATATCGTGCCGACCAGGACAGGCTGCCCCTTTTCGTGGCAGGCGATTATCTGCTCGATTATCGCGCGATCCTTTCCTGCCTCGGTTTTGTAAACAACGTCGGGCTGGTCGATACGCGCAACGGGCTTGTTGGTCGGGATCTCGACAATATCGAGCTTGTAGATCGACTCAAATTCCTCCGCCTCGGTGACGGCCGTACCGGTCATGCCCGAGAGCTTATCATAAAGTCTGAAGTAGTTCTGGAACGTGATGGTCGCAAGCGTCTTATTCTCGCGCTGAACGTCAACGTGCTCCTTTGCCTCGATCGCCTGATGCAGACCCTCGCTGTAGCGGCGGCCGAGCATGATGCGGCCGGTGAATTCATCGACGATGAGTACCTCGCCGTCTTTTACGACGTAGTCGATGTCGCGCTTCATGATGCCGTGCGCGCGCAGAGCCTGATTGATATGGTGCGTGAGGGTCGAGTTTTCGATATCGGCATAGTTTTCAAGGCCGAACGCGCGCTCTGCCTTGGCAATGCCGCGCGCGGTGAGCGTCGCCGTGCGCGCTTTTTCATCGACAACGTAGTCGGCGTCGATGTTCTCGTCCTCTTCCTCCTTGGAGTCGGTGGAGGCATAGACCTTCTTTTTAAGTCCGGCGACAAAATCGTTTGCCTGACGGTAAAGATCGGTGCTCTCGTCGCCCTGACCGGAGATTATAAGCGGTGTTCTCGCTTCGTCGATGAGGATCGAGTCGACCTCGTCAACGATGGCAAATGCGTGGCCGCGCTGGACGCGGCTTTCCTTATAAATGGCCATGTTATCGCGCAGATAGTCAAAGCCCATCTCGTTATTTGTGCCGTAGGTGATGTCGGCGGCGTAGGCGGCCTTGCGCTCCTCATTGGTCAGGCCGTGGACAATCAGGCCGACGTCGAGACCCATGAATCTGTGCACCTTGCCCATCCACTCGCTGTCGCGTCGGGCGAGGTAGTCGTTGACGGTGACAATATGCACGCCGTTGCCGGTAATGGCGTTGAGGTACGCCGGCATGACCGCAACGAGGGTCTTGCCTTCGCCGGTCTTCATCTCGGCGATGCGGCCCTGATGCAGGACGATGCCGCCGATGAGCTGGACGCGGAACGGCTTCATGCCGAGGACACGCCACGCGGCCTCGCGCACCGCGGCGAATGCCTCGGGCAGCATGGAGTCGAGATCCTCGCCGTTATCATAGCGGTTCCGGAACTCGGCGGTTTTTGCGCGCAGCTCGGCATCGGAAAGCGCCTGCATCTGCGGCTCGAGCGCCTCTATCTTATCGACGATAGGGTATATTTTTTTAAGCTCATGATCGGTGTGGCTGCCGAAAAGTTTACTGAAGAAACCCATATTATTGCCTTTCGTATGTAAAGATAATTTCACAAATAGATTGTAGCATATAATTGTGAATAAAAAAAGTCCTACGGCATGGCTTTTTATGTCTTTTCATGACTTTTTCTGCGCTTGTTATCGGCATGGGGGATATGTTATAATAGCCGCATAACGCGAAAAGAGGTATCCACCGTTGGATTTCAAACAAATCACATTAAGTGACGTCGGCGCGCTGCGCCCGTACCTGCGCGCGCAGTATCGCTCGTGCGACTACTCGGTGCTGGGCGTTTTCATGTGGGCCGACAGATTCGGCTACGAATACAAGACAGAGGACGGAGTTCTGTTCATGCGCGAAAGATCGCGGCACGGCGGCGAGTACGACTATTTGCTGCCGCTGGGCGAGGGCAGCCTGTGTGACAGGGTGCGCGCGCTGCGCGAGACGGTCGGCGCAGGGCTTACGATGAGCCTTGTTCCCGAGGACGCGCTCGGCGAGCTGCGGCAGGAATTTGACTTCACCGCCGTCGAGGAGCCGGACATTGCCGACTACATGTACAAGGCCGAGGATCTTGCCTACCTCGCCGGGAAAAAATACAGCAAAAAGCGAAACCTCATCCACCAGTTTGAGAAGCTCTACCCCGACTACACGCTCGAGCCGATAACGAACGAGAACGCGCACCGCATCGCCGAATGCTGCGCGCACGACTGGTCGGACGCCGGCCTGAGCGAGCTTGCGATATACGAAAACGACCACACGCGCGAGGTGCTCGAGGACTTCGCGGCCTACGGCTGCACGGGATACGCTCTGCTCACCGACGGCGAGGTCGCGGCATTCTGCATCGGCGAGGTGATGGGCGACACGCTGATCGTTCACATCGAAAAGGGCAAGCGCGAGTACAAGGGCGCGTTCCAGATGATAAACTGCCTGTTCGCAAAAACCGAGCTTGAAAAGTGCGGCATACGATACGTAAACCGCGAGGACGACGTCGGCGACGAGGGGCTGCGGCAGGCAAAGCAATCGTACTTCCCCGAGTACATGCTGAAAAAATTCAGGCTCGAATATGAATAATTACAAACTCACCCTGAGCTATGACGGCAGCCGATACCGCGGCTGGCAGCGGCAGGGCAACACGGAAAACACGATACAGGGCAAGGTCGAGGCCGCGCTTTCGCGCATACTCGGGCAGGAGATCGAGATAAGCGGCTCGGGGCGCACGGACGCCGGGGCGCATGCGCGGATGCAAGTTGCTTCATTCCGGGCGGAAACCGGGATGGATACAAGCGATATACTATCGCGGCTGCGCGAGGCGCTGCCGGAGGACATTGCGGCGCTCGAGCTGAGCATTGCCGAGCCGCGATTTCACGCGCGGCTGAGCTGCGTCGGGAAAACGTATATATACCGCGTGCAGAACAGTGCGGTGCAGAACGTTTTCGAGCGAAAGTACATGTATCGCGTAAGCGAGGCGCTGGATATCGGCGCAATGCAGGACGCGGCGAAAGTTCTGCTCGGCGAGCACGATTTCACGGCATTTCAATCGAATAAGCGCATGAAAAAATCCGCCGTGAGGCGGATAGATACAATAGATATTACGCGCATCGGCGACGAGATACGGTTCACGGTTTCGGGCAACGGATTTTTATACAACATGGTGCGCATAATAGTAGGCACGCTGCTTGAGGCCGGGGCGCATCGGATGAGCGCCGAGGATGTGAAAAGGGCGCTTGAATCAAAGGTGCGCGAAAACGCCGGACCGACGGTGCCCGGACAGGGATTAAGGCTGGAAGAGGTCAGATACTGACCCTCCAGCCTTAATCATTTTTCTATCAGCTACTTCCTCCACGTTTCGGGGGCGAAGAGGACGAGCATGGGGAAGATTTCGAGGCGGCCGAGGAACATGTCGAAGCACAGGACTGCCTTACTTATTATATTAAGCCCGGAAACACCCATGGTGAAGGTGTTCGAGTCGATGCCGTAGCCGACGTTGCTGAGGCTGGAGATCGCAGCGAGCATACCGTCGCCGATGCTCAGGCCGTTTATCGACAGCACCACAGCAGTCAAAATGACCGCCATGAAATACGCAATGGCAAAGCTTTCGACCGCGGAGACCGTGTCCTCCTCGACGATCTCGCCGTCAAGGTGGATAAGGTGCACGGAGTTCGGCGTGACGGTGCGCGCAATGGCGCGATAGGTGCTCTTGGCGAGGATCATCACGCGCGACAGCTTCATGCCGCCGCCGGTCGAGCCGGACATGGGGCCGGTTATCATCAAAACGGTCAGCATAGCCAAAACAAAGGGCGACCAGAAGCTTGCGTCGATCGACACATAGCAGGTCGTGCTGATGATGGAAATGACCTGGAACAGAGTGTGGTGGACGCCGTCGGCGACGGACGTGAATTTCGAGGCAGTGTCGATGCCCATGAGCAGCGCAACGCCCAGGACGACGATGACAAAGGTACGCAGCTCGCGGCTGCGGCGGATGCGCAGAAATTCGCGCGCAAGGGCGCAGTAAAACAGGCTGAAGCTCATGCTGCACAGGGTCATGAAAACAAGCGTTACGTTCTGCGCATAAGCGCCGTAGGACGCCATACTGTCGTTGCGGACGCAGAAGCCGCCGGTGGACACCGTGCTGAGCGATATGTTCACAGAGTCGAACAGCGGTATGCCCCCCAGAAGCAGCAGGACGATCTGCACGACGGTCATTGCTATATATATCTCATACAGCAGCTTTGCCGACTTCTGCATGCGCGGCACAAGCTTTGCCGCCATAGGCCCCGGGAACTCCGCGCGCAGCAGGAACATCGAGCCGCCCTCGCGCGCGACCGGCGCTATCGCAAGCAGAAAAACCAGAACGCCCATGCCGCCGATCCAGTTGGTGATGCTGCGCCAGAGCAGTATCGCCCGGGGCGCGGCCTCGACATCGTCGATGATCGTGGCGCCGGTGGTGGAGA
Source organism: Clostridiales bacterium UBA7273 (assembly GCA_002472405.1). Taxonomy (GTDB): domain Bacteria; phylum Bacillota; class Clostridia; order Oscillospirales; family Oscillospiraceae; genus F23-B02. The sequence goes on along the minus strand of DKRV01000009.1, from coordinate 163,361 downwards.
AGCCGGATATCGTCTCGAACACGGCGTCGGACACGCTGCCGATCACGCCCGAGGCGTAAAACGGGATCGCTCCGAACAGCGATATGATGATCCACGCCAGGGCGACGGTCACAAAGCCGTCGCGCGCGCCGAGCGGGCGATCCTTGCTCTTTATCAGGCCGCAGGGCACTCCGACCGCGAGCACCGCCGCGATCGCCGCGGCAAAGCCGCGCAGCGCAGACGCGTCGCCGTCGGCGAGCGCAAGCAGCAGCGGAGGCAGCATGAACGCCGCCTCGATGCACAATATGACGCCTATCGTTTTTCTTATCGTTCCAATATTCATTACGCAAATATGTCGTTGAGGTCAAGGATTTCGCGTCCGGCGGTCGTGACGATGACAACCGTATCGCCGGCCGAGAGCGTGTCCCGGCCGCCGGGGATGATGATCTTGCCCATGTGGTTTATGCAAACGATCAGTATGCCGGGCTTGAGCCGGATATCGACCAGGCGCTCGTGCAGGTGCTCGGTCGCGTCGGTCACGGCAAACTCCAGCGCCTCCGCGCTGCCGTCGGCGAGGCGGTGGATGGTCAGCACCGCACTGCCGCCGGTGTTCTCCATCGCACGGACATAGCGGATGATGGCATAGGTGCTCAGGCTTTTCGGGCTTATCAGGCTGTCCGCGCCGCGGTCGCCGAGGATCTCGCCGTATTCGAGGCGGTTTATCTTCGTCAAAAGCTGCGGAACGCCCATCTTGCGCGCAAACATGCCGATGATGATGTTCTCCTCGTCCATGTTCGTCAGCGGCAGGACAGCGTCCATCTGGCGGATGTTGTGCGTCCTGAGCACCGCCTGACTCGAGCCGTCCGAGCAGATGACGCTCACCTCGGGGTACTTTTCGGCGAGGTACTCGCACCGCGCGCGCTTCATCTCAATCAGCTTTATGCTTGTGCCGGTTTTTATCAGCATCGGAGCGAGGTATTCGGCGATCCTGCCGCCGCCGACGATGAGCACGTTTTTGCTTTTTTTGCTGCGCAGCTTCAGCTCGTGCGTAAGCTCGACGAGCGACGATGCCGGCGCGGTGACGTATATTTTATCGCCCTTGCGCAGAACAAAGCTGCCGTCGGGGATAAAGACCTTTTCCTCGCGCAGAACCGCACAGATGAGGACATGCACCCGTATTTTCCGACGCAGATCGGCAAGCTGAAGCCCGTCAAGCGGGCTGCCGTCGGCAATGAAAAGCTCGACTATCTCGGCCTTGCCCTCGGCAAAGGTATCGCGCTTTATGAAGGCCGGGATCTGCAGCAGACGGTAGATCTCCTTGGCGGCCAGAAGCTCGGGGTTTATGGTCATGGACAGGCCCAGCTCCGACTTGAGGACGTAAAGCTGCTCGGTATACTCAAGATTGCGCACGCGCGCGATGGTGTTTTTACAGCCGAGCTTGCGCGCGACGATGCACGCGAGCATGTTCAGCTCGTCCTGCGCCGTGACGGCGATGAGCAGGTCGCTCTCGTCAACGTTTGCCTCGCGCTGGACGGATATCGCAGCGCCGTTGCCGCAAAGGGTCATGACTCAAGCGTATCGGACAGGAGCTTTACCTTTTCCTTATCTATATCGACCACGGTTATATCGTGGTTCTCGTTGGCCAGCTCCTCGGCAAGCGAATAGCCTATCTTGCCTGCGCCGACTATTACGATCTTCATTTTTCAGATCCTCTCATCTATTTTGAAAAATCCAGTACCGTATATATTAACACATTATTTACACCGTAGCAACACCGCGGCGCACCCAGTCAACGGTGTAATCGGCAAATTTGCGAGTTGCCGGGCTGTTGCGGCTCGTTTCCGTTATCGCAAGGCCGATAACGCGCTTCGAGGGCGGAACAAGCTCTTTTACAACAACGTCGTCGTGCCGGCCGGTCAGCAGAAGCTCGGGCATGATGGATATGCCCAGTCCCTTTTCGACCATCGCGATTATGGCGTAGTCGTCTTTGGTAGAAAAGCGGATATTCGGCTTTATCCCGGCTGCGGCGAGCGCGCGGTTTGCGTCGTGGTTTGATTCTTCCAGCAGGGTTATGAACGCCTCGGTCTCGCACTCAACGAGCGGAAATTTGGGGTAGGACTCGAATTTATGCCCGTGCGGCAGAATGGCGAGCAGTCTGTCCTCCATCAGCGGTATGCACTCGCACTTGAGCTGAGTCGGAACGTTGACAAAGCCGAGGTCAACGCTGCCCTCGTCGATCCAGCGCTCAACATCGTAATAGTCGCCGTTTAAAAGCTTGAGATCGACGTTCGGGTAATCGTGCTGGAACTCTTTTATTACGCCCGGCAGCCAGTGCACCGCGACGGAGGTAAACGCGCCGATGCGCACAGTGCCGGAATCAAGGCCGCGGATGGCCGAGGCTGTCTGCCTAAGCTGCTCTTCATAGTTGAGCATTCCGCGCACTGACGGCATTATGCGCTCTCCGTCGGCAGTGAGCTTAACTCCGGCGCGCGAGCGGGTTATGACCGAAAAGCCAAGCTCGGCCTCCAAATTATTAATAGTATGGCTGACTGCCGACTGCGTGCATCCGAGGGCGTCGGCCGCTCTTGTAAGGCTGCCCAACTCCACCACTTTCGCGAGAGTTTCGTATTTTGAAATGCTCATATTGCTCCTCCGGGGAATTTACATGAATTTTATTCATGTTAGCATGAAAATAATTAGGTATGGTAATAATATACCGCGTTTTTTCTGAAAATCAAGTAATTTCGATAATATTTCGCCTTGCAATGCACTTTTTGTGTGACTATAATTCAAACATCGTTTAAAAATGATTGGAGAGAGAAACATGACAGGTAATATTATTTGCATACTGATCGCCATTGTGGTCTACCTTGTCGGTATGGTCGCCATCGGCGTTTACTATTCCAAGGGTCAGTCCGACGCACACGAGTTTTACCTCGGCGGCCGCAAGCTCGGCCCTATCGTGACGGCGCTTTCCACCGAAGCTTCGGACATGAGCGCATATCTGCTCATGGGCGTTCCCGGACTGGCGTTCTTCTGCGGCATCGCGGAAGCGAGCTGGACGGCTATCGGCCTTGCGCTTGGCACCTATCTCAACTGGCTGTTCGTTGCAAAGCGCCTGCGCCGCTACTCGGTGCGGCTGGGAGCGCTGACTCTGCCTGAGTACATATCGCGCCGCTTTTATGACGACACCAAGCTCATCGAGCTTCTGGGCGCCATCACCATCATTGTTTTCTATGTTCCCTACACCGCTTCCGGCTTCTCTGCCTGCGGCAAGCTCTTCGGAACTTTGTTCGGCTTTGACTATGTTCCCGCAATGATCGTCAGCGCTATCGTCATCGTTGCCTATACCGCATGCGGCGGCTTCAAGGCAGCGTCGGTAACGAGCCTTGTGCAGAGCCTTATAATGGTCTTTGCTCTGGCGGTCGTCCTCATCTTCGGCATCAACTCCGTCGGCGGCTGGGAAAACGTCGTTGCAAACGCCAAGGCCATCCCCGGCTACCTCAGCATGACCGCGACCACCAGCATTCAGGCCGCCGAGGCCGGCGAGTTCGGCACTCTCAAGATAATATCCACCCTCGCATGGGCGCTCGGCTACTTCGGCATGCCCCACGTTGTTCTTCACTTCATGGCCATCGAGGACGAGAATAAGCTCAAGCTCAGCCGCCGTGTTGCTACCATCTGGGTCGTTGTTTCCCTGTCTGTCGCAGTCGTGATCGGCATTGTAGGCTACTCCATGGCAAAAGAGAACATCATCGCCATGTTCGGTGACGCATCCTCCGCAGAGGCGCTCATCGTTTCCATCGCGGCAGTCCTGTCCGAGTACGGCGCATTCTTCGCTATCCTCGCAGGTCTTGTCCTTGCAGGCATTCTCGCCGCCACCATGTCCACCGCCGACGTTCAGCTCTTGGCGGCAGCAAGCGCGATCGCTCAGAATATCATCCGCGGCGTGTTCGGCGTTGAGCTTGACGACAAGAAGAGCATGATCGTTGCCCGCGTCACCGTTCTGTGCGTGGCTGTCTGCGGTGTGCTGTTCGCACTTGATCCCACAAGCTCCATATTCCGCGTCGTATCCTTCGCATGGGCAGGCTTCGGCGCAACCTTCGGCCCCATCGTTCTGTTCTCGCTTTACTGGAAGCGCTGCAACAAATGGGGCGCGATAGCCGGCATGTTCTCGGGCGCGGCAATGGTATTCATCTGGAAATACGCAATAGCCCCCATCGGCGGCGCGTTTGCGATCTACGAGCTGCTGCCCGCGTTCGTAACCTCCTGCATCTTCATCGTGGTTGTTTCCCTGCTTACCAAGGCTCCCGACGCAAAGATCTGCGAGGACTTCGACGCAGTCGCCGCAATGAAGTAAAGTATTCAAACAACCGAAAGGGCTTGCAGTCTGCCAACCGCAGATTGCAAGCCTTTTAGCTACACCATGTCGCTTATAAGCGGCAAACACAAGATGGTGATACTCTATTGCCTGATGGAGTACGAGCCGGTGCGTTTTAACGAAATGAAGCGCTACCTCGGCCGCATTACCGACAAAACGCTCAGCACAAACCTCAAGGAGCTCGAGGCCGACAGGCTCATCTCGCGCAAAGAGTATCCGCAGATACCGCCCAAAGTCGAGTATTCTCTGACAGAGCGCGGAAGATCGCTCATGGAGGTGCTCGATAAGCTCTGCATCTGGGGCAGCGAGAACAGGATATGAAGCATGATATTCTCCTGATAGTCATTACGCAAAAAAGCAGCTCATCCGTGGATGAGCTGCTTTTTGCTTAAGCTGACGATAGTCGAACCCCTATCGCCTGTCAGCTTACTCAATATTTATATGCTTTCGCAGAACCTTTTCGGTAAGGAATGCAAGCGCCATTTTGACAAGATCCGGGACGATGAACGGAAAAACGCACATGCCCAGCGCAGAGGCGTAGCTTATAGGCTTTGCCGCAGAATAGACCTTGACAAACCACACCGTGCCGAAGGCATAGCACAGCGCAAGCCCCACGACGAGCGACACTATCCTGACCCACAGCTTTTTGCCGAAAAGCCTCTCGCAGAGCCAATAGCAAAGCGACGTGAGCATAAAGCCGAAGATATATCCGCCGCTCGGCCCCATGAGCTTCCCAATACCGCCGGCAAAGCCGGAGAACACCGGCAGTCCGACTGCGCCGAGCGCTATGTACACCGCAACGGCAATGCTGCCGCGCCTGCCGCCGAGAAGCAGCAGAGCCGTAAACACCGCGTAGGTCTGCATGGTAAAAGGAATGGCTGCCGGAACCGACAGCCATGAGCAGACCGATATGAGCACCGCCATCAGGGCGATGTAGGCCATATCCTTAGTCTTCAAATATTTGCACCTCAAAACGTCAGTATGCTGCGGCGCTTATGTTCGCTCTTAGCGTGCATACGCTGGATCTTCTCGAGCACCGCATCGTCTATTTTACCACCGCCGAGGTAAGTGTCAAGCTCTTTATAGGTAAATCCCATTTCGCCTTCATCGGTCTGTCCGTCAAACAGGCCGGCAGAGGGCGCTTTTTCTATGACGCACTCGGGCGCTTTCAGCCAGCGCAGAAATTCGTATATCTCCGTGACGGTCAGATCGTCGATGGGGTTAAAGTCGTGCGCGCCGTCGCCCCACTTGGTGAAGTAGCCGACATAGGCCTCGCTGCGGTTGCCCGTTCCGGCAACAAGGCGGTTTTCCGACGCGGCAATGGCATAGAGCGTTGCCATTCTCAGGCGCGGCGCAATGTTTGCCTCGGCGGCGTCGGTGAGATCAGTTACGCCTGCAAGCACAGCCTTTTCAGCGGCCTTGACCGCCGTAAGATCGGCGTAGCGCGTTTCGATCTCGTACTGCGCGGCAACGGTCTCGCCGTCGCGCTTATCCATGTCGTAATTGCGCACGGAGGTGCAGGGCATAATAACGCCCACGGTGTTCTCGCACGCAGCCTTGCACAGGATGCCGACAAGCGCGGAGTCCTTGCCGCCGGAGTTTCCGTAAACTATGCCGTCGGCTCCGCTTTCGCGCACGGCGTAGCGGATGAACTGAACTCGCTGGATATATTCTTTTTCGTAGTTTCTCATTTTAATTCACCTTTCCAGTGCCGCCTTTACAAAGCCGTTGAACAGCGGATGCGGCTTATTCGGTCTGCTTTTAAACTCCGGATGGAACTGCGCCGCGACAAACCATTTGCACGCCGGATTTTCCACCATCTCGACAAGCGAGCCGTCCGGGCTCATGCCGACGGGCAGAAGTCCGCGCGCAACGATCTCCTCGCGGAAGTCGTTGTTCACCTCATATCTGTGGCGGTGGCGCTCGTAGATAAGCCCCTCGCCGTAGTATTCGTAAGCCTTGCTCTCGGGCGAAAGCACACAGGGGTATTTGCCCAGACGCATCGTGCCGCCCTTTGCGGTTATGCCCTGCTGCTCGGGCATGAGGTCAATGACCAGATGCTGCGAATCGGCGGTGAACTCGGCGGAGTTTGCGTCCTTCCAGCCGAGAACGTGGCGCGCAAATTCTATGACCGCGATCTGAAGTCCGAGGCAGATACCGAGATACGGCACGTCGTTTTCGCGCGCATATTTTGCGGCAAGTATCATGCCCTCAATTCCTCGATCGCCGAAGCCGCCGGGAACCAGAATGCCGCTGCAATCGCCGAGAACGGAAGCGATATTCTCCTCCGTGAGTTCCTCTGAATCGACCCACTTTATCTCCATTACGGCGTCGTTTGCCGCCGCCGCGTGGTTGAGCGATTCGGCAACGGACAGATATGCGTCGTGCAGCTGAACATATTTGCCGACAAGGGCTATCTTCACCGCGCGGTGAGCTCCCTTGATCCTGCCTACCATGGCTTTCCACTCGGCAAGATCCGGCTCGGGGCAATCAAGGCCGAGTCTGCGGCAAACAACCGCGGACAGCCCCTCGTGCTCCAAGAGCAGCGGAGCCTCATACAGTGTGGATGCCGTTGCGTTCTGGATGACGCACTCCGGCTCAACGTTGCAGAACAGGGCTATCTTGCGGCGGATATCGTCGCTTATCGGAGCGTCCGTGCGGCAGACGAGAATATCCGGCTGGATGCCGACCGACAGCAGCTCCTTGACCGAGTGCTGCGTGGGCTTGCTTTTAAGCTCGCCCGTGCCGGGTATCTGTACGATGAGCGGAACATGGATAAACAGCACGTTCTGTCTGCCCTTTTCAACGGCCACCTGACGGATAGCCTCAAGAAACGGCTGACTTTCGATATCGCCGACCGTGCCGCCGATCTCGCAGATGAGAACGTCGATGTTCTCATCCTCCATTGCGTATACGCTCTGCTTTATCTCGTCGGTCACATGGGGTATTATCTGCACTGTGCCGCCGAGGTATCCGCCCTGGCGCTCGCGGTTTAATACGTTCCAATAGATGCGGCCGGCCGAGACCGAGGAGTTCCCGCTCAGGCTTTCATCTACGAATCGCTCATAGTGGCCGAGATCAAGGTCGGTTTCCGCGCCGTCATCGGTTACGAAAACCTCGCCGTGCTGATACGGGCTCATAGTGCCGGGGTCAACGTTGAGATAGGGATCGAATTTCTGGTTTTTCACGCGCAGACCGCGCTGCTTCAAAAGTCTGCCGAGCGAGGCTGCGCATATTCCCTTGCCCAGCCCCGACACGACTCCGCCTGTTACGAATACATACTTCATCATCATTTGCTCTCTCTCGTTAGAATTTAATTATTCACTGCCTGTCAGACAGAAAACAGCATATCGTAGTAGCTGGGGTACGGCCAATATTCCGTCGCCGTAAGGGTCTCAAGCTTGTCGATAACGGTGCGCATATCCTCCATTCTGAGGAACACCTCATCGTGGTAATACTTCATAAGCTCGGCATTGCCGACGCTCGGCGCGGTCTCAAGCGCAGATTTGAGGGAAACCATCTTGTCAAGCAGGCTCTCGTTTAAGCTGCTGAGGGTTCCGATGAGCGCGCTTTCCACGCGGCAGGGCACCTCGGGCAGAGCCTTGCGCTTTTTGATAAGCGTTTCGCTCAGCGCGGCGGTGTACTCGGAAACGGCGTTGAGAATGCCGTGCTGCACCATGTCAACAAGCGTCTCGCCCTCGATGGCGATGACCTTGCAGTAGTGCTCCATATGTATCTCATTGCGCGCAATGATCTCGGCCTCGGTGTAAACGCCGTACTTGGTAAGCAGCTCGATATTCTTCGGCAGCATGTACTCGGGCAGCGCCGTGGACGAGTTCTTGAGGTTTTTAAGTCCGCGCTTTTCGGCCTCTGCGACCCACGACTCGTCATAGCCGTTGCCTCCGAAAAGGATGCGGCCGTGCTCTTTGAACGTGCGCTTAATAAGCTCGTGCAGAGCACTTGTGAAGTCGGATGCTTTTTCAAGCTCGTCGGCGAAAACGCACAGCGAGTCTGCGATGATCGTGTTCAGAACCGTTGTCGGGCCGGCTATGGACTGGCTCGAGCCGGGCATGCGGAACTCGAATTTGTTGCCGGTGAAGGCAACGGGCGAGGTACGGTTGCGGTCAGTCGTGTCGCGCGGAATGGGCGGCAGAACGTCAACGCCGATGCGCAGCGTGCTCTTGCTCTTTTCGGTGTAGCCCGTGTCGTTTACGATAGAATCGACTATGCCCTCAAGCTCCTCGCCGAGGAACACCGAGATTATCGCCGGAGGCGCTTCCTGCGCGCCGAGGCGGTGGTCATTGCCGGCAAAGGCGACCGAGCATCTCAAAAGCTCCTGATATTTATCAACGCCCCTCACGAATGCCGCAAGGAACAGCAAAAACTGCGCGTTCTGGCTGGGGGTCTTGCCCGGTGAGAACAGGTTTTTGCCCGTATCCGTGCCAAGCGACCAGTTGTTGTGCTTGCCCGAGCCGTTTACGCCGGCAAATGGTTTTTCATGCAGCAGGCAGACGAGGCCGTGGCGATCTGCGACCTTCTGCATGATCTCCATGCTGATCTGGTTCTGATCGTTTGCGGTGTTTGCATCGGAATAGACCGGAGCCATTTCATGCTGAGCCGGGGCGACCTCGTTATGCCGCGTTTTCGACAGAACGCCGAGCTTCCACAGCTCCTCATCGAGATCCTGCATGTATTCGGCAACACGCGGACGGATCGTTCCGAAATAGTGATCCTCAAGCTCCTGTCCCTTTGGCGGCTTTGAGCCGAACAGAGTTCTTCCGCAAAGGCGCAGATCCTCGCGCTCCAAAAACAGCTCTTTATCTATAAGGAAATATTCCTGCTCGGGTCCGACCTGAGCGATGACCTTCTGCGTTTCGGTATCGCCGAAAAGGCGCAGTATGCGCAGCGCCTGACGGCTTACCGCGTCGCACGAGCGCAGCAGCGGCGTTTTCTTATCCAGCGCCTCGCCGGAATACGAGCAGAACACGGTCGGTATGCACAGTGTTCCGTCCTTTATGAACGCAAACGCGGTGGGATCCCATGCGCTGTAGCCGCGAGCTTCAAAGGTCGCGCGCAGGCCGCCCGAGGGGAAGCTTGATGCATCGGGCTCGCCGCGGACAAGCTCCTTGCCGGAAAACTCCATCGTTATCGCACCGCCGCCGGCAGGCGAAATGAAGCTGTCGTGCTTTTCGGCGGTAATACCGGTCAGGGGCTGGAACCAGTGAGTGAAGTGGGTAGCGCCGTTTTCAAGCGCCCACTGCTTCATGCCCTCGGCAATGCCGTCGGCAACTTCAAGCGTAAGCGGCTTTCCGTCGGAAAGGCACTTTTTCCACTCCTGGAAGTACTTCTCCTTGACGTATTTGCGCATGGTGCGTTCGTTGAATACGCAGCTGCCGAACAGCTCAGGGATCTTTTTTACTTCTCTGCTCATGGTTTTATCCTCCTTTTATTTTCCGCTCGCGCCGTAGTTTTTAAGAACTCGTGCGGAGGGGTCGTCAACGTCACAGCCCGGCCACGTTTTGTTCGGCATCCAGAAGTCCTTGACCATCCGTGCCTGACCGGGATAGTACTTTTCGAATATATCTCTGTACAGAAGGCTCTCTTTTGTAAAGGGAGCCGCAAAATCGTATTTTTTTATGCCCTCGGTAAACTGATCGTCGCTGTAAACGCTCTCGGCATAGGCCTTGAGGTCATCGACCATTGAGTGGCCGACGGCATCGGAAAACGCCGCCTTCTGACGCCAGAGTATCTCATCGGGCAGAATGCCGTCCTTTTCAAACGCGCGGCGCAGAAGATATTTTCCCATGTCATAGGTGTTCATCTTCATTTTTGGGTCGATGCTCATGACATAGCGGACAAAATCAAGATCGCCGAACGGTACACGCGCTTCCAGCGAGTTTACGGAAATGCAGCGGTCGGCGCGCAGAACGTCGTACATGTGCAGCTCGTCCACTCTCTTTTTAGCCTCGCGCTGGAACTCCTCCGGCGAGGGGGCAAAGTCGGTGTACTTATAGCCGAACAGCTCATCGGAAATCTCGCCCGTGAGCAGCACGCGCACATCGGTTTTCTCATGTATCGCCTTGCAGCAAAGGTACATGCCCATGCTCGCGCGGATGGTGGTTATATCATAGGTGCCGAGCATCGCTATGACTTCCTCGAGCGAGGAAATGACCTCGTCGCGCGTCATGGTGACCTCCATGTGCTCAGAGCCGATGAAATCGGCGACCTTGCGCGCATATTTAAGATCGATGGGGTCCTGATCCATGCCGATGGCAAAGGTGCGGATCTTTTTGCCCAAAAGCTTTGCCGATATTGCGCACACAAGGCTTGAATCAAGGCCGCCTGAAAGCAGGAAGCCGAGCGGAGCGTCAGCGTCAAGGCGTTTTTCAACGCCGGCAATGAGCTTTTCGCGGATCTTGCCGCAAACGGTGTCGATATCGTCGCTTGAATACTCGGCAACGGTCGTCAGGTCTGCATAGCGGACAAACTTTCCGTCTGCATAGTAATGTCCGGGAGGGAACGGCATGATGTCGCCGCACAGGCCGACAAGGTTTTTTGCCTCGCTTGCAAATATCACGCTGCCGTCGGAATAATGTCCGTAATACAGCGGCCTTATGCCGATGGGGTCGCGCGCAGCGATAAGCTGCTTTGTCTGCCCATCATAAATTATCATGGCAAACTCCGCGTCGAGCTTTTTGAACATCTCAAGGCCGTATTCGCGGTAAAGCGGCAGAATGATCTCGCAGTCGGACTCGCTTTTGAAGCTGTATTTTGCACTCAGCTCCTCGCGGAGCTGTCGGAAGCCGTACAGCTCGCCGTTGCAGACTACCGCGTCGCCGTCGAGGCAGAACGGCTGCATGCCGCTTTCGTCAAGTCCCATGATCGACAGGCGGTGAAATCCCAGCACCGCACCGTCAAGCTCCAGCACCCGCGTTGCGTCCGGGCCGCGCGATACCGTGCGGTCAAAATACGCTCTGACCGACTGAGCAGTAAGCTTTTTGCTTGTGAAACCGATGATTGAACACATAAAAAATGCACCTCCGAATTTTTTGGGCAGCTATCCCTAAACTTTAGGACGAATAGCTGCAAATCCGCGGTGCCACCTAACTTACTGCCGAAGCAATCACTTTTGCGGGCTCAATCAAGCCCTCGTGCCTTAACGCCGCACTCCGCGTCTTTCCTACTTGGCATTCCGTTCAGATTGCTGCTGATAAAGTGTTATTCACTCATCCTCCGGTACCGGGATCGCACTGTCCCCGACTCTCTGCGACCGAGCATATGAGCTACTTGTCTTCGTCATTGCATTTGCCGTATTCAATTGACGTCGTATTCACTGCCCTATAAAAAACTAAATTCTGCCGCACGAGGAATGCGGCAGACTTCAGTTTTACAGATGAGAGAGCAAATGATTACAACAAATAAGGTTCAAGGTTTTGTCCTTGCTTCGACCTTATGGCGGTATATTAGCACAAGAAGTTTGATAAATAAAATACATATACCATTGCGGTTGCCATATCGAAAAAATATGGTATAATACCACGTGCAGAGAAAAGAGAGGTAACAAGATGGATCTTAGAACACTTAGATATTTCACCGTGGTTGCCGAGGAGCTGAACATAACGCACGCGGCCGAGCGCCTGTGCATGAGCCAGCCGCCGCTGAGCAACCAGATGAAAGCTCTTGAGGAGGAGCTTGGCACGAAGCTGTTCATCCGCGGCAAGAGACAATTGCAGCTGACCGACGCCGGACGGCTGCTGCTGCTGCGCGCAACACAGATACTGGACATGACCGAAAAGGCTCAGCACGAAGTCATGAGTCTTGAAGGCGGCATGAGCGGAACGATAAACCTTGGCATCGTCGAGGGACGTGCTCCGTTTCTCACGGCGCGCTGGATAGCCGGATTTAAGGAGGAGTTCCCCAATGTCAAATACAGCATGTGGAACGGCAGCAGCGACGATGTGCTCGACCGGCTGCGTCAGGGTCTTGTTGACCTTGCGGTGATAGCCGCACCTTACGACACGGAGCACCTTGAGGGCATCACCGTCGGGCGCGGCCCGTGGGTCGCGATAATGTCGCGCTCAAACGAGCTTGCCGGAGGCAGCGATACGATACCGCTCAAGAGTCTTGCCGGAAAGCCGCTTATAGTGCCCAGCCGCCCATCGCGCATCGACGCAATACGCGCATGGTTTGCCGAAGCAGACGCCGAGCCGAACATTATATGCACGCTGTCAAACTATCTTGACGCCGTGGCAATGTCGGAGCTTGATATCGGCATAACCATTTTTCCGCGCACTACATACACACCGAACGATCTGCTGGTAACGAAGATAATAACAGGCCCGGCCCGGCAGATAGAATACGTCCTCGTGCGCATGAAAAACCGCGAGCCGAGCGATCTTATGACTGAGTTTATCAACTATGTACGCGACACGGAGGACACCACCGCCGCCGATCCCGGCTTCAGCGAGATACTCAAAAACGAATACGTTCCGCCGGAGGACACACCGTATCTGTAAAAAAGAAGCTTGCGATGCAAGCTTCTTTTTTACAGGCAACTAATAGTGAATAATGAATGATGAATAATTATTGTGTGCGCTTCGCGCACGGATTTTAAAGGGCACTCAGCGCGCCCGTCTCACGCTGAGCGAAGCAATTACGGTTTTTTTCGCAGTTTCGATACCGGAAACCTGTAATAAACCACAACGCGCCCAGCTCACACAGAGCGAGGCATACACGGTTTTTTCCGCAGTTTCGATACCGGGAGCCTGTAATGAACCACAACACGTCAGACTAATACAGAGCGAGGCAACTCCGGTTTTCTACGCAGTATCGATACCGGACACCTGTAATAAACGTATAAGTACAGCCTTAATTCGCCTCTAAAAATTCGTGCAAATGTGTTAAAAGTGCAAAAAAGGTATTGACAACGGAAAAAGAGGGTTCTATAATTCGGCTCAAATAAGACAGCACCTGATAGAGGTTGCGGAAACGATGAGTACTCCACGGTATACGCCGGCAAGCGGCTGCGGAGGAAAGGCAATTCCGCCGAAGTACAGTTCGGTTGCCGCCGGGCTGAAGCTGGGACTTCGCTGAATAAGCGTTGGACTGTCACATTTATGTGGAGCGCTATCGAAGGCAATTTAATTTTGGAATTTCTTTTTTCTAAAGCCTGCGATACCACTTCGGGTCGCAGGCTTATTAATTTATCCAAAAGGAGTTCCAAGAAAATGAGAAGAACCAGAAACCTTATCGCGCTGCTTATGGCAGCAGTAATGTGCCTTTGCCTGTTTGCAGGCTGCGGCAGCAGTGACAACGAAAACGGCAGCGAAGCCGCTGACCTTACGAAGGCAACAAGCCTTGCAGACCTCGCAGGCCGCAAGATAGCCGCCCAGGCCGGCACTTTCCACGCCGACGCACTCACTCAGATCGAGAACGTCCAGTCCTCGACCTACCCTGAGTTTGCAGACCTTCTGACCGCGCTCAAGTCCGGCGCCATCGACGGCTACGTCGCAGAAGAGCCGACGGCATTCTCCGTCTGCCAGTCCGACGACAGCCTGACCTACATTCCTCTGAAGAACAACGACACCGGCTTTACCGCGACAGCAGCAGACGTCGGCATCGCAGTCGGCCTCAAGAAGGGCTCGGAGCTGAGAGCTCAGATAAACGAAGTCCTCGCAACCATCACCGATGAGCAGCGCGCAGAGCTTATGGAGCAGATAGTCACCCTCGCATCCGGCGGCGAAGTAAGCGAATTTGCAATCAGCTGCCCCGCACCCGAAACCACCAACGGCGTTCTGAGAGTCGGCATGGAATGCGCATATGAGCCGTACAACTGGACCGACATGGACGGCACCAGCCTCGGCGCAGTTCCCATCTCCGGCGAAGGCAAGGAAGGCCTGTACGCAAACGGCTACGACGTCCAGATCGCACAGTACATTGCAAACAAGCTCGGCATGAAGCTCGAGATCTACTCCTTCGAGTGGGATTCCCTCATCCCGGCACTTGAGTCCGGCGCTATCGACGCGATCGCGGCAGGCATGAGCCCCACCGCAGAGCGCGCACAGCAGATCGACTTCTCCGACACCTACTACGAGTCCAACCTCGTCGTTATCATCCGCAAGTAAGCAAAACCGAAAGGCCGGTAAAATGCCATGAGCTTTTTAAACGATGTTGTAAATATAGTAATCAAATATTATCCCAATTTGCTTGACGGCGTGGGCAACACCATGCTGATCGCGCTCATCGGCACGGTTGCCGGTCTCGTGATCGGACTTCTCACCGGCGTTGTACGCACAGCTCCGCTCTCCAAAAACGCGGTGCTGCGCGTGCTGCACAAGATCCTCAACGCGGTTATCGCAGTGTACGTCGAGATATTCCGCGGCACGCCTATGATGGTGCAGGCAATGGTCATCTACTGGGGCTATGCCTTCGCCACCGGCGGCAGCACCCTGCCGCTTATCCCCTCGGGCATTCTGATCGTTTCGATAAACACCGGCGCATACATGGCCGAGATCGTCCGCGGCGGCATCATCTCCATTGACAAGGGGCAGTTTGAGGGCGCAATGAGCATCGGCATGACCCATTCGCAGACCATGCTCAAGGTAATCATCCCCCAGGTCATGCGCAACATTCTCCCCTCGGTCAGCAACGAGTTCGTCATTAACATTAAGGACACCTCGGTGCTCAACGTCATCGGCGTTACGGAGCTGTACTACTTTGCAGGCATCATAAAGCGCCAGAGCTTTGAGACCTTCCAGACCTATCTGGTCGTCTGCGTTATCTACTTCATCCTGACCTTCACGGTCACGCGCCTGCTGCGCTGGGTCGAGCGCAAGCTCGACGGCAATGACAGCTACGTCATATTCGGCTCGCAGAGCGACAGCGCGGCCGAGATCCGCATAAGCAGGGAGGCATAAGTTATGTCCGAAAAAGTAATAGAGCTTGTCCATCTTCAGAAGCAGTTCGGCGAAAACACCGTTCTGCGCGATATAAATCTGAGCGTTTCCAAGGGCGAGGTGCTCAGCATAATCGGCGCGTCCGGCTCGGGCAAGAGCACGATGCTCAGATGCATCAACCTGCTCGAGACTCCGACCTCCGGCCAGATCCTGTATCACGGCAAGGACATCACCGGACACGATATGAATCTTTCGCAGTACAGAGCCAAGGTCGGCATGGTGTTCCAGAGCTTTAACCTGTTCAGCAACATGACCGCGCTCAACAACTGCATCACCGGCCAGGTATCCGTCTTAAAGCGCAGCCGCGAGGAGGCCGAGGCCATCGCAATGAAATATCTCGAGCGCGTCGGCATGGCCCCGTACATAAACGCACGCCCCTCGCAGCTCTCGGGCGGCCAGAAGCAGCGCGTTGCTATAGCGCGCGCACTGGCTATGGAGCCGGAAGCGCTGCTGTTTGACGAGCCGACGAGTGCACTCGACCCTCAGATGGTCGGCGAAGTGCTCGACGTTATGCGTTCGCTCGCCGAGGACGGTCTGACGATGATCGTCGTCACCCACGAGATGGCGTTCGCCCGAGACGTTTCCTCAAACGTCGTGTTCATGTCCGGCGGCGTTATCTGTGAGGAGGGCAAGCCCCACGATATATTTGAAAATCCACAGAACCCCAAGACCCGCGAATTCCTCACGCGTTTTTTAGATTCGCACCGGGGCAACTACTGATACGTTTATTGCGGTATCCCGGTTCGATACTGCCGACAAAACAACAACTGCCTCGCGCTACAATAGTGCGAGGCTTTTTTGACGCGCATTGGGGCACCTACGGATACGTTTATTGCTGTAGCCCGACCGGAAACTGCGGATAAAACAACAACTGCCTCGCATTACTGTAGTGCGCTGAAAAACAGAGCACAGTACCACTGTAGAGCGAGGCAGTCACGGTTTTCTCCGCACCTGCGAACCGGACAAGCGCAATAAGTGTATAGGTACAGCCTTAAATCGCCTCCAAAAAAAGCGGGCGAGCAATGCTCGCCCCTACGATTCTACAGTAGTGTGCACTTATGCTGTGCGAGGCAGTCACGGTTTCATCAGCACCTGCGAGCCGGGCAAGCGCAATAGGTGTATAGGTACAGCCTTAAATCGCCTCTAAAAAGGCATACTTTGTGTATGTCTGGCTCCGTTTAACGCCGCATGGGCAAAAATAGACCTGTCAGGTAGCTGCCTTCATGGCAAGGAATGCGTTTATAAATCCATCAATGTCGCCGTCCATGACGTTTTGAATGTTGCCGTTTTCATAGCCGGTGCGGTGGTCCTTGGCGAGGGTGTAGGGCATGAAAACGTAGGAGCGGATCTGGCTGCCCCATTCGATCTTCTGCTGAACGCCCTTGATGTCGCTTATCTTCTCGAGGTGCTCGCGCTCTTTGATCTCGGCAAGACGTGCACGGAGCATGTTGCGGCAGTTTTCGAGGTTCTGGAAGTGGCTTCGCTCGACCTGGGAGGACACGACGATGCCGGTCGGGATATGGGTCAGGCGAACGGCGGATGAGGTTTTGTTGACCTTCTGGCCGCCTGCGCCGGAGGAACGGTAAACATCCATCTTAATGTCCTCGTCGCGCAGCTCGATCTCGTTATCGTCGCTGATCTCAGGCATGACCTCGACCGCGGAGAACGAGGTGTGGCGGCGGCCGGACGAGTCAAACGGCGAGATGCGCACAAGGCGGTGGATGCCGTGCTCGCTTTTCAGGAAGCCGTAAGCGTTTTCGCCCTCGATCATGATGGTCGCGCTCTTGATGCCGGCCTCGTCGCCGTCGAGATAGTCCATGAGCTTTACGGTGTATCCGTGGCGATCGGCCCACATGTTGTACATGCGGTAGAGCATCTGCGTCCAGTCCTGAGCCTCGGTGCCGCCTGCGCCTGCGTGGAATGTAAGTATGGCGTTATTGGCGTCGTACTCGCCGGTTAGCAGCGTGCCAAGGCGCGTTTCCTCAAGCTTCTTTTCAAACTCGGCATACTCGCTCTGCAGCTCCGGCAGCATCGAGTCGTCGTCCTCCTCGATGGCCATTTCGCACAGTGTCATCAGATCGTCCCAGCCAGAGCAGAGCTTTTCGTAATTCTCGACCTTGGCCTTGAGCTGCTTTAAACGCTTCTGCACGCGCTGAGAATTTTCAACGTCATTCCAGAATCCGTCGCGCGCGCTCTGCCCCTCAAGCTCCTCGATCTCTTTCTCGGCTGCTTCAAGGTGCAGCGCATCACGCAGCGCGTCCAGCGTCGGCTTCAGGCCGTTGAGTTTTCCCTTATATTCTTCAAATTCTATCATCGTAATCATTCCTCAATAAAATTAGCTGTAATATTATACACTAAACTCTCTTCCTTGTAAATATTTTTAGAGGCGAATTAGGGCACCTACGGATACATATGTCTCCGGTAGCCCGGTTCGCCTCTAAAAAGAATTGACTTTAAAGGGGCGTTGTTCTATATTATATAATGATAAAGAATGTAGTTAAGGGACGAAAAAGAGAAAAAATTAATCAAACGGAGGACAAAATAATGGCTTTAACTGCCGAGCGCTATGCCGAGCTTACCGAGCTTTGCAGACGCTTCAGAATCGACGTTTTGACTGCGATACACGCAGCGCAATCCGGCCACCCCGGCGGCTCACTTTCCGTGTGCGAGATACTGACGTATCTTTATCAGGAGCATATGAATCTTGACGCATCCAAGCCCAACGATCCCGACCGCGACAGGCTCGTGCTCTCGAAGGGTCACGCAGCACCGATGCTTTACCGCAACCTCGCGGAAAAGGGCTTCTTCCCTGTTGAGGATATGATGACTCTGCGCCGCATGGGCGGTCTTGCAGGCCATCCGAACATGCACACCCCCGGTGTCGAGATCCCCGGAGGCCCGCTCGGTCAGGGTTTTCCTGCCGCACAGGGCATGGCAATGGCGCTCAAGCTCAACGGCTCTCCTGCCAAGGTCTATGCCGTTCTCGGCGACGGCGAGCTGGACGAGGGCGTTATCTGGGAAACCGCAATGAGCGCTCCAAAGTTTAAGCTTGATAACCTGATCGCAATAGTTGACTATAACAAGGTTCAGCTCGACGGCACGACCGACGAGGTCATGCCCCTGGGCGATCTTTCCGCAAAGTGGGAGGCTTTCGGCTGGACGGTGCTTGAGTGCGACGGTCACGACCTCGAGGCACTCGACTTCTGCATAAACGTTGCCGACGGCGCAGTCGGCGCCCCCACCGTCATCATTGCCAACACCGTTAAGGGCAAGGGCGTTTCCTTCATGGAAGGCAAAAGCGCATGGCACGGCAAGGCGATAGACGACGAAAGCTTCGCAAAAGCGATGGAAGAACTGGGAGGTGCGGTCAATGCCTAAGCAGATAAGAGAAGTTTACGGTTCGGTGCTTGCCGAGCTGGGCGATACGAACGAAAATATAGTCGTGCTTGACGCAGACCTCTCGGGTTCCACCAAGAGCGCAATATTCGGCAAGGCTCACCCCGAGCGCTTTTTCAACATGGGCATAGCCGAGCAGAACATGGTAGCGACCGCAGCCGGCATGGCTGCCTGCGGCAAGATCCCGTTTGTTAACACCTTTACGGTATTCCTCACCTCGCTGGGCCTGCTCTCGGCCCGCGATCAGATCTGCTACGCAAACCTGAATGTCAAGTTCGGCGGAGCATACTGCGGCATGTCCGACGCACTGGACGGCGCAAGCCACCATGCGACCGAGGATATCGCTTTCATGCGCGCTCTGCCGAATATGAAGGTAATCGCTCCTGCCGACGCGGCTGCCGCGCGCTGGGCAACCAAATACGCCGTTGAAAACTACGGCCCGATGTATCTTCGTTTGAGCCGCGAGGTATATCCCGATCTGTACACCGAGGACACCAAGTTTGAGCTTGGCAAGGGCGCAATAGTCCGCGACGGCTCGGACGTTACCGTTATCGCCTGCGGCATAATGGTGCACAAGGCGCTTGAGGCCGCAAATCTTCTTGAGGAGCGCCTTATCTCCGTGCGCGTCGTCGATATGTACTCGATAAAGCCCATCGACCGCGAGCTTATCGTAAAGTGCGCAAAAGAGACCGGCGCTATCGTCTGCGCCGAGGAGCACAACATCCACGGCGGTCTCGGCTCCGCTGTTTCGGAGGTGCTCGCATATGAAGGCTGCGGCGTTCCTACCGAATTTGTCGGCATTCAGGACACGTTCACCGAGTCCGCTCCCTACAAGGAGCTTCTCGCCAAATACGGCGTTGATGCCGACGGCGTTATCGAAGGTATAGAAAAAGTTTTGGACAGAAAATAAAATGTTCCGGCTTTGGCCGGTCAGAGAAGGCGTATTATGAACAGCTTTTTTGCTCCCGGAAGAACTGAGCTTGCCGGAAACCACACAGATCATCAGAAAGGTCGCGTGCTCGCATCGGCTGTCGACAAAGGCATACACGCATTTGTCGAGCCGAATTTCGACAATGTCGCGCGCATAAGATCGGCCGGCTTTCCGGACATGGATATAAACCTGCTGGATCTTGACGTGCATCCGGAGGAATTCGGATCGTCGACGGCTCTGGTTCGCGGCGTTGCATCGGCAATGTACGATATCGGTGCGAGCTTCGGCGGCTTTGACGCAACGCTCGAAAGCGAGCTGAGCGCAGGTTCGGGTCTCAGCTCGTCGGCAGCGTTTGCCGTGCTTATGTGCAGGATATTCAACGGCCTGTACAACAACTCCGAGCTTGAGCCGTATGCCGTGGCGCGCGTTGCCCAGCAGGCGGAGAACCTGCACTTCGGCAAGCCCTGCGGACTTATGGATCAGCTCGCCTGCTCGCTGGGCAAGGCGGTGTATATTGATTTCCTCACCGGCGAGATCATCCCCGTGAACGCGGACTTTTCGCGCATGGGCCTGACGCTGTGCCTTACGGACACCGGCGGCAGCCACGCCGGGCTTGACACAAGCTATGCGCGCATCCCGGCGGACATGCGCTATATTGCAAGCTTCTTCGGCAAGGAGCTTCTGGGCGAGGTCGATCCTGCCGAGTTCTACGCAAAGAAGTGGAACACATCCGACCGCCCGGTGCGCCGCGCAAAGCACTTTTTCGACGAAAACGCACGCGTTCCCAAAATGCGCGACGCGCTCATCGCAGGCGATGCTGCGGAATACATGCGCCTTATGAACGAGTCCGGCCGCTCATCGGAAACGCTGCTGACCAACATCGTCACGAGCGCGACCGACGACCGCAAGCTGGAAACGGGCCTGTATCTGAGCAGCAAGCTGCTCGACGGCATCGGCGCATGGCGCGTCCACGGCGGCGGCTTTGCCGGCTGCGTGCAGGCGCTCATGCCCTCGGAATACTTCCCGAAATACAAATCCGAAATGGAGGCGGCCTTCGGCCTCGGCTCATGCCGTGCGCTGAAGCTGGGTTAAGGCATGAATTTCTTCGACTCACTTTCATCGATAAAGCTCGGCGATGTGTCGCTCAGTTCCGTTTTCTCGGCGCTGATAGTCTATGTTCTCTGCTATATTGCGATAAAAATTCTGTGCAAGGCATTCGAGAAGATTCTTGACTCAAGCCGCCACATCGACGCGAGCCTCAAGTCGTTTTTCCGCAGCGCGATAAAGGCCGTGCTGTGGACGATCGCGGTCATAATCATTGCCGGAACGCTCGGCATCCCGGTGACAAGTCTTGTGGCCGTGCTGTCGGTGGCCGGCGTTGCGCTTTCGCTTGCATTGCAGGGGCTTTTGTCAAACCTCTTTTCCGGCATAACGCTGCTGACCACGCATCCGTTCAAGGTCGGCGACTATGTTGAGAT
This sequence comes from Clostridiales bacterium UBA7273, assembly GCA_002472405.1. Taxonomy (GTDB): domain Bacteria; phylum Bacillota; class Clostridia; order Oscillospirales; family Oscillospiraceae; genus F23-B02. The sequence goes on along the minus strand of DKRV01000009.1, from coordinate 142,241 downwards.
AAGCGGCCAGAGCGGCACCGTCAAAAGCATCGGCCTGTTTTACACCGGCCTTGCCACAGTCGATAACCGCATGATATATGCCCCCAACGGCAGCGTGACCTCGGGGCAAATAGTAAACTACTCTGCCGAGGATCTCAGGCGCGTTATCATATCCGTCACCGCGTCCTACGACAGCGCGACGGAGGATGTGCGCGCAGCCTGCCTCGACGCGATAGGCATGATCGACAAGGCGCTCAGCGATCCCCCTCCGTTTGCCGCCATTTCAAGCTACGGCAGCAGCTCGATAGAGTACACCGTGCGAACATGGTGCAAAACCGAGGACTATTGGGATGTGTATTTCGCGCTGAACGAAAATCTGCGCACATGCTTTGAAAAGCACGGCGTTGAAATGTGCTATGACCATCTGAACGTTCACCTTGTCAGCGACAAATAACATCAATCAAAATAACGCAGGCGTTTGAAACGCCTGCGTTATTATTTTATAAGCTCCATAAGCTCGCCCCAAAGCTCAACTATGCGAAAGCGCAGCTCATAGCCGTTAGCTTCGGTGATAAGCGCGCGCTCAGGCTCGCTCATTGCATCCAGCGCTCTGTTCTGCTCGGTGGCCGAAACGCACAGCGGCGGAAACACGACGCACCACCAGTTGTGCCCCTGCCCCTCGCCGATGATAACGCGCAGCGAGCTGTACTGCCCTGCCGGAAGCGAAAAGCTTTCGTACTCGCGCGTGGGATAATACTCGCTGCCGAGCGTTACGCGCACCGTGCGCCCCTCGGCGCATTTTTCCGCTGCGGCGCGGATATTCGGAAGCTCGGCGCTTATAATGCTTTTCGCCTGTGCCGGGCTTTCGGCGCTGTCCAGTACAGGCGTGAGATACTCCAGCACACTGTCGCGCACGCGCATTTTCAGCTCCTGCTCCGCCGCTTCGTCCGAGGCTGCGATAACGTGCAGCCGCACGAGCGACGAGCTTATATCCTGCTGCCGCCCCTGCGCCCACGCGCAGACGCAAAGCGTTACGCAAAGCGCACACAGCGCCGCAGTTTCCCAGACCTTAAGCTTATATTCCTTCATGAAAAAACCGCCTTTACTATGTATTCCACTCATAGTATCGGCGGTAATATTTTGTTTTAAACCTCTATGCGCGGCATAATTTTTGCCATTGCCGTGCTGCGCCATTCGCGGCGCAGAGCGTCAAACGTTTTCCGCGCAGCGGCGGCGTCGTCATACAGGCCGAACACCGCAGAGCCTGTGCCGGTCATGACGGCTCCGAGAGCGCCGCCGTCGAGCATTGCGCTTTTTATCCCGGCGATCTCGTTATGTCGCCGGTCGGGTACATCCTCAAACACGTTGTACATTCTCCGCGCGATCTTCGGCAGATCGCCCTCACTGAGAAGCTCGATGATCCCCTGCGTATCCGGGTGGCAACGCAGCTTGACAGCGTCAAGCCGCCTGAACAGCTCCGGCGTTGACACGGAAAAATCGGGCTTGCAGACAACGACCTCGCAATCGGGCATAGGCGGCAGGGCCGATAGTATCTCGCCGCGCCCCGAGGCAAGCTGAGTTCCGCCGCTCACGCAGAACGCAACATCCGAACCGATTTCAGCCGCTATCATTTCAAGCTGCGCGCATGAAAGCCCGGTTTTGCACAGCACATTCAGCGCACGCAGGACAGCCGCCGCGTCGCTCGACCCGCCTGCCATGCCCGCTCCGACGGGTATGCGCTTTTGCATTTTTATATGCGCGCCCATATTTTCGACGCCGCAATGGGCAAAGAACGCGTTTGCCGCACGCACGGCAAGGTTGCGCTCGTCGCACGGAACAAAGCGCAGATTGCACTCGGCTCGGCTGGCCTCACCGGGAGTGAGCACAACGGTGATATCGTCGCACAATGTGATGGTCTGCATGACCATGAGCATGTCGTGATATCCGTCGGGGCGTTTCCCGGTCACGTCGAGCGAAATATTTATTTTCGCATAGGCTTTTTCGTTTACACTCGTCATTTTTCAAAAAGGATGGACATCAGAGCGACGCCGGAATTGACATACGGGCCTTTCTCGCCGCTTTTTTCGGTGTACGGCAGGCCGGCCTTGGTGTCAACGCGGCTGTCATAGAGCATGTACGGAACGGGGTCGCCGTCGTGGCCGCGCGTGGAGGTCAGCGTCTTGTGGTCGGACAAAAACAGCAGGCGATAGTCCCAGCCGCGCTCACGCATAGCCGCATCCAGCGGACGGATAAGGCGCGTATCGAGCCAGCCGATGGCCTCGAGCTTGCCCTCAAGATCGCCGTTGTGCGTGCACTCGTCGGGAGCTTCAACGTGAACGGCGGCAAAATCGTGATCCTCGAGTATTTTCAGGGCGGCGGCAAGCTTGTTTTCATAGTTTGTATCCTTTTCGCCGGTCGCGCCCTCGGGGCAAACAAAGCTCAGTCCCGTAAGTGCGGCAATGCCGTGGCAAAGAGGAACAGCCGAAACAACAACGCCGTCGTGGCCGGTCTCCTGCTTGAAATCGGGCAGCTTTACAGCCGTGCCCTCTGCCCAGAACCACACGCCGTTTGCCGGCATTTTGCCCTCGGCGCGCAGCTTTTCGTTGAGCGGATGATGCTCAAGAATGCGGTTTGCCGCCTCCATAAGATCGCGCAGGACATTTGCGTTTTCGCAGCCGGTGGGCAGTATCGCACCGATCTTCTCGCCGAGGTGATCGTGCGGCGGAGCAAGGCGGATGCCCTTGATATCGGCCTGCGACTGCACGGCGATATGGCGGAAGGAGTGGCCGAGGTTCACCTTCATGCCCGCTTTCTCGGCAAGAGGCGCAAACTCGGGATCGTTAAACAGCGCGGTGACTATCGCGTCGGACACCTCGCCGTCAATGGATCCTGCCGAGTGAGAAAGGATGCGCTTTTCCTCAAAGGGCATGTCGCCCTCCTCATAGGTGACCATGTTGCAGCGATAGGCAACGTCGCCTGCGTTGAGCTTTATGCCGGTCGCCGCGGCTTCAAGCGGCGCGCGTCCCGTGTAGTAAAGGTTCGGGTCGCAGCCGAAAATGGACATTATCGCCGTATCGCTTCCGGCAGGCAGGCCGCGCGGAACGTTCAGCACGCTGCCGACCTCGCCGTGCGCGGCAAGCTCGTCGATAAACGGTTTTTTTGCATATTCAAGCGGAGTCAGGCCGCCGAGCTCGGGAACGGGGTTATCGGCCATACCGTCTCCTATTATAAGAATGTATTTCATTTATTATCGCTCCTTGCTTTGGAATATGAAATATTATAAAATATCATGGCCGTTTTGAAAAGCACAATATTGCTTTTTTCGCACCTTTGTGAGAAAATATCTGTCATTGCGGCGCATTTCGCGCATCCGGAGGGTCGCTCATGAGCAGAAAAGTCAAAAAAAGTGATGTTAATAAATTCGCCCGGTTTGCTAAAAAATATCCCCTTGCCGCGTTAATTCTCGTAGTTATCGCAGCAGCGGTGCTGATATTTCAGCGCACAACGGAGAATAAGCCGACCGTAACGGTGCCGATGGACGGCCTGTATGTCCACTACATTGACGTCGGCCAGGGCGACTCGGAGCTTTTGTGCTGCAACGGGCAATACATGCTCATCGACGCCGGAGTTCCATCCGCCGGGGATACGGTCGTTGAGTACATCCGCGATCTCGGCATAAAAAAGCTCGACTATGTTGTCTGCACCCACGGCCACGCAGACCACTGCGGCGGCCTCGACGCGGTCGTTGAAAGCTTTGATGTTGGCACCGTGTTCACCTCGCCCTACGCCGGCGACGCGGCGGCATATCTGCACTTTGTCGATACCGTCGAGAGCGCGCAGCTTACGCTCGAGGTGCCCGATCAGGGCGTAAAGTACAGCCTCGGCGACGCAAAATTTGAGTTTCTCGGCCCGCTCTCGGACCACAAAAACGTAAATGACGACAGTTTGGTGCTGCGCCTTGATTACGGCGACACGAGCTTTCTGTTCACAGGCGATATGACCGCGAAGGCCGAAAAGGAGCTTATCGAGGACGGCGCGGATGTAAAATGCGACGTGCTCAAGGTCGGGCACCACGGCTCGTCCGGCTCGAGCTGCTATCAGTTCTTGTACGAGGCCGAGCCGAAAATAGGCGTTATATCCTGCGGCAGGGATAACGATTACGGCCATCCGCACGAGGAAACGCTCAGCCGCTTAAACGACGCCGGCGTTACCGTTTACAGAACAGACCTCGAGGGCAGCATCGTCATATTCAGCGACGGCATGAAGGTCGAAAGGAGGGCAGCGTGAAAGGCAAAAGCTATTCAAAGGCGATCACCGCCGCGATCGTCACGCAGATTTTCTGGGGACTGAGCTTCCTTGCGTCCTCCATTGGGCAGGAGAGCGCCTCGCCCTTTGTTTTGATGAGCTATCGCTTTGATATTGCTCTGCTCGCGCTCACCGTTCCGGTGCTTTTGGGCAAGCAGAAGCTTGATCTTCGCGGAAAAAGCATAAAACCGCTGCTGCTTCTCGGTTCGATGGAGCCGTGCATCTACTTCATCGGCGAACAATACGGGCTTAAATACTCAAGCTCCGCGTTCTCGGGCATCATGATCGCCGTTATTCCGATCGTCACGATCATTTTCGCGGCGGTGTTTCTCAAAGAGCGGCCGAGCAAAAAGCAGTGGCTGTTCAGCGCGCTTTCGATAGCCGGGATAATCGTCATAACCCTTGCCGAAAACAGCGGCGGCTCGATAACTTTTAAAGGCTTTGCGCTTTTGTGCCTTGCCGTTGTAACAGGCTCCGCGTTCAGCGTAATATCCTGCGGCGTTTCCGGCAGGTTCTCGGTTTTCGAGCGAACGTATTTCATGCAGGCCATGGGCGCCGTGTTCTTTACAACACTTGCGCTCATCGAAAACGGCGGCAGCGCGGCAGCGCTGATCGCGCCGGCGGCAAATCCCCGGTTTATCCTCGCGGCGCTGTTTCTCGCCCTCGGCGCATCGGTGGCAGGATATTCGCTGTTTAACTACGCCGTGTCGCACGCGCCTATGGCAAACGTCGCGGTCTTTCACAATCTCGCAACGATCGTCTCGGTGGCCGCCGGAATATTTATCCTCGGCGAGAAGCTCACCGCAGTTTCTCTCGGCGCAATGGTCGTTGTGCTCATCGGCATATGGGGCGTGCAGAAATATCCGCCCGAAAACGAATTTGAAGAATAGCAAAATGCACCGTCGACCGACGGTGCATTTTTATTGAATATACAATTATCTTTGTCCCTTTTCGTAGGGGATGCCCTCCGCCTTCGGAGCGCGCGAGCGCTTGGAGGTCAGGGCAAGGACTATCAGCGAGATTATATACGGCATCATCTTGTATATCGAGCCGGAAAGCTGCAGGCTCAGCAGGAAGTCGAAGCCGGAATACACGCTCGCAAGGGCGCGGAACAGACCGAACAGCAGCGCGGCAAGCGCTATGCGGTGGGGCTTCCACTGGCCGAAGATCATGACCGCAAGAGCAAGGAAGCCGAAGCCGGCGACGCCTGCTTCAAACTGCCACTCGCTCGCGCCGGCAATAATGTACATAATGCCGCCGAGGCCGCCGAGAACGCCGGATATCAGGACGCCCGACCAGCGCATCTTATAAACGTTTATGCCGACCGAGTCCGCCGCCTGGGGGTGCTCGCCGCAGGCCATCAGGCGCAGGCCGAATTTGGTCTTGTACAGGACAATGTATGCCGCGATGAGGATAACAAGCGCAACGAGCATCATCCAGTTGAAATCAAAGCCGCCGATATTGACGAGGAAGGCCTTCTTCTGCGCAATATACTGCACGGTGGACGAAACGTTGTCGGGGTTTTCGGCAATGTTTATCGCCTTTACGATGACCGTTGCCGCCGCAAGGCCGAGCATATTGAGCGCCGTGCCGACGATTGTCTGGTCGGCTTTGAAGTTTATGCACGCGACCGCAAGCAGCGCCGAGAACACAAGGCCTGTTACGGCTGCGGCAAGAATGGTCAGGATAACTATGACTACCGGGGGATATCCGATAAGATATTTCATCGTCAGCGCGCCGCCAAGAGCGCCCATGACCATGATACCCTCAAGGCCGAGGTTAATAACGCCCGAGTGCTCGGAAAAGCAGCCGCCGAGAGCAACAAGGATCAGAACGGAAGCATAAAGAATAGTGTACTGGATAAGTAATGACATTATTCGTTGCCTCCTTCCTGTTCGGCAGCCTTGGCCGCCGCCTTTGCCTTCTCCTCACGCTTTGCGGCGATGTTGTTCATAACGAACTTCATGAACAGAACAAAGCCGCACAGATATATGATTATTGAGGAGATAAGATCGGATATCTGCGTGCAGTACATGCTCTTGTCCAGATATGCACCGCCGACGGTTATGTGCTGGATAAAGTAAGACGAGAATATCGAGCCGATCGGGTTCAGGCCGCCGAGGAACGCCGCCGCGATGCCGTTAAAGCCCATCGCCGGAACGGCAGACTGGCCGCATGACCACTGCTCGAAGCCCGTCAGGTAGAAAAGTCCTGCGCCGAGGCCGGCAAGACCGCCGCCGATGAGCAGCGTCAGGATGGTGTTGCGCTTTTCGGCCATGCCGCAGTATTTCGCGGCGTTTTTGTTAAAGCCGGTCGCCTTAAGCTCATAGCCGAATTTGGTCTTTTCCATCACGATGTAAACTATTATCGCGATTATGATCGAGATGGGTATGGATATCGTGACATACTGGTTGTTTGAAAACAGCGTGTCGAGTCCGAGGGTCGGCATGATCGACTGCGGACTTACGCTTTCGATATGCATCGTATAGGGGCTGGCCGATTCCTTCACGTTTGTCAGCAGATCGTTCATCGCGTAAAGGGTTATCCAGTTGAGCATGATGCCGGAGATGACCTCGTTTACGTTGCAGTAGCTTTTGAGGATACCGCTTATCGTGCCGAGGACTGCGCCGGCCGCCATGGCCAGAAGCAGGCACACCCACCAGGGCAGCTGCCACGCAAGCGCCGCGTAGATCGCAATGCCTGCGCCGAATGCGTACTGGCCGGCAGCGCCTATATTGAACAGGCCGACCTTATACGCAAACAGGATCGACAGCGAGCACATCAGCAGCGGCGCGGTTTTTACAAGCGTGCTGCCGAAATATTTGAGTGCTATCGTCGTGTTCGGGTAGTTGAAAAAGTTCTTTACAAGGCTCGTTATTGCTTCGCCTGCGCCTGCCGGGTTTATAAACAGCAGAACCACATAGCCCAGAAGCAGGCCGAGCAGGATGCAGATTATTGATGCTATAAACGACTGCACTCCGTCGTTTTTCAGAAGCGAGCGCTTTTCCTTATTCATTGCCGCCTGCTCCTTTCTTTGCGCCGGCCATGTAAAGGCCAAGCTCTTCAACGGTGGTTTTCTTCGGGTCGAGCTCGCCGACTATCTCGCCCTCGTACATAACAAGGATGCGGTCGGAAACGCTCATGACCTCGTCAAGCTCGAGCGACACCAGAAGCACCGCATGGCCTGCGTCACGCACGGCAACAAGCTGCTTGTGGATATACTCGATGGCGCCGACGTCAAGGCCGCGCGTCGGCTGAACCGCGACGAGCAGCTCGGGATCCTTGTCGATCTCGCGAGCGACGATGGCCTTCTGCTGGTTGCCGCCGGACATGCTGCGCGCCGTTGTGATCGAGCCTTGGCCGGAGCGGACGTCGTACTGCTCGATGAGCTTATCGGAATACTCGCGTATGTTTTTGCGCTTCAAAAATCCTGCGCCGGAGACAAACTGCGGCTCGAAATAACGCTGGAGGATCATGTTATACTCAAGCGAGTAATCGAGCACAAGGCCGTGCTTGTGTCTGTCCTCGGGGATATGGCTCATGCCGTGGGTATTGCGGTCGCGGATCGAGGCGTGGGTAATATCTCTGCCGCCGAGGGTTATTTTGCCCTCCTTGAGCGGCTCAAGGCCGGTGATACCGTAGACAAGCTCCGTCTGGCCGTTGCCGTCGATGCCGGCAATGCAGACGATCTCGCCTGCGTGCACCTTGAAGGACACGTTCTTGACGGCGTTGTTATGATGCACCTTCGACGCAACGGTCATGCCCTCGACATTGAGGATAACGTCGCCGGGCTTTGCCTCTTCCTTATGAACGACGAAGTCAACGTCGCGGCCGACCATCATGCGCGAAAGCTCTTCCTTATTGGTGTCTTTAATATTGACCGTGCCGATATACTTGCCCTTGCGCAGGACCGTGCAGCGGTCGGCAGCTTCCATGATCTCGTTGAGCTTATGCGAGATAAACAGGATGCTCTTGCCCTCTTTTGCGAGGTTTTTCATGATCTGTATAAGCTCTTCGATCTCCTGCGGAGTGAGCACCGCGGTCGGCTCGTCGAAAATGAGTATCTCGTTTTCGCGGTAGAGCATTTTGAGTATTTCGGTGCGCTGCTGCATGCCGACGGTTATATCCTCGATGATCGCATCGGGATCGACGCTCAGGCCGTACTTATCGCTCAGCTCAATGATCTTTTTGCGAGCCTCGTCCTTTTTAAGGAAGCCTGCCTTATCCGTCGGCTCGTCGCCGAGGATGATGTTATCGAGGACCGAGAAGCACTCAACGAGCTTAAAGTGCTGGTGCACCATGCCTATGCCGAGGCGGTTTGCATCGTTGGGGTCTTTGATGTTGACCTCTTTGCCGTCTTTTTTGATAACGCCCTCTTCCGCCTGATAAAGGCCGAACAAAACGCTCATCAGGGTGCTCTTGCCTGCTCCGTTTTCACCGAGCAGGGCGTGTATCTCGCCCTTTTTGAGCTGAAGGGTAATATCATCATTGGCGACTATGCCCGGAAAGCGCTTTGTTATATGCAGCATTTCTATCGCATATGCCTGTTCCAAAACCCAAATCTCCCCTTTCGTTTATAAAGATCTTTATATCTGAAACTATTAATAATTAATTATACAATAGTAAGTGTGGCATTGCAAATAAAAATGTCGGAAATATAAATAAAATAAGGACAGACGGAAAATTCCGTCTGTCCTTGAACTTTTGCTGCTTAAATTACAGGATGTTGTCGAACATCTCGACCTTGACAGAAACCTCAGGCAGCTTCTCGGTGGAGTTATCAACTTTGATATCGCCCTTGAACATGGAAGCAACGAGATCCTTGTAGTCGTCCTGAGTGAAGCCGTCGGCGAACTGAGTGGAGCCGGCAAGCTGTACGTAGTTGTCATCCGGGTTCTCGGAAACGAGGCCCAGAGTCTCGATCTTGCCGCCGAAGTCTGCCCACTTGTCGGCAGAGATTGCAGCCAGAACGGTCTTAACGGTGGGAGCAAGGCCCTTCATTGCGGAAGTAACGGTCATGCCGTCGCCGTATGCGCCGTCGATGATAGCGGCCTGGTCAACGTCAACGCCGATGACCTTTGCGCCTTCGACCTTTGCTGCTGCTTCAGCTGCGGATGCATAGATACCGCCGCCGCAGGCAAAGACAACCTCGGTGCCGCCCTTGTACCATGTATCCATAACAGCAGTGATTTCGGGTGCGGGACCAAACTTGTTGCCGTAAACGTACTTAACGGAGACCTGATCAGCGATGTTCAGCTCGGTAGCTGCTGCGTTAACGCCCTGAACGAAGCCATAGCCGTAACGAACAACTGCGGGAACTGCCATGCCGCCGAGGAAGCCGAGCTGCTTGTAGCCGAGCTTAACTGCTGCGTAACCGGCCATGTAGCCGCACAGCTCTTCCTGGTAAACTGCGCAGTAGAGGTTGGAGGGAACCTTGAACTCTTCCTTGATGGAACCGTCATCGTTAAAGGTGTTCAGGTCGCCTGCGCCGACGTCCAGTGCGACGAACTTAACATCGGTGTAGGTGTTAACTGTCTGCTTGATTGCATTTGCGAAAGCGTAGCCGGGCATTACGATGACATTGTAGCCGTCGGCAACTGCCTTCTCGATCATTGCAACGCGGTCAGCGTCGGAGTTGGAAGCGGGCTTGAAGTAGTTGAAGTCGATGCTTTTTTCGGAGCAGTATGCCTTGCATGCTTCATAGGTGGTCTGGTTGAAGGACTGGTCGGTGATATCGCCGTAGTCGGTGATCATTGCGACCTTCATTGCGGTTTCGTTGCCGTTGTCGGTGGTTTTGGGATCCTTGTCGCCGTCGCCGCAGGCGCAAAGAGCAAAGACCATGCACAGAGCAAGAACCAGTGCGAGAATTCTTTTCATGTTTTTTCCTCCGTATAAAATTTGTTTTTTGCCAACGAAATTGATTTTGTACACTTGCCGTGTACTATACACAGTATACCACTGCGTGGATATCAAAGGCAAGTATAATTTAGCAATTTGTCCAAAAGCGACAGGTTTTTACCTATAATTTATAGGTTATTCATCTTTACTGCCGTATCCAGTGCTATTTCCATCATCTGAGTGAACGACAACTGTCTTTCCTCAGAGGACAGTGCCTCATCGCGGTAAATATGATCGGAGATCGTGCAGATGCACAGCGCTCGCTTTCCTGCCCTGGCAGCATTCATGTAAAGGCCTGCAGCCTCCATTTCAACCGCCATAACACCCATATCGCGCCACTTATCATTACTGTCGCAGCCGGCAGGAGAATAGAAGTTATCGCCCGAGAGGATGTTGCCGACCTTCATGTCAACGCCGTGCTCCTTTGCCGTTTCTACGGCGGTGCTCAGAAGCGTGTAGTCGGCGATTGGTGCGAAGGTGCCGTTAAGCTCAAACTGATGCACGAAATTGGAGTCGGTACATGCGCCCTGACCGGCGACGATATCCATAAGCTTAAGATCGTCGCGCAGCGCACCGGCCGAGCCTATGCGGATGATATTATCAACATCATAGAAATTGTACAGCTCCCAGCTGTAGATACCGATGGCCGGAATGCCCATGCCGCTTGCCATAACGGTCACGGGAACGCCCTTCCATGTGCCGGTGTGACCCTGAACGCCGCGGACGTTGTTGACGAGTACGGGATTCTCAAGGAAGGTTTCTGCTATGAATTTGGCTCTGAGCGGATCGCCGGGCATGAGCACCGTTTTTGCGATATCCTCTTTTTTTGCCGATATGTGCGGAGTGGGAATAGGCATTTTGTTTCCTCCTCAAATAATAAATTTGGCTTTGTTCAGATTATATCGGTTATGCGCGGCTTAGTCAAGTTTTGCAGCCGCGCGGCGATAAAGAACCCCTATCGCTTTAGGCCCTCGTCGGCTTAATTAATTCGTTGCGCCGCCTGCGCCGATGTGGTATATTAAAATAAAAAACGGATTTTGGGAGAACGGGTATGAAAGACGGCAGCATAATGGTGATCGGCATTGCCGGCGGCACCGGCAGCGGCAAAACCACCATAACGCGCAAGATCATGCAGCATTTCGGCGGAAATGTCAGCGTTATATATCACGACAACTACTATAAGGCGCACCACGGCATGAGCTACGAGGAGCGAGCAAAGCTCAACTACGACCATCCCGACGCATTCGACACCGACCTTCTCATCGAGGATATCAAGAGGCTGCGCCGCGGCGAGACTGTACATTGCCCGACCTATGACTACACCATCCACGACCGCGCGGAAAAGACCGTGACAGTGAGGCCCGCGCGTGTCATAATCGTCGAAGGGATTCTGATATTCCAGAGCCGGGAGCTGTGCGACCTTATGGATATCAAGATCTACGTCGACACAGACGCGGACGTTCGTATTCTGCGCCGCATCGTGCGCGACGTGCGTGACCGCGGCAGGAGCCTCGAGAGCGTCGTCAACCAGTACCTCACAACAGTTAAGCCCATGCACGAGCAGTTTGTCGAGCCAAGCAAGCGCAAGGCAGATATAATCATCCCAGAGGGCGGACACAATCAGGTCGCGATGGATATGGTGCTTGAGCGCGTGCGCGCGCATCTTGCAAAGAATTGAGGTCGAAAAAATGGCAAAGCTTTATTTTAAATACGGTGCGATGGGCTCATCCAAATCGGCTCAGGCTCTGATAACGCAGTTTAACTACGAGGAGCTGGGCATGAGCGTTTGGCTGATAAAGCCGAGCATCGACACGCGCGACGGCGCGGACATCGTGCAGAGCCGCATAGGTCTAAAGCGCTCGGCAGAGGTCATAACCCCCGAGCAGAACATCATCGAGGCCTACGCCAAGGCCGGGCGGCACGATGTTATAATCGCCGACGAGGCGCAGTTTTTCACGCCCGAGCAGATCGACCAGCTGCGGCAGCTCGTTGACGACGAGGATCTGCCTGTGCTCTGCTTCGGGCTGCGCACCGATTTTCTGACGCACTTCTTCCCCGGTGCGCGCAGGCTCATGGAGCTTGCCGACTCCATAACCGAGATAAAAACCGTCTGCGCATGCGGCCGCAAGGCGACCGTCAATGCGCGCATCGACGCGACCGGACACATCATCACCCACGGCGATCAGGTTTTCCTCGGCGGAAACGACAGCTACGTTGCCATGTGCCACAAGTGCTGGGTGAGCAAGATAAAGGCTCAGGAGCGCCGCTCGGCGACTACGGAGAATTGACATGAAAAAGCTCTTGGCCGCGATCATCGCCGCCGCGCTTTTGTTATCCGGCTGCTCTTTATCTTCCCGGCCGGCAGTGTCCGCGCCGCCTGCCGAAACGCCTTCGCCGAGTCCGACGCCGATTGTGACGCCGACGCCTGCGCCCGAGCCTTCGGATGACGAGCTTGTGCTTGTCCGCGACTATATCCCCGGCATTTTTATAGATCTCAAGTACGCAACGACCGACAACTTCACCGGCCAGGTCATTTACGACTCGGACGAAGCGTATCTTCGCTACGGCACGGTAAAAAAGCTGCTTGCCGCTCAGAACGAGCTTTCAGGTCGGGGGCTTAGCCTGAAGATATGGGACGCTTACCGTCCGGTGAGCGCGCAGTTCAAATTGTGGGAGATATGCCCGAACCCCGTGTACGTTTCCGACCCCAACAACGGCTACTCCAAGCACAGCCGCGCGAACACCGTAGACATCACGCTCGTTACCGATGCCGGTGAGAGCATCCCCATGCCGTCGGGCTTTGACGATTTCACCTCGCTTGCCGACCGCGATTACAGCGACGTTTCCGCCGAGGCAGCAGAAAATGCACGTCTCCTTGAAAGCATCATGGTCGAAAACGGCTTTGTCCCCTATTCGGGCGAATGGTGGCACTATTCCGACAGCGTCAGCTATGATGTGTACGGATGACAATTCCATATAGCAAGCAAAGGTCTGCCGCACTGCGGCAGACCTTTTGCTATAAATTTATTCAACTTCCACGACGCCGTCGGGCTTGACGGTCACTTTCGCACCGGTCTTGACGTATTCAAGGAACTCGTCGCCCAGGCTGTCAACAACGGGCATTGTCGCATCCGTCCACACGTCGCCGAGGATGGCGCCGGAGGCCGCGAGCGGATCAATTGGCTTTGAAAACAGCATGCAGGCCGCCTGCTTGCCGAGGGCGCAGACCGTGAACAGCACCATGCCGCCCGTGGTCGAGCCGATGGTCATCGGAAGGCACAGCGCCTTGCCGATCATGGGCTTTTTGTATATATCGGCGTTGTTCTGATCGCCGCATTTCATCTGCTTATCGCCGAACATCATTCCCATCTGATACGAGGCGAGCGTATTGAAGCCGCCGTGGGACACGAGCGCCTCGGCCGTGCATGTTCCGGGGACGACTACTCTTCCTTTGAAAGTCTTCATTTTTTGCCCTCCCTCTTCGTTGTGATGGTGTGCAGTATCTCGGCCTCGGTGTAATACCTTGCGCTGGTGTAGGTGCGCAGCTTATTTGACGAGGTGATGACCGCCTTCTTCTTGCACAGAGGATTGTTCATGTACATAAGCGGACAAATGTAGCTGAGGATAATGCCCTGACGCTTGAGCTGCTTATAGTACGGCGTTTTCTCAAATTCCTTGATGACGGGCGTGGAAGCTGTAAATACCGTAGGAACGGTGACCTTTTTAAGGCCGTTTTTGTTAAGCTCCGTGCCGATGGCCGTTGTCCAGTCGATAAGCTGCCTGAGCGTCATGTGCGGACAGCCGACAAAACACAGCTGTGGCTCGGCGTCGGGATTTTTCCAGATCACCGGGTAGTTTGCCTTGACGCGCTCAAGCTCGGCATCGTCGATGACGTAGGTTTTGGCGCCTTCGGCAATGATGCTCTCGCCCTGCTCGACGGCCTCGGGTGTGAGGTTTTCGATGTGATACAGACCGACAGCGCCGTTTGACGCGGTCGCCGCGCCGAAGTCCTTGAGATATGTGCAGGCTTCCTCGTCGAGTGCCGTTCCCAGCCACTTGTCAAGTCCCTTGACATACGGCACTTCTTCCATGACCTTCATGCCGATGGCAGAGCCGAGAAGCTGCGCATCCGGCTTTTTCGAGCACTTTAGCTCAACTATCCATGTCGCCTTGCGGTTTTCGTCCAGCAGCAGGCCGAACTCGGGAACAAAGCCGGCTATCGAGCCCATAAGCTCGATCATGCCGGAGTTGCGGTTGCAGCGTGCGCCGAGCACGGAGTTTGCGTACACGACGGCCGACGACTCCGCCCACGAGAGCACCTCGCCCTTGCCGGGCTTGTTGCCGACCTGGTCGAGATAGCAGGTGCAGGTGTAGTCATCGTCGCTTGTTATGCCAAGCTCACGCAGCTGCTGCTCGTAGCTGTCCTGATATGTGTACATGAATTTTTTGAACACAAGGTCTTCTATCAGGCTGCTCGGAACATGCTTATCCAGCGGCTTCGGGTCGGCCGTGAATTTCTGGTCGGAAACAAGTCCGGCGTCGATGATCTCCTGATACAGATCGTACACCGGCTTCATGACCTTCAGGCCGAAGCTGATAACCGTGTGGCCGTACTTCGAGCTGATCGGTACCATACGCTCGGCTCCAAACGTGTCGCCGTACATGACAAGGGTCTTAACGACCTTCGCCATAGTCTCCCCCTTTTCACCGTTTAGCATTGCCTGCTGTTCGGGTGTAAGCTTCATATGCTGATCACTTCCTTCTTTTTTGTTACTGAATTAACATTTATATTCTATACCCGGTGTATGATAATGTCAACAACATTTGGTCATTCAGGCTCGGCATTTTGCTCTAAAATGCACAAAAAGCCGCACCGCGGCGACAAGCGCGGCGGTGCGGTTTCAATCATTCAAAGTTCCCGGCTTCGGGCATCATTTCGGCCGATATGCGCATGAGCATGCTCGAAAACAGCTCGATCTCCTCTTTCGAGAAGCTCTCCTCGATCCTGCCGAGGACGGTTTTTACATAGCTGCGCATGATATCGGTATAGTTATAGTATTTTTCCGACAGGACAAGGTGATATTCTCTGCGGTCAGTGTCGGAATTCTGCTTTTTGAGGTATCCCTTTTTAATGAGGCTGTTGACCTTATAGGTCGCATTCGACTGCGAGATGTTCAAAAACTCGGCAAAGCGGCCGATCGTCGGCTCGTTGAGCGCATGGATTATCTCAATAGAAAACGCCTCCATTGCCGTAAGCGAGCCTTCGCGCTCGCGCACAAGCTCAAATATTCTGCGGAAAAATTCAAGCTTAAACTTATCGTACACTTCCAAAAAGTTATCCTGCAGCATACTGAGCTCCCCTTTCATTGCAGCCGATGTTTAAACTATTTTAATATATTTTAGTCAACTTGTCAATTTTCCGACAGAGAAAAATAAAAAAGGCAGCGATTTGCTGCCTTTTTTCACAAAAGCGCTTTATTCACTTACTTTTTACGCTTGCCGAACACGCCGTTTTTGGTTTCGACCGTCTCGCCGAGCGAGGAGGCAAAGCCGCGAAGAGCTTCCTTCTGTGCCGAGGTGAGGTTTTTCGGGACCGCGACCCTCACGGTAACAAACTGGTCGCCTCTGCCGCCGGAGCGCAGGAACGGAATGCCCTTGCCCTTGAGGCGGAAGGTCGTACCGGTCTGCGTGCCCTCGGGTATGTTGAGCTTCACCTTGCCGTCGAGCGTGGGGACCTCGATCTCCGAGCCGAGCGCCGCCGTTGCAAAGGATATATCCTGATTAAGGAGCACCGATGCACCCTCGCGCTCAAACCTTGCGTGGGGCTGCACGAGCACCGTGACCAGCAGATCTCCGGCCGGGCCGCCGTTTACGCCGGCGTTGCCCTGTCCGCGCAGGGATATGGTCTGTCCGTCGTCGATACCGGCAGGGATGCTGATGCTCACCTTGTGCTGGCGGCGGATGCTGCCGACGCCGTGGCAGGTGCCGCACGGGCTGTGGATGATCTTGCCGCGGCCCTTGCACTTATTGCATCGCGTGTTCTGCTGCATCATGCCGAACGGCGTACGCTGAGTGGTCTTGACCTGACCCGAGCCTTTGCAGTCGGGGCAGACCTCGGCAGTCGTGCCCGCGGCGCAGCCTGTGCCCTTGCAGTCGGGGCACTGCTCAACGCGCGTTACGAACACTTCCTTTTTGACGCCGAACGCCGCTTCCTCAAACTTTATGTTCACGTTTGCGCGCAGATTTTCGCCCTTGCGCGGAGCGTTCGGGTTCTTACCGCCGCCACTGCCGCCGAAGCCGAAAATGTCGCCGAATATATCGCCAAAGCCGCCGAAATCACTGAAACCTCCGAAATCGCCAAAGCCGCCGAAACCGCCCTGGCCGCCGTAGCCCTGGCTCGGGTCGAACGCGGCGTGGCCGAAACGATCGTACTTTGCGCGCTTATCAGCATCGGAAAGGACTTCGTAAGCCTCGTTTATCTCTTTAAACCGCGCTTCGCACTCTTTGTCGCCGGGATGAAGATCGGGGTGATTTTCTTTGGCAAGCTTTCTGTATGCTTTTTTGAGCTGATCCTCGGTAGCGTCCTTTGATACGCCGAGGACCTCATAATAATCTCTTTTTTCTGCCATACTTTCACCTCATTTTTTCGCTCAAGTCAAAAAAGTCTGCGACTTTTTTGAGCGCGCAAAAATTTAACGCCACATTTTTTGTGAAAACAAGTTTTCACGAAAAATCTCGCTACGCTCGTCAAAAAGCCCGTACCGGACGTTTTTGATGGCTATAATCTGATTACGAGTGGGGCCTTTTTCTCGCTGCGGCTCGGTCACGCCGCGGCTCTGACATGCCCCCGGCATGTCATTCACTACCGCGTCGCCGCTTCGCTACCCCTCGTGCTCCCCTGCTACTCTATTATCTCTACTAAGCGCCTCGGAGAACACGCTGCATTGCAATTTTTCCTTTCGCTCAAGTCAAAAAAGTCTGCTGCTTTCTGCTGCTTTATATGACTTTTTTAACGCTCAATATGGGCGCACAGAGTGCGCCCATATGATATCGTCGCTTTGCGATTACTTCTTATCGTCGTCGTCAACTACGGTGTAGTCTGCGTCGTAGTAATCCTGGCCGCCTGCATTGCCGCCGGCCTGAGCGTTGGGATCAAAGCCTGCGCCGCCCTGTGCAGCCTGAGCCGCCTGCGCTGCCTCGTACATCTTGCCGAACACATCGGTCAGCTCCTTGGTAGCGTTCTTGATGGCTGCGGTATCGGTGCCGGTCAGTGCGGTCTTGAGCGCCTGAAGCTTTGCTTCTATCTCGCTCTTGATGCTCGGATCGACCTTGTCGCCCATCTCTTCGAGGGTCTTCTCGGTCTGGTAGACGATCTGATCGCCTTCGTTGCGGGCGTCAACCTCTTCCTTGCGCTTTGCGTCTTCCGCTGCGTACATCTCGGCGTCCTTGACGGCCTTGTCGATATCTTCCTTGGACATGTTGGTCGAGGAGGTGATGGTGATGTGCTGCTCCTTGCCGGTGCCAAGATCCTTTGCGGAAACGTTTACGATGCCGTTTGCGTCGATATCGAAGGTGACTTCGATCTGCGGAGTGCCGCGGCGAGCCGGTGCGATACCGTCGAGGTTAAAGCGGCCGAGGCTCTTATTGTACTGAGCCATCTCGCGCTCGCCCTGAAGGACGTTTATCTCAACTGCGGTCTGGTTATCGGCCGCGGTGGAGAATATCTGGCTCTTCTTGGTCGGGATAGTGGTGTTGCGCTCGATCAGTCGAGTGCATACGCCGCCGAGGGTCTCAATGCCCAGAGACAGCGGAGTTACGTCCAGAAGCAGAACACCCTTTACGTCGCCTGCGAGAACGCCGCCCTGGATAGCTGCGCCGATAGCAACGCATTCATCGGGGTTGATGCCCTTGAAGCCTTCCTTGCCGGTAAGCTGCTTTACCATCTCCTGAACTGCCGGGATACGGCTGGAGCCGCCGACCATCAGAACCTTGGAGATATCGGAAGCGGACAGGCCGGAGTCGGACAGTGCCTGCTTTACAGGACCCATGGTCTTCTCAACGAGGTGATGAGTCAGCTCGTTGAACTTTGCACGCGACAGAGTTACGTCGAGGTGCTTCGGGCCGGTTGCATCTGCGGTGATGTAAGGCAGATTGATGTTCGAGGTGGTAACGCCGGACAGCTCGATCTTTGCCTTCTCGGCAGCCTCGCGCAGACGCTGCATTGCGACCTTATCGCCGGACAGGTCGATGCCCTCTGCCTTCTTGAACTCGTCAACGAGGTACTTGGTGATGCATGCGTCGAAGTCGTCGCCGCCCAGGCGGTTGTTGCCGGCGGTTGCGAGAACCTCGATAACGCCATCGCCGATCTCGAGCACGGAGACATCGAAGGTGCCGCCGCCGAGGTCGTAGACCATGATCTTCTGATCGCTTTCCTTATCAAGGCCGTATGCCAGAGCCGCCGCGGTAGGCTCGTTGATGATACGCTTTACATCCAGACCTGCGATGCGGCCTGCGTCCTTGGTTGCCTGACGCTGTGCGTCGGTGAAGTATGCAGGAACGGTGATGACAGCCTCGGTGACAGGCTGGCCGAGGTAGCTCTCTGCGTCTGCCTTCAGCTTCTGAAGGATCATTGCGGAGATCTCCTGCGGAGTGTATGATTTATTATCAATGGTGACCTTGTATGCTGTGCCCATTTCACGCTTGATGGACGAAATTGTTCTGTCGGGGTTTGTGATGGCCTGGCGCTTTGCGACCTGACCTACCATTCTCTCACCGGTCTTGGTGAATGCAACGACTGACGGGGTGGTGCGAGCACCCTCTGCGTTTGCGATAACGACAGCCTCGCCGCCTTCCATAACGGATACGCAGCTGTTAGTTGTACCGAGGTCAATACCTATAATCTTACCCATAATGTAAATCCTCCTATTTGAAAGTCAATAATATACTAAATTAATTTATAATCAGTTCGCTACTTTTACCATAGCAAAACGGATCACCTTGTCATTGAGCTTGAAGCCCTTTTGGAACACCTCGACGACTTCGTTTTCTCCGAGGGACTCGTCCTCAACGTGCATGACCGCGTTGTGAACATTCGGATCAAACTTCTCGCCGAGCGCCGGGATCTCGGTTATGCCGAGCTTTTCGAGCGTCTGGTTAAACTGCACCATCGTCATTTCCACGCCCTTGCGGTACGCTTCGTCTGCCGTCGGCGTGGAGAGCGCTCTTTCCAGATTGTCGTAGACAGGAAGGAACTTGAGCAGCGTGTCCGCCTTTATATCGGCGTACAGGCCCTCGCGCTCTTTCTGGCTGCGCTTGCGGAAGTTATCGTACTCGGCGCATAGCCTGAGGTACTTTTCCTTTTCCGTCTGAATGAGCTTTTCGGCCGTTTCCTTTATCTCGGCCTCTTTTTTGGACTCTTTCTTCTGCTTTTTGTCTTTTTTATCTTCCTTGGACTCCGCTTTCGCTTCGTCCTTTATTTCTTCGGCAGCTGCTTCGACCTTTTCTTCTTTAACTTCTTCGGTCTGAGGCTCCTGCTTGTTTATGTCTTTCTTACTGCTCATCTATGATGTCATCTCCCTTGATTATAAGCTTATTATGCATGCCCGACGGCGGTGCTGCTCCTGCGCCGAGGCGCTTTGAAAGTCCTGCCGCCAGAAAGCTCAGCTTTGCGGCGACTGCGGAATAATCCATCCTTGTCGGCCCGACAACTCCGATCAGTCCCTTTGTATTATCGCCCATGTCATAGCTTGCTATAACAACGCTTGAGTCCTTCAGCTCCTCTGCGATATTCTCGGGGCCTATGAGGACCCTGACCTCGGATTCGTCATCGAAAAGCCCGTTTTCCGCGTCGGCTATGATATGGCCTCCGTCGGAAAGGTAATTCATCAGCTTGTGCGCCTTATCCGGGTCACGGAACTCTGGCTGGCTGAGCAGCCTGTTCTCGCCGGTGATATAGGCCTCGACACCCTGCTGGCTTTCGAGCGTTTCCATCGTAAACGACGCTATGACCGCCGCAAGGCCCATCGTGTCCCCGGCGGCGCGCTCTGTTGAAGATATCAGCAGCGGCGTTATCTTGTCGCTCGAGATGCCGGTGAAGTTTGCGTTAAACAGCGTTGCAAGCTTCTGTATCATCTGCTGATCGACCGAAACCGGGAGATTTACGAGCTTGTTCTTAACCGTATTGTTGCTGAGCATCACAACTATTATGAATGTGTTGGCATCAATATAGATAAGATCAAAGCGCTTTATCGTCGCCGGAGCGTAGGCCGCAAGTGCAAGCGCCGGATAATCGGTCAGCTGCGATGCAAGCTTTCCGACATCGCGCATCTGCTCGTCAAGCTGAGTGAGCTTTTCGTTCAGGCGCCGGTTTATATCCTCGGCCTCTTCAAGGGAAAGCTTCTGCTTTTCCATAAGCTCGTTGACGTACATTCTGTACCCGGCAGGGGTCGGGATGCGTCCGGCAGAGGTGTGCGGCTGTTCAAGATAGCCCAGCGCCGTAAGTTCCGCAAGCTCGTTGCGAATCGTGGCGCTGCTGCAGCCGAGACCGGAGATGCTCGCAATGGCCTTGCTGCCGACAGGCTCGGCAGTTTTGATGTATTCATCGACCAGTGCGCCGAGTATTTTCTTTTTTCTTTCGCTTATACTCATTTAGCACTCAAACCTCTTGTCTGTTGGCACTCTTAGCCTTCGAGTGCTAATATAGCACTGTTTTTTATTCTTGTCAAGGCTTTTATTAAAAAATTCGTGCGAAAATTTATATATTTTTTCGCGCGAAAGTTTTACTCGGCAAAAAAGCACCCGAAGCCGCAAAGCCTCGGGTGCTACATATTTAATTATAAGCCTCAGCTTCTGCCGGCGCTAAATTACTTTGCGCGGAACAGGAAGGTGACGGCCTGTGCACGGGTGCAGGTGTCGTTGGGAACGAAGGTAGTCTCGGTCACGCCGGTCGTGATCTTCTTTTCGACTGCCCACAGGATCGCGTTGTAGTAAACGCTGCTGTCTGACACGTCGCTAAACGGATTTGCTGCATCCTTTGCAGGCTCGGGCGAGCCTGCTTCACGATACAGGAAGGTGACGGCCTGTGCACGGGTGCAGGTGTCGTTGGGAACGAAGGTAGTCTCGGTCACGCCGGTCGTGATCTTCTTTTCGACTGCCCACATAATTGCGTTGTAGTAAACGCTGTCCTTGCTGACGTCGGTGAAGGGGTTAGTAACGTTCTCGGCTACCTCGGGTGAGCCTGCCGCGCGGTACAGGAAGGTGACTATCTGAGCGCGGGTGCAGCTGCCGTTGGGGACGAAGGTGGTATCGGTAACGCCGGTCGTGATCTTGCTCTTGTACGCCCACATGATAGCGTCGTGGTATACGCCTGCCGTTACGTCGGTAAACGGCTCGGTGTAGCTGACGCGGCCCTGCGGAGCCTTGTACTGCTCGCCGATGGTACCCTTGAGCTCGGTGGTGATGTAGTCCATCAGTGCCTCGTCAAGAGGAATGCCGGTGTCGAACTGAGCACTTGCGGAAGCGAATGCATAGTAGGTATCGCCGCCTGCTGCAAGGAAGTTGTTGGTGATGACCGCATAGGTTGCCTTTGCGTCAAACGCCTGGCCGTTTATGCTGTCGATGGTAACGCGGTTTATGGTCTTGGGACCGTAGTAGGTCGAGCCGGGATAGGTCGTGTCGTTTGCGTCATATGCCTTGGATGCATCAACGGTGTAGTTTATTCCGGAAACCTGGGGGAAGCCGCCGATCGCACTGTCGGGCGAGCAGTAGGTCGAAGCCTCGAGAGCCTCGAGCAGCTCTGCGCCGGTGACATATACAACGGCGATGGTGTTGCCGAAGGGCAGAACGGTGTTTACGTCCTTCTTGGTGACGTCGCCGGCCTTGATCGCCGCGCGGATGCCGCCGCCGTTTGTGACTGCAACAATGTTCTTCTCGTCAACCGTCACGCCGCCGGTCTTTTTGACCGACCATACCATGGAGTCGGTGATAAGGTCGCCGAGGTTAGTCTCGCCGTCGCGGTTGCCGTAGAGGTCGGTCTTGGTATTGTAGCTTCTGTCGCCGTTGAGCTCGACCTCGCTCTTTGCGAAGACGGCGCCGTACTCGGCGTTGATAGCGTCGGTGATGTCCTGAGCTGCCTTTGCAACCGCCTCGTCCTTTGCAGAGTCTTCGGTCACTTTGACGAGCATGTTCTTTTCGATCTTCTTGGTGGCATTGTCAATAACAATAACGCCGACATTTTCAAATGCGGTGCCGGTGGACTGGATAGGCTCGTTATTATCGCCCTTTTCCATAACGGTGTGGGAGTGGCCGTCGATGATGAAGTCAACGCCGGTGAGACCTGCCCACAGGTCGGTCGAGCAGTTGGGCTTGCTTTCGGAATCAACGCCCAGGTGAGACAGAACAACGATAACGTCGGTGCCGTCGGCCTTAAGCTTATCGGCCTCGGCCTGAACTGCCTTGACCATGTCGTCGCCTGCGAGCCAGGTCAGACCCTTTATGAGGGCCGGGTTTGCCTTGGTCTGGCTTTCGGGCGTATTGACGCCGATGAAGCCGACCTTCAGGCCGTCAATGTCAAATACCTTGCTGCCTTCGAATGCGGGCTTGCCGTTTTCGTCGAGGATGTTGCAGCAGATGGTGCTGAATGTCGCTTCCTTGAGGTTTTCCTTGAGCTGAGCATAGCCGTAGTCAAACTCGTGGTTGCCGAGGGTGGCGACGTCGTAGCCTGCCGCGTTCATCATCTTGACCGCGTTCAGGCCCTTGTTCGAGCTGACCTCGACCTTGCCCTGGCTGAAGTCGCCTGCGTCGGCAACTATTACCTTGGCACCATGACTTTCATACTCCGCCGCAAGTGCAGCCATGTTTGCATAGCCGGCTATCGCACCGTGAACGTCGTTCGAGTGTACAATAACGGTTTTGCCTGCCATAGACGGGGTCTCCCCTTCTGCGAATGCCGGAACCGCCAGAGCGAATATCATGGCGATGACCAGAAGCAGAGAAAGGAGTTTCTTGGTGTTTTTCATATTGCTCCTCCTGATAAAAATTTTTCGGTTGTGCCGATGTAAATTATTATAACATAGTCATATGCCGAACTTGAAGCATGAATTTTGCCACGCCTTAACATTTGACGTTTTAGCATAAAATCCGCAAATTATTTAGTGCATTATTGACAATCCTGCTCTTTACAAAATATTTATTTTTCGGGTAAGTGTCCGTTATTGACTTTTCATCATTAAATGTTATGATATTTTCGTCAGAAACGTCAGATCGATCTACAACGATTCAAAGGAGCATTTTACATGCCGTTTTATAAAAGGATATCTAAAAAAACACTAAAGCTTGCAATAATAATCCTGCTTGCAGCCGCGGTTTTGCTGGGCGTTGTGTTCACATGGTTCGGAACGTTTGAGCTTGCCCAGTTCAACACGCGCTCGCTCACCGACTGGCGGCTGGGCGGCTCGATCGACTACATCCGCAGCGCAGACGACGCAAAGCAGTATGACGCCGACGGATTCGAGTGGTTCTCAGACGAGCGCGGCGAGGGCATAATGCAGGCCGACACCGACACGCGCTATTACCTCGGCAAGCACCCCGATTCCGGGCTTGGCGGTTACGGCGTGATCGGCTTTTCCTCGGCCGAGAAGTCTTACTCCGTTCTCGGCATCCGCGTCGGCGACGATGAGCTTGACGCAAAAACGGCGCTGCTCGATGCGCGATACAAAATGGCCGACGGCGGCTTTAACTCCTGCCGCGCGGAAAAGGGCAGAGTGAACATCGAGCTTACCTTCGAGCACGGCAAGGTCACAAACGTCGCCGCCTTCCTCTCCACCACCAACATTTTTTAGAGGCGAATTGACGCAGCTATGGCTACCGCAATATATGTATAAGTAATGCGCCAAATCGCCACTAAAAGTATGGAATTTGTTGTGAAACAATTTAATGAGCTTTCCGCGCAGGAGCTGTTCGAGATATACAAATTGCGCGTATCGGTGTTCGTGGTCGAGCAAAGCTGCCCGTATCAGGAGGTAGATGACGCGGACAAGGCTGCATATCACCTCGTTTTGCGCGACGAGGATGGCATACCTCACATAAAAATGACGCTAAAATGAAAGAATCTTCGTATCACTTCCGATACGAAGATTTTTTGCTCATTTTATGCCGGATAGGAAACGATCAGCGCATCAACATCCGAAAGGCTCGTGCCTGCAAAGCCGTAAGCTCCGCCGTCGTTTTTTGCAAGTGTCACGCTGACGGTCTGCGCGTCAAGGTATTCGGGCGAAGCAAGGCGCGCCGAGACCATGTCGCAGATTGACTTTGCCCACCAGTCCTTGAAGCTCTGCGACGACTTGTCCAGCTCGCCGGCGGCGATGCGGTTTGCCGCGTCCTGCGCAAAGCCGGGGTAATCGTTCTGCGCCGTCTGCGCAACAGCCGCAATGGGACTGACCGTTACGGAAACGGTGTAGCCGTCGCCACCCTGCGCCGCTGGGCCGATCTCGTATTTTGAGCATTTATACATCCGGCGCATGAGGTCAAGAAGCTCGGTACGCGTCGCGTCGCCGCACTGCGCAAGATCAATGCCGAAGTATTCGCAGAAAACCTCCAGACTCACCTGCATGCCACGCTCATAGCGCTCATCGCAGCTGTCTTTCGTTTCGCCGCCGAGCATGGCAAGATATTCGTCGGAATACTCGCCGAGATACACGGCGTCGAGGCCGCCCTTGACATAGGCCGCCGGATCAAAGGTCTGCTTTGTCGTCTCGGGTGTGGGATCCGGCGTGCCGTCCTTATCCTTTCCGCAGCCGGCAAGAAGCGCAAGGCACAGCGAAAGCGCAAGCGCAAGACACATAAAGCGTCGGAACATATTTTTCATGCTTTGAACTCCTTTTGAATTTGTGTATAACTTTATACATTATACTATTGGAAATTTACTCCGCTGTCAATCACAATTTTTCCAATGCGGCATAGAATGCATCGACCGCAATTGGGGGAATTATATGACTTATGTACTTATTACGGCGGCAGGCATTGCACTTTGCAGCCTTGTCGGCGCTGTGATAGGCTTTCTGTTCGAGAATATACCGCCGGCAGTCGAGGACGCGCTGTCGGGTGCGGCGGCCGGCATAATGCTGTGCGCGGCAATACTCGGCCTTGTCGTGCCGTCGGTGGAGTTTTCCGGCGCGCAGGCGCTGTGGCTCACGCCGCTGGGCATATTCTGCGGCGCATTCTTTTTAAGCGGCATAAACATCGTCGGTCCGCGGCTTGCAGGCGGCATGGGCATGACAAACGGCAATGACGAGGCATGCCGCCACGCGCTTTTATTCGTCGCGGCCATTGCGATACATCACTTTCCCGAGGGCATCGCCGCCGGGGTGAGCTTTGGAACTGGCAACCTATCCGACGCTGTGACGGTGACAAGCGGCATCGCGTTTCAGAACATCCCGGAGGCCATGATAATCATACCGCCGCTGCTGAAAGCCGGAACGGGCAAAAAGCGCGCGGCGATAGTCGCGTTTATAAGCGGTGCGGTCGAGGTGGCCGGTGTATTTTTCGGCTACTTTGCCATAACGCTCTCGCGCGGCATACTGCCGTTTGCGCTCGCCTTTGCAGCCGGAACGATGCTGTATGTCATCGTTGACGACATGGTGCCGCAGACACACATCCGCGGCAGCGGCCGCCTTTCGACCTACTGCATGCTCCTCGGCTTCTGCCTTATGCTGACGGTCGATTGCCTTGTATCGTGAACGCAAAAAAAGAGACTGCATTTTGCAGTCTCTTTTTTGTATTCACAGTATCTCTACATCAAACTGCCGCCCGGTCTGCGCATCGACAAGTACGAAAACGCGCTCTCCGCCGCTGCCTGCGCAGTCAAAGCCGTAGCACAAAACAGCGCCCCTGCCCTCGGTCGGAGCATAGCAAAGCTGCGCATCCGAAACGCTCAGCGTTTCCGGGATCGCGGCGCGCGCCGCAGCCTCGCTCACGGCGGCGGCAGCCTTCGGGTAAGTGCCGTGATTTTTGATATGCGCCGCTGCGTCGAAGGCATAGATATCGCCGTAATCACCGGCCACGGAGATGCGCACGCTGTCGTCAATGCACCTTACTCCGTTTTCGACGCACTCGAATTTCATCGTCTGCACGCTGCCGTATCGCTCGCTCGACGCAAGATACATTTCGCCAAAGCCGTGGGCAGCCAGAAAATCACGGGCTATCGCCTCAAGCTCGGATGACTCCATGTCTCCTGCCACGCTGCGCTCTGTGCTTAGCGACAGTACGTTGCCCTCGGCATCGACGCACACGCTGCCGCCGTCAAACGCAAAGCACACCGTGCCGTTTTCCGCGCTGTATTCAGCCTCGAGCTTTTCTTCATCAAGGCCGAAAAACTCGGCGGCAATAGCCTTGGCCTCGCTCTGGGCGATAGGCTTTTTGCCGGTGCTCTGTGCGGTTTTTGCGTATTTTCCGTCGTAGCCGTCAAGCTCGGCCGCGCCGACGCCGTCCTCTATTCCGAGCATGGACGCACTCAGCCTGTCGCCGGAATCTGCAAACACGTTCTCCGGCTCGTCAAGCAGCACATTGCCGTCGTTTATCTCGTCGCGCAGCTCGCTCAGCTCCAGTGCCAGCGCCGCGGCAGTTTTGTAAAGCGAGGCAAAATTCCGCCGCGCGGCATCGTCAAAGCCCGACTGCGCCGAGGTTCGCAGGCTGCCGCGCGCATAGTCGCCGGCGATCCCGATAAATGCCGCCGTCTGCTCCAGCTCCTGCGTTGAAAACGGCAGCACGGCCATGGTCATCTCGGCCGCAAGGCAGCTTCCGTAGATATCCGCGCACAATTGGCCCGACAGCTCCGCGCCACTTGCATATGATGCGCGGTGCAGCGAATCCGAAAGCGCCGACACCGAGCCGACCACCTCCTCGAACGCGTGCGCATAGCCGTACTCGGCCGTGCGGCGATAGCTGCCCTCCATGCCGAAATGCACCGCCGTGTACGCGCCCAGCGCAACGATCGCCGCCGCAAGATATGTGATGATGAGTATAAACGTCTTTTTTCTTATATACATGGAAACACCTCGGTGTAAGTGTTTCCGAAACCCCGTCGATTATGCAGTCACGCAAAAAGCCTTCTCCGTTTTTTCGGAGAAGGCTTTCATTTAAGATCAATCGCCGTCGGGATCGGCTTCGGGCGGTTTTTTGACTACGAGGACTTTTTCGACTCTCAGTCCGTCCATTTCAAGGACGGTGATGTGCAGATCTTCATAATCAAAGCTGTCGCCCACCGAGGGGAACGAGCCGAACATCTCGATCGTCCAGCCGCCGACGGTTTCGCTTTCGGCCTCGAAATCGCGCTCACGGATGCCGACAAGGTCGATGAAATCGGAGATGCTCATATCGCCGTCAAGCTCGAACTCGCCGTCCGAGCGCTCGAGGATCTCTTCCTTTATCTCGTCCGTATCGTCCCATATCTCGCCGACGAGCTGCTCGAGAACATCCTCCATCGACAGTATGCCCAGCGTTCCGCCGTATTCGTCGGTGACGATGGCCAGGTGCTGCTTTGCCTTGCGCAGCTCGGTGAGCACCGCGGGCAGCTTCATGGTTTTATAAACATAGCACGGCGGCATGAGCAGACTGCGTATATCCGGCTTCTCGTCGCCTGCAAGCGCTTTGAGGAAGTGATTGAGATACAAAACTCCGATCACGTTATCCACGCTGTCCTCATAAACCGGGATGCGCGAGAACGGCGCATTCTCGATCGTTTCGATCTGATCGGCCATGTCCTCGTCGATATCCAGCGCAACAACATCAACGCGCGCGGTCATTACCTCGGAGGCCATTATATCCGAAAAGTCTATCGCCGCCTGCACAAGCTCCGAGCGATCCTCGTCAAGAACATCCTCGTCCTCGGCGGTCTCTATGATGGAGCTTAGCTCCTCGACGGCGGCTTCCTCGTCAGTATCCTCGGCTTCGCCCTTGAGTCCAAGCGTCAGCAGCTTTATAAGCCCGACGACAAGGCGGATAAGCGGCATGAATATGATCGTCAGACCGCGCACAAAGTAGGCATACGTCAGCGCCAAGCGATTTGCGCTGGCCTTTGCCACGATCTTCGGTATTGTTTCACCGAAGATGATGACCAGAATCGTTATCGTAAGCGTTGACACCCACGCATAGCTGTCGTCGCCGTTGCAAAGCTCCAGCACCAGCAGCGAGCCGAGCGAGGAGTTTGCTATGTTCGCGAGGTTATTGCCTATAAGTATTGCCGAGAGCGAATCGTCAAAATTATCGACGATCTTCACCGCGACCTTGGCGCGCTTTGAGCCGTCGTCACGGGCGTTTTCAAGCCTCATGCGGTTGCACGAGGAGTAAGACATCTCGGCCGAGGAGAAGATATGCGAGAAAATTATGCAGACGATTATTCCGCAGACATATACCCAGGTCATTTCTCCTCACCTCCCTCGTCGATGAGGCACACCCTCAGCCGCAGTATTCGGTTGTTATGCATTTCCGACACGGTGACCTCGACATTTTCATACCTGAAGCTGTCGCCCACCGAGGGGATATTGTCAAACTGCTCATAGGCCCACTCGCCCAGGAGCTTATTCGTGAACTCGTCATCGTCGTCCTCGTCAAGCTCCAGAAGCTCGAAAACGTCGCTGACGGTCATCTCGGCGGTGCAGTCCCACTCGCCGTTATCCAGCGCGACATACGGCTCTTCGACGACGTCGTCCTCGTCCCAGATCTCGCCCACGAGCTCCTCGAGGATATCCTCGACCGTCACTATGCCGAGCGTGCCGCCGTAGTTATCCGTAACCACGGCCATATTGAGCCGCTTTTTGCTCATCACCGGAAGCAGCCCGTCTATATTCGTGCTGCCGTGGATGAAGTACGGCTCATCCAAAAGCGCGCGAACGTCCATTTTCTCGCCCTCGCGCAGGTATGTTTTTATAAACTTGCGTATCGACAGTATGCCTATGATATTATCGATGCTGCCCTCGTACACGGGAAGGCGGCTGTGAGTTTCGCTGCGTATGGTGCCGAGCATCTCGTCAACGGGATCGTCGATGTCAAGCGCGACTATGTCCACGCGCGAGGTAAGTATACTCTCGACCGTCGTTTCCGCAAATTGCAGAGCCGAGCTTATAAGCTCGCCGCGCTCCTCATCGAGGCTGCCCTCTTCGGTCATATCCTCAATGATATCGTATATCTCGTCCTCGGTGACGGATATCTGCGGATCGGCCTTGGCAAGCTTCGCGGCGAAATTGCCTATCGCCGTCAGCAGCGTTGCAAGAGGCTTGAGAACGGTCATGAAAAACCACAGCGAACCGGCGACCGCCAGCGACAGCCGCTCGCTGTATTTCTTTGCGATGCTCTTGGGCAGCATCTCGCCGGCAAAGAACACGACCAGCGTCATCACAAACGTGCTGATCGTAACCGCGCCGCTTACGCCCGGGAACATGCGTGTTACCGCAAGCGTAGCTATGCTCGCCGCGGAAAGATGTACGATATTTGTGCATATGAGTATGCTCGTTATCGCAAGGTCAAAGTTGTCGAGCACCTTCAGCGCCCGTATTGCTTTTGCCTCGCCGCGCTCGGCGCGGACCTTTATCCTGACCTTGGAGACCGAGGCAAACGAGGTCTCCGCCACGGCAAAATACGCCGCGCACAGGATAAGCAGAATTACGACTATCAGCGACAATCGACTGGCATCGTCCATTTCGGATCTAACACTCTCCATTCGTGGGCTGCTGCCCGGTAAATTAAAAATCAGTATATCATAGCAAAAACTCACAGTCAATATTTTAGAGACGAATTGCCGCACCTACGGATACGCATATTGCGTGAACCCGGTGTCGAAGTTCCTGGCAAAACCGTGCGGCTTTGCAGCTGATAGCTGTTAGCCGATGGTGTGCGCAAGCGCACTTTTTCAATAGCGCCTTTACGCTGATACCAATACGCATATTGCAGCAGCCCGACCGGAAACAGAGGAATAAACCATAAAGAAAGGACGACCATAGGCCGCCCTTTCTTTGATAATGTAGCGGTTTACACCGCA
>DKRV01000009.1:99428-111988 GCA_002472405.1 Clostridiales bacterium UBA7273 | reverse complement strand
CCAAAGGTGACACCTTCCCCTCAGGCTACGCAGGGGAAGGCAAAAAACGGGACGGTCTGTGACCGCCCCCAATGAATAATGAATGATGAATAATTAATAGTGAATAATTGCCGATACACATACTGCGTCAGCACGACCGGTGGGTGCCGACAAAACCGTGGCAATCGGGCGGCCAATGGCCGCCCCTACGAGGTGCGGCGCAAAATTCAACAGCGCACTTGCGTTACGCGAGGTACGCACGGTTTCCTCCGCGCCCTCGACACCGGGCTACCAGAGATAACCGTATCCGTAGCTACCTCAATTCGCCTCCGAATAAGCTTCGATGCCTTTTTTGAGCAGCTCCATGCAGCGAGTGATGTCCTTTTCGTTTATGACGTAGGCCATGCGGATCTCGTTAACGCCGGTGTGCGGAGTTTTGTAAAAGCTCTCGGCCGGGGTGAACATCAGGGTATCGCCGTTATCGTCGAACTCTTCGAGCATCCAGATCTGGAACTTCTCGGCATCGTCAACGGGCAGCGCCGCCATAACGTAGAACGCGCCCTTCGGCTCGGAATACACAACGCCGGGGATCTTCTTGAGCCCCTCAACGAGCGTATCCTTGCGCGCGCAGTACTCCT
Source organism: Clostridiales bacterium UBA7273 (assembly GCA_002472405.1). Classification (GTDB taxonomy): domain Bacteria; phylum Bacillota; class Clostridia; order Oscillospirales; family Oscillospiraceae; genus F23-B02. The sequence goes on along the minus strand of DKRV01000009.1, from coordinate 111,371 downwards.
TGCGCACGGCGTCGAAGTACTCGGGGCCGACCGAATACAGCGCCGCGGACGCGACCTGGTCGATGGTCGATGCGCAAAGGCGGCCCTGGCACCATTTCATTGCGTGGTTATACAGCTCCTTGTTTCTTGTGATGAAGCAGCCGATGCGCGCGCCGCAGGCCGAGAAGCGCTTGGAGACCGAGTCGATGACAACGACGTTATCATCATAACCCTCAAGCTGGAGAAGGCTCATGAGCTTTTCGCCGCCATAGACGAACTCTCGATACACCTCGTCGCCGATGATGAACAGGTCGTGCTCCTTGGCAATGTCGGCCATGAGCTTCAGCTCTTCCTCGGTGAGGATGGTTCCGGTCGGGTTGCCGGGGTTTGTGAACAGTATCGCGCGGGTATGCTCGTTGATGCATGCCTCGATGCGCTCGCGCACGGCAAACTTATAGCCCTCCTCTGGCTTTGTGGTCACAGGGCGGATCGTCGCTCCGGTGAGGGTGACAAAGGTTGAGTAGTTGGGGTAAAACGGCTCGGGGATGATGATCTCGTCGCCCTCGTCGAGGATGCAGGAGAGCGCTATCTGGAGCGCTTCCGAGCCGCCGGTCGTGATGAGCACCTGCTTATTGGTTATCGGAGCATCTATCTTGCCGTAGTAATTGACAACAGCATCGATCATCTCGGGAACGCCGTCGGACGGAGCATACGCCAGAACCGGCTGCGAAAAATTCTTCACTGCCTCAAAGTACGCCTCGGGAGTCGCTATATCGGGCTGGCCGATGTTCAGATGATAAACCTTTTTGCCCTTCTTGACCGCCTCTGCGGCGTAGGGCGCGAACTTTCTCATCGGAGAAAGGCCGCATTTTTCGATCTTGCTTGAAAACTTCATTTTTCTTTCCATCCTTTCCGAAATCGCAAATTTGCCATTTAATTGCATGTTTTGCTGAGCAAAACTATCAATTATTTCACGCAAATGCGTTGAAAACGCGGCAGTTTAGAGACGATATTTCCTCAAATTGTTCAAAACTGCACTCACTTTGCAGCAATATTGTATCACTGCCGCACATTATATTCAACCGTTCGCACGCAAAATTCCTTGACAACATTTCTCCAATTTTTCAGTGGCGAATTGACGCACCTACGGATACGCATATTGCGGTGACCCGACCGGAAACAATGGGATAAACCATAGCGTTTCGCATCCCGTTAGTACGGCACTGAATTTTTCGCCGCACTCCATTGGCTCTCAGCTAACAGCTAACAGCTATCAGCTACGGTGAAACCGTATCCGTAGGTGCGCTAAATCGCCACTAAAAATATTGATTGTGCAATGGATTTTGTGATATAATTTCAAAAACGACTGCACGGAGGTGGCATATGCCCTATAAAGCGAAAAGTGACCTTACAAAAGCGGCCATAAAAAAGAGCTTTTTAGCGCTGCTGAACGAAAAGCCGATAAACCAGATCAGCGTCCGTGACATTGCCGAGGGCTGCGGCTTCAACAGAAACACGATCTACTATCACTATGACGACATTCCCTGCCTTGTCGAGGAGATCGTCATCGAAACCGCCGAAAAGATCATCAGCGATTATTCCGACTATCACTCGCTTGAAGCCTGCATTGACAAGATGGCCGAGTTTGCCCTTGAGCACAAGCGCACCGTTCTTAATATATACAACTCGTCAAACCGCAGCGTGTACGAGCTGTATCTTATGAAGGTCTGCGGCAGCGTTGTTGAAAACTATCTGCACACGATGTTCGGCGATGTAAAGGCCGATCCCGAAAGCCGCGAGATACTCGTATGGTTTTATAAGTGCGAGTGCTTCGGCCAGATCATCGACTGGCTCAACTGCGCAATGAACTACAACATCTCCGAGCAGTTTTCAAAGCTGTGCAAGCTGCGCGAGGGCTTCGTGGATATTCTCGTCGAACGCTGCCGAATCGAATAATAGCCGACGCTTTTTCCTGATCCTGTTGAAATGCACAAAATTTCAACAGGATTTTCGTTTATAATAGCGCATTTACAAGAAACGACCGTTTTTTGTAAAATTATTCTCAGCAAGGCCAAAAATGCTATTATAAGGGAGATAAACGATGAAAAAGCGACTGCTAAGCATACTGCTCGTGCTGCTGACGGCGTTAACTCTTTTACCCCTCGGCGCATTGGCAGACGACAACAACAAATGCGGAGAAAACCTGACATGGAAGTTTGCAGACGGCATACTGACTATCTCGGGAACGGGAGACATGTATGATTACAGTAGTGCTGATCCTGCTCCATGGAGCGCAAAAAACAGCGACATTTGCGAAATAACCGTAGGGGACGGCGTTACAAGCATAGGCGATAATGCCTTTCATTCTTGCAAGGAATTATCTATGGTCACTTTTATGGGTGGCTTGACGCGCATAGGCAGTGGCGCATTTGCCGGATGCGAAGCACTTAGAGACTTTGACTTTCCGTATAGCCTCGAAACCATCGGCGCAAATGCGTTTTCCAATTGCAACAATCTCATTGATGTTACAATCCCCGACAGTGTTCAGTCCATAGGCAGCCAGGCTTTTTCTTGTTGCGAAGGGCTGCAATCGGTTTACTTACCGCAAATGCTAACCATAATCCCGGACGGGATATTTACAGACTGTGCGCGGCTTGGCAGCGTATATATCCCCGACACCGTTACCGAAATCGGCGCGAATGCGTTTTTGAGGTGTACGGAATTCAGCCTGACGGGATTGCCGGACGGCATAAAAAGCATAGGCGCTGCCGCATTTGAAGACTGCGGAAGGATAGAAGAATTGGTTCTCCCGGAAACTTTAGAGCACATCGGCGAGGCTGCGTTCAACGGCACGGCAATCGACAAAGCAAGCTTTGCCGGAACGCCGGAGAGATGGACGGCTATCGGCGGCAATGCCTGCTGCATTGCTCAGGACAAAATAGATTTTCTCGAGCACACCTGCGATTTCGGCGGCAGCTGGCAGTACGACACACAGAAGCACTGGAAGCAGTGCTCCTGCAATAAAACGCAAAACGAAGGAGCTCACACGGGCACCGGAAAGACTTGCGATGTATGCGGTGCTGTGCTGTCGGCAGCTTTGGACAGCGGAAGCATCGGCGACGGTCTGAGCTGGTCGCTTTCGCGCAGCGGCGCTCTCACCATAAGCGGCAGCGGCAAAATGCCCGATTTTTCATCCGTCGCAAACGCGGCGCCATGGGATAAGCAAAAGGACAAAATTCAAAGCGTCGTCATCGAAAGCGGCGTGCAGAGCATATCGGGCGGCGCGTTTTCCGGCTGCACGGCTCTTGAAAAAGTCAGCATATCCGAGACGGTCACGCAAATCGACTTGAATGCCTTTGGCGGCTGCACATCCCTTGCGGCGTTTGAGGTCGCGGAGGGAAACAAGGCGTTCTTATCCGTCGGAGGAGTGCTTTTTTCCGCCGATAAAGAGCTTCTGCGCTGTCCCGTCGGCAAGTCGGCAGACTACGCTGTTCCGAGCGGCACCGTCGCCATTGCCGGCGGCGCATTCAAAGATTGCGCAAAGCTTGAAAGCCTTGTCATTCCCGATTCGGTGACGGCGATCGGCAAGAGTGCGTTTGAAAACTGCGCGACCTTAAAGCGCATCACGCTTCCGAAAAGCATAGCAAAGCTTGAAGCATTGACCTTTTCCGGCTGTGCCGCGCTTGCGGAGATCGCGCTGCCCGACAGCGTTAAAACGCTCGGCGAAAAGGTGTTTTCGGGCTGTGCCGCGCTCAAAAGCGTGAAAATTCCGGCCGAGGTGACCGTCATTCCGACCGAGGCGTTTTTCGGCTGCTCATCGCTTGAGAGCATAACCATACCGAAAAGCGTCAGCCACATAAACGAGCGCGCCTTCGACGGCTGCACGGCGCTGAAAAAGGTAGACTATCTCGGCAGCGACACAGACTGGAGCCAGGTCACTAAAGAAACCGGCAACAACGCACTCGACAATGCCGAAAAGAGCTTTACCCGCACAGATCACGAGCATAAATACGCCGACACCGTTATCCCGCCGACATGCACCGAGCGCGGATGCACCGTGCATCTGTGCGCATGCGGCGATAAGCGCGAGGACAGCTACACGCCGCCGCTCGGGCACAGCTACAAGGACGGCATATGCGTCCGCTGCGGCATACTCGACCCGAACAAGGACACCCAGCACGAGCACGATTTTATCCCCATCGTCACAAAGCCCACCTGCATGACCGAGGGCTTCACGACCTACACCTGCTCCTGCGGCGAGTGCTACACGAAGGACTATGTCAGCGCCGTCGGGCACAAAACGCAGCTGCAAAACGCCAAAACCGCAGGCTGCCTGACCGGCGGCTACACCGGCGACGAGGTCTGCACCTTCTGCGGCAAGGTGTTCAAGCAGGGCAGCGTCATATTCGCCCTCGGCCACAACCCGGAGCCTGCGCGCGTCAAAGCGCCGACATGCACCGAAAGCGGCTACACGGGCGATCTTATCTGCATGCGCTGCGGAGACATGACCCAGATCGGCAAGACCGTTGCGGCAACGGGGCACAAATTTTTCGGCGGCGTGTGCTCTGTCTGCGGCGCAAAGGGCGCGGAAGCTGTGCCGGAATTTGACGATGTTAAGTCCGGCGCGTTTTACTTCGACGCCGTGCAGTGGGCGGTGGAAAACGGCATAACAAACGGCACGGGGAAAAATACTTTCTCGCCGAACAACGTCTGCTCGCGATACCAGATAGTGATGTTTCTCTGGCGCGTGGCCGGGCAGCCTGAGGCCAAGGCGGCCGTGAGCTTTGCCGACGTAAAGCCCGGCGACATTTTCTATGAAGCGGTGCAATGGGCGGTCGAGCGCGGCATAACAAAGGGAACAAGCAGCACGAGCTTTTCGCCGTATGCTCCCTGCACGCGCGGACAGATAGTCACGTTCCTGTACCGCTCGGCAGGCTCGCCCAAGGTAAGCGGCGCATGCAATTTTTCCGATGTTTCCTCCGGCTCGTTCTGCCATGACGCTGTTATTTGGGCAAGCTCCGAGGGCATAACCAATGGCACAAGCGCCGGGCTCTTTTCACCGAACGAAGGCTGCACACGCGCACAGGTCGTGACCTTCCTCTATCGCGCGTCCGGAGGCAAATAAGCGATCTTATACAAGCACAAGGCTCTCCCGAAAGAGAGCCTTTTTCATATTTTCGTGACAAGCGGCGGCGGATTTGGTATAATATAATGTAAACCAAAAATAAGGACTGATAACAATAGAGACTAACGATATAAAAATCGAGCGTGCGGTGCTGGCCGGACTTGCGGCGGCGTCGATGGAGCAGTCGGAGCGCTCAAGCGAGATCTCGATGCAGGAGCTTGCCGCGCTTGTCGAAACGGCAGGCGGTCAGGCCGTCGGCATGATGATACAAAACCGCCCGACTCCCGATCCGCGCAGCTTCATCGGCGACGGTAAGGTTGCCGAGCTGAAGGAATTTATAGAAATGAACAACTGCGACCTTGCCGTTTTCGACAACGAGCTGTCACCGTCGCAGATGCGAGTCCTCGGCGAGGAGCTTGGGGTCAAGGTGCTCGACCGCTCGGGGCTTATCCTCGATATTTTCGCCCAGCGCGCACAGACGCGCGAGGGTCAGCTTCAGGTTGAGCTTGCGCAGTACAAATACCTGCTGCCGCGCCTGACGGGTATGTGGACGCACCTTGTGCGCCAGACAGCCTCCGGCGGCTCGTCGCCTATCGGAACGCGCGGCCCCGGCGAAACTCAGCTTGAGACCGACCGCCGGCATATCCGCAGGAAGATCCAGAAGCTTGAGGAGGAGCTTGCCGCCGTGCGCAAGGTGCGCTCGACCCAGCGCCGCAAGCGCGAGAAAAACGACGTTCCCGTCGTTGCGCTCGTCGGCTACACCAATGCCGGAAAGTCAACGCTTTTAAACTGCCTGACCGATGCCGGCATACCGGCAAACGACCGCCTTTTCGACACACTGGACACCACGACGCGCAAGCTGCGCATCGATGAAGTGACCGAGGTGCTCATATCCGACACCGTCGGCTTTATCCGCAAGCTTCCGCACCATCTGGTCGAGGCGTTCAAGGCAACGCTCGAGGAGCTGAGCTACGCCGATGTTCTGCTGCATGTCATAGACATTTCAAACCCCGACTGGGAGGAGCAGGCGCGCGTCGTTGACGAGCTTATCTGCCAGCTTGGAGCCGAGCAGACGCCGTGCATCCGCGTTTTCAACAAGTGCGACGCCTACCTCGGCATACTGCCGCACGGCGAGGACGTTGTCTGCCTTTCGGCAAAAAGCGGCGAGGGCGTACAGGAGCTGGTGCAGCGCCTGTCGGCTCTGCTCGACCGCGGCAACCACAAGGTCACGCTGCGCATACCGTATTCCGATGCCGGGATCATGGATCTTTTAAACCGCGAGGCCGCAGTGACGAGCCTTGAATATCTCGACGACGGCATCAAGGCCGAGGTCACGGTTCCGCCCGAGGTTTTCGGCAAGGTAAAGCGGTATATACCCAATTACACCGAGCCCAAGGAGGACTGGGAGGATTGAGCGAGTATTTCGTGCCAGCCGGCAGCGGCGAGGCTGAATTTGTCGAAAAGCGTTCGAGCTTTCTCGGCCATGTGCGATTTGTCGAAACAGAGGACGCCGCGCGCGACTTCATAAACGAGATGAAGAAAAAGCACTATGACGCACGGCACAACTGCTGGTGCTATATAATCCGCGGCGGAGCCGTGCGCTACTCCGACGACGGCGAGCCGCAGGGCACGGCAGGACTGCCGATGCTCGAAGTGTTCAAACGCGAGGGCGTTGAAAACGTCGTGTGCGTCGTCACGCGGTATTTCGGCGGAGTTCTGCTCGGAACGGGCGGACTGCTGCGCGCATACACGAAAAGCGCGAAGGACGCGCTGGACGCGGCCGGGATCGCCGCCGTGCGCCGCTGGGTGAAGCTCGAGGTTGGCTGCCCGTATTCGCTTCTCGAGCGCATGAAAACGGAGTGCCTTTCGCTTGACGGGGCTGTGCAGAACGTTGACTACGGCGCGGACGTGCTGCTTTCGCTGCTGCTGCCGGAGAATAACGCCGAGGCTTTTTCCGCGCGCGTTACGGAGCTGAGCGCCGGAGCGTGCAGCGCGCAGACTGTCGGCGAGGAGCTTATGCCGGTCAGAATAAAATAACTTTTTCGGGGGTACAGCCGTACCTCCGAAAATTTTTTCGAGAAAATTTAAAATAAATTGCAGGGAAATGCGAATTTGCGTCGTATAAAGTATTGAAAGAAAATTTGATGCCTTTTTTGATTGGAGGGAAATGCATGGCGTGTCCGAGAGAAAAGCGCGAGATAATCGAGCGAACGCTCGTCGGTGAGTTCGGCGTCAGAGCCGAGGACTCAAAGGGCCGGCGCACACCGGAGCCGGAGTGCGAGATACGCACCTGCTTCCAGCGCGACGTTGACAGAATAACGCACTCCAAGTCCTTTCGCAGATTAAAGCACAAAACTCAGGTGTATCTGCGTCCTGAGGGCGACCACTACAGAACGCGCCTTACGCACACGCTCGAGGTATCGCGCCTTGCGCGAACCATAGCAAGGGCGCTGGACTTAAACGAGGATCTTACCGAGGCAATGGCGCTGGGTCACGATCTGGGACACACGCCGTTTGGTCACGCCGGCGAGCGCGCGCTCAACAAAATATACGAAGAGGGCTTCAAGCACTATGAGCAGTCGCTGCGCGTTGTCGATATCCTCGAGCGCGACGGCCGGGGGCTTAACCTGTGCTATGAAACGCGCATGGGCATTCTGCATCACACGCACGGCGCGCCGGACGACACGACCGAGGCGACCGTCGTTCGCCTTGCCGACCGCATAGCGTACATAAATCATGACCTTGACGACACCATCCGCGCCGGAATACTCCGCGCAGAGGACGTTCCCGACATGATCCGCACGCGCTGCGGCGAGCGCAACAGTGAGAGGATTAATTCTATCATGCTCGACCTCATTGAAAACAGCGGCGGCGGAAAAATTCAAATGAGCGATTACATGCAGGAGGCGGTCGATTTCTTCCACGCCTTCATGTATTCGGACGTGTACACCAATCCGATCGCCAAGGGCGAGGAGGGCAAGGTTGACGGCATCATCGGCTCGCTTTTTGACTATTACCTCAAGCATCCGGATAAAATGCCGGACGAGATGCAGCTTATCGCAAGCCGCGAGGGCGTTTCGCGCGCCGCTTGCGACTATATCTCCGGCATGACCGACGGCTACGCCATGGAAAAATTCAGCGAGATATTTATCCCCATGTCGTGGACGGTGAAATAAAACCAATTAATAACGAATAATTAATGTGTGCGCAAGCGCATTTTTAATAGCGCATTCACATTGTGCCGATACGGTTTTTGCGGTTGCTCGACCGGTGGGTACCGACGAAACCGTTACAAGTGGGCGATCAATGATCGCCCCTACGAGCGACCGCTGGCCGCAGCGGAGAGTTAATAGCTGTGGTGTGCGCTTTAATTCAACCCCTCGGCAGCAAAGCTGCCTGCTCCCCTTAACAGTGGAGCCAATCAGGTGCGGTGAAAAATTCAGCAGCGCACGAACGCAGCACGAGGCAAACATGGTTTCCTCCGTTGTTCCGACACCGGGCTGCCGCAATATTATGTATAGGTACAGCGCTAAAGCGCTACTAAAAAAGCGGAACGGATAAATCCGTTCCCTACAGGGGGGCGGCGAAAAATTCGGCAGCGCACTGCTGTAGCGCGAGGCAAACGTGGTTTTCTCCGCAGTCTCGAACCGGGCAACGGCAATAAGCGTATCCGTAGGTGCGCTAAAGCGCCTCTAAAAGAAAGGATGGGTAATGGCTATACCGGAGAGCTTCCTTCAGGAGCTTGTTGAAAAAAACGATATAGTAGACGTTGTGGGCGAGTATGTGCGCTTAACGAAGCGCTCCGGCTCGAACCAGTTCGGCCTGTGCCCGTTCCACAGCGAGAAAACGCCGTCGTTTTCCGTGTCGCCGGACAGGCAGATATACCACTGCTTCGGCTGCGGCAAGGGCGGAGGCGTTATAAATTTCATAATGGAGATAGAAAATCTCAGCTTCCCTGAGGCCGTTGAGTTTCTGGCAAAGCGCGTTGGCATGACCATGCCCGAGCAGGAGGATAGCCGCGAGGCTAAAAAGCGCCGTCGGCTTCTGGACTTAAACCGCGATGCAGCGAGATTTTTCTACTCGTGCCTCAGCAAGCCCGAGGGCAAGCCTGCGCTTGACTACATGGCGCGGCGGCAGATAACACCGCACACGGCAAAGCGCTTCGGCCTCGGCTACGCGCCGAACACATGGGACAGCCTCATAAACGCCATGAAGGCGCTCGGCTACTCGGAGTATGAGATGTTCGACGCCGGACTTGTCCGCAAGGGCAAAAACGGCGGACACTACGACACCTTCCGCAACCGGCTCATGTTCCCGGTCATCGACGTCAGGGGCGATTTTATCGGCTTTTCCGGCAGAATACTCGGCGACGGCGAGCCGAAGTATATGAACAGCCCGGAAACGATGGTGTTCAACAAAAGCCGCAATCTTTTTGCGCTTAATCTGGCTAAAAAGTCGAAGAGCGGACATATAATACTTGCTGAGGGCAACGTTGACGTCGTGATGATGCATCAGGCCGGATTTGACGGCGCGGTCGCGTCGCTCGGCACGTCGCTCACGCCCGAGCAGGCGCGGCTGATCTCGCATTACACGAACGAGGTCATCATCGCTTACGATAACGACGGCGCAGGCAAAAAAGCCTCGCAGCGCGCCATCGGGCTTCTTGAAAAGCTCGATCTTAAGGTCAAGGTGCTGTCGATGAGCGGCGCAAAGGACCCAGACGAGTATATAAGGACCAAGGGCGCAGACGCGTTCCGAAATCTGATAGACAAGTCGGAAAACCACATCGACTACCAGCTGCAAAATGTGACGGATAAATACGACCTGAGCATCGACGAGCAGAAGGTCGCATTCTTGAAGGAAGCCTCGGATATGGTCGCGCACCTGCCGGGCAGCGTGGAGCGTCAGGTCTACGCGATGCGCGTTGCGTCAATGGCCGGTGTTGCCAGCGACGTTGTCGCGCAGGAGGTTGAGCGAAGGCGCAAGCGCCTTGTGCGCACGGCCCAGCGCACCGACGCAAAAAGCGCCTCACATCCCGAGCGGCAGTTTCAGCCCAAGGCAAAGGAGCTGCACTATGAAGATCCCGAATCCGCCGCCGCCGAGGAGGGCATAATAAGGCTTCTGTATCTCGATCAGGGCATCTGCCGCGGCAAGGAGCTCCCGCCGCCGGAGATCTTCTCGTCGCCGGCGCTGGCGCGGATATATTCCGTGCTCAAATCAAAATTTGAAAACGGCGAAATAATCAGCATGGCCTCGATGAGCGCAGTGCTGCTTCCGCAGGAGGCGGCGCTTTTGGCCTCGGTTCTGCAAAAACCGGAGGCACTGCGAAACGGTGACAAGGCGCTTGCCGATTACATAGAAAGGATCCGCTCCCGGCACGAGCTGAAGCAGTCGGGCGAGGACCTTCGCAAACTTGCAAACAGACTTAAAGAAACCAAAGGATATGAGGGGTAAAACTATGGATAAAGACATTGAAACCATGACCACGCAGGATCTCGAGCGCGCAACCGACGAGCTGCTTGCGGCAGACGCCGCAAAATCGGCTCCGAAGAAAAAAAGCACGCGCCGCACCAAGGCCGCCGAGGAAAAGCCCGTCGAGGAAGCGGCAGAGGCGAAAACCACCGAGGATATCCTCAACGAGCTCATGGAAAAGGCGAAGAAAGCCGGCAAGATCACCACAAAAGAAATCGCAGCGCTCGAGGAAAAGGGCGTTGACGCCGACTCTATCGCGAAGTTTTACGACGCCCTCGAAGCCAGCAAGATAGAGATCGACATCAGCGACGACGACGCAGTCACGATCCTTGACGACATCGACATGCCCGAAATCGAGGAGCTTAACGAGATCGAAGAGGTCACCGAGGAGGAAATGGCCGACGTTAAGGTCGATGACAGCTACAGCACCGATGACCCCGTCCGCATGTTTCTCAAGGAGATCGGCAAGGTTCCGCTTTTGACCGCCGAGGAGGAGGTCGAGCTTGCGATAAGAATGAGCCAGGGCGACGAGGAGGCAAAGCGCCGCATGACAGAGGCAAACCTGCGCCTGGTCGTTTCGATCGCAAAGCGCTATGTCGGCCGCGGCATGCTGTTCCTTGACCTCATTCAGGAGGGCAACCTCGGCCTTATAAAGGCAGTTGAAAAGTTCGACTACACCAAGGGATACAAGTTCTCGACCTACGCGACGTGGTGGATCCGTCAGGCGATCACGCGCGCCATCGCCGACCAGGCCAGAACCATCCGCATTCCCGTCCACATGGTCGAGACGATAAACAAGGTCATCCGCGTATCGCGCCAGCTGCTTCAGGAGCTTGGCCACGACCCCAGCGCCGAGGAGATCGCCGCCGAGATGGGCATGCCCGTTGAAAAGGTGCGCGAGATACTCAAGATCGCGCAGGAGCCGGTTTCGCTCGAAACGCCTATCGGAGAGGAGGAGGACTCCCACCTGGGCGACTTCATCCCAGACGAGGACGCATCCGAGCCGAGCGAGGCGGCAAGCTTCTCGCTGCTCAAGGAACAGCTCATGGAGGTGCTCGACACACTCACGCCGCGCGAGAAAAAGGTGCTCGAGCTGCGCTTCGGCATAGTTGACGGCCGCACCCGTACCCTCGAGGAGGTCGGCAAGGAGTTCAACGTCACCCGTGAGCGTATCCGCCAGATCGAGGCCAAGGCGCTGCGCAAGCTCCGCCACCCCAGCAGAAGCAAAAAGCTCAGAGATTTCCTCAACTGATGAAAAAGTTTGATCCTTTTTTTGAATTTTATTCCCCTGATAGTTCTTGGTATGGTATAATTTTCACGGTTATAGCCCCGATTTCCCCGTATGTTATAGTTCCCTGATAGTTCTT
>DKRV01000009.1:45868-99364 GCA_002472405.1 Clostridiales bacterium UBA7273 | reverse complement strand
ATAGTTCTTGGTATGGTATAATAAAAGGATTAATGCATACGCAAAAATAAGAGTTATAGTTCCCTGATAGTTCTTGGTATGGTATAATTCCATAGACCATTCAAAGTTGCGGAACAGAGTTATAGTTCCCTGATAGTTCTTGGTATGGTATAATGGTAGCAGAATAAGCGCCAGTATCGCCGAGGTTATAGTTCCCTGATAGTTCTTGGTATGGTATAATTTGCATTACAAAGTCAATCACGCTTCCGTGGTTATAGTTCCCTGATAGTTCTTGGTATGGTATAATTTGTTCATTATTGCACCGCCTTAATCGTGCGTTATAGTTCCCTGATAGTTCTTGGTATGGTATAATGGCATTGAAGGGAACGACACAAACACATACGTTATAGTTCCCTGATAGTTCTTGGTATGGTATAATAGACTATCGAGAAAACTCCGCTTTATCAATGGATAAGGCGGAGTTTTTTTATCAAAAAATCGATAATTGCTCGCACTGAAAGCTATCATCCGCTTCAGTTAATTTTCCGATAAGTATCTCAATTGCTTCAAACTGCTTTTCGGTTATAACGAGCATACGTATTGAACCGTTGCACGGCAGGTTCTGCCTCAGCCGCGTCCGATGCTTTGAAACGGCGTCCATACCGTTGCACACGCGCGCATATACGGAATACTGGATCATATGATATCCGTCATTGAGCAGAAAATTTCTGAATTGAGTGGCCTCGCGCCGCTCTTTTTTTGTTTTGACCGGGAGGTCAAAAAAGACAAGTATTCTCATAAACTTATTCATATTTATGCTGCTGAATATCTATCAGCTCAGGTAGGCACAGTGCGGCCTTGCCGTCAAAAAGCGAACGTGAAAGGCTGTGAACAAGCCGCTCAACAGCATATGCCACGCTGTGGTGCTGACCTCCGGAGATGATGTCAAGGTTCAGGACGTTAAACAGCATTCTTTTCATCTGCTGCGTAAGCTCGGTGTCGTCCTCAGTGATAAACGAGCACACAAGCAGGTCAACGACCGGACGGAAAGCCTCCATAACATCGTCCGCAAGATTGAAGCTGTTCAGGCCACTCTTGTGATGCAGGCCGAGCGCAGGAACAAAGCCATATACAGCCAGGTGCCTTGCAACGCTGCCGCGGATTATTGCATAGCCGTAGTTGAGCGCGGCATTAAGCGCGCAGTCATTGCCTCTTGAAAACCCGGAGTAAAACAAAGCCGGGAAATATCTTTGCGCGGCCAAAGCTTCAACATTATCCGTATCTCCGGATCTGACATTTTCGGACATGCGCTTTAAAGCAGCGGCTTCACCGGCATTTCCGCATAAGCTCAGGCAAGCCGCCTGATTTGCGATTTTTGCCGTTACAATGCTTTGCCAAAGCCGCTTTTTAAGCGGCTCTGTTGCCTCAAGCTGAGCTTTGAGCACACCCAGCGCTCTGCTATGCTGCGAAAACGGTTCGAGCACGGCGCAAGGCATATGCTTTTCATCGCAAACAAAAACGGCGCAGCCGCTTTGCCCAAGATAGGACAAAGCGGCTGCTGTGATGGTTGACGCTCTGCTTTCGAGCAGAAGCGCAGAAATATCCTCAACAGCCAAGCTGTGCTCGCTGTCGGTTCTGATTATAAGCTGCCTGTTGCTAAGAGATATGTGCGCCGGGCTTTCGATCATAACATTTCGGAAGGGCATGCTTTCCTCCTTTTTATGTTGAACGGCTGTCTTACTTCTTTTCCGACCTTGTGGTACTCTCCGAGGACATCCACTGTGTATTTTTCAAGCTTTTCAAGCGTTTTTACGCCGAGGCCTCTGAGTTTATAAGCATTATCGTGGGTGATGCATGAAATGCTTCCTGTTGAGATATCTGTGCCGCGATAATACAGCATGAACGATTTATTCTCAACAGTCGGCGGCAGAGTGCTGTCCTTCCGGCATACACTGAGCGTTATGCCATTTTTGCTTGTCGCACAGATCAGGTCATTCGGATACAGAGAGAAAATAAAATTCTCGTCAGCCATTTCGAGCCACTCTGAGTACTTCTTGCCGCGCGTAACAGCTTTGTTTGGCAGCTCCGGCTTCAGAGTGTCAGCAACATAGATCGGCACAAGATAATATTTGCCTCCAGAAAGGAACACATCGACTCTGACCATGGAATCGTTATCTGCAGCGCCTTTTCCGCCGTGAACGGGAACGCACATAGTGGCAGACTCAAGCAGCTTTACCTTGTTCACGATCGGGCCCGGAGTTCCGTCGCTCTTCGGCTTGCGGAATTCATCCGCAAACGCTTTCTTTGCATCGCCGCCGTGCTCAATGAGCGCGTTTTTGAGCGCATCATAAAGGCATTTGTCGCTCTGCGGATTATAATAGTTTTCAATTTCGCCGTTTTTCAGCTTCAGATTCGTAAGCGGACGCTTGACTATCAAATAGCCGTTATCAAGCTCTCTGGCACTTTTTATCGTATCTTTGTGAGCAGCACCCGTGACCTTGCGTCTGGGCATACGCGAAACGAAGACCGGTTCCGGCAGTGGTCGTCCTGCGGACATATAAAACGGCAGATGCAGGTCGTTTATCACCTTCGCAGGGTCGTTTGCGAGTCGGGCTTCAAGCTCTTTTCTGAAATCCGGCCATGGATACGGGAAGGTACGAAGAACCTCTCCGGTACCGGTATCTACAGCCACGCTGCCGGACTCGGTCTGCATATACTCGCATTCGCGGAATTGGGCATAGCGTGACACTTGCCGGATCATTGCATCGGTCGTGCAGGCAATGACAACGGCGTCAACTGCATGGTGGCAATCTCCGTCCTCCCTGATTTTTGTTATGCCCCATCTTTTGCGCATATAGGCGGTCACAGCGCCGTTGACAGCGGTGACTTTCTTCTTGCGGCCGCGCGTTGATTCCGCAAATTCGAGATTATCTGCAATGTAATTCAGAAGAAATCGCGACATCGTTTTGGTGTCCTGCAGGTTTCGCTCCTTGAAGCCGGACTCGTCCTCAGCCGTCAGTTCCTCTTTTAGCAGCAGTCTGCGTTTTCTGTAATCCTTAACATTGTTGTTGACCCAAACGATGAAATCCTCCCTGCGCCGGCCTTTGAGATATTGCAGCGGCAGCCTGTTGCCTTTATTTCGATTTTCCTCTGTAAGTACAAGAACTTTGTTTTTACGGCTGTCATCAAAGCTGATGCTGTACGGAACGATGTGATCGACCTCGGCATAGTTTGGCTCAAACAGTTTTTCCAGCGACATTTGCTTGAGTGAATACATGCAGACGCCGCTCTGCTCCTCATACAGGCGCAGCTTTACGAGATCGAGTCCGGTAGGGTTGTTTTTGCCGTATTCTGTCCTTATGCGCTCCAGCAACCGCTCGTTTTTTGCGCGATTATCGTCATTTTCCTTTTTAATACGATTCCGTTCCCGGAAGTCCTTCGCCATTTCTCTTGCAAGCTCAATGTTAATGAATGTCGGGCTGCATCCTTCCCTGCGGATGATGGCGTTTATCACCTTTATCGTTTGGGCAATTGCCCTGCGGACGACTGGGCTTGTTATATCCTCATAATCTTCCTCTTTCGGGTGGAGCAGCTTCGACTTTTCGCCTGCATCGTGTCCCTTAAAATTAAGTCCTGCGGCGGCACAAGCCTCATTGTAGTTCATGCCCTGCTCAAGAAACGGAATAAGCATATCGCATGCCTTTACGGATATGTGCCCGAATTTTGAGAAGCTTCCGATAGAATCTGCACTGTTTATATCAATTTCATCGAGCCCTGCGTCTGTCAGATACTTTCTTATCTTGTCCGAAGTTTTGTATAATGACAGTGCAGTGCCTATAGCATTTCGCTGCGCTCGAGGCATCATCGCAAACCGGCCTTTCGAAACACGGTCAATGGCGCTGCGCATCTGGTGATATGCCTTCATAATGCCGAGCTTTTCCTTCTTCTCGCTGTCCTCGGCCGGCGAATTATCCGAGTATCGGATATTAAACAGCTGCTTGTCCGAAAGCTTCAGCGCTTTGCGTATCTTCGCGTAGGAAACGTCTTTTGTCGTATGAGCAAGCTCAATTATTATCCTCCGCTGCTCGTCTGTCAGCTTTGAGGAGACTCCGTTTTCGACTATACGAATGTGATTTACTTTTTGCAGGAGCGTAAAGTACTCAAACGAATAGGTTGCCTTTGCCGCTCTCGGCTCATCGGGGAAAAATGTGCAGCGACCTACCATCCGTTCGATCTGGCTGCCGCCATAGGGGCTGTTCCCTCCGGGGCCTTCGTCAAAAGACCGCTGACTGAGCAGTATTTCGAGATAGCGCTCCTCAAATTCTTCGCTTGCAAAGCTCGCGCCAAGCTCACGCTGCGCGGAAAAAATCGCCCTCACTTCGTCGGCAACCATATCTCTTGCTACAGTTGTGATATAATTGCCGCCCTTATTGCGCTTATGGTCTTTAAACGTCTCATCGAGCAAAAACATCTCGCCGACGGTGCGATAGCCGTGCTCGCTCATACGCTGCTTGTTCTCATTGACAGCCGCCAATAAAACGCCGTCCTCCTTTGTGGTCGGGTTCTTGCGGTTGGACTTAAATCCGCGCCTTTGTGATATGTGTAATAATATTCTTGCAAAATCGGTTCGGCTGACAATCTCATCAAGCGCTTTTACACGCAAAGCATAAATGTCTTCAAGCCGTCCGTCAAAAAGAGTCTCAAGCTCATCTTGAGATATCAGCCGTTCCTCGAGCATCAAGCTCCTGATACGCTCGTTTCTGTGCCGATGGCGGCGCAGGCGTCTTCTTGCGCTGCGTGCCTCCCTTCTGGGAGCTGCAAGTGATTCTCCGGTTTGCGGATGCTCGGCGGCATCAAATATTCTGCTGCCGAGATCAATGATGCCGCACGGGTTCTCATCGGCATCAAGGGCCACCGTTGCCCAGCCGACAGAGGTTATTCCAATGTCAAGTCCGATCGCATAAGGGCGCATAAACGTATCTCCTTTGTAATTTGTGCCACCATTGTACGATATATTTGCATTTTTGGCAATATAAAGAGATAACGCCTCGCAAAAGCGAGGCGTCAGAGCTCTAAGGTGTACTAAACCTTATCATAGTAACCTAAATAGTTCTTGGTATGGTATAAGAACTGTATTTATATTACAATAACCGCCGCTAAATTGCAACACATTTTTTCATTTAACACGGTAAAATGAATCGTTGCCATAGAAATTGCGCACTTTGCAAAATATTAAACGCCCAGCGAAAGAATTTTCTTGACAATGAGGGCCGGTAATGCTATTATTATCAGGCACTTAAATGCGCGAGTGGTGGAATTGGCAGACTCGCTAGATTCAGGTTCTAGTGCTCACTCCGGGCGTGCGGGTTCAAGTCCCGCCTCGCGCACCAAGCAAAAGGCTCGAAAACATCGGTTTTCGAGCCTTTTTATTATGCTTTTATTCACAAAAACCTCGCGCCCACTTTTGAGGGCGCGAGGTTTTCATTTTCAGAACGGGAAGCCCATGGGGGTGAGCTTGCTCATTGCCTCGTTGGTTGCGTTCTCGCTCTGCGTGATAGCTTCGTTGACCGCAGCAACGATCATATCCTGAAGCATCTCTACATCGTCGGGATCGACGGCCGAGGGATCGATCTCAATGCTCTTGAGTGCGCGTGTGCCGATCATGGTCGCCTTGACTGCGCCGCCGCCGACAGTGGAGGTGAACTCCTTGCTCTCAAGCTCCTGCTGCATCTTCATGAACTCTTCCTGCATTTTCTGAGCCTGCTTCATCATATTGCCGCCGCCCATTCCGCCGCGGAATCCGCCTTTTGCCATATTAAAATTCCTCCTAAAATATTATACGAAACGTGTTTCTTTGAATTTCCGAAGCTCCTCGATGTCCCTTTTGGGCTTATCGTTATCCTCGCGAAGCTCCGAGATCGTTATTTTAAGGCTGCGCCCCGTGACGGCGTTTGCCGCCTCGCGCAGGCGCATGAGAACCGCCTGATTATTCACTGCATTATAGAAAAATCCGGGCACTACCTCGAGCGCGAGCGTATCGTAGCTCACGGTGCAGCGAGTCTGCACAGGGTTTGTCAGTATCGGGATCACTCCGCGTGGGAGCGACTCCTCGGCATTTTCGACTATCGCCGCCCACAGCGACTCGTTATCCTGCGGCGCATCCGCCGCGCTCGCCGGGGCGTCGGGGTTCAGCTCGACGGGCGACTTTTTATCCAGAAGGTCATCCTCGGGCTGATATTCGGCAAAGTCAGCCGGGTCAAGCTCGTCTGCCGGATCGTCTTCGTATCGCGGCTGCGGCGCAGGCGGCTCATCGAGGTCAAACGGCGGCTCGTCAAGAGTCGAATGGAACTCTTCCTCATCGTCGTCATCCTCGGCTGCCGGCACGGCTGTTCTCACCGGTGCGTGCTTAAGATCCTCCTCGATGCGCGATATGCGCGCGCGAAGCTCGTCAACGCCCTCGGTCAGGCGCGGATCGCACAGCGATATGATGCACAGCTCTGCAGTGAGCTTTGCGCTTTTCGAGTCGCGGATCTTCAGCAAACTGTCCGACACGATATTTATGCGATTTATAAGCTCGGCTTTCGTGAGCTTTTTGCAGAAAACGCCCAGAATGTCGCGGCTGAAGCGCCCCGATATGAGGTCTGCGCCCGCTTTCGGTGCGACCGACAGCATGAGGCAATCGCGCAGGAGCGTATTCAGCTCATACAGCAGCGTCGCCGGGTCCTTTCCGTCGCGCCAGAGGCTGTCAAATAGCTTGAGCGCCTCATCGGTGTTTTTCTTCACCGCGTAGTCGAGCAGCTGCGCCGTGCGGCGGTTGCCCGTAAGCCCCATCGCCGAGTACACGGCGTCGGTGTCGATATCGCTCTCGCCCGAGCACTGGTCAAGCAGCGACAGCGCATCGCGCATGCCGCCCTCGGCAAGTCCGGCGATAAGCTCGGCGGCGCTGCGCTCGAGCCTGAGATTTTCGCACTGCGCAACGTGCTCGAGGTGGTCGGCGATAAGCTGCGCATCAAGGCGCTTGAAGCTGTGCCGCTGGCAGCGCGAAAGTATCGTTGCAGGAACTTTATTAAGCTCCGTCGTTGCGAGGATGAACACAAGGTGCTCCGGCGGCTCTTCAAGAATTTTCAGCAGCGCGTTGAACGCCGCCGTTGACAGCATGTGCACCTCGTCGATGATATACACACGCTTTTTGACCGAAACCGGAGAAAACACGGCCTCCTCGCGCAGCTGGCGGACATTGTCCACGCCGTTATTGGACGCAGCATCGATCTCGACGACATCCATGATGCTGCCGTCCTCGATGCCGAGGCAGGCAGGGCACTTGCCGCAGGGATTGCCGTCCACGGGGTGCTCGCAGTTGAGCGCCTTGGCAAGTATCTTCGCGCAGGTCGTTTTGCCCGTGCCGCGCGTTCCGATGAACAGATACGCGTGCGAGGTGCGACCTGTAGATATCTGATTTTTAAGCGTTTCCGTTATGTGCTTTTGCCCGACGACCTCATCAAAGGTCTTAGGCCGCCACTTACGATATAAAGCCTGATACATAACAATAATGATCCCGTAACAAATATAATGCGGCCTTTGACAAGACTGCACACCCAACCTCGAAAACTGACATATGCCCGTTACGCCGGCAGCCGGCTCAGAACCGGCACCCTCACGGCACACGAAAAGCACCGCTTAATGCTGCTCGGTTCCCCGCCTGACATGGTTCACGGGTTTCCGTTGCGCGAGACCGGCTCGTCAACGCTGCTTACCGGTGTCAGACGACACATGACAGATCCTATGTTGGGAATTCATTCCTGCTGTAGCGGATTGCAGGTTACAGGGCACCGCTGGCTCCCCAACTAGTGCAGCCTTGTCAAAAGCCGCGAAAGTATTATAACTCAGATTTGCAATATAATCAACAAATATTTTCTTTACTTTTTTGAAAAGTGTGTTATAATACTAAAGCCGAGCAAGGTATGGGCCCGTAGCGCAGCTGGGAGCGCGTTCGGTTCGCATCCGAGAGGTCGAGGGTTCGAATCCCTTCGGGTCCACCAAAGCCAAGACTCCGTTCTCGTTTGAGGACGGAGTTTTTGTTTATATTATTCTTCACATTCAATTATCCGTCCGCTGCGAGCGATCGCGGCGGACTTTTTCTTGCCTGTCGGGCGGCGATATGCTAACATAGG
Source organism: Clostridiales bacterium UBA7273 (assembly GCA_002472405.1). GTDB lineage: Bacteria > Bacillota > Clostridia > Oscillospirales > Oscillospiraceae > F23-B02. The sequence goes on along the minus strand of DKRV01000009.1, from coordinate 91,214 downwards.
CCTGATAAATCGACACACAGGAGAAAAGCTATGGTACAACAAAATCTGCATTGCCACACGACGTTTGACGACGGGGCGAGCACACCCGAGGAGATGGTCTGCGCGGCAATGGAGCACGGGCTGAGCTCACTGGGCATAAGCGCGCACGCTCCGATGGACGGCGAGGACTGGTGCACGCCCAAGGAAAAAGAGGCCGCCTTCAAGGCCGAGATGCAGCGCCTGAAGGTGAAATACGCCGGAAAGATCGCACTGTACACCGGTCTTGAATACGACGCCGCGGCCGAGAAAAATTTCGACGGCTACGAATATATCATCGGCTCGGGACATGTGCTCGACGGCTTCTATGTTGACTCCACGCGCGAGCGGGCAATTGCGCTCATCGAGCACTTCGGCGGGGCCGAGAAGGCCGCTGATGTGTTTTTTGCAAACTACGCATCTATGGCGCAGATACCCGAGGTTGACATCGTCGGCCACTTCGACCTTTTGACGAAATACAACGAGCAGGGCGCTCTGTACGACACGCAAAGCGCATGGTACCGCGACGCTGCCTTTGCCGCGATGGAGACGCTCAATGCCGCCGGAAAAATATTCGAGATGAACACGGGCGCAATAAGCCGCGGCTACAGGACGACGCCCTACCCCTCACCGGAGCTTCTGCGCCACCTGCACGATATCGGCGGACGCATCGTGATAAGCTCGGACTCGCACTCGGCAAGCAGCATATGCTGCGCCTTCGAGCAGTGCGAGCAGATAGCGCGCAGCTGCGGCTTTGACGAGCTGTGGTACTTCAACGGAAGCGGCTTTGAACCGGAGAAGCTGTCGTAGTTTAATATTTTTTTGACATGGCTATGTTATTTTGCGGCATATGATGATATAATTGCAGCATAATTATCAGGAGGTCTGGCATATGGACAGAAAACAACTTAAGGCGCAGTCAAAAACCCTCATTCGCACTGCCCAACCCAAGCCCGTTGTCACCGCTATCATATATCTTCTCATCGTTGCGGTGCTCGGCTTCCTTTCGTATAAGCTTGTCGGCGGATCAACGTTTGAGCTTCAGTCGATTTACGAGCAGTTCGGCATCGACGGAGCATACGGCAGCATCGATCCCGATCAGTTTGCCTACGCGATCGAGCAGGCTATGCCCTCGCCGGGCGCGGCTCTGCTGAATCTTGCGGTCAGCATAGTGGCGCTTATGATCGGCGCCGGCTTCACGATCTATTGCCTGCGCACAGTGCGCGGCATGGAGGCAAGCTACTGGAACCTTTTCGACGCGTTCGGCATGTTCTTCCGCGTCATCTGGCTGTACATCCTCGAGGGCATATTCATTTTCCTCTGGTCGCTGCTGTTTATAATCCCGGGCTTTATCGCGTTCTACCGCTACCGCCAGGCGCTGTATCTGCTGCTTGAGCATCCGGAGATGAGCGCACTGCAATGCATATCGGAAAGCAAGCGTATCATGGCCGGACATAAGGGTGAGCTGTTCTGGATGGATATTACCTTCTTCGGCTGGGCGCTGCTTGTCGGCATTGCCGATTCGATCAGCGAATGGCTTGCCGGAGCAATGGGACCGTCGATCATCGCACAGATAATCGGCGTTGTCGGCTTCGTTGTTCTGGTGCAGTTCTTCGTGCTGCCGTACATGGATCTGACCTATGCCGGCTACTATGTTGAGCTTACAAAGCCCAAGGCCGACGCAGGCTTTGCCGACGGGTGGACGCCCGAGCTGTGAGGTCAGAAGCATGAAGGTAACATTTTTAGGCGCTGCCCATGAGGTCACAGGCAGCTGCACTCTTCTCGAAGTCGGCGACAAAAAAGGTGTTATCGACTGCGGTATGGAGCAGGGCAAGGACCTTTTTGAAAATCAGGAGCTGCCGGTCGCGGCATCGGTGCTTGACTTTGCGCTGGTAACGCACGCGCATGTTGACCACTCCGGCCTGCTGCCGCTGCTTTATAAAAACGGCTTCCGCGGCGCCGTGTACGCCACGGGCGCTACATGCTCGCTGCTGGACATAATGCTGCGCGACTGCGCGCACATACAGATGGCCGACGCCGAATGGAAATCGCGCAAGGCGATGCGCCGCGGTGAAGCCGCCGTCGAGCCGCTTTACGATCTTGATGATGTTGCAGGGCTTATGAAGCTGCTGCACCCATGCGAATACGGCAGCCAGGTGCAGGTCAACGAATCGGTCACGATCCGTTTCACCGATGTCGGGCATCTGCTCGGCTCGGCAGCTATCGAGATCTGGCTCAAGGAGGGCAGCTGCGAGAAAAAGATAGTTTTCTCCGGCGATATCGGAAACCTCGATCAGCCGATACTCTGCGACCCGAAGCATATCGACAAAACCGATTACCTCGTAATCGAATCCACCTACGGCGACCGCAACCACGCCGATGAGCGCCCCGATTACATTGCCGGGCTTTCCGCATACATCCAGCGCACACTCGACCGCGGCGGCAACGTCGTTATCCCCTCGTTTGCTGTCGGCAGAACGCAGGAAATGCTGTATTTTATCCGCGAGATCAAAAATCGCAGCCTTGTAACGGGGCATCCCGACTTTCCCGTTTACGTTGACAGTCCCCTTGCCATCGAGGCAACGAGCGTGTTTTTGCAGTGCGACTCGAGCTATATTGACGAAGAAATGCAGGCCGTTATCCGCTCGGGCGAAAATCCGCTTTGCTTCCCCGGACTTCACCTTGTCGTGAGCCAGGAGGAATCCAAGGCGATAAACGAGGACAAAACGCCCAAGGTCATAATCTCCGCATCCGGCATGTGCGATGCCGGCCGCATACGCCACCACCTCAAGCACAATCTGTGGCGGCCGGAAAGCCTTGTGCTGTTCGTGGGCTATCAGGCGGTCGGAACGCTCGGCCGTGCGCTGCACGACGGCGCAAAGGAGGTTAAGCTCTTCAATGAGGAGATCGAGGTCAGGGCCGAGATATCCTCGCTCCCCGGCGTCAGCGGACACGCCGACAAGCGCGGCCTGATCGCGTGGCTCGAGGGCTTTTCCGAAAAGCCGGAGCTTGTTTTCGTCAACCACGGCGACCCCGAAAGCGCCGACAGCTTCACTGCCTGCCTCAACAATGAGCTTGGCTACCGCGCATTTGCACCATACAGCGGCACCGAGTTTGACATTGCGGCCGGCCGCTTCACAGTCGTGACGCAGGGCAGGCCCATTGTTAAAACGCCGAAGGCTCCGTCGGCCGAGCGCAGGGTCAATCCGCTGTTCACCGAGCTTCTGAACGCTGCCGATGCGCTTATGCAGGCCGTTCGCGGCTGCGAGGGGCGCTCAAACCGCGAGCTGCGCGGCTTCATAGATGCCGTGCGCAAGCTTACAGACAAGATAAAGCGCTGAATTTAAAACTAACAGCTGACGTAGAAATTACGTCAGCTGTTTTTTTGCGCAGTTTTATGCAATTGCCTATTTTCTTGTCACTTGAGGCAAATTTGTACGTTGAATTACATAAACTTCGGGTCTATTATGTGGTCAATGAATAAAGATAGCTCTTTTAAGAGCGGAAAGGATCACATCATGAAAACGAAGTCATCAAACAACACATTATATGTTATCACAGCCATTGCATCGGTAGTTGTCATCCTGCTGGCCGCAGTCGGCTTTACAAATGTTGAAGCGCAGAAGGTCGAGCGCGTTTCGGTCGACACGAATTTCATAAACCGCGCAGAGACCGCAGCCGAGATTGCTGCCTCGATGGGTGTTGAAAACGACATGTATCCGGCAAGCGTACAGAGCGTTGCCGACTATAGCGACAATGATCTTGGCCGCATGGCCGAGGCGCTCAAGCCCATCGCAGACTACAACACCGACTCGGCCGCACTTGACCGCGAGGTAAAATATCTGCTCGGCGGCACCGACACCTATGCCACAACCTACGGCGGCATCTGCGCCGCAGCAGGCGAGGCTTACCGCATGGATCTTGACGCGGCAAACCACGACGCAGCCGTCTGGACGGCAGTCTGCGCAGTCCTCGCCCTTGCAGGCGTTGCCGGACTTGTTGTCTCGGTCACAAAGATCGAGTACGGCAAATAAGCTATCAATTCTCCTTCTTTATACTCCCCATTAAGCTGACGAGGCCACTTGGCCTCGTCTTTTTTACTGCGGTGCAAGCGGTAAAGACAGCACACTGTTGGACTTGACTCTGTCATACGTTATGATATAACTAAAGAGCGATACCAAGTGCTTATATGCAGACAAAGTAAATTAAATAATTGGAGTTGAATTTTCAATGTCTTCTTTTGAACAAGTCGCGGATAATATATACACCTTTCCGATCGTTCTGCCGAACAATCCGCTCAAATGGCTAAACTGCTATGTTGTAAGATCCGACGGCAGGAATCTGCTTATCGACACCGGGTTTAAGCGCCCGGAGTGCCGCGAGGCGCTGCTCGGCGGAATGCGGCAGCTTGGTCTCACCCCTGACAACACCGATATTTTTATCACCCATCTTCACTCGGATCACACCGGCAACGCCGCCTATCTCGCCGGAGAGGGCTTCAGCGTTCTGATGGGCAGGACGGATCACCGCGTTGTCACGATGCCCGAAAAGGACAAGCACAAGGAAACTCACGCGCGCTTTTTGCGCGAGGGCATGCCGAAAGAGGATCTTGCCCTGTGGTCGGCACAGACCCCGGCGATAAAATTCGCACCCGGCGCATTTCCGGCGCGCGAGCTTGACGACGGCGACGTGCTGTGCTACGGCGGCTACGAGCTGCGCTGCCTTGCAACGCCGGGGCACACCCCGGGGCATCTTTGCCTTTTTGACGAAAAGCGAAAGCTCATTTTCCTCGGCGACCACGTTCTTTTTGACATAAGCCCGAACATCTGCGCGTGGAACGGCGTTCCCGATTCGCTCGGCGATTACCTGCGCAGCCTGGAGCTTATGAAAAGCCTCGATATCGAAACCGCACTCCCGGCGCACAGAGCGCGCGGTGAAGTCACTCTGCGTGAGCGTGCGCAGCAACTCATAGAGCATCACCGGCTGCGGCTCAGCGAGGCCGAGCGGCTCGTTCACGAGAACCCGGGCATCACAGCATACGAGCTTGCCGGCCTTATGACCTGGCGCATAAGGGCAAAAAACTGGACTGACTTTCCGCCCTCGCAGAAGGGCTTCGCCTTCGGCGAAACGCTCGCGCATCTGGACACGCTGCTTGCAAACGGCTCGATAGAGCGCCTTTTCGGCGAAAACGGCATCGTTTCTTACCGATAATACGAACACCCCTCACTTCAAATGAAGTGAGGGGTGTTTTGCTTTTGTCAGCTTATCATTTCAACACCGTCGTCTGACGGATAAAACTGAAGCGCGTTCTGTATCATTCGGAATGCGCCGCTGTCATCCCAAAAGCCCGACTTTCTGTATTCCTCGGCGGTCATCGCCGGATACTGAAGCCAGCTTTGCTGATGCACATAGTTTATCCAGCTGCTAATGATGTAGTCATCCGCAAGCTCAGAGGTCGCATAGGCGACGTATCCGCGGCAGTTTTCACCGTTTCTCGGCACGGAGAACGAGGCAAAAACATCGCTGCGCGTTCTGATCCCGAAAAAGACGCTGTCGTAATCGTAGGTTTCGGATCTCAGCGAACGGTAGGGTGCTGCAAAGGTCTTGCCGCCGCGGTCGTACAAAACGCGGCCGCTCACCTCGCCGTCGGATGCCCAGCCATCCGAAACCTCGGTGTAGGTCGGCCAGAGCTGAACGGCCTCCGTGCCGTAAAAGCCGGGCTCGGTAAGCCACAGGAAGTGGTGGAAAATGATCCACCGCTCGCGCTCATCCGATACCTGCACCGCGACGCCGGTCATGCGGAGCTTCTTGTCGTAAACCGTGTCCTGCACTATGCGGCGGTTTGCTCCGCTGCCCGATACGGTCGTTACCGTTCTGCCGCCGTCTGCCGGCTTATCCTCAACATCCGTGACGACGCGCAGAGCGCCGTCGCAGGCTGCGATATCCTCCGTGGTGAGATCGTTCAGAACATACTCCGGGAAGCCAAGCTCGAGCAGCTTATCCTTTATCTCCGCAACGCCGCTGTTCTCAGACTCCTCCGCCTCGCGCCAGTCCATTGCATAGCTGCTGCCGAAGACATAGCCCAGCACGCAGCCGACCAAAACGACGGCGCTCAGCGCGATAACGATGCACTTATCCGTAATCCTCACCGGCTGCGGAGTTATCGAATATCCGGCCTCGTCAAGCTCGCCGGAGAGCTTACAAAGGTTGCGGATAATGCAGATATAAGCTACTACCATTGCCGCACCGATTATCAGACCTTCATACTGCACAGCGGCCAGCACGCCCATGAGGGCACACCAGACGATGAGGGCTGCTGCGCATTTCGCGCTCGGCGGAAGGCCGACCTTGGCCTTGACCGCCCTCAGCCCCTGCCAGAGGCAGACAAACTCGGCAAGCATAAGAACAACGCTCGCCGCCGTCAAGGCCGATGTAACGGAAGGCGTCAGAATCGTCGCATGGAAAATGGTCGTATTCAGAACGAGAGTCGGGAAGAAGTAGGCCGCGCGGATTATCGTTACGGCAAAGCATGCATTAAACCACTTATTCTCGCGCCGCAGAGCGCGAAAGCCGAGCAGCTGTAGCACAATGCCGACGGCAGGGAGAATGTAATTTAAGCACAGGAAGTTGAGCGTTATAGCGCACAGCGCCATACCGGCGAGCACGCGGTTTGCCGCCCTTTTCCACGGCGTTATCTTCTCAACGACATCCTCCGGCGGAGTTTCCGCAACACTGCCTTCGAGCAGCGTCTCAAATTCCTTTTCGCTCATGGAACTCCAGTCACGATCATTCACACACCTCACCTCCCAAGCTTTTGCGAAGCTGTTTTTTAAGGCGATACAGCTTTCCCTCGACGGCGCGCTCGGTCATGCCAAGCTCCGCCGCTATCTGGGCGGTTGACTGCCGATAATAATATTTCCTGTAAAACAGAAGTCTGTCTTTGTACGATAAGCGGTTCAAGGCGGCGCTTAATGCCTCCTGCCGCTCTTTTTTAAGCAGCGCCTCCTCGGGTGACGGCTCGGGCGAGGGCGTGCTCTCGGAAAGCTCCTCGGTACTGCTGCCGGAGGCCTTGCGCGCATGGTTGAGCGCGGTGTTCCTTGTTATCGCCGTAAGCCACGCGCGAAAGCTGCCCTTCTCGCCGTCAAACTGTCCAATCTTTTCCCACACGCGCATCGAGACCTCGGAAAGGCAATCCTCCCTGTCCTGAGGATTTTGCAGGATAGGCGCAATGATGTATCGCATGAGCGGCCCATAATGGAGCAGCAGCGCGTCCATGCCCTGTTCGTTTTTCTCAAGCAGCAGCCACTCGACCGTGTTCTCCTGCACATCACCGCCTCCTTTCGCGCTGTCTGTCTATCCCATTATACACGACGCGGCCGAAAATCCCACGCATATTTTTTGAGCGCAAAAAACGGACGTTCTCTCGAACGTCCGTTTTCGGGTTTTATTCTTTATTCGCAGACAAGCTCGCCGTCGCGCACATCGACCTTGATGACGTGGCCTGCCGGCATATCGCCTGCAAGGATTGCGCGCGCAATGAGCGTTTCGACGGTGCTCTGGAGATATCTCTTCAAAGGACGCGCGCCGAACACGGGGTCAAAGCCGCGGTCGATGATAAGCTGCTTTGCGCTGTCGGTGATCTCAAGGCCGAGACTCTTGTCCTCAAGGCGCTGCCTGAGCGCGGAGGTGAGGATATCAATGATACCGTTAAGCTCCGTCTTTGTAAGCGGCTTGAAGCAGATGATCTCGTCAAGGCGGTTGAGGAACTCCGGCCTGAACTGCTGATGCAGCTGGGCCAGAACCTGCTGCCTTGCGCTCTCTTCGATCTCGCCCTTATCGTTTATGCCTTCAAGCAGATACTGGCTGCCGAGGTTGGAGGTCATGATGATAATGGTGTTCTTGAAATCGACCGTGCGTCCCTGCGAATCGGTGACGCGGCCGTCGTCGAGGATTTGCAGCAGAATGTTGAAAACATCCGGGTGCGCCTTTTCGATCTCATCAAACAGCACGACAGAGTACGGTTTTCTGCGCACAGCCTCGGTAAGCTGACCGCCCTCGTCGTAGCCGACGTATCCGGGAGGCGCGCCGATGAGCCTTGAGACGGAGAATTTCTCCATGTATTCTGTCATATCGATCCTGACCATGTTGTGCTCATCATCAAACAGGCACCTTGCAAGAGCCTTTGCAAGCTCCGTTTTGCCGACACCCGTGGGGCCGAGGAACATAAACGAGCCTATCGGTCTGTTCGGGTCGCCTATGCCGGCACGCGAGCGCCAGATGGCCTCGGTGACCTTCTGCACGGCCTCGTCCTGGCCGATGACGGATTTATGCAGCACCTTATCAAGGTTCAGCAGCTTCTCGCGCTCGCCCTCGAGCAGCTTTGAAACGGGGATGCCCGTCCACTTGGCCACGATGCCGGCTATCTCCTCTTCGGTGACGGTGTCGTGCACCATGCTGCTGGCCTTGCGCTCCTCGCTGAGCTTCTCGGCCTCCTCGAGCTTCTTTTCAAGCGCAGGCAGGTCGGAGTATTTGAGCTTTGCAGCCGTTTCGTACTCGTACCTGAGCTGAGCGTTCTCTATATCGGCGTTCATCTGCTCGATCTGGCTCTTGAGCTTCTTGACCTCGTCAACGCTGCCCTTTTCGGCCTCCCAACGGGACTTCTGCTCGTTGAACTCGTCCTTGAGGTTTGCAAGCTCCTCGGTGAGCTTTGCAAGACGATCCTGCGAAAGCTTATCGGTTTCCTTTTTAAGCGCCGTTTCCTCGATCTCAAGCTGCATGATCTTGCGGCGCATGTCGTCAAGCTCGGCAGGCATGGAGTCGATCTCGGTGCGGATGAGCGCGCAGGCCTCATCGACAAGGTCGATGGCCTTATCGGGCAGGAAACGGTCGGAGATATAGCGGTTTGAAAGCGTTGCCGCCGCAACGATGGCGTTATCGTGGATGCGCACGCCGTGATAGACCTCATAGCGCTCTTTAAGTCCGCGGAGGATGGAGATCGTGTCCTCAACGGTCGGCTCATCGACCTGAACGGGTTGGAACCTGCGTTCGAGCGCCGCGTCCTTTTCGATGTACTTGCGGTACTCGTCAAGGGTCGTTGCACCGATGCAGTGCAGCTCGCCGCGCGCGAGCATAGGCTTTAAGAGGTTGCCTGCATCCATGCTGCCCTCGGTTTTGCCTGCGCCGACGATGGTGTGCAGCTCATCGATAAACAGGATGATCTGACCGTCAGACTGCTTGATCTCCTCAAGCACGGCCTTCAGACGCTCCTCAAACTCGCCGCGATACTTTGCGCCGGCTATCAGCGCGCCCATGTCGAGCGAGAATATTGTTTTGTTTTTAAGTCCCTCGGGCACATCGCCGCGGACGATACGCTGGGCAAGTCCCTCTGCGATAGCGGTCTTGCCGACGCCCGGCTCGCCGATGAGCACGGGGTTATTCTTCGTCTTACGCGAAAGGATGCGGATGACATTTCTTATCTCGGTATCGCGGCCGATAACGGGGTCGAGCTTATTGCTGCGCGCACGCTCGACAAGGTCGGTGCCGTATTTTTTAAGCGCGTCATAGGTGTTTTCGGGGTTATCGCCCGTGACGGGGCCCTTTTTGACCTTCGACAGCTCCTCGGTGAATTTTGCCTTGGTTATGCCGTGGCCGTCAAAAATGCGCTTTATCGCCGGCGTGGGCGAGGCAAAAATGCCGATCATGACGTGCTCGACGGAAAGATACTCATCGCCCAGACTCTTTGCCGATTTCTCGGCGGCGTTCATAACGCGATCGGCTTCGCGCGAGAGGTAGATCTCATAGTCGCCGGAGACCTTGGGCATGCCCTCGATCGCCGTGTCAAGCTCGGAGAGCACCGCATTGCAGTCAACGCCCATCTTTCCCAGCAGCGACGGGATAAGGCCGCCGTCCTGATCAACGAGGGCATACAGCAGATGCTCGGGGGTAATATACTGATTGTTGTTTTCCATCGCCATGGATTTGGCGGTCTGGATCATTTCAAGTGTCTTTTGGGTGAAGTTCTGTGCATTCATAAAAACACCTTCTTTTTCTTCAAATTAGATCAAAATATCTGCTCTCCTTAACTGGGAGAAGTAACAGGCTTCAACGTCACGGGCGTTAAGCCGTCCGCTGAGATAGCCCTTCATCATGGTGTCAAAAAGTTTGATGTATTCCGCGATCACCTTTGCCAGCTCGTCCGACGAGCAGTCGTGGTTCGGAACGGAAATGGAGCGGATGAATTTTCCGTCATACAGCGCATATTTAGGCGGCTCCTGCTCCATCACGGGGCGCAGGTGCGCATCCTCGATGCTCTTCCAGATGCGGAAAAATTCCGTCATCGAGCGGATGAGCGCTGCCGACTGCGTGCGGAAAATGACCGTCAGCTCGCCGAGACTGTCGCTGTCGCCGCGGTAAAGCTCGACCTCGTATTTCACCGTCGGGCGGTATTTATACTCAAGCGAGGATTTGAGCGACATTGTCATCGTATTCGGCGAAACAAACGGAACAAGCTCGCGCGACGGCGTCATAAGCTGCTCGATAGCAGAGAATATATCGTTTATGCGCCGCTCGGGCGTCACGAGATTCACATGCTCTGCAAGGATCTGATTTATAAGATTTGAGCGATTCGTTCCGAGTCTGTGAGCAAGTCTGTCAACCTCGGCGACCACTTCATCCGAAAGCATTAGGCTGTAAAGTGTCTTTTTCATGGCTCCTTCTCTCTTTCACTATGGCTTACGGGCCGTATCCTGAGACCCGACCCTGATATTTTTTCTTTATGAGCTTAATATACTCCTCTCTTTTTAATTTGTCAAGAGTTTTATATAAATATTTTTTCAAATTATATAAAATATATTTTTAATGGCGGAGTATTTTAACTCCGCCATTGTGTATAACATACTTATTTATATATTTCCGCTTCAACGAACAGCCGGCCTTTGCGGCTGACTCCGCCGGAGGCGGAGACCGCCGCCTTTCCGCAGCCGCGCAGCGATATAATGTCACCGGGCGATATGAGCGCGTCGTTTTTGATGCAAACAGAGTAGTTGAGGCTCGCCGCCCCCTCTGCGATGTGAGACGAAGCCGCCGTGCGCGAAAGTCCGAATATTCCGGCCAGCACCGCGTCAAAGCGCATGCTTTTTACGGAAAACGAGACGCGCTTTACCCTGCGCTCGGGCGCTTTAAGCTCACCGAGCGGCACTGGACATACCTTTACGCCGCATCTGCCGACCTTGTCAAGCCCGTCGGCAACATGGCGCTCAACGCTCTGCATGAGGAATATCACCGCATCCTCGCCGCTGACCCAGATATCGCCGAGCCACTCGCGCTTTATGCCAAGCCCCATCACAGCGCCCATATAGTCGCGGTGCGAAGGCTTCCCGAAATGAGCCTTTGCGCGCAGCACGCTTATGTATTCGGATGCATCAAAGCCGTCCTCCTCCATATAAAAAGGCAGGAAGAACGCAGCGCGCCGCTCGCATCCTTCGTTTACGCCGCACAGCAGCATTTTGCAGTCGGGCGCAGACTTCGCCCAGGCCTCAAGCGCAAACTGCTCTGCCGGGGTCAGGAAAGCCGTGTGCGTGACGCTCGCCGTTTTTTCGCATCGGCGGCACAGATCCTCGGCGCGCCGGATAAGCTCATCGTTTTCCATCAATGTACTCCATGATCCTTTTCATCACTCCGTCAAGCTCGTCGGAAAATTCCTTCACCGACATGCGCAGAACGCCCGAGCGCATGGCAGACAGACGGATGAGCGAGTCGTTCGTGACGACTTTTACAGAATAGTTTTTGCCGATATCGTTTGCAAGACGTTCAATGTACATATCGGCAGTCTCGTTTTCCTTGGTGTAAACCGTGCGTATGCCGCGCGTTTCGCGCTCGCCGGTGTTTCCGGCAACGCGGTAGCCATCGAAAACGAGCACGAGCTCGCAGTCGCGCATTGCACGATAGCTTCGCAGCACATCGGAAAGGCGTTCGCGCGCAAGCGAGAGCGAGGCGGCGGCCAGCTCCTTGTATTCCGGCGTTCCGAAAATAAAGTTATAGCCGTCCACTATGACGTACTCGCGCTTTGACGGCGCAACGGAATACTCCGGCGCTTCCGCCGTTTTCGCGCGCGTATACATTCTGCGCCGCACCGGGCCGAACTCGCGCTCCATGATAGCTTCAAGCTCTTTGTCGTCAATGGAAAAATAACGCGGCCTGCTGAACTCCTCGGGCGCTTTTTCGCCGCCGAGATCGGGGTTTAGGTGCATATACTTTTCCGTCTCGTTCCATTTGATGACCGTTCCCGCTCCGTGCGAGCAGAAAACGGAGTCGGGCGTGTTGTCAACATCCGCCTCGGGATCATAGCCGATGCTCTCGACTACCTGCTTTTCGTTATGGCAGGGGTAATATCCTGCCGCCCGCAAACGATCCTGCCCTTGCCGGAGGTGTAGGACGCAAGAGTCTCGGCATAGCCGTTCATCTCGGAAACGGGCGCAATGCCGGTTATGACGCTGCTGCCCTCGGTGTCGAATTTTCCGCTCATTGCGCGCACATCGCTTATGGCGCGGCCTATCTGCTCGGGCGGAACCTCGATGCGAAAATCATACCACGGCTCGAGCAGCACGCTTTTTGCCTTCATAAGCCCCTGCCGCACGGCGCGATACACGGCCTCGCGGAAATCGCCGCCCTCGGTGTGCTTTACATGCGCCCTGCCGGCTATGAGGCTTATCTTCACATCCGTAAGCGGCGAGCCTGTCAGAACGCCGAGATGCGTTTTTTCCGCAAGGTTTGTCATTATAAGGCTCTGCCAATTGCGGTCAAGCTCGTCCAGGGGACATCGGCTTTCAAAGCTAAGCCCCGAGCCGCGCTCGGCAGGCTCGATGAGCAGGTGCACCTCGGCATAGTGTCGCAGCGGCTCGAAATGCCCGACGCCGTGCACCGGCTCTGCTATGGTTTCCTTATAGGCAATGCCGCCCGATGCTATGCTCACATCAAGATCAAACCGCTCGCGGATAAGCTCGGTGAGCACCTCGGTCTGCACCTTACCCATTATTTTCACGCTTATCTCGCGCAGGCGCTCGCTCCACTCGATCTTCAGCTGAGGATCCTCGTCCTCGAGCTGCTTGAGCTGCCTGTAGGCAACAAGCGCGTCTGTACCCTCGGGCAGACCGATGCTGTAGGACATGACCGCTTCGGTCTCCGGCTGCATGCCGTCGCCCTCAAAGCCGAGACCCTGACCGGCATATGTATCGTCAAGCCCCTGAACGGCGACGATGCTGCCGGCGCGCGCCTCCTGCACGGTTTCGTAATTTGCGCCGGAATATACGCGCAGCTCCGTGACCGTTTGGCCGTTTACGCTGTCGCGATTATGCAGCGCGCCGCCGGTTATTTTCATGCAGCTGAGGCGTCTGTCGCGCGCATCGCGCATTATCTTATACACTCTTGCGCCGAACTGCTCGGGATACTCCGGGCTGACGGCGTATTTTTCTATAAACTCAACAAGCTCCTGCACGCCCTCAAGCTTAAGCCCAGAGCCGTACAGCACCGGGAAGAGCTTTCTTTCAAGTATGAGCCGCGAAATATCGCCGTCAGCGATATCCTGCCCGGACGCAAACTTTTCAAAAAGCTCCTCATCGCACATGGCAATGCCCTCGCGCGTTTCCTGCGAGTTATCCGAAAGGTCAAAGCAGCCCTCTGAGAGCCACTCGCGCAGATCGGAGAGAATCCTCTGCCTGTCGCTGCCCGTAAGATCCATTTTCGTTGCGAAAATGATCGTCGGCACATTGTGCCGGTCAAGCAGCCGCCAGAGCGTTTCGGTGTGCGCCTGAACGCCGTCGGTGCCGGATATGACGAGCAGCGCATAGTCGATAACGTCGAGCGTGCGCTCTGTTTCCGCCGTGAGGTCGGCGTGTCCGGGCGTGTCAAGAAGGCACAGCTCCATACCGCCCGTATGGAGCTGCGCCTGTTTTGAAAACACGGTTATGCCGCGCTCACGCTCAATCTTATGCGTGTCGAGTGCGGTGTTGCGATGATCGACCCTGCCGAGCTTTCTTATGCTGCCGCAGGTATACAGCAGTGCCTCGGACAGAGTTGTTTTTCCGGCATCGACATGTGCAAGGATGCCGAGAACAAGCTTTTTCATAATGTTATAAGTTCGTATTCGCGGCCGCCTATGCCGATGGCCGCAGCCGCCTCGATGGTGTGTACTCCGTTGCGCGACTCGATGCGCTCGATCAGATCGCCCTTGCCGGGATCGTCGCTTGCGTAAACGAGGTCGAGACAGGCCTGATCGAGTGCGACGGGGTCGAGCGAGGACAGTATTCCGATATCGCCGATCTTTGGATCCTCGGCCACGGCGCAGCAGTCGCAGTCAACGGACATGTTCTTCATTATATTCACAAACGCCATTTTGCCGCCGAAATGATCGACTATGCTCTTCGCGGCATCTGCCATACACTCAAGGAAGCTGTCATGATCTGCATGCCAGTAGTTCTCGGTATTCTTAACGCCGTGGATATATTTTTTGCCGTAGCTTGACGCAATGCCGATCGAGATATTCTTCAGCGCGCCGCCGTAGCCGCCCATCGGATGGCCTTTAAAATGAGAAAGAACGAGCATGGAATCGTACTCGGGAAACGTCTTGCCGACATAGTTTTTATCAAGGTGCTTGCCGCCGACAACGGGAATGGTCGTGTCGCCCTCGGCATCCATGATGTCAACATCGGTGATCTCGACCCAGCCGTGCAGCTGCATGGTCTTTCTGTGCGCCTCGGTGGTATCTCTCTGTCCGTCATAGGCGGTGTTGCATTCGACTATCGTTCCGCCGACGCGGTCAACGGCCGGCTTCATGAAATCCGGACGCAGGAAGTTCTGGTTGCCCGGCTCGCCGCTGTGCAGCTTCACGGCAACGTTTCCCTTAAGCTCAACGCCCAGCGCTTCATATGCGTGCACTACGTTTTCGGGGCTTACTTCCTTTATGAAATACACTTTTGACTTTTCCATACTGTTTCTCCTTTTCTCAGTTTAACACACGGATTATATAATATTATTCCCCTTTCTTCAATATTGGCTATTCCAATTTTAATAGAAATATAATAAAATACCATTGGTGATATTATGACAGCTGTTTTGATCGTTCTTATAGTTATCTGCGCCGTGCTGGCGCTTTTTTACGCAGTGGGCATGAAATTTGTCCGCGTGCTCATTCTCCGGCAGGATAATTTCCCGACTCCGGAGACCGGCGCAAGCTCGTCTTCCCTGCTCGAGCCGACCGGAAATGCGCTTTGGGCGCACAACATTCCCTACTTTGGGCCATTCCGCGAGCTGCCTTTTGACGAGATAAGCATCGTTTCGGACGACGGCCTTACCCTGCGCGCAGACATGCTGCGCGGCAGCGGCACGGGAAAAACGGTGATCTTTTTCCACGGCTACAAGTCCGAGCCCGCCTGCGATTTTGCGGCAATGTACGACTTTTATAAAACTCTCGGCTGCGACCTTATATATGTCCACATGCGTGCGCACGGGAAAAGCGACGGAACCTACATCGGCTTCGGCGCGCTGGACAGATACGACGTCGTGCAGTGGACAAACAAGGCCGCCGAGCTTTTCCCGGATAACGATATCTATCTGCACGGCATGTCCATGGGCGCGGCGAGCGTTTTGCAGAGCATGGATCTTGAGCTTAACGAAAACGTGCGCGGCGTTATCGCCGACTGCGGTTATTCCGATCTCAATACGGTCTTTCGCAATCTCGTCGGGCAGCTTTATCATTTGCCGGCGATGTTCGTTGATGTTTTTGAATACGTTAACCTCCTCAAGGCCGGCTACGGCTTCAAGGAGGCAAGCTCGGTGCGCAGCGTGAGCGTTGCGAGGGTGCCTCTTGTGTACATCTGCGGCGACTGCGACCGCTATGTTCCCAAAGACATGACGCTTGAGATATTCAACGCCTGCAAAAGCGAAAAGAAGCTGCTGCTCGTGCCCGGTGCAGGGCATGCGGCAAGCTACATGTGCGCAAAGGATGAGTATGAAGCTCTTGTAAGAGAATTTATAGGGAGGAAGAATTAATGGGGAACACAAAAAGCGCCGAGAAAAAAGGCATCGGCGCGCTCAACTGGACTCTGCTGCTGGTGATCGGCTTTTCCGCGCAGATAGCATGGGTCATCGAAAACAACTGGTTTGCAAACTTTCTGTATTCCGACTTTGGCGCGCAGCTCGGCGTTGTTACGGCAATGACCATATGCTCGGCAACCGCGACGACATTTTCCGCACTGTTTTTCGGAACACTGTCCGACCGCATAGGCTCGCGCAAGAAGCTGATAACCTGGGGCTCGATACTCTGGGGAATTTTCACCATTGCCTTCGGGCTTACGCACTATCTGCGCGACAGCATTTATAACGACGTGATGCTCGTCGGCGTCACCATCGTCGCAGCCGACACCATAATGAGCTTTTTCGGCTCGATGGCAAACGACGCAGGCTATAACGCTTGGTATGCCGACATGATGGACGACTCCAACTCCGGTCAGATCGGTGCCGTCGCGGCAACGCTGCCCGTTATCGGAACGCTCGTCGGCACCCTCGTCGGAGGCATGTTCGTAAACGGACTTGCCACCGAAGCAAATCCGCAGGCAGGATACATCATCTTTTTCTCCGTTGCAGGCGGAGTCACCATTCTCGTCGGCATAGCGTCGTTTTTCCTGCTCAAGGATGCGCCTACGCTCAAGCCCGTCAAGGACGGCGGCTTCTGGCATCAGTTCGGCTCGACGTTCAACTTCAGGCGCTTTGCCGCAAACCGTGAGCTGGCTCTTGTGTTTCTCACGCTGTGCATATTCTTCATCGGCTACAACTGCTATTTCATCCACATCATGAACTGGATGAACTACACCCTCGGCTTTACCGATCCCAGCCTCATTCTCGGCATTCCGCTGCTGATAGCCGTCGCTGTATCCGTTCCGTTTATAAAGGTCATAAACGACAAAAAGGTTCCGGCCGTCGCCGCATTCGCGACAATACTCAGCATCCTCGGCTGCCTGTTTGTCTACTTCGTCGTCGGAAATATGCAGAGCTCATTCGACACGGAAAACGCCCTGAACTTTGCCGCCAACTGGCCGTGCTTTGTCGGCATAATCCTTGTCGGTATAGGCTACGTTGTTTTCATGCAGGCAATGACGGTGTGGATGAAGCGCCTGTACCCCGAGGAGCACCGCGGTCAGTTTGAAGGCATAAGGATAATGTTCTTCGTATTCTTCCCGATGATAGCCGGTCCGCTGCTGGCAGACCCGATCTGCCGCGCCTTCGGCGAAAAGGTATATCAGGTCGTCGATAACGGAAACCTAATCTTCGTCACCGCTCAGCGCGCAACCGAAATGGGCTATGACATAAGCAGCATTGCCGAGGGCTATCTGCCGGTAAACGAGCTGTTTATTGCCGCTGCGTGTGTCACGGCGCTTGCGCTTATCCCTATGAGCATCGCCGCAAAAATGTATAAGGAAAGGAACAAATGAAATGTCAGAAAAACGTTTTGAAAAGGTCTATTCTCAGGGCGCGATCGACGTAATGGAGGTCTGGGTCGATAAAGAGACGGGCGTAAACTATCTCTACCACTACTCCGGTAACTCCGGCGGACTTACTCCCCTGCTCGACCGCGACGGCAAGCCCGTCATCACCACAGTTATAAAGTAAAAAACGAGGCTCTGTGAGCCTCGTTTTTATTTCAGTTTTTTCTCCAGCAGGACTAAATTCACGTTCGGGATGCCGTTAAAAACGCAGGGGACTATGTCCGCCTCGCGGTAGCCGAGCTTTGCGTAAAGTCTGCGCGCCGCCGAGTTTATGGCGTTGGTGTCAATGCGCAGCACCGTGCAGTGCCGTGAGAGCGCATATTTTTCGTAAAACTCAACGAATCTGCTCCCTACGCCGCGCCCCGAGCAGCTCGGTTCGACCACAAGCGTGTGCAGAACGCACACCTCGTCATCGTCGGCCTCGAAGCTCCAGTTTGCTCCCTTATACACATCGACCTGCGTCTTGTTTATGATCGCCGCGGCAAGGATCTGCCCATCCTCCTCAAAAACGAACATGTCGCGGCGGCGTATGGCCTCCTCGGCCGTTGCGCGCACTGGGTACACGCCGCTTATCCAGCCTATTTTCACTTTGCCGCTTTCTTCGGCGGCATGGATGTTGTCATAAATTCTCTCTATCGCGTCAAGGTCAACGGGTCTTGCTTCTCGTATCACTGTTTTTCCGTATCTCCTAAAATTTTATATATCATTTGCGCAACGCCGTGCTCATCATTCGACGCGCAAACGACATCGGCTGCGGCAATGCAGGCAGCGGTCGCGTTTTCCATTGCAACGCCGAGCCCCGCAAACGAGAGCATGTCCGCATCGTTATCACCGTTACCGAACGCCGCAACGCATTGCGCCGGAACGGAAAGCAGCTCGCACAGCCGCCTGAGCGATGCGCCCTTTCCCGCCTCCGCGTCGGCGATCTCGATAAGCCGGGGCGACGAGCTTGTTATGTAAGCGTTTTTGAGACTAAGCGCCCTTTCCCAAAGCTCGGCTCTGTGCCCACTTGATGCGCACAAAACGTCAACACTGTCAAGCCTTCGGGCATTCTCGCGCATGAAGCCGGGCATATCATCGACCGGCAGGCGCGTTGTTTTGACATACTCAACATACGCCGGCGAGCAGCCGAAGCGCAGAGGATCGCGCATATACCGCGCGTCGCAGTACGCCTGACCGTCGATAAAGCATTCAAGCAGCTCATTGCCGAAAAGCTTGAGAACGTCCTGCACGGTGTCCGGGTGCAGGGTAAGGCTCACTATGCGCTCGCCGCCAGGATTTTTCGCAACGGCGGCGCCGTTTGAGGTTATGGCATAGCGTATGCCGCATATATCTGCAACGGCTCGCGGCAGCGAGTTAAACGCCCTGCCCGAGGCTATGACGACCTCGACTCCGGCGTTTATCGCCGTTTCTATCGCCTCGCGCGTTTTGTCCGCAAGGCTTCCGTCGCTGCAAAGCGTCGTATCGTCAAGGTCGAGCGCGATAAGCCGTATATCTTTAAGCCTTACCATATCAGTAAACTATTCTCACGCGGCGCGGCAGCATCTCGAGCGCATGGCGACTGCCTCCAACGCACTTTTCCCCGTCGAGCGCCCACGCAAGCTTTTTCATGCATTCGACCTCTATTCTGTCCGTTCGGCAGAAAGAGATAAGCTCGTTATTGAGGTTCTGCTCGCGCAGCGCCGCTATCGTGGACTGAAGCTCGGCAGGTGAATTCGGGCGGCGGATCAGCAGCACCTCGAACAGCCCGTCATCGGCAACGACCTTCTGCCCGAAGAAATCCAGCGCACCGGCAAGCGCGCTTGATGACGCAACGACGCCGAATATAAACTCGCCCTCCTGCAGCTGGTCGTTTATCGTGATGCGCAGATGCTCGCTTTGCAGCTTGGCAAGATCCTTTATGCCGTCAAGCACATACGCATAAAAGCCCATCTTGTTTTTAAGGCGCTGCGGCGTTGTGTACGGCAGCCATGTGAATGCGCCGAAGTCGGCGGCGTTTATGAAAAACTTATCGCCCAGTCTGCCGACGTCAACGCGGTGCTCCTTGCCGGAAACGATCTTTTTTGCGGTCTTCACCGTGTCGCAGCTTATGCCGTGGAACTCGGCAAAATCATTGGTGCTTCCCGACGGCATGTAGCCGATGGGGATATCCAATCCGGCGGCTATCATGCCGGATATCGTCTCGTTTATCGTGCCGTCGCCGCCGGAGCAGCAGATCATGTCGTATTCTCTGCCATAGGCCTTGACGTACTCGGTCGCGTCGCCGCGGCCGCGCGTCGGATAGAAGCTGACGCGGTAGCCGGCATCCATGAATATGCCCGTAACCTCGGTCAGATGGCGCATCATCTCGCCCTTTCCGGCAACGGGGTTTATTATGAGCATCATGTTTTTCTCGGCGCCCGGCATGCTGCGCGCAGGCTCTGTCGCAGGCTCGGCCTTCGTGTCCGAGCGCTCGGCATCAAAGCGGCGATACTCCTCGCAGACGGTGTCGTAAATGGTTTTTGCCGCCTCGAAGGGGAAGTCGTTTTCCCTTCTGCGCACCATTTCCATGGGATCGACCGCGCCGCTTAAACAGGTATCGACAAGATTTACAACGCCCGAGGCCGTGTCGGCCACAAGAGCGTAGGCGTTCTCGGTCATAAACTCTATATTGCGGCTTTCGCAGCCGGGAACGGCGTCAATGAACAGTATCGGCAGCCGCTTCATGACGGCCTCCGTGGTGCTCAGTCCGCCGGCCTTTGTTATGATGAGGTCGGCCGCGTCCATATACAGGCTCATTTTGTCCGTAAAGCCGCAGATCTTTATGCGCATATCGTCTCCGGCAAGGAATTGCAGATCCTTTTCGAGCTGGCGGTTGCTGCCGCAGATGATTACGAGGCTGTCGTTTTCGTCCATTATCTCGCCTATGCGCATCGCAATGCTGCGTATCGGGCCGCAGCCCATGCTGCCGCAGCAAAGCAGCAGGACTCTGCCCTCCTCGCCCAGTCCTAAGGCGCGGCGCGCGGCCTTTTTATCGCTTTTTTGGCAGAACTCCTCGCGCACGGGGATGCCGGAGGCGACGATCCTGCTTGCCGGGATGCCCTGGCTTGCAAACTCCTCGCGCAGCTTTTCGTGCGGAATGAAATACCTGTCGGCAACTATCTCCGAAACGCCGGGGCTGCATGTGTAGTCGGTCGCGACGAAAAAGCTCGGTATGTTTATCTCGCGGCTGACGCGCAGCTCGGTCATCATCATTGCCGCAAAAACGTGCACGCTTATCACAACGTCATAGTTTCCGGAAAACAGCACCTTGCACAGCTCATCGGCGCCCTTTGCGTTCTGCTCGTACAGGCGGTTCTGCGGCAGCATCTCGCTGATGCGGTAGCCCGCGCCGTAGAGCTTGGGCGTGTATTTATACGCAAGCTCATGGCCGCGGCTGATAAACTCCGCGCGAGCCTTCGGCAGAAAATCAAGTGCATTCACTATGTCGCATTCGCAGCCCATTTTTTCAAAATAAGTGCATATCGCGGAAGCTGCGCTGTTATGTCCGCCGCCGGTGTTGCAGCTTAATATGAGTACCTTCACTGTGCAGTTGCCCTCCTTTTTCTGCGCTGCTCGAGCAGCACCAGTCTCGGCCTGTTGTATCTTTGAATTATCATAAACGGAACATTGCCCAAAATGTTATAAACCAGCCAGAACACGGCCGCCCAGCCGCCGCGCCAGAAAACGAATATGCCCAGCGACAGAATTATCAGCCAAAAGTGGACGCACTCGGCAACGCAGGTCTCGGCGATCAGAACGCCCATGCCCTGCTCGCGGCTCTGCTTTGTAACTTTCTTTTTGACCATATCGGGCATGATGCGGCTCATGTCGGGCAAGAAGTCCTTCCAGCGCTTTATGCCGAGCTTTTCATAGACCTTGCCGCCCTTTTCCCACTCCGCCGCGCGGTACGGGAACTTTTCCGCCGAAAACCACGCGCGCGGCAGCGCCTGGCCGACAAAATGCGACAGTATGCCCAATGCCGCTATATACAGCAGCGCATAGAGAAAATTCATTTCGTTCCTCCGAGAAGTTTAATATATCTTGCCGTGTAAACAATAAGGCTGAGAACGATCAGTCCGGCACAGACGACCGTGCAGCCGATCGAGACTGCCTGCGGCAGATACGGCAGGATAACGTGCAGCATCATGACGGCATAGATAACGCCCGTGCACAGCTTGCCCACCCAGATCGCACTGTTTACCGTGTCGGTCTTTTTAAGGACATACCAGCCCATGACGAGCATGATAATTTCCTTGACGACGTGCAGCCCCAGCAGCCACCACATCGCAGGATAGCGCATCGCAACACACAGCATCATTGCGCACTGCGTGAGCTTATCGGCAACCGGGTCGAGCACCTTGCCGAGGTCGGTCACCATGTTATACTTGCGCGCTATGCGCCCGTCGAGGATATCGCTCAGGCCGCTGACGGCAAGCGTTATAAGCGCCGCGGTGAACTCCTCATGCACATACAGCGCGATAAAAACAGGTATGAGCAGCAGCCGGAAATAGCTAAGCAGATTCGGTATTGAAAACGCTTCCTCGCGTATCTGCTTTCCTATGTCTCTCTTCTTCTCTTCGTTTGACATTTACTCACCATCTCAAAATTTATAGTACCTTAATATTTTATAGGCATTTTAAAATTCCGTCAAGTTATTGGCAATACACACCTGAGTGCAAGTGTCCAATAACTTGCCGAACTTCTCAGAAAATTTACAATTTATTAATTACTATGCCACGCGAAATCCGTATAATACCGAGGGCTCGTTTGGGCCCGGACTACATAAGGGGGCATTTTTATGAATAATTCATACGATGTTGCAATAATCGGATGCGGAACTGCCGGCATTTTCGCAGGCTACGAGCTTATAGCCCGTCATCCGGAGCTTAAGATCTGCGTACTCGATCAGGGCGGAGATATCTATTCAAGACACTGCCCCATCGTCGCAGGTAAGGTCAAGGAGTGCATCCATTGCAGCGTGTGCGACACCATGTGCGGCTTCGGCGGCGCAGGTGCGTTTTCCGACGGCAAGTATAATTTCACGACACAGTTCGGCGGCTGGCTGACCGATTTCATGGACGATGACGAGGTCATGGAGCTTATAAACTACGTCGATACCGTCAACATGAAATACGGCGCGACCGACAAGACTTTCTCCACCAACACGCCCGAGGCAAGAGCGCTCGAACGTGAGGCTCTTAAATACGACCTGCACCTGCTTCAGGCAAAGGTCAAGCATCTCGGAACAGAAAACAATCTGCGCATCCTCCAGAACATGTACGAGGATCTGTGCAAGGTAATAGAATATCGCTTCCGCACCGAGGTGTGCAGCATAGACCGCGACGGCGACGGCTACTCGCTCGGCCTAAAAAAGGGTGACGACATAAAGTGCCGCTACCTCATCGTTGCGCCCGGCAGAAGCGGCGCCGAGTGGTTCTCCGAGCAGTGCCGCAAGCTCGGCGTGAAGCTTATAAACAACCAGGTCGATGTCGGCGTGCGCGTCGAGCTTCCGGCAACCGTGTTTGAGCACATCACCGACGTTGTGTACGAATCCAAGCTCATCTATCGCACCAAGCAGTACGGCGACAAGGTCCGCACCTTCTGCATGAATCCCTACGGCCATGTCGTTGCCGAAAACGTTGAGGGCATCAACACCGTCAACGGCCATTCCTATTCCGATCCCGCTCTGCGCAGCGAAAACACAAACTTCGCACTTCTCGTGTCAAACCGCTTTACCGAACCTTTCGACCAGCCCTACCGCTACGGCAAGCACATCGCCTCGCTCAGCAACATGCTCTCCGGCGGCGTTCTCGTCCAGCGCTTCGGCGATCTCGTCAAGGGTGTGCGCACAAACGAACACCGTCTGGCGCAGTCCTACACCCGTCCGACGCTCACCGCGGCCGTTCCCGGCGACCTGAGCCTTGCTCTTCCGAAGAGACAGCTCGACGATATCATCGAGATGATCTACGCTCTGGATAAGATCGCACCGGGCACCGCTAATTACGACACCCTGCTCTACGGCGCGGAGGTCAAGTTCTACTCCTCTCGTCTTGAGCTGAGCGGCGAGCTTGAAACCAAGTTTTCAAACTTCTTCGCCATCGGCGACGGCGCAGGCATCACTCGCGGCCTCGCTCAGGCGGCGGCCTCCGGCGTGAAAGTCGCACAGGTCATTTCCGAGCGTCTCGGCTAATATAACAGCACAAAATGCCAAACCGGCGGACACGAAGTCCGCCGGTTTTTCATACTATCTTTTCGCTTGAAAACTCGCTTTCGAGCACTGCAAGCCCTGCCCGATTGCGCATATTCACCGTCCATATGCTTATTCCGGCAAGGCCGAATTCGCGCACCAGAGCAAGCCGCGCGCGGACGCTGCGCGCATCCTCAAACCACACCTCATGCTGTCTGCCTGAAGGATCGGTATAGTTGAAAAACGGCGCCTGAGCAGTCTCGTCAAATTTTATCTGTGCAAAGACGCTCGCCGCAAGCGAGGCCGCGGCCGCATTGGATATCACCTGTGCTGCCTGCCCCTGCTTCCACGGCAGCAGCCAGTTGTAGCCGTAGTTTGAAAAGCCGAGCAGTATCTTCGACGGCGGCATTTTTGTCACGGCGTAGGACAGCACCTTGCGCATCTCGTTCACCGGCGACACCGCGCGCGGAGATGAGTAGGTATAGCCCCACTCGTAGGTCATGATGACCACCCTGTCGCAGTACTGCCCGTGGGCGGCATAATCATGCGCGGTGTACAGAACGCCGTACTGATCGTCCGAGGTCTTGGGCGCGATGGCGCTTGAGAGCATATAGCCGTTTGCGTGCAGCGTTTCGGACATGCGCTTTAAAAATGCGTTGTAGCCCTCACGGTCGTAGGGCTGAACATACTCGATGTTGAGATTTACGCCATAATATCCTCGGCTTCGCAGAGCCGCAAGCGTGTTTTCAACAAGCGCATTCTGCGCCGCCGTATCACTGAATATGCTGTGCGCAATATCGCTTGAGAATCCGCCGTTTGTGCCGATGTTCGTGAGCGTCAGAAGCGGAGCGCAGCTGCCCTCCCACGCAGCGCTTATCATGCTTGAATCCTCAACAGGCGTTATGCCGCCCAGTGCGTCAATGCGCCACGAAAACGGGCATAAATATGTAAGTTGCGGCATAACGGCGGCCAGCTGCCGCTCACTGATGTTCGGATAGGCATAGCCGTTTACCTCTGTTTCGGCTGTCGGCCGCGCGCCGTCCGGAATGACAAGCGC
This sequence comes from Clostridiales bacterium UBA7273, assembly GCA_002472405.1. Lineage (GTDB taxonomy): Bacteria > Bacillota > Clostridia > Oscillospirales > Oscillospiraceae > F23-B02. The sequence goes on along the minus strand of DKRV01000009.1, from coordinate 66,397 downwards.
CTGCCCGATGCTCAGGCGCGCAGGGTCGCTAAGCTCGTTTATCGCGGCAAGCTCCTGCACGGAGCTTGCGTTTGCCTTTGCTATCGAATACAGGCTGTCGCCGCGCCTGACAACGTAGATTTTCATACCATCACCTCTGTAAATGGTATGAAGATCTGTGTTTTTTAATACAATATCTGCTTTATTATAACATCCGTTCCGCCGAGAACGGTTTTGGCTTTTTCGCCGCAGCGAGGGCACGCGCCCTCGTTTTTCATCAGGTCGTACACAGCATTACACCCGGCGCACAGCGCGCGGCTTTTTATGCTCAGCAGCCGCAGCGAAGCATCTCTGAGCACCGGGTAATCCTCCTTGATCATCGGGAAATACTCCTCGAAGGTATACGGAAGAGCGCCGGATGCCTCACCCACTTCAAGAACTATTCCGCACACATGGTCAATATTGTTTTCATTTGCCGCCCTCGTCACCGTTTCCGCCATCTGCGTGAGCAGTCCCAGCTCGTGCATATCACCACTTCCTCGGCTTTGCCGCCTTGAGCTTTTTAGGCTTCACCTTCTGCTTGACGACCATTTTTACAACGTTCTTCATAAGCGGCTTGCCTTCATAAGCTGAGTCGATACGGCGCATGACCTCCTTGCCGATATCCTTCATAAGCTCTTCATTTGCCACCGGCACCTCGTTGTATTTCTTATAGAGCGTTATCGCGTCAAACTTGCAGCGCGTGGTGCACACTCCGCAGCCTATGCACTGATTCTCGTCAACGTGCGCAGCGCCGCATTTGAGGCAGCGCGCCGTTTCGGCTTTGACCTGCTCTTCGGTGAACACGCCGCGCTCGTCGCGCATGCTGAGCTTCTTTGAAATGTCCACGGGCGGTGTCTGGCGGCCTGCCGTATCGTAGCTGCAAGCGCCTACATTGTCTTTGTCGATAAACTTATACTCGTGCCTGTCGCGACCTGTCACAAGATTGTGCCCCCACGCATAGCGATGCAGGGAGATCGCCGCCTGCTTTCCACCTGCTATCGCGTCGATAGAAAATTTCGGACCTGTGAACACATCACCGGCAACGAAAATATCCGGCTGCGCCGTTTGATATGTAAAGCTGTCGGCAAAAGCGAGGTTCTTGATGCTCTTTTGGAGCATGCCTGTATCGAGTCCGCCCCAATCCACGGTTTGACCGACGGCCGCAATGACGCTGTCGGCGCTTAGCTCCGAAAACTCGCCCGTTCCGACTGGCTTGCGGCGTCCCTTTTCATCCGGTTCACCGAGGGTCATTTTTTCGATCTTGAGCGCCGTTGCGCTTTGCTCTCCGAGCACCGCGACAGGCGCACTGAGGAACTCAAAGCGCACGCTCTCTTCGAGCGCTTCCTCAATCTCTGCTTTGTCCGCCGGCATTTCGCTTTCGCTGCGGCGGTAGACTATCGTGACGTTCTCGGCACCGCAGCGGCGCGCTGTTCGTGCAACATCAAGCGCTACGTTTCCGCCGCCGACAACGACGACGTTATTGCCTATATCCGGCGCTTTATTCTCGTTTACCATGCGCAGAAAATCGATTCCGCCGTATACTCCGTCGAGCTCCTCGCCTGGTATTTTCAGCTTTGCAGATTTCTGAGCGCCGATCGCAAGGAAGAAGCCTTTATAACCATCCTTGCGCAGCTTTTCTATGCTTATATCCTTGCCGACCTCGACGTTGTTTCTGAACTCGACGCCAAGCTCTCGGAGCACCTCGATCTCCGCATCAATGACATTTTTCTCAAGGCGGAAGGATGGGATCCCGTATCTGAGCATGCCGCCGGGTGCGGCATTTTTATCGAACACCGTGACGCTGTGGCCTTCCACCGCGAGGAAATAGGCACAGCTGAGGCCGGCAGGCCCGGCTCCTATTACGGCAAGGCGCTTGCCCTCGCTGCGCACCTTTTTGGGAACATAGCGCTCAGCCTCGTCCAGCTCTCTGTATGCTATGAATTTTTTGACCTCGTCGATCGACACAGGCGCATCTATATCGCCTCGTGTGCAAACTTTTTCGCAGCGGCGGTTGCAGATTGAGCCACACACCGCCGGCAGCGGATTTTCTTTTTTTATAAGCTCCAGCGCCTCGCGATAGCGCCCCTGCGCGGCCATGCGCAGGTAGCCCTGAACCGCTATATGCGCCGGGCAGTCGGTCTTGCAGGGCGAGGTGCCTGTCTCAGGCTGGACATTTTTTCGATTCAGCAGATAATTCGGATTCCAGTGCTCGGGTCCCCACTTTATTGCATTCGACTCCGGCGGAAACTCGCTGTTTGCATACTCTGCCCTGCACTTCTGCGGCAGCTTCTGGCCGAGCTTGACCGCGTTGGCCGGGCACTTTTCAACACAGCCGCCGCATGCAACGCATTTTTCCTCGTCAACCTTTGCAACAAAGTTTGATTTTGACAGGTTCGCTGCCATGGTATAGTTGGATGCGCGCAGCGACATGCAGGTCTGATAGTCGCAGTTGCAGATATATTCTATCGGCGACGGACCGTCGTGATTGGATACGTTGTGAACATATCCGCGCTCCTCGGCTTCCTTAAGGCGCTGCATATATTCCTCGCGCGTTACTCGCCGCGCCTTGCCTGTTCTTATTGCATATTCGGCATAGTGTCCCAGCGGCATGCACCATTCCAGATCAGGCTCGTCGCCAAGCTCGTCATATTCCTTGTGTATTTTTCGGCAAATGCATTCGCAGACGGCGTAGCTTCCGTTTGCGCTCTCATCGATAAGCGTCTGCAAGTTTTCCCTCGACTCAACATGCGTTTCGTTCTTGAGTGCCGTCTCTACCGGAACCGGGCGATGAACTCCGTGGTTTGCTGCAGGCAGCAAAGCGCCGTTTCCGGTGCACATCTGCGTTGTGTGGTGCAGAAAGCCGACGGCAAGCTCGGGATAATTTTAATACTGATCCTCGTTAAGTCCGCCAAGCAGGAGCTGTTCGAGTATGCCCACGACAAATATGGGTAGCTCCACACGATCCACACCTTTTTCGTCGGGCTTATACACCAGAAGTCCTATCCGGCAGAGGTCGTCAGCCATACGCGCGGCGTCTTCAACGCTTTTTCCGGACATTTTCGCAAGTTCGTCAATGTAAACGGGTGTGCGCAGCTTTAGATTGCAGGCAAAGTCTATCTGCTCATCTGTCAGCAGCCGGTCGAGCATGAAGTACGGGCCCGAATTCATGCCCAGTTGGGCAACTCCGGGATCTACGTGGCTTATAAGCTCAATGAGGTTCTGCCGCGGCTGCTTTGAGGAATTATCGATATAATCCTTCATCAGCCCCCATTCCTGCGCGGTGAAATTTGGTACTTTGTTGTTCATAAGCTTCTCCTTTAAATTATGCACCGATTTGCTTGTCTTTTTTCTGACTATACCATCACGCTCGCAGCTTTGGGGCGCACAAAAACAGGGACCTGTGCCACTTAGGCACAGATCCCCAAATTTGTAGCTGTTATTTATTTCTTGCGCTCGTCTATTCCGGCGATTCCGCGCGCGACATCGGTGAATATTCTGCGCGAAAACTCGGCGTACTGCTCCGGCGGCATACAGTCGCTCTGATCTGAAATCCGTCAAACGACGCGTCGGTCAAGCGTTTTTATGACAAATCTCGCAGTCTTTTCGTCGGGAAACACATATCCGAAATCGTTCATGAGCAGCGGATAGAGCTTATCATTGCAAAAATCGCGGAACGAGTTCTGCCCGGTCACAGAGAAAGCATTGAGGAAAAACTCCCTGTCGCAGTACAAATGGCGGCATATATCGGGGTAATAATCCCAAATAGTCTTATCCTGCCGTTCATCGACAAAGCGGCAGAATTCATAGTCATACAGCCAGTTGAGAAGCTCATACTTATCCCTAAACTGCCTGTAAAAACTCCGGCGGCTCACCTGCGCGGCCTCGCAGATATCTTCGACCGTTATTTTGGAAAACGGCAGCCTTCACAAATATGTTTTCAGGCTCTCTACCAGCGCTTTTTTGACAAGAATTGACTGTGACACGGCGTTCAACTCCTTTGAAGCACATTATAAAATGGCCATCACCGCAAAGTCAAATCATTTTTCGGTTGACAAGTCGCGGCAAACGGTGCTACGCTCAAAAAAACGGCAAGGAGAAAGCGCTATGAGGATAATCAAGAAATGGATAGGCCGAAAGCCGGAAAGCGCCGGCGATGTGTATCTTCTGGAGGTGACGCAGGCGGAAATGTTCGAGCAGATGTATCCGCTGCTGGGTCAGCTCGCCCTGCACGCAACAAGCGGCCGCGACGTGGACTATCGGCTGTATTTCATATGTGAAAACGGGCGGCGGATACTGCCGGTGGATAAGCCGAGCGTCATGAGCGGCGCCTTTAACGGCGGCGTAAATCCGCTGGCCGATTGCGAGATCGTCACAGCCGAAAATATCTCCGAGCTTATCGACACTTCCGCACTTCTGCCCTCCGTCGAAGCCGGTGAATACCTGTTCCGCTGAGGCGGAGTACAGATTTTTTGCTCCGCAAGTTTCTCCATATCTCTGCACATAAAAACACCCATCAAGTTTCATTGATGGGTGTCATATATTTTATCTAATTAATAAAGGCCGATAGGATTAAAGATCTCTGCGAGGATCTCCATGACCTTCTTGCTTGCGTCGCTGCCGCCTGCCCACTCGAGGATCTTGCCGATGCTTTCAAAAATGTGATTTAACATTGTGTTGTGCTCCTTTCAGTTAAGTTTATAGATTACAGACCTATCTTGCCGAGAATGTCGCCGATCTTATCGAACCAAGTCATCTCGGGAGTGTCTCCGGTTTTGTCGAGTATCCATGCTACGAAATCTGCAATACCACTAAGCATAATAATAGTGCTCCTTCCTTATAAAAATGTTTTCCGTTGGCCGATACATGTTTGGAAATAGTCATGTATTTTCGTGTTGCGGCTCGGCCGTTTGCCGCCTCAATTATAAGGACGGAAAAATTTCGACTATATTCCGCAAAATTCGACTGTTAACAGCTTATTAAAAACTTTCAATAAATACTTGCGTGCAACCTCAACATGCGGTATAATAATTATTATTGCACATCCGGGTGTAGCGCAGTTGGTAGCGCGCCTGCTTTGGGAGTGCCGTGGCGCTATCCGGGACATGGCAAGGTGAAACGCCGCAAAGCCTTGCGACACCTGCATTTGCGGGATTTTCTCCGATTGCTGAAAGCAGTACAAAAGCGGCTTTGACCACATGTTTGACCACATACAGAAAAATCTTTGATTTTCCCCCCTCGCCGTGGTATAATGGCAGAAATTGAATATCCGGGTGTAGCTCAACTGGTAGGGCGCGACATTTGGGATGTCGAGGTTGGGTGTTCAAGTCACCTCACTCGGACCAAAATCCCTCTGAAATCAACGATTTCAGAGGGATTTTCTTATTCTTTGTCTATTGCGGCGCAGAATTTGAGTTTGTCATTCTTAACATATCTTTTCGACAGTTCTTGTGCAAAGTGTGAAACGATTATACAAGTTATCAGATTGTCCTCTATTTTTAGCTGTATGCGAACTCCGTCAAGTCGACTAAGTAACTTTACTTTTCGCACAGAAAGTGCAGACCAAATATGTAGACAGGCATGCTTAATTACTATATAATGATTCTATATAATGCTATAACGACGGTAACTCAGTTGCCCTGCGCCTTGCGTAAAGAATCAGTCTATACTAAAGTGCAGCGGGAAGGGGAACAAATATGAACGAGGAGAATCGAATTACTTTAATCTTAATTGACACATGCGCCTTTAGGGATGCAAATATTGATTTCCCTGGCATAGTAAAAAGTTTGCTTCCCTCTTTTTTCTCGACAGCAGATGAGAAAGGCATTACCTTGTTAACGCATCCAGTGCTCGAAAATGAAATTCATAAACATATTGAAGATTCCGGCATATTTAAAGACTACCAGTCACTACTTACTCAGCTTCGCAAGTGCACCAGCACTTTAAAACATTACAAACTTGATGATGTACTATTGTCTTCCAAGATTTCGGAGTTGGATATTCAGACTAAACTTTTCGAAGCTTATCAACAATATTACCAAGATGCGATTCGTCTTGATTTTGGTGACCCTGCTTCTGTATTTGAGCTTTATTTTAATAGTAAAGCCCCTTTTGCGATGTCTGGTAAAAAGAAAGCTGAATTTCCAGATGCCTTTGTTTTTGATGCTACAAGAAAATACCTTGAAAAGCATCCGAATGATATCTTGCTGGTCATATCTAAAGACAGTGATTGGACGACCGCATTTAATCAGATAGAGAATGTCATAATCTGCGATTCTATTTCTAATGCGCTAACTAAAATCAGCAATATCGATAGCATACTAAGTCAAGAAATGCTCAGCCAAATTTTCAGAGGTGCATATGAAGAAATAATTTCAAACGCACAGCAGAACGTTGAATGTGAATGTTTTGAACTTGATGATTACGAAAACCTCAACGAGTTGGAAATTGAGTCTGTAAAGATCGATTGTGTTAGCGATAATTTTATCCCGCTAAAGATTGCCCGTGATAGCTTGCTGCTAAGCACCAATGTCACAATTAAAGTTTCTGGCTATGCTGAAGTATTTGATGAGGAGAACTCAATTTGGGATAGCGTTGACAGAGAATATTTCTATATGGCATATGCTGATATAGATTTCACGGATGCTGAAGCAGAAGTTGACTGCGAAATTCTTATTTCATTTGACTTTGATGATCCCGAAAATACCGCTCAAGTAATGGAATTTCATCTTCTTAATCAAGGTAATATTTGCATTGACTGCGAAGGCGCATCAATTAGAGAGATTGATGAAGAGGAGTTGTCGGTAAGGGTCTTGCGTGAAGATAAAGGGTACCCTCGTAGAAATACAAAATAGTTTTTGTATGTAACTCAAAATGCCGCCTTGAATACTCAAGGCGGCATTTTACTTAATTATTTCTTCTTTCCCCGCTTGCCCTCCTTTCCCTCTATTGGCCGCCCATCACCTTTGCCCTCGTCCTTCAGTCGTTGCGCCTCCGCAATCTCCGCTTTCATCTCCATGATCAGTACCTTCAGCTTCTCCTCGCACTCCTTGCGAGTATGGGCGTAGACATTGCGGGCGTGCTTTTTACCGTCGGGCCATTTGGGAGAATAGCGGCCTTCAAACAGGTGGTCGTTGATCTCGCTGATGCAGCCGGTGCCAGACCTGCGCTTGCGGCCCACATAGGGCTTGAAGTCGGTCATACTCGGCTTTTCCACCTGGGCCGGGGCAGTTTCCTGCCCCGGCTCCGAAGCGTCTTCCTGCGGCACTGCCTTGCCGATGCAGCGGTCGATATTGGCGGCGGCCGTGAGCCGCATGTCATCGGTGATGTGGGTATAGATGTCCAGTGTGGTGGCCGCCGACACATGGCCCAGCATGGCGGAGAGCGTTTTCACATCCATGCCGCTCTCCAGCGCCAGCGTTGCGAAGGTATGGCGCAGATCGTGAAAGCGTACATGCTTGCATTCTGCGTGCTCCAGAATGAGCTGCAGTCTGCGGCGCACCACGCCGGGCGTAATGGGGCAGTCCTCCTTCACCGGGGACGGGAACATCCAGCGGGAGTCCACCGTCGCTTTGTACTCCCGCAGCACTGCCACCACCGCAGGCGGCAGGACGATCTTGCGGATGGAGTTCTTCGTCTTGGGCGTGCTGATCTGGAGCTGACCGCGCACATCGTAGACCTGCTTGTTCACATTCAGCACACCGGTTTTGAAGTTCAGGTCATCCCATTGCAGCGCCATCAACTCGCCCCGACGCAGGCCGGTGGCCAAGTCCAGAAGGAAGACCTCGTAGTAGCCCTCAAACTTCGCTTGAATGAGGAATCGCTGCAACTCTTCTCGTGTCAGCACCTGCATCTCCCGCGCTTTCTTGGGCGGCAGCTTGCAGCCGATAGCCGGGTTCACGCGAATCAGTCCATCCTGCACCGCTTTCTCCAGCGCGGAGCGACAGGTGGCGTGACACATGCGCACCATTCGGTCGGACAGCCCTTCGCCGTACTTGTCGGTGAACCGCTTCCGGCCGCTTTTCTTGAGCCGACCGTAGAACTGCTGCAGGTCATTCTGTGTCAGCTTATTCAGCGGGATGTCCCCAATCTCCGGAATGATATGCAGGCGGATGCGGCTCTCGTAGGTCTCCTGCGTGGTGGGGCGAATTTTTGGCTTGGAATGATTTTCGTACCAATATGTCAGCCAGTCCCCGAAGGGCATCTCTGACCGCACCTTCTCCGGCTTCAGCCCGCCACACTCCTCCTTGAGCTTTTGGAGTTTTTCAAGGCACTCCTTCTTCGTTTTGGCAAGGACATTTTTCGTTTTGGGATAGCCGTTGTCATCGTACCCGATGACGATGCGGCCTTCCCAGCGTCCGTCCTTGCGCTGTCTTACGGTTCCGTCCCCGGCTTTTCGTTTTCTTGCCACGGTTTCAACTCCTTTCCGAAGATATCCTCCATCCAACAGCTTCATGAGGAACAATTCTAACATTCCTCTACTTATCGCCGTTCTTCAGCAATTTTTTGAGTCTTTTTTCTGTGCGATCCACACACTTAAAAATCGTTTTCATGTTCATTCTGGATATTCCAACATATAAACCGCTTTGTTTCCGCGAATCCCGCATAGAACATAGACGCAAAAAGAGAGCCGCGCCAATTGGCACGACTCTCTAAATAAAATATTCGGTTTTAGATTCCCAGCGTCGGTGAGGTGTGCTGCTCCTGCTCCATCAGAAGTTTCAAGCTGTAATCCAAAATTTTCTCCTTGCGCTCGGTCAGCATGGTCAGGTAGAATTCACGCTGGATCGGCAGCAGTTCAGGGACACCTTCGAGAAAGTTATGGATCGCATCGAGGTCGATTCTTGAACAGACACGCTTGAGCGCCTCATTGCAATCAGGATTCTTCAGTGAGGAGATGTAATCAAAATAAGATATCTTTTTCCCGCCTTCTTCGATAGAGGAAGTTGGGAAGGTATAGATGCGCTGATCGATTTCCGCTTCGTCTTGCAGCACAGTTTTCATCCGTTCCAAATCAAGCTGCGGGTACAGGCAGGAACCGCAATCATAGACCGGCGCCAGCTCTGCCTGCTGCTTCTCCTCATCCACGAGGAACCCCCAGTTGCCGTTGTGCCGGTCGAAGTTTCCAAGGAACGCATCCGCAATAAACATGTCCCAAAAAAATTGCCGCAGCTCATCGGCGGGATAAATACTCTGCTCCTCAATGGCCTCCAGAATGGAGGACAGTTCTTTTCCATAACCGTTCTGTTCACTGTTGATGCAGGTGTTTTTCAGATGGGCAAACTCGATGAGCCGTTTTCCGTCCTCTGTAAAATCCCGACAGGCAACTACCAGCTTTGTTTTGCTGCGGCTGTCCGTATAGTTTCCGAGGAGCGTTTCCTGCGTCCGAAAGCCCAACATTTCAAAGATATGACAGGCGATATATTCGCTGATGCAGCCGTTGCTGTAGCTCATATCCCGATTTCGGCTGGGCTTTGGCGGGAACTTGAGCATATAACTGTGTCCTTGATAGGTGATATTGATTTTATTCCCATTGGCTCCGCCGTAGGCGCGGAAGCGGTTGACTGGGCAGTTGGTAAAATCAATCACGGGTTCTCACCCCCTTATAAATATTTTGCGCGAAGATAATCTGCCTGCTCCTGTGTAATGGCGTTGCTCCACTGATTGGAGTTGATCGCACTATACAATTCTCCCCACAGGCAGTCCATATAAGACACCTTGTCTTTTTCGCCCTGAACATACTCATGAAGCGCTTTATCCAGACTGGCGGGCAGATCCTTTTCCAAATAGCTTCGGTCAATTGGCTTGCCGCCATGCATTTGCGGTTTCTCCACGGTCAGCGTAATGAGCTGCTCCATCGGGATATCCAGTGTGGAAGACAGCTTCATCAATGTTCCGGCGCTGCATCGTGAGAGCGTCGTCTTGCCGGAACAGATGTCCGCCAGCGTTGCCCAAGGCACACCGCTTTTCTTGGAGAGCTGGTAACGGGAAAGGTTCTTTTCCCGCAGTATCTGTTGGATCGTCATATACATCACCACTTTTATTATATCGGTGCGCCGATAATCAGTCAAGAGAAAAGCTCTTACCGACCTGTTTGTTTACATTTGCCCTCCCCAAAACTGTTGACTATTACGATACATACAGCGGGACAAGCCTCTACGGCCTGCCCCGCTGTATTTCTGTCTGGATTTTGAAAGTATTTTCCTTGTTTATGGCGGTGCAGCCGCTGCGCTGCTGCCTATGATTTATTCGTCATCATCTGGCCATGATGAGATCATGTGAATATCGCCGGTGTCCATATCCATTGCCATGTGATCGCCCATGCGCAGCATGAGATCCCCATCGGAGTCCATCGCCATGCTGTCTGAAATGCTCACGGCGAAGTCGCCGTCAGCGTAGTCAAAAAATCGATTGCACACTGTACCCGCCTCCTCTATTGAAATATCTGTTATAAACCTCATTCACCGCTTCCACATACACCACAAAGGATGGGTGGTTACGATCCTGCCAAGACAGATATATGTCTTTCTTCTCAAGATACCTGTCCCGAACCTCCTGCCATAAGCCTGCTTCTTTCAGTTCATCTGCTTTATCTTTCACTTGATGTGAACATGGCACTTCGTTCCATGTGTATAAAGAATAGCCATAGAGGTCTGCTTATTCGGAGTTCCCGTCAGTTCTTCTGCCCGTTCCATTAACTCAGATGCAGTACAACAACTTTTCCCAGCGCAGTATGCTTTCAGCAGTGCAGAGATATCCACACCATTCTCTTCTTTGGTGAGAATCTTCCCGTGCAGATAATAATGCTCCTTGAGCACAGTGCTATACACCGCTGCATAGATAGCCGTTTCTGATAGTTCATAGTTTTCTTCCTGAATATTGCCAAGAGGTAGGTCGGTGATGGAGGCATAGCCATTCAATTCGCACTCGTTGGCCACATGTTCAGAAATTGTATTTGCATCTTCTTCAGAAAGCACAAACTGATTCATGAGAAAGTATTTTCCTTCGCTAATCCAGATAAACTCCGGACTCGTTGATAAACTCCATGCGATTTTTTCTGTCGGAATATAGGGGAGCTTTTCCTTCAAAGCATCTGTCCGAACAACCGACTGCCCCGTGCTGATTCTGAGAATTTCTTTGACAATAGCATCGTGTTCCGTTGACTTTTCTCCAGGAGTGATAATATTCTGCCCATAGTAGTAATTAGGACGAATCCGTTTTAAGAGCGTCTTCAGCATATCGACATTGGTGATATGCTGTTCTGACAACCATTCTTCTTTGATTTCCATCAGCTGATTCAAGAAGATAACTGTTGCCCCCTCGTCGAACACGCTATCTGTTACAGCAGCAATTCCCGAGAGAATTTCGCTCTCAATGATAAACACTTTGCCGTCAATTTTTATTCCGGTAGCAGCAATTTTACGCTCCAACTCCTCATCGGAATCAGCGAGAAAAATGCCATCTTCTTCTGCAAAATTTCTAATGCGCATCAGTTCAATGGGGGACCCTAATCGGAACCCATATTTATAGTGCTTTGAAAGTAACTTTTCCAAGGCAGCAACCTGTGGATTGGAAGCTTTTACTTCTTTTTCGGATACTATATTGTCACTCGTTTTGCAATATTCAATAATAACATCATCATAGTTGATTCCACAGATATCGAAAAGCGCATATAGCTTATTTACAATACCGGTCGCACTCGCATTGCACTCCAGATAAACACCATTGGCAATTTCCTTTGGATAATTCATTCCCTCCGCATTGCCAATATCAATGCGAGAGCTGGACAATAGACTACAGCCGACCGGGAATGTATCACCGCATTCCTGATAGATCAGTCTGGTCAGATTTATAAAATACACGCCGTGTGCGGCGTCGGCATGGGGCAGACCGGCACTCAGTTAAAAGAGGTCCGCGAGAAAAACCATATTCCCGAGGCTACGGCGCTGTTCACGCTTCAGGGAAATTTCGATTTGAAGAAGCTGCACGGCGTTTATCGAATGATGATGGATATCATGGTGAAAACCGTCGGCAAGGCGCTTGAAAACAAGGCCGACCGAACCGAGGAAGAGGACGATATGCTCGACATGATGCTCACGGGAAGCGAGCGCGTCAAGGCCGAGAATTTGAGCGCCGTGCTCGAATGGTACGAGGGAGCAAAGGCGTGAAGCGCATTGTTCAGGCGCTTTTTATGGCGCTGCAGGCGGCGCTTATCCTAAGCGGATACAAGGCGAGCACCGCGCCCGAGACACCAGACGCCGCGCGAAGACTCAGCTGCGTGCAGCCAAGCTCGCTCACCGGGCTTTGCCCTGCCGGCAGCGCGAAGGTCGCCCTGTGCCGGACGGACGAAAGCGGAGAGGTCACTACCGTTGAGCTTGTTGACCTTGACGCCGACAGCGTGGCCGCCGAAAAAGAGCTTGACGGCGAGTGGGTCTTGCAGCAGCAGTCATTCTGCGACAAGCGCATCGTCTTGTGCGACCGCGAGCATAATATGTGGCGGTTTCTAAGCCCCAACCTTGCCGATCTTGGCACGGTTAAAGTCGAAACCTGCGACGGATATTTTTCGTATGACGCAAAGAGCTATTACTTCCTGCGCGACGATGTTCTGTGCCGCGCGGAGCTTGAAAGCGGAGAGACACAGGCAGTTAAGCTTGACTACGATCTGCGATTTTTGGACATTGCCGCATTCGACGCCGCAGGCAGCAGGATGCTTGCGCATTTTTACCTTTCACCTTACAGCAGCAAGTGCGGCTCGGCAATATTTGACCCCGTAACGGGTGAGTTTTCCATGCTGTGCGCCGAGCGATATCAGGCCGTGTTTTCGGGCGCGGACGTTTGCCTTATGGAGTTTGACGAAAACACCATGGGCTACAGTGTGCTCTTTGGCGCGGATGACGGCGGCTTTTTCTTTGCCGATGCAGGCATATTCCTCGACGGCAGCAGCGAGATCTACGGCATATGCGCCTCGCCGTATCTAATGGGCACGAGCAGCGAGGTGAGCACGCTTTACTCCGTCAGGCAGAAGGTGCGCTCGTGCAGTCTCTCGTCTGTCGGCATATCCGGGGCGATATACTCTGCATGTTATCTTCTCGATGAGGGGGTACTCGTCGGCTCGGTGTACGAAAACGGGGCGTTTAGCCTGTATGTTATTTACACCGGAGGGCTTGAATTTCAGGACATTGCCGATGCTGCCGTCGTTGCGTCGCCGCTTACGGTGAACGATGAGCTTGCGCAGGCGTACATTGGCGAAAAAAGCGGCGGAGAGGTCGCGCAGACGCTTTCGCAGGCGCGGCAGCAGGCCGACGCTCTCGGCGAGAAGTACGGTGTGCAGATTCTGCTTTCGAGCCAATGCGCAGGCGCGGCGGCGCAGTGCGATTACGATATCGCGCTGACCGATACAATGGACTCGCGCGAGGAGCTTGGCAGCATAAACGCAGCTCTCAAGAGCATCGAGCGCTGCCTTGCGCTGTATCCCGACGGATTTTTTGCGCAGCTGAAAAACTCAACGGGCGAGGGCGGCGTGCGCTTTTTGCTCGTTGAGGAGATTAAAAGCGGCTTCGGCACCTCCGGCTGTACCTATGAGCGCGGCGCGTGGCAGAATATCGCTCTGGATATCCGCCTGGCATATGAGCTTGACGGCATCGTGTGCCACGAGCTTTGGCACGCGACGGAAAACCACATTCTATCCTGCGACTATTCGCTCTTTACGGTCGAGGGTTGGGCGCAGCTCAATCCGCAGGGCTTTTCGTACTACGAGGGCTACGACTACTCCGACCCCGACAGCCGGCGCTGGACGTATTACAGCGGCGGCGACGAGGGCGTTTATTTTGCTGACGGCTATTCGCGCACCTTTGCAAGCGAAGATCGCGCGCGGATAATGGAGTTTTTCATGACGCGCGACGATGATGCGCAGGAGCTTATAAAATCTCCGGCGATAAAGAAAAAATTGCAGCATATGAGCAGCGCCGTGCGCAGTGTTTTTGACACGAGCGGCTGGGAAAGCGTGCGCTGGGAGCGGCTTTTGTAAGGAGAGATCAACATGATACCGGAATGGAAAACGTATCCGAGAAGTCAGGGTCACAGCACGGTGTATCTGCAAAACGTTGTGCACAGTGACTTTATCGAGATCGGAGACTACACCACATATGACGATTTTGAAAAAGACCCTCGGGATTTTCAGCGCAACAACGTGCTGTATCATTATCCCGAGTGCAACCACGATAAACTCATAATCGGCAAGTTCTGCTCCATCGCCTGCGGCGCAAAGTTTATTTTCAACGCCGCAAACCACACGCTGGGCAGTCTGTCAACCTATCCGTTCCCGATATACTTCGAGGAATGGGAACTGCCGACGGATGTCGGCTCAATAGCGCAGGCGTGGGATAATCACGGCGATATCGTCGTCGGAAACGACGTTTGGATAGGCTACGAGGCCGTCATCCTCTCCGGCGTTACGATCGGCGACGGTGCGATAATCGGAACGCGCGCACTTGTCACCAAGGACGTGCCGCCCTACACCATCGTCGGCGGAACTCCGGCAAAGCCGATACGCAAGCGCTTTGACGACGAGACGATAGAAAAGCTCAGGCGGCTAAGCTGGTGGGACTGGGACGAGGAAAAGATAAGGAGCAGCCTCCCTGCGATTATGTCCGGTGAGCTTGACGCGCTGCTTAATCGAAAATAAGGATGCAATGATATGAAAGCAAAACAAATCGCCGCCGCGCTGCTGACCGGCGTTTTCGTAAGCCTGTTCGATAACGCAAAAAATGCATGCAGAGAAAGAACCGGAGTCATATGACTCCGGTTTTTTCAATGTCGTTTGTTTCACGATTGCAGCAGCTTGTCAAACGAGCCGATGATATCATCGCTTATGCCGCCGGTGAGGGCGTTGTTGTAGTTGCAGATGAACGTTCCGGCAATGAGGATCATCATGCCCTCGGCCTCGCGCGCGCCGACCTCGTCACCGTAAATTCTCTTAAGGCACAGCTCCATCACGCGCCGCCACTCGGCAAATTCCTCGCGAACAAGCTCGCCGACACGCTCGTTGTAATGGGCAAGAACATAGGTCTGCGTGGTTGCGTTCGGGCGTTGCTCGCCGACTTTTCCGCGCGCGACATAGCGCATGAAAGCATTCATGTATTCTGCGTTCGAGCCGTAGTCGGCGCGGTCATGCTCGTTAAACCAGGCAAGGCACTTTTGGCTCATGTAATCGCGCGTGTAGCGCACATAGCTTACGAGCAGATCCTCCTTGCTGTCGAAATAATTCAAAAGCTTTGCATGGCTCATGTTCGCCTCGGCGGCGATGTCACGCAGCGAAACGTTCGTCAGCGGCTTGCGGTCGATGCAGCGCTGGAACGCCATGAGTATTTCCATGCGCACGGCTTCCTTGTCAACAATAAGCGGCATATTTATCTCCTTTGCGGCTATTTACAAGGCCGAGAGTTTGTGATAGCATATTACCAACTGGTAAATAAAAGCTGTGGGGGTAAAAATTATGACTGATGAAAGATCGCCGATCAGGATCCATATTCTGCACTGCGGCAGCATGCTCGTTTCAAAAGCCGTGCCGTATGGCGGCGGCGTGAACCTGAAAAATGCGCGGCGCGGCGTTTTCGATAAGGCTGCCGAGCGCGTCGAGCTGCCGGTTTCGGCGTATCTCATTGAGCATCCCAAAGGAAAGGTGCTCATCGACACGGGCTGGAGCCGCGAGATAAGCCCCGATGGCGTTTATGACGCAGCGGCGGTGAAGCGGCAATTGCCCGGCTATCTTGCCGCATTTTATCACCCGTGGGTGAAAAAAGGCAAGACCGTGGCTGAGCAGCTTGCTCAAATGGGCATTACGCCGGAAGAGCTGAACGCCGTTGTGCTCACGCATCTGGACGCAGACCACACAAGCGGCCTGCGCTCGGTGAAAAACGCGCAGCGCATCCTGCTGCCCGAGGAAGAGGGCTGGTGGACTATCCGCACAGTGTATAAGCTGCGTCAGCCCGAGAGCATGTACAGCGGCGTTCCGATCGAGCACTTCTGGTTCAAGGGAACGATGGACGGCCCGTTGTGGTGGTCATATGATCTTTTCGGCGACGATACGATAAAATTCGTCTGTCTGCCGGGACACACCGACGGGCAGATCGGCGTAAAGATTAAAAACGGCAAAAAGTTTGTTATCCTGACCTCGGATGCCGCGTTCACCGAGCGCTCGTGGCGCGAGAGGATACTGCCGGGCTTCGGCTTTAACGACAAGGCCATGCTCAAATCCTTTGACTGGATCGAAGAGCAGGCAAACGACCCCGACTGCATTGCGGTCATCGCGAACCACGATCCCGATGTGCATCCTCAGGTCATCGAATTATAGAGGTAACAACGTGCTGACACAGGAGCAGTCCGGCGCTCGCCGGGACCCACACGAGCGAGCCGGGAACGCTCCGGCGGCCGGGAGGCGGCGCTTCAAACTGCGCTGCTTTCATCGCCTCCTCAGGCGAGAAAACAACGTCGTGATGCTCGATGCCGATGCTGCGCAGCTCCTTGCGCACCACCCTTGCCAGCGGACAGCCGCTGGTTTTTTTTATGTCGCACAGCGTAAGGCGCTGCGCGTCGCACTTGTTGCCGGTCCCGAGCGCGGACACGATGGGTATGCCGCGACTTTTTGCCGTCCGGATGAGATCGACCTTGCAGGCCACGAGGTCGATGCAATCGACGATGAAGTCGTAGTCTGCAAAGAAGTCCTCACGGTGCTCGGCGTCGTAGCGGCCGACGATGGTTTTCACGTCCGCATCGGGATTTATGTCCTCAAGGCGCTGCCTGACTACCTCGGCCTTCGGCATGCCGACAGTCGAGGTCAGCGCGCACAGCTGGCGGTTTATGTTGCTCAGTCCGACCGTGTCCTGGTCAATGAGCGTAAGATGCCCGATGCCGCTTCGCGCAAGCGCCTCGGCGCACCACGAGCCGACGCCGCCGAGTCCGAACACGGCAACGTGCGCGCTTTTAAGTTTTTCCATTGCCTCGGCTCCGAGGAGCATTTCGGCGCGTATGGTTCTCTCGTTCATTATAATTTCTCCGTCAGAAAAGGCCGTCCCATTTGGAACGGCCTTTTTAAATCATAGTTTAGAGTCCGACATAGCGGGAAGAGCCGTTGTACGAGCCCTTGTAAGCTTCGACGATGCCGCTGAAAACATGCTCGTTCCACTCGCTCAGCACATCCTGCTTGAGCAGATTCTCCGCAACATAGTCGCAGTAGTTCTGATCGCCGCTCTCCTCGGTAGGAGCCTGGTTGTTGTCGCGCTTGGTGAACACGACGACATAGCTGCCGGTGTCGGAATCAACGACTGCGGTGTCGCCGGCCTTTCTGTCAGCGCTCTTTATCCACTCGGACAGAGCGGTCTCAACGGAGGAACCGGCAAGATCGGTCTGCTCCTTGACCTCGGCGTCGGTCACTACTGCCTTGGCCGCGTCTGCAAGAGAGGTACCGTCGCTGAGCTTCGCGAGGATCTCCTCTGCGGTAGCCTTGGCTGCTGCCTTTGCCTCGTCGGTCGGCTCGTGAGCGTGCTCATCCTCATCCTCGGAGTGCTCGTGCTCGGGGAGCTCGGCAGCTACGAGATAGTAGCTGTAGGTGAACTTATCGTAGCTGTCCTTGACGGAATCGTACTTTTCGGCAAGCTGCTCGGCAGTGTAGGTCTCGACATCGGTGATGCTTGTCTGAACCTTGCCTGCGAGGGTCTGAAGCTCCATTATCGCGCGTGCAACGGACTCGTTGCAGCCGCGGCCGTAGTTTGCGGCGAGGAATTTGCTGACGCTGCCGTAGTTGTTTTCCTTAGCGGTGCTTTCGATGGACTTGATAGTCTCGTCGATCTCGGCATAGTCGTCGTCCGTGAGCTTTATGTCATGCTGCTCTGCATAAGCCTCGAAGGCTGCAAGCTGCACGAGCTGGGACTTGGTCGCGTCGCGGAAATACTGATCCCAGGTGTAGTTTTCCTTGCCCTCGGTGTTCAGGGGGCAGGTCTGCTCGTCGAGAGGCTTGGTGGTGTCCAGCTGCAGGAGGGTGGAGGCGTAGTTGCCATAGGTGTTCATAAGGCTGATATACTGCATATGATATACATAGTTGCACTCCGCCACGGAGAAGCCGCGCTCGCCGGCGGAAATGGTCGTGTCGCCGACGGTAACTTCGGTGTTCTTGACTGTCAGCGCGTCAAGCGATCTGTACAGTGCGCCGGAGTTGAGGTAAATTGCAAATGCAAAGAAGATGACCAAGGCAATGCCTACGATGATCCATTTGGTCCTCTGCTTTTTTTTCTTGTCGGCTTCCTTTTTCGCATTGATGTCCTTTGCATAGGAGCCTTCGCTGCGAGCGGTCTGCCTGTTTTTTCTTTCGGTTGATGCACTCATGTCTTGTCTTCCTTTTTAATTTGGATGTGATTTATACATTATACCCCAAAAGCACGGCGGTTTCAATACCAAAGTTGCGGCATTGGCGGCCACGAGCATAGTCACTACTGTAACTATTGACCATTCTGCGTCATATTTTTCGGTGTTTCGAACAATGCCGTTGCCGCGTTTTCTGGCCGAGTGCCAATTCTGTTTATTTCAGGCTTTTCAGCAGGGCGCGGCAGCCGTCGGACACATCGCGCCAGGTTGCTTCAAAGTTACGTGTGTACCACGGATCGGCAACGTCGCCGGGGCGGTCGGTGTAGTCCATGAGCAGGTGTATCTTTGCAGCGTCGCCGTCGCCGCAGATGCGCCGCATGCCGCGCTCGTTTTCGCTGTCCATGCCGATGATTAGGTCATACTCATCGAAGTCGGCTCGCGTGAGCTGCCTTGCCGCGCGGCGCGGACAGGCAATGCCGTGCTCGGAAAGCGTCCTGCGCGCAGGAGGATACACATCGTTTCCGATCTCCTCGCGGCTCGTTGCCGCGCTCGCTATCTCAAATTCATTTTCCAGCCCCTCGCGGCGCACGAGGTCTTTCATAAAATGCTCCGCCATCGGACTGCGGCATATATTGCCGTGGCACACAAATAAGATTTTTGTCAAATGCGATCAGCCTCCTAGAAAGCCGTGTTCTGCCCCGTTTTGCCGCGATTTGCCGACCTCATAATTTCGTGAACAAAATGTGACTCTGTCATGAAAAAAGCAAAATACGGCAAAATGCGGCAAGTCACAGCCGTCAATGGTAGTAAAATGGTAGTAAAAATCGGGGTGGTTTACTACCGTGGGGTGAAGGGGAAAGACGTGGAGATAAACTGGAAGTTGTCGAGATGATTATAAAAGCATTTTCATGCAGTAAAATTTCTATAAGTATACAGGATAACGCAGCCTCCAGTTTAAAAAATATCGTTCATAATCGGGGACCACTTCATTCTTCAGAAGTCACATTTATAAATCAGGGTGGTGTTTTGGATTTGCTGGGAACCATCCCTTTTCTACTCTCTTGTGCTGATGGAACAATTCAATAATACTCCACAGGCAGGAGAAACCAACCACACCAATGATTGCGGATAAAATGATGTTTGGAATGAAGAGCGAAAACCCGAGAAGTATCAACCCCGCAGTCAGGAAAACAGGCCAGCATCGGTATGAGAAATAATACTCACATTTGATCACGATGGGGTGGAATGCCCCAATACTCAGAAAAGATGATAAACCCAGCAAAATGCCGTAGAAGTACATTGTTTCACCTGACCTTCTGTTCAAATCCCGTCTGTTCCCTCTGCCAACCGAGCGGCTTCCCGTCTTGAGCTAATTAAGTGCTGCATCGCCATAACCGGGTGGTAGAATATCATCCGGGGCCCAGAAAAACGCATAACCTGCCGTATTCTGTTCCGCATCTCCGGTTTGTAGCAGTGAACTTTGCAGTTGGAACAGAAAGTCTTGTTATCCATAAATGGGCACTTGTCGCTACGATCACAGGCGTATTCAGCCAGAGCTGTGCACTCCGGGCAGAGACCGGTTTTGGTGCCGTGACATTTTTTACAGTAAAGGCGAATCATCAGAGTGACGACTCTTTTTTCTTTTTCACGCTTTTTTTCGATTCTCTTTTTCACCGGCTTCGCCCCTGTTGGCGTTATTTCAATCCTTTATCAAAAACAAATACCGAAATGATAGAATCAGGACAAACTGGTATCTGATCTGTTGTTTTGTCTTGTTGCGTATAATCAGTTTAATAATTACGCAGACTATAACGACTGCAATAAACAGAATTAGGCTGGAGATTGCTCCGTAATACCAGGGCGCTGAGTTTGTTGCATCATAGATTTCATGGAATTGCCGGTAGTTTTTATAGTTTGCGATAAGATCTCCAATGAACACGCCAAAGAACGATCCCATTAAAAATTCAAAAAAGTATTGAGTTTTTTCATAAATGCTTTCACCGCTTTCACCACATCAAATCCCGGCTTGTCGTAACCATCCGTCACACCCGTAAAATTAAGTAATTCATTATACACCATCACCACGGATTTTTCCACTATAAAAAACGGCACTCTGCTGCAGCAGAGTGCCTCAGACCGTAGACAAACCCGCTT
>DKRV01000009.1:42942-45845 GCA_002472405.1 Clostridiales bacterium UBA7273 | reverse complement strand
AAGCGGGTTTGTCTACGGTCTGAAAAATGCTCTATCCAGATCGGATAGAGCATTTTTTTGCGAAATCTCCGAAATCAGGTCGTCAAAAACCGGCGAAAACCTTGAAATGACGTATCTTTTTGTCTGAAATACTTGTATTTTTTGAAGAAATAGACTAGAATGACTTTAATTGTTTTCTAATATTTTTGAATGGGAATATGAGAGGAGAACGCGACATGGCGGAAAAGCGCAAACGCAGATTCGGCGACCGGCGGGACGGCTGGTGGGTGCGGGACGTGTCCGGCCTGACCACCATCATGATGCACCTAATGCCCAAGCGCACCCAGGCGGAGGTCTATGTGAATGAAAAGATCGACGCCACTGAGCTGGTGAAATACATCGAGCAGAAAAACCTGCAGCATCCGGACTACCGGACCACCCTGTTCCACTGCTTCATCGTGGCCATCGCCAGGATGATCCAAGAGCGTCCGAAGATGAACCGCTTCATCCAGGGCCGCCGGATGTACGAGCGGTTTGACATCAGCCTCAGCTTCGTGGCCAAGCGGAGATTCTCCGATCATGCCGAGGAGGCGCTGATGTTCTTCACCCCGAAGGAGGAGGACACCCTGGACACCCTCAGCCGGAAGATCGCCGGTGAGGTGAAGGAGACCAAGAAGAGCGAGCACTCCACCGGCGGCATCGACGCCACCGTGGACGCCTTCGCCAAGATCCCGCGGCTGCTTTTGATGTTCGTCATCAAGATCATCCGCTGCCTGGACTTCTGGGGCGTGAACCCCAAGGCCCTCACCGACGGCGACACCAACTATTCCACCGTGCTGCTGACGAATCTGGGCAGCATCAAGGGCCCCGCCGTGTATCACCATCTGAACGACTACGGCACCAACAGCATCGTGGTGGCCATCGGCACCCTCCACAAGGAGGAGATGGTCATGCCCGACGGCCACAAGGAGATCCGCGACGTGGTGGACATCGGCTGCACCCTGGATGAGCGCATCGCCGACGGCTTCTACTTCGTCCGCAGTCTGAAGCTGGTCAAGCACATCTTCGCCCATCCGGAGCTGCTGGATCAGCCCATCGGCGAGCCCAGCGGATTCGACTTCAAATAAGAGAAAAAGAAGGACAAATCAATGGAAACCATTACCGCCAAAACACCCTGGGAGTCGAACATGGGCGACCTGCCCATGCATCTGGACTATTTTGAGGGCTCCATGTACGACAAGGTGGCCGAGATCGCAAAGCAGTACCCCACCAACATCGCCTTCGACTTCATGGGCAAGAGCACGACCTATAAATCCATGCTGCAGGAGATCGACCGCTGCGCCAAATCCCTGCGCACCATCGGCGTCCGCGAGGGGGACAAGGTCACCATCGCCATGCCCAACTGCCCCCAGGCCATCTATATGTTCTATGCCGTGAACCGGGTGGGCGCCATCGCCAACATGATCCATCCGCTTTCTGCGGAGAAGGAGATCGAGTTCTATCTCAACGAGTCCGAGTCCGTCACGGCCATCACGCTGGATCAGTTCTACCACAAGTTCGAGCGCATCCGCGCCAATACCAAGGTGGTGAACATCATCATCGCCAGCATCAAGGACGCCCTCTCCAGACCCATCAAGGCGGGCTATATGCTCACCGAGGGCAGAAAGATCCAGAAGATCCCCAAGGACGCCCCCGTGATCCGCTGGAAGGAATTTTTGAATCTGGGCAAGGCCTGCTTCTACCAGTACGCCGTGGCGCGCAAGAGCGAGGATCCTGCCGTGATCCTCTATTCCGGCGGCACCACCGGCACCACCAAGGGCATCGTGCTCACCAACAAAAACTTCAACGCCCTGGGCCAGCAGGTGGTGGCGGCGAACCCCATCTTCCGCCCCGGCGACAAGATGCTGGCTGCCATGCCGCTGTTCCACGGCTTCGGTCTGGGCGTCTGCGTCCACACCATGCTCAGCCAGGGCGGACGCTGCATCCTGATCCCCAGATTCACCGCCGAGACCTACGCCAAGCAGATCACGAAGTATAAATGCAACTTCATCGCCGGCGTGCCCACGCTGTATGAGGCGCTGCTCCGGCTGGACAGCATGGAGAAGGCCGACCTCAGCTGCCTGAAGGGCGTGTTCTCCGGCGGCGACAGCCTCTCCGTGGAGCTGAAAAAGAAGTTCGACAAGTTCCTCTATGACCATCACGCCACCATTCAGGTGCGGGAGGGCTACGGCACCACCGAGACCGTCACCGCCTGCTGCCTGACCCCGGCCCATATGTTCAAGGAGGGGAGCATCGGCCTCCCGTTCCCGGACACCTACATCAAGATCGTCAAGCCCGGCACCGATGAGGAGCTGCCCTACGGCGAGGAGGGCGAGATCCTGCTCTCCGGCCCCACGATGATGAAGGAGTACATGAACCATCCCGAGGAGACCGCCCAGACCCTCCGCCACCACGCCGACGGCCTCACCTGGGTCTACACCGGCGATCTGGGCATCATGGACAGCGAGGGCTTCATCTTCTTCCGGGGCCGCGCCAAGCGGATGATCATCTCCTCCGGCTACAACGTCTATCCCGGCCAGCTGGAGAACATCCTGGACGCCCACCCCGCCGTGCAGATGAGCTGTGTCATCGGCGTGCCGGATCCCTACAAGATGCAGAAGGTCAAGGCCTTCGTGAAGCTGGCCGCCGGCTTCGAGCCCACGGAGGAGACCAAGAAGATGATCATGGACTACTGCCGCGAGCACATCGCCAAGTACGCCATGCCCTATGACATCGACTTCAAGGAGGATATGCCCAAGACTCTGGTGGGGAAGGTGGCATACCGCGTCCTCGAAGAAGAGGAGCTCAAGAAAATCCAGTCCGAACAAACCGCATAACACAAAAGGCAAGCACCGATGTGCTTGCCTCAGACTGTAGACAAAGTC
>DKRV01000009.1:0-42903 GCA_002472405.1 Clostridiales bacterium UBA7273 | reverse complement strand
GACTTTGTCTACAGTCTGAGGCACTCTGCTGCAGCAGAGTGCCTTGCTGGTTTTGTGGTTAGACGGCTTTGAACAGTTTCTGAGCATCCTTCGCCTTCCCCGCGAGCTTGTCCTGCTCCCTGCGGGCTGCCTCGGCCTCCTCCATACGCTGAAGCTCCTCAGCAGCATCCTCCAGCCCCAGGTGGGTGTAGGTGTTGAGCGTGACGCCGATTTCGCTGTGGCCCATCAGGTACTGGAGCGTCTTCGGGTTCATACCCGCCTTGGCCTGATTGCTGCAGTAGGTGTGGCGGCAGACGTGCGGAGTGATGTTGGGCATCTGGACCTTGTAGATATCGTTGTAGCGTTTGACCATGTGGTTGAACCGGTGTTCCCAGTGCATGGCCACTTCCGGCAGACAGTTCTTGTCCAGAAACAGAAATCCGCTGTAACCATCGACCATGCGCTCGATCTTGGGGGTAGGCCGATCCTCGATGATGGCGCGGAAGCACTTCTCCACGTCCTCCGTCATCGGAATCTTTCGGGTGCCGGCATGGGTCTTGGTCTCCTGAATCACGAGCGTCATATCTGCACACCGCTGGAGCTGGTGATCGATATTGATCAGGTGGTGCTCAAAGTCGATGTCGCTGATCGTCAGCCCGCAAAATTCCGAAATGCGCATCCCAGTGTGGAACAGGATGTACACGACCTCATAGTACTTGCAGTAGTTATTGTCGTCATGGACGAATTTCAGGAACTTCCTCATCTGATCCCGGGTGATGGCTTCTCTGGTCACACTGTCGTTTACCACCACGCCGGCGAGCTCAAAGCTGAAGGGGTTCTTGTTGAGCAAATCATCATCGACGGCCATCTGGAACGCAGGGCGCAGCACACCGCGCACGGTCTTGACCGTGGAGTAGCGCTTGCCGTCCTGCTGGAGCTTGATCAGAAAGAGCTTCGCGTCCGAGGTTTTTACCTCGCCGATCGTCTTCAGGGCGAAGTCTTCCTTCTGCAGCAGGTTCATCACGAAATTGTAATTCATGAGGGTGTTCGGTCTGACGCCGGTTTTGGTAGCGAGATACCGCTCCACCAGTTCCAGCACCGTCATTCTCTTCATGGTCGGATCGAGCAGCGAGTCCAGATCCCTGCCGATCATCTTCTCCAGTTCACGGAGGGACGGCCCCGGCTTTTTCCCCTGTGGGGTGGTGTCGGTAGGCTCTAAGCGCCAGCTGTAGACGAACTTGATCTTGCCGCCTACATAGTATTTGAACTGGTACTTACCGTCGGCTCTGATCGACTCGCCATTCCTGAGCACACGATGTTTTGAATCCCGCCTCTTGGGGTATGGGTGGTTTGCCATTTTTCAATGCCTCCTTTGTCTCCGGATGGGATCTGAGAAACGCCTCAAACTCCGACCGGATGATGAGTTTTCTTGACCTGTACATTGACACAAAAGGGAGCTCTTCCGTCTCGGCCAGCATCCGGAAAAACTTCCTTCTGCTCAAATCGTAGAATTCCGCGGCCTCGGATGGATTAAAATACTCCTTCTCCTGCAGCGAGGGTCTTTTCATAGCGAATTACCACCTTCCTCTGTTTTCAAACAGCTGATGATATATTCTTCGCACTTGCTGCGGATGATCATAAACCGATTGCCTTGGTAAATGCAAAACGTGTCCGTGTGATTCTCCGCGATGCGGCGCATGTTCTTAACTCCAATGCTGAAGTACTCCGAAGCCTCCTTGATGGTGAGCAGGAACTTGTCCTTGGCTGGAATAGGCTGTTTCATTTCGGGGCCTCCCTTTCCGTGAAGACTCGCCCTTCGGCGGTGTCATATCTATCACTCTGAAAGCCCCAGAAGTCAACTACTATTTGCCAGACAAACGCTATTTAGATCGAGGTCGACTGGCTGAGAAACTGCTCAAATTTCGGCCGGATGATCAGAAAGCGATTTCCGCTCTCCAGCGCAAACCGTCCCAGATTATTTTCGGCAAGCCTGCGCAGCTTCTTATTGCCGATGTTGAAGTAGATCGCAGCCTCCTTGATGGTCAGCGCGTATTTCTCGCCGAGAGGAAGGGCAGCTTTTTCAGTGATAGGAATTTCATTCATTTGCCATGCTCCTTTATTTCGTTCTGCCTTCCTATGCCTGCAAATCGGCCATTTTTATAACGGCAGACATAAAAAAAGCGCCCATGAGCATCACGAAGAGATGCCCATGGGCGTTCATAGAAGCCTTGTCTAAATTGAGTTGATTTGGTAGAAGGCATCCAAATCCTCCACAAACAGAACGGCGTCTTTCCCGTTCAGAGCAAACTGCACATCAGAGCTCCCAAGGAAACCCTTCAGCTTGCCGTAAACGCTATTGGCTCGAACATCCCAGTATTCCGCAGCTTCCTGCTCCGTCTTCCCAAGAGCCGTCCCAATCGGGAGGGGGACGGTATAGACTTTATATTTCTCGGCGTTTTCCTCGCTGAGTTTATACTCGGTGTTCAGATATTTTCCTTGCGGCGTGTTGCTTTTTTCGGGCAGATATGGTACGCTCTCATTGGTTCATTTTTTTGAACTAATCTCATTTTCAAAGGAAAGAAGTGACAGCATGGATCTGTTTGAAAAATGCTATGCGCCGTCCCGTGCCGACCAGGCCCGCGAGATGGACATCTATCCCTACTTCCACGCGCTGGAGACCCGGCAGGACGTGGAGGTCATGATGGAGGGCAAGCGCCGTATCATGCTGGGCTCCAACAACTATCTGGGTCTCACCGTGGATCCCGAGGTCATCGAGGCCAGCATCCAGGCGCTGGAGCAATATGGCACCGGCTGCAGCGGCTCCCGCTTCATGAACGGCACGCTGGAGCTTCATCTGGAGCTGGAAGAGGAGCTCTCCAAATTCCTGCGCAAGGACGGTGTGGTGACCTTTTCTGCGGGCTTTTTGTCCAATCTGAGCATCATCTCCGCCCTGGTGGGCCGCCACGACTACGTCATCTGCGACCGGGAAAACCATGCCAGCATTTATGACGGCTGCCAGCTCAGCTTCGGCAAGATGCTGCGCTATAAGCACAACGACATGGCCGATCTGGAGCGGCAGCTCCAGAAGGTGCCGGAGACTGCCGGCATCCTGATCGTCACCGACGGTGTGTTCTCCATGGGCGGCGACATCGCCAACCTGCCGGAGATCGTGCGGCTGGCCAAGCAGTACGGCGCCCGCACCATGGTGGACGACGCCCACGCCCTGGGCGTCATTGGTGAGGGCGGACGCGGCACCGCCAGCCACTTCGGGCTGGAGGATCAGGTGGACATCTACATGGGTACCTTTTCCAAGACGCTGGCGTCCCTGGGCGGCTATGTGGCCACGGAGGCTCGCATCGCGGATTTCCTGCGCCACACGGCGCGCCCCTTCATCTTTACTGCCTCCATCACCCCGGCCAGCTGCGCCGCGGCGCTGGCCTCCCTGCGTAAGCTGGAGCGACACCCGGAGCTGGTAACTCGGCTTGCGGAGCTGAGCACCTATGCCCGCGAGGGCTACAAAAAGCGCGGCGTCCGCATCCGCGAGAGCATCGCCGATGTGCCCACGCCCATCGTGCCGCTGTACACCAACGACATGGTGAACACCCTTGCAACGGCAAAGCGGCTCTATGACAACGGCGTCTATGTCAACCCCGTCCTGCCGCCCGCCGTGCCGGAAGCAGACTGCCTGCTGCGCACCAGCTATATGGCCACGCACACCGAAGACCTGCTGGACGAGGCCATGGACATCATCGCAAAGGAGCTGGGCAGCGCATGAGCAAGAAGGTCGTCGTCATCACCGGCGGCACCTCCGGCATCGGGCTGGAGGCCGCCAAAGCATTGGTCGCGCAGGGCTGCAAGGTCTATGAACTGAGCCGCCGGGGCGAAGGCGCCGATGGCCGCATCGCGCACATACAGGCCGACGTGACCGACGAAGGTCAGGTCCAGGCCGCGGTGCAGGAGATCGCAGACCGGGAGGGCCGCATCGACGTGCTGATCAACAACGCCGGCTTCGGCATTTCCGGCGCGGTGGAGTTCACCGAGACTGCCGACGCCCAGCGCCAGTTCGACGTGAACTTCTTCGGCATGGTGCGCATGAACAAGGCGGTCATCCCCGTCATGCGCAGGCAGGGCGGCGGGCGCATCATCAGCATGTCCAGCGTGGCCGCGCCCATCGCCATTCCCTTCCAGACCTATTACAGCGCCTCCAAGGCCGCCGTCCGCACCTATATGCTGGCCCTGGCCCCGGAGGTGAAGCCCTTCGGCATCGAGACCTGCGCCATCATGCCCGGGGACATCCACACGGGCTTCACCGCCGCCCGGAAGAAGAGTCCCGCCGGCGACGACGTCTATGAAGGGCGCATCACCCGGAGCGTGGCCGTCATGGAGCACGATGAGCTCCATGGCATCACCGCCGAGGCCGCCGGCGCCTACGTGGCGAAGAAGGCGCTGCAGAGGCATGTGCCCCTGCTGTGCTCCCTGGGCGGGAAATACAAGGTGTTCGTGTTCCTGACCCGGCTGCTGCCCACGAGACTCATGACCTGGATCGTGGGACAGATCTACGCGAAATAATTGCACATGAAACACCCCGGGGCTGCTGAATCGGCAGCCCCGGGGTTTGTGCGGGAAGGCTGAATTGGAGTTTAACGCTCCGTAGGGCGGCCACCTGTGGGCCGCCGCGGAAACGGAAAACACAAACGGCGGGGCACAGGTCCCCGCCCTACGGTGGATCAAACAAACAGAGCGACAAATCTTGCTAATGTAATTGTCAAGTAGAAAATAAAGAAATACCGGTACCGACGATCTGAAAAAAGGCGCAAAAACCGAACCCACAGCAGTTGTGGATTTAAGAAAATATTGTATAATGAAAGATGGACTTTAGATTTACTGTAGCCGGAGCGCTTCCATCGCTCTTGCATAGTAGATCCGGAGAAACTTGTTAACGCCAGCCATCTTGGCTACGTTATACGGTTTCCCTTCCTGCTCCTTTTTGATCAGGAAAAGGTAGACAGGGTCGTCCTGAGGCCGTGTAAGTTTAAGCGCCTGCATGACTTCAAAGCAATACTTCCTGAGAGCCGCATTCCCACGTTTTGATATGTGGCGATTGTGGCTCTCAAACGTTCCAGACTGATACGGAGGAGCATCGTTCCCGGCGTAAGCATTGAGTGCATTACCGCTGTGGAAACGGCGGATATCTCCGATCTCTGCAAGAATGAGAGGCCCTAGCTGGTCTCCAACGCCAGCCATGGAACGCAGGACAGCGTACTCCGGCAAGGTTTCTGCAAGGGTTTGCATCTTCAGAATAATTGCGTCTGCAGCTTTCTGCGATTCGGAAACCAAGTCCACGCACTGGTCTTGTGCAACTAAGGTAAATTCATTCTCGCCGCGTGTTGTAATGCTGTTGACAGCTAACTCATAGATGGCAAGGCCATATCCGTATGCACGGCGATTACGTGACTTTCTGGCAAGTTTGTTGTAGCTATCCAGAAAACGTGTCCTTCCCATCTTTTTGATGCGGTCATATGACTTAAAACGCTTAATAAACAGCATGGCAAGGCTTGTTTCCGGGTCTCTTGTCGTTAAAGAGAGCAGTTTTGTTATGCCCGGCATGGTTTCGTCCAGTAAATTGATGAGAAATACCTTGTTCGTTGTAAGGGTTCCCATTCGCTGATCATACTGCCTTGCGAGGAAACGGAGATCCTCGTATTTCTGATCCATTGAGGTATGAGGAACCAGGGAATAGCCTTTCTCCAAGGCGTACGCTGTAGTTCAATTCCATAATGTTCATGTACATACCTCCATGTAATATAGTCCCTCTTGGGGTATGTGTATGTTCGCTCTAGTCCCGGAATATAGCAACTCATTTCTACACTATAATCTGCACAAAAATAAAGGCTCTGCCTGGTCGGTTTCGTACCGATGCAGCAAAGCCTTGAAATCTATATTTAGTATGTACTTTATAACGATTATCTACATATTGTGGTTTAAGTCGAATCATTCGTAGTAAAACAGTAGTGGTAGGTGGGTCGCACTGCACCCATCTATCCCCCTAAGGGAGCGTATTAGCCGTCATGAACTGTACTCGTTCCACCTGCCGTGGCAGATAAAAAGTATTTTTGTCATGCCTTATTTTCGGCCAGTGCGGCCAGGTCGGCATAGGCTTTTATATAAGTCGGGCAGGCATCGGCAGGTGCAGTGAAGCCGGATGTTACATCGTGGAGCCGCTCAAGCTTTTGCGGATCAGCATTTTCTCTGACCTCGGCATACAGGGCGGCGACTTCGTGCAGCTCGGGGTGATGCTCTCCGTGGACGCGTTCAACAACGGGCAGGATCTTATCCAGCTCGCAAATAATTTCGTTTTTCATGATGCATGGTGTTCTCCGAAAAGTTTTTTGATGTTGATAACAGTATGTCCCGGATATTTTATCATATATAATATATCCATGCAGTCGGAAACGCAATACAATTCATTCTTTGTTTACGGATTGCGCTCCCACACTCTTCTGCAAAAAAATCTTGACTCTACAATAATTGTAGAGTTTAATATAAGCATGACGAGAGCCAATCCGTTTTTAATTGTCTATGGGCATAAGATGTATTTTGCGGTTTCGTTAAGGACGGCTCTCGTCATACTTTTTTGAGGTGATATACCGTGGAGCGCAATCTTACAACGGGCAGCGTTTTCAAAAACATCGTCATTTTCTCGCTGCCGTATTTTCTGTCTTACTTCCTCCAGACCCTTTACGGACTGGCGGATTTATTTATTATCGGCCAATATGAGGGCGTTGCATCGACAACGGCGGTTTCCGTCGGCAGCCAGGTCATGCACATGCTGACGGTCATGATCGTAGGCCTTGCAATGGGCACGACGGTGTCTATAGGCCGCGCGGTCGGAGCCGGCAACAAAAAGCGCGTATCCGCCTGCGTCGGAAACACCATTACGCTGTTCATGCTCGTTTCCATTGTGCTGACGGCGGTGCTGGTGCTGCTAGTCGATCCCATCGTTTCCGTGATGTCAACTCCGGCCGAGGCCGTGGGCGGAACGGCGAGGTATCTCACCGTGTGCTTTATAGGCATCCCGTTCATAACCGCATACAACATCATAAGCAGCATTTTCCGCGGCATGGGCGACAGCAAAAGTCCGATGTATTTCATTGCGGTGGCCTGCGCGGCAAACATTGCGCTTGACTATCTGTTCATGGGCGCGATGCGCCTCGGCCCCATCGGCGCGGCGCTGGGCACCACGCTTGCGCAGGCGCTGAGCGTGCTCGTTGCATTCATCGCAATCCGCCGGCGCAGGAGCGTTGCCGTCTCGCGCGGCGATCTTCACCCCCGGCGCGACGTTATGGGGCAGATACTCAGCATCGGTGTTCCCGTTGCACTTCAGGACGGACTTATCCAGATCGCATTTATCCTCATAACCGTTATCGCAAATCTCCGCGGCCTGACGGACTCGGCTGCGGTCGGCATAGTCGAAAAGCTCATAAGCTTCCTGTTCCTCGTTCCGTCGTCGATGCTCTCGACGGTGTCCGCCATCGGCGCGCAGAACATCGGCGCCGGGGATTACGGCCGGGCAAAGCAGACCATGTGGTATGCCATCGGCATTGCGGTCGGATTCGGCATCATAGTATGCATCCTGTTCCAGTTTATCGCCGAGCCCGTGGTCGGCCTATTCACCTCGGACGAGGGCGTTATCGCCGCCGGTGGGCAGTATATGCACGGCTATATCTTCGACTGCCTGTTTGCAGGCATCCACTTCTGCTTCAGCGGATATTTCTGCGCCTGCGGCAAGTCGATGATCTCGTTTATCCACAACATTTCGGGCGTTGCGCTCGTGCGTGTTCCCGGCGCATACCTGATGTCGAAAATGTTCCCTGCGACGCTGCTCCCGATGGGCCTTGCAACGGCGGCAGGCTCGATCTTGCAGGTTCTTATCTGCATCGTCGCATACAGGATAATATGCCGCCGCGGAAAGGACGTGCATGCCCTTGGATAAGAGCAATCTGTTTTCTATCGGCGACGTCGCCAAGCTTTTTAACCTCAGCACCGGCACACTGCGCCACTATGAAACACTGGGACTTATCACGCCCGAGTACACGGACCCCGACACGGGCTATCGCTACTACAGCGTGCGGCAGTTTGAGCCGCTTAACACCGTGCGCTATCTGCGCATGCTGGATATGCCGCTCGGCTCGATCGGCGATTTCCTCCAAAACCGCGACGTTGATGTCATTGAGCAGAAGCTCCGCCGTCAAAAGGATGAGATCGTAGAAAAGCAGCGCGAGCTTGCCGTTATCGAGCGCAAGATAAACAGCCGTCTGCGCATGATAAGCGACGCGCGCAGCACTCCGCTTGACGTGATCGAGGTGAAAACGCTGCCGCCCTGCCGCCTTGTCTGGGTCGAAAAACCGCTGAGCATCAGCGATCCGTTTGACATGGAGATGCCCATACGCAAGCTCGACAGCGCGCACGAAACGGCCGTGTTTCTCGGCAAGGTCGGCGTCGGCATATCGTGCGAAAATCTGCTCGGCGAGAGGTTTGATAAATACGACTGCATTTTCCTCATTCTCGACGAGGATGAGGACTTTGAAGGCGCAAAATGCGTTCCGGAAACCAAATGCGTCAGCCTGCGCTACTGCGGAAGCCACAGGGAGGCCGCCGCACAGTACGAAAATCTCTCGCGGTACATGCGCGAGAACGGTCTTTCCCCTGCCGGCTTTTCGCGCGAGGTCACGATGATAGACTTCGGCATCACCTGCGACCCTGAAAAATTCGTCACCGAGATCAGCATACCCGTGACCGAGAAATAGAAAAAGACCGCATCCGTTTGGATGCGGTCTTAAACTTTGTAATTTTAAATTACTTAATGCCGTACTTCTTGTTGAACTTATCAACACGGCCGCTGGTATCGACCAGCTTCTGCTTGCCGGTGTAGAAGGGGTGGCACTTCGAGCAGATCTCGACGGTGATGCCGGGGCGGGTCGAGCCGGTCTCGATGGTTGCGCCGCAAGCGCACTTTATAACGGTGGGCTGATAGTTAGGATGGATTCCTGCCTTCATTGTTCATATCTCCTCGTCGTAGGCTATCTTGAGCACGCAAAAAGCGTGGTTACAAGACGCAAAGGTAATTGTAGCACAGCGCTTTGCTATTTGCAAGAACTTTTTACGGTTTCGCCCGAATATAAGAAATATAAAACGCACTCGCGCACGGGCTTGCCGGTCATCCGCTGCGCGGCATAGGCATAGGCCTCGAGCTGCCTTGCATAGCTTTCGGCACGCTCGGCGGTCTCCTCGCCGCGGACTCGGTCGGTTTTGTAGTCAATTATCGTAAGCTCGCCGTTCTCCTCGATCATGCAGTCGATAACGCCCTGCATGAGCACGCTCTCGCCCTCGCCGCCGGGGAAGAATTTTTCCGCCGGACACAGCAGCGAAAACTTAAACTCGCGCTTTCGCGCATCGGCCGACATTATGCGCTTGCCGAGCGGCGAGGAAAACAGGCGCAGTATGCTGCCTGTATCGACGGCCTCGGTCTGCCGGGGGCTTAAAAACCGCGCCGCAGTCAGCCGCGCAAGCTCTTCGCGTATCTCCTGCTCGGAGCCTGTTTTTTCATAGTCGATGTATTGCAGAAGCATATGCGTTGCCGTGCCGCGCGCTGTCGGGCTGAGCTTATCCTCGCCGCCGAGCCGGGGCGCGCAAAAATGCGTGCGAGATTTCGGCGCGATGCTCTGCGCCTCCTCGTCGGGCGCTTCAAGGCGCTTCAGCTCCGTTGCCGTGACCTTCGAGGGCAGCGCGGACGCAGCCGCATGCGGATACGAAAACGCAGCGTTTTTCTCAAGCACGGCAACAAGCTCCGGGTCTGCGCAGGCAATATCCGCCGTGGCTTCGATATCCTGCTGCGCCTCCTGAGCCTCCGTGCTCAAAAAGCTAAGGCGGAATTTCTCCTGCTCTGCACACAGCTGAGCATAGATCATCCATTCGGCCATGCTCGACGCGCCGAGCAGCACCTCGGCTGACATGGGACGCGTGCATTGCAGCATCATTTTCTGCATTTTTTCCTCGGGATGCTTTATCGCCGCCGTGACGAAAAGCCGCTCTCGTGCGCGCGTGAGCGCAACATACAGCAGGCGCATCTCCTCGGAAAGCTGCTCGCGGCGCAGCCGCTGCTTTATCGCGCTGCGCGCAAGGCCTGGATATTCAAGTCTGCGCGCGGTGTCGTAAATTTTCGCGCCGAGTCCAAGCTCGGGGTGGACGAGCACCGTCTGCCGGAGGTCGGCATCGTTAAACCTGCGCGCGGTATCGCACACGAAAACGACCGGGAACTCAAGCCCCTTGGACTTGTGGATGGTCATTATCTTCACAGCGTCCCCGGACGATACCGCACCCATGTCTCCGCCGCGCTCGGCAAGCTGCCTGATCCAGCGGCAGAAGCGGTGCAGGCCGCGAAATCCTCCGGCGGAGAATCGCTTTGTAAGAGCGATCATCATGCGCATGTTCGCGCACCTTTGCGGCGCATCCTGCATGGCGGCGCAAAGCGCCATAAGGTCAAGCTCATCATAGACAAACATCAAAAGCTCGTCGATCGGCATCTCGGGCGCACGCGAGCGCAATTTATCGAGCACCTCAAGAAAATGCGCGCACTTTTCGCTGTGCTCTGCGGCCTTTTTCAGCGCCGTGAAGAAGTCCGATTTTCGGTCGGCAAGGCGGATTTCGGTAAGCTCGTCGGCGGAAAAGCCGAACGCGCCCGAGCGCAGCACCGCGATGAGCGCAACATCCTGATGCGGATTGTCGATAACCGCAAGCAGGCTCATGAGCGAGGCTATCTCCGTCGAGCCGAAGAAGCTGCCTCCCTGCCCTGCCGCAACGGGTATGCCGCGCAGGATAAGCTCGCGGCGATAGGTTTCGCCCACTGAGTTTGCCGAGCGCATGAGCAGCGCTATATCGCCGTAGCCGAGCGCGCGGCCGTTTACCGTCATTTCCGAGCGCATAAGCTCGATTATTTTTTCCGCAACCGCGGCGGCCTCCTTTTCGGCCTTGCCGCGCAGGTCGTCCTCGTCGGCGCACACGTCGATGAGGATAAGCTCCGGAGCCACGCCCTCATCGTCGTAAACGCCGCCGCATTTAAGCTGCGCGTTTTCGTCGTAATCGACCTCGCCGAGCTTTTTGGACATGCATGCCGCGAAAACGCCGTTTATACCGTCTATGACCTCGCGGCGCGAGCGGAAGTTTTCCTGGAGCATGATCTTCACAGGCTCGCCCTCACGCGCATCGGGCAAAAATGCGTATTTTTCGTATTTATCGGTGAATATCAGAGGGTCGGCAAGGCGGAAACGGTAGATCGACTGCTTAACGTCGCCGACCATAAACAGGTTGTTCCCATCCCTTGAAAGTGCGCGGAATATCTCGTCCTGAACGGAGTTTACGTCCTGATACTCATCGACCATTATCTCGCAAAAGCGCGCACCGGTTTCGCGCGCAAGGGCTGTCGGGCTTCCGTCCTCGTTCGTCAGAAGCTGGGCGGTAAGGTGCTCAAGGTCTGCAAAATCCACCTCTGCCCTGCGGCGCTTTTCTGCGCTGTAAGCCCTGTCAAAGCGTAGGGTCAGCTCAATGAGCGCTCGCATGGCAGGCGCCGAGGCGCGCATGTCGCTCAGGAGCTTTTCGCTGTCGTCCGAGAGCATTTTTGTGAATTTTTCGCAGTCCTTTTTGCAAAGAGCGCGCACCTGCTTTATGTACTCGGAAAGCTCGGGGTCGGGCGAATTTAGAAGCCTGCCAAGCGTTGGGAAGCTTACGGGCAGCTCCTGCCGCGCCCTGTCCCAGCCGAGGGCGCACGCGCGCGAAAGCGAGCGCAGTGAAAGCGCTGTGTCGGCGCAGCTCGGGCCGTATTTTTCGGCAATGACGGCGTTTTCGGCAGCTTTTTGGCACATATTATCCATTCGCTGCGCCCAGTACTGCGCCGAGGCGCTGACCTCATCGAGGATCTCCGCGCCCCAGACGGTTTTTCCAGCGTCATCGGCGTCGGCTTCTATTGCCTCCAGCTGCGCGCCCAGCCACTTTGCAGGGCGAGCGTGGCTCTGCGTTTTGCGGTGCAGCGCAAGCACGGTTTCCGCAAGTCTGTCGTCGCTGCGCCCGGCGCCGACAGAGTCGGCAAGGAGCTTAAAGCCCTCGTCGGGCGCTTCGTAGCACTCATCGAGCACGCGCTGGATAACGCGCTGCTTTATCGCCTCCGCTCTGTCCTCCTCTATGACCTTGAACTCCGGTGAAAGCTGCGCCGCGTGGCAGTTTTCGCGCAGGAAGCTCTGGCAGAACGAGTCGATCGTGCCGATCTGCGCCTTGGCGCACAGCGCGCTCTGCCGCTTGAGCCTGCGGTTATCTGGATCTGCGGCAAGGCGCTCGGATATCTCGTCGAGTATTCGGCTGCGAAGCTCCGCGGCCGCGGCCTTGGTGAAGGTTATGACCAGGAAGCTGTCGATATCGGCATCGTGCTCTATTCTGCGAAGCAGGCGCTCGGTGAGCACCCTTGTTTTTCCGCTTCCGGCCGCCGCCGACACAAGCACGGCGCGTCCGGTTTCCTCGATCGCGCATTTCTGCGACGCTGTTGGCTCAAACCTCGCCATCTTCCTCGCCTCCCTCCAGAACGCTCCACACCTTCGTTGCAGGCAGATGCGGAGTAGATCGCATGCTCTCGCCGTTTTCGCCGTCGGCAAAGCGGCATGCGTCGAAATAATCGCAGTTTATGCAGGCATTCTCCTGCTGGCCGGCATAGTAAGGGTCGGCGGCGATGCTGCCGCGCCGAAGCTCCGACGCCATTTCGCACAGCGTTTGGTCGATATGCCGGGCAAGCGTGCCCAGACGCTCTGCCGAAACGAGCGCATCGCCGGCAGGGCCGTTTTTCTTGAAATCAACGGGTATATACTTTGGCGTGTCGGCATGCTCCATCGCCCGGATGACCTCCGGATCGCTGAGCACAAGGCCGCTGCGGCGCAGACCCTTGCTGCGCTTTTTCTCAAGCTCGGCATCGCTTATATCCCCATCCACGCTTATCACTCCGTCGCGCGCCGGAACGTACAAAACCCCGGCCGGGACGATCTCCTCGCCGTACAGAAGCTTTCCGTTCTCGCCCAGCGAGAAAAGGTACAGAAGCATTTGCAGATTCATGCCGTACAGCACGTCGGACAGGTCAAATTTCTTGCGCCCGGTTTTGTAATCGACAACGCGCAGATACAGCTTGCCCTCGTGCAGCCAGCCGTCCACCCTGTCGGCAACGCCGGTGAGCACGAGCTTATCCTCGCCCTCGCCCAGCTCAAGCGGCGGAAGCTGCGGCGTGTCGGCAAAGTCAAGCTCGAACGACAGCGGCTGAAAATCGCTGCGGCGCAGCTCGTCGGCAAGGTCAAGCACTATCCGATGCACGCTGCCGGTCAGGCGGCGGAAAAGGTATTCAAAGCGCTTGCTTTTATCGCGAAAATCGTTAAGCTCGCGCGTGATGTATTCGTCGATGTATTTATCGCACAGCCGCGTAACGGTCTCGTCATCGACGCTCTTGTAGCCGCCCATGGAGGCGACTTCGCGCGAGACCTGCTCCAGAATTTTGTGCATAAACGTGCCCATCTCGGGCGCGGTGAAGCCTGCCGGCTCATGCGGCTTTGCCTTGAGCGCGTACTGCATGAAGTAAGCAAAGCGGCAGGACGCAAATTTATCTATCCTCGAGGCCGAAAGGCGCAGTTTATCGCCGTAAAGCGCCCTGACCGATGCGCGCGAAAGGCTGCCGCGGCTGCGGTTTGCCTGTGCTTCAAGCGAGCGCAGACGCTCCGGCTCGTGCCGGGCGAAAAACTCGGCCGCGCTTGCCGCGCACGCTCCGCCGCCGTGCAGCGACTGCGCGGCAAGCTCCAGCGCCGGAGCTGCGGCGTTAAGGCGCGCCATACCAATGTCAAACTCGCAGATATCTATTCCGAACATGGCCTTTGCTCGGTTAACGACAAACGCCGGGCGCTGCTGCGCGCCGGCGCCGTCGGTGAGCGCATAGCAAAAGCTCAGGCTGTCCGACGGCAGCGTCAGGCAGTTGTACACAACGGAAAACGCGCGCCACAGCTCGCTGTCGCCGACGCCGCCGAGGTCAATGTCCATCTCAAGCAATCTGCGCCGCTCGTCGGTCGAAAAAACGCCGGTGTCCGTTTCCGTGCCGGGGATGCGCTCATCCGTTGCGCCGAGGACGATCAGATGCTTTATATTGCGGCGGCGCATGCGATCCATTTCGCCGGCCGTCACGCAGTCGAGCGAGGCCGGGATCGTTCCGATATCGTAGCGAGAGAGCATAAGCGAAAACAGGCGGCCGAAATATTCCGCATCCGCCGGAGTGTCGCCGAGCACTGCCGCGCACTGCTCGAGCGCGCCGACCGTTATATCCCACAGCTGGGCGTATTCCTGCGCCGCGGCGGCCCGGCCGTCTTTTTCCAGCTCCTCGGCACGCGCCTGAAGCTTATCGGCAAGGTGCAGATCCTCAAAAAGGCTTGCCAGAGCCTGCGCCTGCCCTGATGCGGTCGTGGCGGCAGCGGCATTTTCGGCAAAGCGCATAAGCGGCCGGCGCGCCGTTTCGCGCAGAAGATTTATGTGCTCAAGCGTCTGCTCGGACGCCTCGTCCGGCTGCTTGCCGTAGCCCTCCGGGTGCAGCCGCCAATTTTCGGCTCTTGTCCACGCCGAGCCGTGCAGCTGCCACATGAAAACGTAGTTTTCAAGCTCGTCGCACTCGCCTGTATCCAGTCCGCCGAAGCCCGTGCGCAGATAGTCGAACACATCGTCGGCCTCCCAGCCGCCGAGGATGATCTCATACGCCGACTCGATAAGCATCGGCAGCGGTTTTGAGAGCATGTCGGCCTTGCGCGCTGTGTATATCGGCGCACCAAAGCGCGAAAATGCCGACTCCAGCGGCAGGCGATAATCGTCAAAGCCCTTGGCGCACACGGCGATATCGCGCCAGCGGCAGCCCGTGTCGCGCACGAGCGACACTGCCTCGGCGGCAGCAAACTCGCACTCGGCATTCATGTCGGCTGCACTTATTATTTTAATGCGGTCTTCCGCGTCGCCGGCCTCGACGGCGCGGTAGCTGAACATGTTTTCGCAAAATTCGCCGAGCGGCTTTGCCTTGGTGCTTTCGCCCTCGCGGCGCTCGGTCTGCGCCTTGACGCCGTTATCGGCGGCAAATTTCAAAAGTGCCGAGGCTGTTATGCGGCTGAGCGCAAAGACCTCGCTTCCGCCGTGCAGCTCGTCGCAGCCAAGGCACACGGTAAGGCGCACGCCCTTTAAAAGCAGCGCTTCAAGCACTCTGCGCTCCTGCGCGGTGAAGTCCGTGAAGCCGTCAACGAACACATGCGTGCGCTCGTTCATCGAGCACTGCCCGACCTGCTGCGCGAGCACGCTCAGCCGGTCAGACGGGTCTGCTCTTCCGTTTGCGACAACGCCGTCATAAGCTTCGAGTATAAGCCCCAGGTCGTGCAGCTTATCGCCAAGCGCGCCCTCGCAGGTCTCCGCGGCATCGAGCAGCTGCTCGCTCGTCACGCAGGCGCTTTTGAACTCGTCCACGGCGCCGAGCAGCATCGTCTGAAGCTCGGCCTTGCGCCGTGCCGCACCGTAAACGCGCAGCCGCGAATACAGCCCGTCGGCAGCCAGCGCCATGCACAAAAGTCTGCCGCCCTTGTCGAGGTATTCGTTTGCCGCACCGCCGCACTCGGAGCTTATCTCGCGCGCAAGTCCCGTGAACGACAGCACCTCGGCATACAGCGACAGGCCGTCGCCGCACACGGCGCACAGCTCGCGCTCGGCCTCGTGGCTGTATTGCTCGGGAACGAGCAGTATATACCGCTCGCCGCTGTCCGCGCCGCGCCGGATCTCGTCCATGATCGCCGCGCTTTTGCCCGTGCCGGCCGTGCCGTAGAGTATTCTGAGCATTCTTCCACCGCCTTGAAAATTTCTAACACTTTATTATACCAAACAATCCTCCCCCTGTCTATTTTTAGAGGCGCATTACCACACCTACGGATACGCATATTGCGGTTGCCCGGTGTCGAAGTTACCGACGAAACCGTGGTTGCCGCGCGTAACGCAAGTGCGATGCTGAATTTTTGCACCGCCCCCTTGTAGGGAACGGGCAAGCCTGTTCCGCGTGTAACGGTTTTGCCGGCAGTTCCCGGTCGGGCTGACGCAATAACCGTATCGGTATTAGTGTAAAAACGCCACCGAAAAAACCTTGGTGACGGATGAGGTGTTATTAAATCTGCGGTGCTAACCGCCACATTATTAAAAAAGGGCGGCCAATGGCCGCCCCTACTGCAATAATGAAGCGGCTAACGCCGCAATTTGAATTACACCTCATTTGCCGCAAGCGGCATCTTCCCCTCAAGGGGAAGACAATTAGAGGCGACTTTACGCTGATGCCAATACGGTTATTGCGTCAGCCCGACCGGTGAGTGCCGGCAAAACCGCAGCAAACGGGCGATCAATGATCGCCCCTACGGGTGCGTTGTCTTGAGGAACGCGAAACGTCATGGTTTCCTCCGTGCCCTCGACAACGGGCTACCGGAGATATATGTATCGGTAGGTGCCTCAATTCGCCTCCAAAAGCCCAAAGCCGGCGACTTCGGTCGTGGGGAGAGAGAAGGCTATCGTGCCGGCCTCGGTGTCGGGCCCGGCCTTTTTGATGATCGAGGCCATGATCTCGGACTTCTGCTCGGCCGCAGCGACGATGAGAACGACCTCCTTCTCCTCGGCGAGGGTGATGTTGTAAAACCGAGGATCCTTCTCGCCGGTGCCCTTGCCGTGCAAAGTCGTGCCGCCGCGCGCACCGGCAGCGCGAGCTGCGTTCATGACCATATCGGTGCAGCCCTCGTTGGTGATCGCAACTATAAGCTCGTAAGCGAAGCTGAGCGCAGGCGCCTGCTTCACGTTTCTGTTGTCCTGATTGAGATATGCCAAGGCCTTTCCACCTCCAATACTTTTTACCGGCACGGCAATGACGATGCCGTGACCCGGAACGCCCAGGTGCAGCCTGCGCCGCTGGTCGGCGATGAGCTGCTTAGTTTTATCGCTGTCGGCAACGGTCAAAACGACGCGCTTTTCGTTCGACTCGATGCCGAGAAGATCCATCATGCTCTGCACGGCCGTGCCGCGCCCGTGCATGACCACCGTCATCGGCAGCTTGAGCTCGGCGCATATCACGCACAGCGTGTCGAGCGCCTCGGGGTTAATTATTGATATAACGTAGTTCATATCGCTTCCTCCCACAGCTCGATGATATCGAGGTCTCCGTAAACCTCCTCGCTCGCCTCGCCGCGCTTTGCATGCTTCTCGAACAACACGCCGACTACCTGGATCGACAGCAGCGGCATCATCGCGACCATTGCAACAACGCCGAAAGCGTCGCTGAGCACATTGCCGCCGAGCGCGGTGGATGCGCCCATCATAAATTGCAGCATGAAGGTCGCCGTCATGGGACCGGAGGCAACGCCGCCGGAGTCGAAGGCTATCGCGGTGTAGATATCCGGCACGAAAAACGACAGGCCGAGCGCGATTGCGTAGCCGGGAACGAGAAACCACATGATGCTTATGCCCGTCACGACGCGCAGCATGGCAATGCCCATTGCAAGCGCAATGGCGACGGAAAGGCTGATCTTTATCGCCCTGCCGGGTATCGCGCCGGCGCTGACTTGCTCGATCTGCTTTTCAAGAACGCCGACGGCAGGCTCGGCGGAAATTATGAACCAGCCGAGCAGCATCGACAGCGGAATTAGCAGCCACTTGGCTCCGCTTTCGGCAAGCGCCGCGCCCAGCGATGCGCCGAGGGTCGAAAAGCCGACGTTCACGCCCGTGAGGAACAGCACAAGGCCGACATAGGTGTAGACAATGCCGATGAGTATCTTCGCAAGCGGCCTCCCGTGCAGACGCAGCAGACACAGCTGGAAGATAAGGAATATCGCGACGATCGGCAGCAGCGCGACGGCCATCTCAGCCATGTAATCGGGTATCGCGGAGATGAAGGCCGAGCCTATCTCGCGCGTGTCGGCAAACGCGGCGGCGCTTACTCCGGCGGTCGCCTCGCTGTCGTTATAGAAAAATCCGAGGATGAGCACCGAGAGTATCGGTCCGATCGAGCACAGCGCAACAAGACCGAAGCTGTCGGCCTCGGCGGCGCGGTCGCTTCGTATCATGGAAACACCAAGCCCCATTGCGAGGATAAACGGCACCGTCATCGGCCCGGTGGTGACGCCGCCGGAGTCGAAAGCGATGCTCAGATAATTGCGGTCGGTGAACGCAGCCAGCACGAAGATGAGCGCATAGCAGGCTATGAGCAGCCATCTGAGGCTCGCACCGGTGAGGATGCGCAGCATGCACACCGTCATGAAAAATCCGACACCCACGCCGACGGTTATGAGCAGCACGCTGCTTTTTATGTGCGGAACGGTCTGCGCAAGCACCTGAAGATCCGGCTCGGCTACGGTTATCGCAAAGCCAAGCAGAAAGCTCACCCCGAGGATCAGCGGCAGATTTTTTGTTTTGGTCAGCGCCGTGCCGATCTTCGAGCCGATGGGCATCATCGCCTGCTCGGCACCCAGCGAAAACAGCCCCATGCCGGCAACTATCAGCAGTCCGCCGATGAGGAAGCACAAAAGCAGGTCGGCCTGCATAGGCATCACAAAAAGACACAGCACTATTACTATCGCGACGATCGGCAGCACCGAAACCGCCGCCTCGCGCGTTTTTTCGACTATCGCAGTGCGATTGCTTCCAAACTCAACTGATTTTCTGATAATATCACTCCTTACTTTTTTGGAGGCGTTTTAACGCTTCTGCCGATACATTTATTGCGTCGGCCCGGTATCGAAGCTGCCGGGCATCACAACAATGATCGCTTGCCGAAACCGTATGCGCTCTTGTCAATCGAAGGTATCTTCGGAAAGCGCGTCGAGCATTTTCTGCTGAAGCCGGACGTATTCGTGCGCATCCTCCTCGCCGAGCTCCCTCAGCGCCGCGGAAACGCGCTCGATAGCCTCGCGGCGGCGGCTGTTTATAAGCTCGCGCCCAGCATCGGTCAGCAAAACGTTGACCCGACGCTCGTCATGCTCGTCGGCGCTGCGGCTGATCCAGCCCTTTTGCTCAAGGTGCTTCAAAAGCGCCGCAATGCGCGCCGACGAGACCCCCATGCTGCGCCGCAGCTCCGACGGGCAGCTCGGCTGATCGTGCAGAAGCAACAGGCTCAGCGCGAAAAACTCGCCTCCGCAGGCATCGCTGACAGCCTCCCCGGCCGGGAGATGGCTCAGCCTTGCCCTGACCGACAGCATCTTTTCCGCAAGAGAAAAATAGTCCATTGTTGTCTCCTTGCAATTTAACTAACACTATTAGCTAAATGATAGCATAAATTTCGCCTCTATGCAAGAGCATAAAGGCGAAATATACCGTTTATTCATATTCTGAACGCTTTCTTAAGGCTCAGTCATAGCCTCCGTTCGCGGGCGGCAGGGCCGTCCATTCCGGCAGCTCCGTCACGGCCTTCTTAACGGAGGTCACGGCGTTTATGAAATTTGCGGCGTCCTCATCCGAGGTCATGTGGTAGACGGCCGTCTGATCGCCGCAGATAAGAAGGCTCCTTCCGTTCAGTGTTACGGAGATCTCGTAATGCTCGAGCGGGATCATGGAAACCGCCTTTGATTTATCGTCCGCGAGCTCCTGCGAGGTCATTTCGCGGTCGATATCCGTAAGGCGATATTTGCAGACAAGCTCGTACAGCCGCTGCAAAAAGTCCGGCTCGGGGCGAAGCTCCGCCGATGCCGTCCCGTCCGAGGCAAGATCCTTTTGAATACTGCCCGTCTGTGTGTCCAGGATGTTTTTCTGCGTCTCGTCGTACCACCATGAAAAGCGCAGCGAGAAGTCGTCCGGAACTGCCGGAGTGTTTTCTGGCGCTGCGCCCCGAAATATGCCGCAGCCTGCGAGCGAAAAAGCAAGAGCAAGGCACAGAATGCTCGCGGCAAGCTTTTTTGTCATGATCTCTCAACTCCTTTTGTGTTCTTTGCCTGTATGACGCCGAGGGATGCGGAAATGTTCCCGCAGAGGGAAGAAAAGCTTCTTAGGCCATTGAAATGCCTGCCGCTTTGTCACAGTGCCTGCTTGAGCGTCAGGTCACGTCGATGAGGTATTCCGTGACGATTCCGTCGCTTATCGAGATTATGAGCCACATGTTGTCAATGTATTCGACGCCCAGATGGTACACGAGC
Source organism: Clostridiales bacterium UBA7273 (assembly GCA_002472405.1). Lineage (GTDB taxonomy): Bacteria > Bacillota > Clostridia > Oscillospirales > Oscillospiraceae > F23-B02. The sequence continues at coordinate 22,675 of DKRV01000009.1, read as the reverse complement.
GTGGTCTCCGGCGGATAGTTTTTATCGCTGAGCTTGAAGGAGGCCGGCCCGTCGCCGTCTTCCTTGCCAAGAAGCGCTATGACGTCGGCCTCGCTCATTCCGGTGAGCGGGTGCTTTTCGAGCATATCGGCGACGATCATGTAGCGCCCGTCCGCATTCGAAAGCCACTTTTCCTGCGAAAACGTGTGCTGATAGCGGTACACGCAGAAAGCGGCCGCTATTATCAGCAGCACGGCGATCAAAACAGAAAATGCAATAATAATACGCACTTTGGCACGCTTGGCCTCGTTTTCCATCATTCAAAGCTCCCTTCGATGTTTTAAAAACAGCTGCTTATTCAAAGAATAAACAGCTGTTTTTTGATTCTTCGATTACGCCTCGCCGCGCTCCTTGAGGGCCTCCTTGCGCGAGAGGTTGACTCTGCCGCGGTCGTCGATCTCGGTGACCTTGACCCAGGTCATGTCGCCGACGTTGAGAACGTCCTCGACCTTCTCGGTGCGCTTGAACTCAAGATCCTTGATGTGGCACATGCCGTCCTTGCCCGGAGCAAGCTCGATGAATGCGCCGATGGGGATGATGCGGACGACCTTGCCGTAGTACAGTGCGCCGACCTCGGGCTCGAAAACGATGTTTTCGATGGTCTGGCGTGCCGCGCGGCATGCCTCGATATCCTCGGATGCGATGAAGATGCTGCCGTCGTCGTCGATGTCGATCTTGCAGCCGGTGTCTGCGGTAATCTTCTGGATGACCTTGCCGCCTGAGCCGATGACCTCGCGGATCTTGTCGGGATTGATCTTCATCTGGATCATCTTCGGTGCGCTCTTTGCAAGCTCCTTGCGAGGTTCGGGCAGAGCCTTGAGCATGACCTCGTCGAGGATCTGGTAGCGAGCCTCACGGGTGATCTCGAGAGCTTCCTTGACGATCTCGTGCTTGAGGCCGTCGTTCTTGAGGTCCATCTGGATGGCGGTGATACCGGTCTTGGTTCCGGCGACCTTGAAGTCCATCTCGCCGTGGAAGTCCTCAACGCCCTGGATGTCGATAAAGGTGGTGAAATCGTCGCCGTCCTGAATAAGGCCGCAGGAGATGCCGGCAACGGGAGCCTTAATGGGAACGCCTGCGTCCATAAGCGCCAGCGTTGTGCCGCAGATGGAGCCCTGCGAGGTCGAGCCGTTGGAGGACAGGATCTCGGAGACTACGCGGATGGTGTACGGGAAGTCCTCTACCGAGGGGATGACGCTCTCGAGCGCCTTCTCGACCAGTGCGCCGTGGCCGTATTCGCGGCGGCCGGTGCTGCGGCTGGCACGAGCCTCGCCCGTGGAGTAAGAGGGCATGTTATAGTGATGCATGAAACGCTTCTCTTCCTCTTCCCAGATGGTGTCGAGCTTCTGGGACATGGACAGAGTTGCAAGTGTTGCTATCGAGAGCACCTGAGTCTGGCCGCGGGTGAACAGTGCCGAGCCGTGAACTCTGGGGATGATGCCGACCTCGCTGCCGAGGGGGCGGATCTCGTTCATTGCGCGGCCGTCAACACGCTTGCCGGCCAGCAGCCATTTCTTGACGACCTTCTTCTGGAGCTTGTACAGGATCTCGTCCATGTACTGCATCATGTCGGGGTGCTCCTCAGAGTACTTCTCCTCCATTGCGGTGACCCACTCGTTGACGCGCGCTTCGCGAACGTTCTTGTCGTCGGTATCCATGCAGTATTCCATGCCCGCAAACTCGTTCTCGACCAGCTTATTGAACAGCTCATCGTCGAATGCAGCATGCTCGTACTCAAACTTCGGCTTGCCGATCTCCGCGACCATCTTGTCGATGAGGTCAAGAACCGGCTGGAGGTGCTCATGAGCCTGCACGATGCCCTTGTACATGACATCCTCGGGGACCTGATCTGCCTCGGACTCGATCATGACGATCTTCTTATGGGTTGCAGCGATTGTGGTGGTCATGCGGTTGGTCTTGCGCTCTTCCTGGGTGGGGTTGAACAGATACTTCTCGCCGTCCCAGCCGAGGACGATGCCTGCGATGGGGCCGTTGAAGGGAACGTCGGAGATGCTGACCGCTGCCGATGCGCCGATCATTGCGGTGATCTCGGGGCTGCAATCGCGGTCAACGGACAGGACCTCGCATGCAATGACGACGTCGTTGCGCAGGTCGGTCGGGAACAGGGGACGCATGGGGCGGTCGATCAGGCGTGATGCCAGGACTGCCGGCAGGCTGGGCTTACCCTCGCGGCGCATGAAGCTGCCGGGGATGCGGCCGACTGCGTACAGCTTTTCGTTGAAGTCAACGGACAGAGGGAAGTAATCAATGCCGTCCTTGGGACGAGCCGATGCGGTGCAGGTGACAAGAACGGTGGTCTCGCCGTAGGTGACCAGAACCGCTGCGTTGCACAGCTCTGCCATCTTGCCTACTTCCATCTTCAGAGGACGGCCTTCGTACTCGATCTCAAACTTTCTGTAATCGGGAAACTCTTTGTGCGTGATTATCATTTGTTTTGCTCCTTTTCATTTTTCTATTTTCAAAAACCGCCGGAGCATAGCACTTGAAAACGGGTTTCACTCCGAAGCCTATTTTCAAATACTAAGCTCTTTTAGTGGCGATTTCAGATTGTACTTATACGTTTTTTGCGGTAGCCCGGTATCGAAACAATGGAGAAAACCATAACGTTTCGCTACCCAGTAGTGCAGCGCTGAGTTTTGCACCGCACCCCATTGGCTCACCTGTCAAGGGGAGCAGGCAGCTTTGCTGCCGAGGGGTTTTAGTGGCGATTTGACGCAGCTGCGGATATGCATATTGCGTGAACCCGGTATCGAGGCTGCGGAGGAAACCATGCGTGCCGCGCTGCCCATTAGTGCGATGTTGAGTTTTTGCACCGCACCCCTGTAGGGAACGGGCTTGCCCATTCCGCATGTACCGGTTTTATCTGCACTCACCGGTCGGGCTGACGCAATGGATGTATCGGTATCAGCGTAAAGGCGCTATTGAAAAAGTGCGTTTGCGCACACAGCGCCTATTCACTATTACTTATTACCTATTACTTTCTTTTTTCCGCGGCCTCAGCCGTGAAAAAAAGCAGGGGACATATTCACTTGTCCCCTGCTTAAAACCTTCATACCCTTCGGAAATGCCGGACTTACTTGCGGATGCCCAGCTTTGCAATGATTGCGCGGTAACGCTCGATATCCTTCTTTGCGAGGTAGTCGAGCAGACGGCGGCGCTTACCGACCATCTTGTACATGCCCAGACGGCTGTGGTCGTCGTTGGGATGAACCTTCAGGTGAGCGGTCAGCTCGCGGATGCGCTGAGTGAGAATAGCGATCTGAACCTCGGGAGAACCGGTGTCGTTCTCGTGGGTCTTGTTTGCCTCTATAACGGCGGTCTTGGTCTCTTTGGTGATCATAATGATACCCCTTTCATGATTTTTATATACCCAATGGCTAAGTAAAGGGAGGAAAGGTCTCCCGATCACTGAGCACACGGGCTTAGCCTTGTAATATTACCACTTACGGCGGCGTTTGTAAAGAGCTTTTTTCAGTTTGAGAGAAAGCCGTCGCCGCCGGGATTCAACTCTGCGGTCTTGAAGTACAGGCTCTTCAGGGTGTCCACGCTCGCGCCCTCCGTCATGCCGACAGACCAGCTGCTGCCGTTAAGATACCAGTAAACGATGCCGGCGCCCTTTCCGTCGAGCTTGAATAAGGGGTTTCCCTGCAAAAGCTCCAGGGTCATTGTCGGATCCTCGGTCCACTCATAGCTCATACCGGAGATGTCCTTCTGTTCATCCGTTTTCTGTGCACGGATGGTGAATGTGCCGTAATCCGCCTGATACAGCGTCTCGTCTCCGTCAATCGTCGTGTACACGGGCGTTTTGCCGTCGATCTCGAGCATGACGATACCGGCGGCCTTAAATTCCTCAGCACTCGATTCATGCACGGGGTTTGCTATCTGGCTGTTATCGTTTTCATCGGTCTTCTTGGCTTTATCGTTTGTCTGGCTGCCGCAGGCACACAGCGAGAACACCATTGCAAGGCACAGCGCCGCGCAGATCATTTTCTTAAAATTCTTCATTTTTATATGCTCCTTTCAAGGTCATGATGATCGATCAACGTCTCTATGACGAAGCCGCAGCAAAAAATGTTCCGCAAATATTTGATATTATTCGCCCCGTGTGATAACATTAATTTGATTTTAACAGAGGAGAGCGAAAATGGACAGCAATTTTTTTGCGCTGATCTCGCGCATGCGCTACATCGAGCGCTGGAGCCTGATGCGCAATTCGATACATGAAAACATTCAGGAGCACAGCCACATGGTTGCGGTGATCGCGCACGCGCTGGGAGTTATTCGCCGCGACGTTTACGGCATCGACTGCGACCCCGAGGCCTGCGCCGCCGTTGCGCTGTATCACGATGCAAGCGAGATACTCACCGGCGATCTGCCCACGCCGATAAAATATCACGATGACGAGATCATGAGCGCTTACCGCCGCGTCGAGACCATTGCGTCGGAAAAGCTGCTGGGCATGCTGCCCGAGGAGCTTCAGGCGGCGTTTGAGCCTATCCTCACCGGGCAGACTCAGCGCGAGCTGCACCCGATAGTAAAAGCTGCCGACAAGCTGAGCGCCTACATCAAATGCATCGAAGAGCGCAAGGCCGGCAACAACGAATTTCTAAACGCCGAAAAGCAGACTCTGGAGGCAATACACGCTTACAACATGCCGGAGGCCGAATATTTCATCGAGCATTTCATTCCTGCATTTGAAAAAACTCTTGACGAATTGGGGACGATAAAATAATGGAAAATTCAAAGCTTCAGAGAATAAACGAGCTTGCGCGCATAAAAAAAGAGCGCGAGCTGACCGCCGAAGAAACGGCCGAGCGCGACGCGCTGCGCAAGGAATACCTCGACGAGTGGCGCAAGGGCGCGATCGAGGTACTTGAGAACACATATATCCAAACGCCTGACGGCAAAAAGCACAAGCTCCAGAGGAAGGACAAAAAATGACGGCATTTTTCGTCTGCTTAAACGCGGTCGTTCCGATATTTCTCATCATGGCGCTCGGATGCCTTGCAAGGCATCTGGGCGCTATTAAGCGCGAGGACGTTCCCAAGCTCAACAGGCTTTTGTTTCGCTATTTCATGCCGCTGATGCTGTTTTACAACATCTACACCTCGGATCTTTCCGGCGCTGTGCAGCCGAAGCTTCTGATCTTTGCAGCCGGCGGCGTGCTCCTCGAATACGCGCTTGCTTTCGCCTACGTCATGCTGACCGAGAAGGACACTGCCAAGCGCGGCGTCAAGATTCAGGGCATTTACCGCTCGAACTTCGTCATAATCGGTCTGCCGCTTGCAACGGCGCTCGTTCCGGGCGCGGACGCAGGCCCGGTCGTCGTGCTCATCTCCGTTGTCGTTCCGATGTTCAACGCCATCGCAGTGATAACGCTTGAGCTGTTCAGCGGCAAAAGGCCAAACGCTCTCGGCATCATCATAGACGTTTTCAAAAACCCTCTCATCCTCGGCACGGTCGTGGGCATTGCGTTCCAGCTGCTCGGCATACATCTGCCCGAGGCGCTGCTTTCGACCATAAAGCAGATAAGCGCCGCCACCAACCCCATGATGCTGTTCATGCTCGGCGCATTCTTCCAGTGGGGCGGCATACATAAATACATTAAGGATCTCGTTGAAGTCTGCCTCGGCAGGCTTGTCATCATGCCCGGCATTTTCCTCACTGCGGCATATTTCCTCGGCATCCGCGGCATAGCCTTTGCCGGTATGATCGCCATTTTCGGCTCGGCCACGGCTATTGCGTCCTTCACCATGGTTCAGCAGATGGGCGGCGACGATGAGCTTGCCGGCGATATCGTCGTTTCCACCAGCGCCCTGTGCTGCTTCACCATGTTCGCCTGGTCCCTCATCTTCAAATCCCTCGGAGTCTTTTAGAGGCGATTTGACGCACCTACCGATACGGTTATTGCGGTGTCCCGGTATCGAGGTTGCGGAGGAAACCGTTTTTGCTTCGCGTAACGTTAGTACGTTGCTGAGTTTTCCACCGCACCCTTGTAGGGAACGGATTTATCCGTTCCGCTTGTCCCGGTTTCGTCAGCATCCACCGGTCGGGCTGACGCAATAAACGTATTGGTATCAGCGTAAAGACGCCGCCGAAAAAAAGTGGTGCTTGCGGCAGATGAGATGTTATCCAAATTTTCGCAGTCAGGCAAACACACTATGAGAAAGGAGCGGCCGATGGCCGCTCCTTTTTGCTTGTTATGGTTTTGCTCTATCATTATTTTTCTTCCATCCGTCACACGGTTACTTCCTGTGATCTTGACGGCAAGCGCGTTCTGGTTGCGTCGGACACCACAAAGACCAAATCGAGTATTGAACATATCTAAGGCATATCACACATAGCCGCTTATTCTTATTCACCTAAGAGTAAGCGGCTTTTTTGCGTTCTCTCACTCTTTTACATGAAGCAGTTGAAGCGAGTAAAAGCTAATTCGGTTATTCACTATCACGCTGTTATTCACAGGGCTTTGAAATATGCCGTAAAGATTGACCTTATTTCCGTCAATCCTGCGGATAAAGTGGAACGCCCTAAAGCTGATAAGTTTATCGGCAGCTTCTATGACAGCAACGAGGTACAGGCACTATTTGAAGCCGCCAAAGGAACGCTGATTGAAATACCGATTTTTCTTGGTGCGTTCTATGGATTGAGGCGAAGTGAAGCTCTGGGCTTAAAATGGGACGCTATTGATTTTCAAAACAATACGATTACCATTAGACACACCGTTACTTCCTGCAATCTTGATGGCAAGCATATCCAGATAGCACAGGATACGACCAAAACCAAGTCGAGTATGAGAACGCTGCCCCTTGTTCCTGTGTTCAAAGAGAAGCTGCTAAAACTCAAGGAACAGCAGGAAGAATACAGGCGGGTATGCGGACGATGCTACAACAAAAAGTATTTGGAGTATATCTGCGTAGATGAGATGGGGACATTGATTTCTCCGCACTATCTCACAGCATCATTTCCGAAGCTGCTTGAAAAGAACAATTTGCGCCACATTCGTTTCCACGATCTGCGACATAGCTGTGCGTCCTTACTTCTTGCAAACGATGTACCGATGAAGCAGATTCAGGAGTGGCTCGGTCACAGCGATATCAGCACAACAGCGAATATTTACAGCCATTTGGATTATAAATCCAAGATAACTTCGGCGAATGTAATGGACAATATTCTTGTTTTGCCGGATACCAAGAGCCAGGGATGGTAAGTGCAGTTCTTGCAAAAATCCAAGGCACACCCCGAAAAGGCTTGATATATAAGGCTTTTGGGGCAGTCCCTGTTCTTGCAAACGAGCAAAATCAAGCCGAAAATGAGCCGATTTTGACCGTTTTCTGTGAGTGAAATCAGTTCTCGCAGAAAAGAGAAAAGTCCAGCAAACCCTTGAATTTACTGGACTTTGTGGCGGAAGCGGTGGGATTCGAACCCACGAGCCCGTGAGGACTACCTGATTTCGAGTCAGGCCCGTTATGACCACTTCGATACGCTTCCGTATATCTTATATGCTATTTCTTGCTCTGGAAAAATGCAAGAAAAACATGCAAGAACGATATTAAATTGTGAAATTTGAACTCCCGAAAAGCCTTATATTACGGGCATTTCCGGCGGACGAAACTACCAAAGTTGCCAAACATTTCGAGTGTTGTCTATCATTGGCAGATACGCGGTTGGAGCGGGTCGTTACGGGCAGCCTCGTCAAATGCCGGAAACCCAGGCGCCGCAAGGGGTTGCGGACGTTCCGACCCGTTTCGGCCAGAGTTGATTTGAACCAGCCCAGAGTTCAAATAAAACCGCGTTCTTGCGTAAAAAGCCTCTGTTCTTGCGCGTTTGCAAGAAATCAGGCAAGAAAACAGAGACCCCTGCAGCGTAAATGAAGCACCCTTTCGGACCATAAAAACAGAAAGGAGCTTCGTCATGACATACGATGCAAAGGAACTCGAACAATACCCGGAAATCATGAACAAGGAGCAGCTGCGCAAGGTCTGCCATATCAGCAAGCGGACGGCGCACTATCTGCTGCAGTTCAATCTGATCCCTCATGTCTGCACCGGGAAGAAAACCCGCTACTACGCCATCAAGAAACGCGACGTCATCGACTTTATGATCAATCGGGAGGTCAACCCCAGCCGATACATCGCGCCAACCGGCTGGTACAAATACGGAAACGAGGACGTGAAGCCCTACAAGATCCGCATTCAGCCGCCCCTCCCCAATGATCCGCAGAAGACGCGGCGCTATTACGAGAGCAAGCTCGCCTCCTACCCGGACGTGATCGACGTGTCCGCCATCGTGGAATTCACCGGCTATAACCGCCACACGGTCTGCGAGTGGATTCGGTTCGGAAAGCTCCGTGCCCTGGCGCTGCAACACAAGTACATGATCCCGAAGTGCTATCTGATCGACTGGCTCTCCTCGGACGAGCACAACGCGACCCTCCGCAAGTCCCGCCACCATGTTGACCGGCTCTGGGAGCTGCAGAAATGGAGTGACGGGCAATGAGGGGAAATATCATCGAGGAGCTGTACTACGGCAACATCGACCCGCAGGATCGCGGCTATTGTCCAAAGAGCCCTGTGAAGAAGGCGTCCGACTCGCTGAACGATCTGGAGGAAAAGCTCACCGAGCAGCTTGCCGGTGAAAACAAGGCGCTGTTCCTCCGCTTCTGCAACGCCTACGCCGAATTCATGGGCGAATCCGAGCTGGACACCTTCATCACCGGCTTCCGCCTGGGCGCACGGTTTATGATGGATACCTTCTTTAGCGACGACGCCCCGTTTGAGGGATTGTTGGAGGAAAAACTACCCCAAGAACACAATATATTGTGTTATCGTTTGACATTTAACCATATATATGGTATAACACGTGTATCTTCAAAGGAAGGAGGTACACCGAATGGCAAAACCTATTAAACCCGGCACTGACAACCAGCGTCCAGGAACTTATGTTGAAGTAGGCCCTCGTGGCGGGAAAGTGGATGATCCTAGAATTGTCCACATTGATCCCGGTGACAGATTGCCGCCTACGCAGAAGCCCGGAAACGGTTGGCAGAAAAAGTAAATAGCTCTACCAGACTGAGCGGGAGGCAAAAGCCTCTCGCTCTTTCTGCTCTTCATGATCCACTATGATTCTATCCTACTATCAGATTTGGATAGTATTCTACGTATGATATCAAGGCTTCTATGAGTGGGTTATATAAAGAAAAGCCTTCTATGATTTCATAAATCAATACTTAGCTCAATCCCCAACGCTTCGCTAATTCTTTTGTTCTCTTCAAGAAGCAATTCCCGTATCATTGCTCTTGTCGGGAACACTTTGTGAGGTTCACTCGAATTGACTGTGCAGTCCAAACCGACATAAGTCGGCATGTGTTTTTCAGCATAAAGAAATGGATCGTCCTCATTTTCTGGTTGCCCGTTGGAGTGGGAAAGGTATTCAAAATGATAATCTTCAGCTTTAATCAAAGCAATCCCATGCGCCTTGGCATATTCGAGTGCGCCGCTTTGAAAATCACTTGTTGAAATAAGAATACCTTTCTGGGCCCCAATGCTATCTAGTTTCCGATGTAAAACCGCAACCTTCTCCCTGCCAACGCGGTATTTGTATTTTTTACACTCACATAATATCTTAAACCGAGCCCCCATAGCCGTGAATTCGGCATACACATCAATCTGGTATCTTCCATCAGACGCCTTAATTATCTTATTGTGCGTGATTTCGAATCCGTTTAGATGTTCCTCCTCAGCATAACCGGATAGAATATCCAAACAGCATCTTTCAAATTCTGTCGGTGTCATATCGGAAATACGTTTGTAAGTCATTCGATCACCTTACCTCTGTAATGCGCAAGCATGCTCAATTATCATACGGAATCCTGAAATAGTCCAGGTACTTCTTAAACTTATCCTGCGCCGCCAGGCAGGTATCTCGCAGATAGCCTCGCTCCCGTTCCCATTCCTTTAGGCCGCGATAGTAAAACAGCTTCGTGTCCTCGTCGATGATAAACGGAACGATGTTATTTCGCAGGCATTCCTTGAACAGAATCAGTCGACCAACTCTGCCGTTGCCGTCTTGAAATGGATGAATCCGCTCAAAACGGTAGTGATAATCAAGCAGATCATCGAAGGCCTTTTCCTTACTGGCGTTGTATTCCGACAACAGCTTTTTCATCTGTGAAGCAACCTCTTCCGGCTGTGCGGTATCCATTCCGCCGACCTCATTCGGAAGCTTTTTATAATCGCCTACGGCAAACCAGTCCTGCCGGGAGTCGGACGTTCCGCTTTTCAGCGTTGCATGCAGCTGCTTGATGAAGGCTTCGCTGAGTACATGGGCGGCGCTGTCTATGATCATATCAATACACTTAAAATGATTGGCGGTCTCCACAACGTCATCGACCTTTACCGCACCGTCAGACAAGCCGATCGTGTTCGTTTCAAAGATAAAGCGCGTCTGGTCGTGGGTCAGCCGGCTGCCCTCGATGTGATTGGAGTTATAGGTCAGGTCGATCTGAATTCTATGATAGATCCCTCCATGAAGCTTTGCCGCTTTTTCTGCCCGCAGTACGTCCAGCAGCGTTTTCGGCATGTCTACATGCTTATTGAGGCGGTCGGGCTTTTCGGCGGTTGTGGGAATGTTCCAGGTTTTTCCCGTCAAAAAAGCTCCGGTGATTCTGCCTTGGGCACAGTAATTCCGCACGCTGCGTTCAGAAACGCCCCACCTTTTTGCAGCCTCCGAAACAGAGATAAAATCCATCGTATACTGCACCTCCAATCCTGGATATAGTATAGCACATTATCGGCAAAAAATCAACCGGCGATGCAGCTTTGTTAGGTGGTATTTTGCCGTTATCGGAAATGTTAGCATGCAATAATAGGCAGCGAGCCGCTGATGAATTCAGTGGCCCGATGCCTGTTTTTTCGAGTATTGCTACGCAATTCCTGAAAGGATTAGCGGCAGAATTTGAAAAGTGCGTTTTTTATCGCCGTTTTTCTATTGAAAAGTGTGTATTCAGAGCATCAAAATCCATTGAAAAGTGGATATTCAATCCATCGGGGCCTCCTTTGCTTTCGCAGAGGAGGCCCTTTTGTGCTTTCAGATACAATCCCTATCCGTTCTAATAGGCGAATGTCCCGGCTGTTCGCATTGAATAAGTGAATATTCGCCGAAAATTCACTCGTTCCGGTTGACAAAGTGAATTTTGTGAGTATAATATAGTCAGACTTCTCATAAGGAGGCGCTCCGATGAATTTTGAGACCGAGAACATCGAATTCAAATCTCAGTTTACCGAGGATATCTATAAAGAAGTAATTGCCTTCGCCAATACGGATGGAGGCATTGTGTACGTTGGCATTGACAACAATGGCAACGCCGTCGGACTGACAGATGTGGATCAGGAATATACCCGTATTACCAACGGCATCCGTGACGCTATTATGCCGGATGTCACAATGTTCGTGCGCTTCACGATCCAGGAGAACAAGGTGGTACGCATTACGGTAAGCGAGGGCTCCAACAAGCCTTACTACCTCAAAGGAAAAGGCCTGAAGCCCAGCGGTGTTTACGTGCGCCAGGGCACCTCCAGCGTGCCGGCGTCCCCCGAGCAGATCCGTCAGATGATCAAGGAAAGCGACGGCGATACGTTTGAGGAAATGCGCTCCATGGAGCAGGAGCTGACTTTTGAAGCGGCCCAAAGAGCGTTCAAGCTTTACGGTGTGGAATGGGGTGCAGAAAAATACCGGTCTCTTGGTATTACACAAAAGAAAGACGGCATTTATACCAATCTTGCCTTGCTCCTCTCCGATCAGTGCGCACACACAACAAAAATTGCTGTGTTCAGCGATGATGCCTGTACCGTGTTTCGGGATAGCAAGGAGTTCACAGGTTCGATATTTAAGCAATTTGAAGACGCCGTAAACTATTTGGCGCTGTGTAATAAAACGAGCTCTGTAATCAAAGGGGTGATACGGACGGATAAGCAGGATTACCCTGAAGAAGCTATCCGTGAGGCTCTGCTTAATGCGATTGTCCACCGCGATTACAGCTTTAGTGGCAGTATCATAATCAATGTCACCGACAATAAAATGGAGTTTATTTCTCTCGGCGGTCTTCTTCCCGGCCTTTCCCCAGACGATATTCGTTCCGGCATCTCTCAGCCCAGAAACAAGAATCTTGCCGAGGTGTTCCATCGTCTGCGTCTAATTGAAAGTTACGGCACCGGCATTCGCAGAATTTTCAACCTGTATGCTGATTGCCCGGAGCAGCCGCAAATCGAAGTGACCCCCAATACGTTCAAAATTGTTTTACCCAATATGAACGCCGTGGCCGCCGCCGCGCCGAAGCAGGCTTCGCCGGTGACCGCGCAGATGCAGAAGGTGCTCGACTATATCTCTGAGCACGGCCAGATCACGGACGAAGAAGTCCAGTCCTTGCTGGGAATCAAAAAGACCCGCGCATTTGACCTCATGAAGAAGATGCGTAATATGGGGCTTGTGCAGGTGGTTGGCCGCGGCGCGGAGAAATTGTATCTTGCCAAATGATTTCCGAACTAAGCAACAGAAAAACTCTCAGCACAGATGATTTCCAAAAGCTCGAAAACAAGAGATAGCATTAAGTGTGACCTATTGCACGCAAATAAGGAGTTAGGTTGGATATGCCGAAAATAAACAGGATTTCAACGCTACAATACTTAGGCAGTAAAAATAGAATTCTCGAAAATATTTGTACCCCTATTATAGAAGACGCTTCCATTGATAAAGTGGTGGATCTTTTTGCGGGGACCGGTAGTGTTGGATACGCGCTTTCTCCATATAAGGCAATTATCAGCAATGATTTTGAGTATTATTCTTATGTTCTTAATGAGGCAATTCTCAATGGCTGCATGATAACTGAGCAAGAGCTTATTGCTCTATATGACCGCATTGAACGGCGTTCTCGGAAGAGCGAAGAGTATCTCCATATAGAAATTGCAGCCGAGAAGGAGTATCTTTGTGCATCTTTAGATTTATACGAAGAATATGCTGCATTCTCCAATAGCACACCGAGTGTGTTCAACAATGGCACAGAAAATCGTATATTCACTAATCTTAAGCGCCTTGTTAGGGAAGTTGTACCCGGGGAAAAAACTCAAAATGTTCCGTTTCCCTGTTTGTTTACGACATATTTTGCGAACGCTTACTTTGGCATTAAACAATGTTGCCAAATTGATGCAATCGCCTCGGCGGTTGCTGAGCTTTATGATGACCGTCAGCGGAATGTGTTGTTTGCAGCGTTGATGACTGCCATAAGCAACACAGCTTCATCAACCACGCATTTCGCTCAATTCTTGACCGTAAAGAGCAAAAGCACATTTAAGAACATCCGAGAAAAACGCAGCACGGACATTATTGCCCTATTCAGGGACACACTTTCAACGTTTTCTGATAAAGGACTGCTGGATAGAGCGGAGCGGCAGCACCGTTGCCTTAATCTTGACTTTGAAGAGTGCCTCCACGCGCTGGACATGAATGAGCATACCTTGGTGTACGCGGACCCGCCATACTTCAAGGAGCATTATTCAAGATACTATCATGTCCTGAATACTATGTGCTTATACGATTACCCCGAACTTGCTATCAATCCACAGAACAAAGAATATGCAATCGGCAGATATCGTGTAGATAGGAATATTTCCGACTTTGGAAAGAAAGCGAAGGCTCTTTCTGCTTTTCAACGCTTAATTGATTCTTGCGCAGATAAAAAAGCTAAGCTGGTAATCAGTTATTCAGAAAACTCAATCGTAAAAATCTACGAATTGCTTCAGTTGGCAAAAAGCCGATACAACGTTCGGGTGGACAGGATTAGCCTTAAACACTCAAGTCAAGGAAGATCCACTAATTCCGATCAGACAGTAAAGGAGTATTTGTTTATTTGTACGCTTCCGGACAACGGGGATATCGAAATAGAGAAAAAAGCAAATGCAATAAAGGCAATTAAACCCATTGTTGATAACCCCGGTGGCTTTATTCATAACTATATGGCACGAAAGCCCTATAATGTCGTGTCGGCAATCATCAATAGCTTTTCCCTACCAGGAGAACTTGTTTTCGATCCTATGTTTGGCTCTGGAACCACTCTTATCGAAGCAAGCAAACTTGAAAGACGCGCGGTAGGTATAGATATCAATCCAATAGCAAGTGAGATATGCTCAATTTCGCTTCGGCATTGGGACCTATCGAAGGTCAACGATTTGATCGACCAATTTGTTGCCGAGGTGGAAAGAGCTTGCTCTGCAATTTACACATTTGTAGAGGGTGATGAAACTAGAATAATTGAACGGTGTCATTTCGATATTACCGACAGTGGACTTATCCCAACGCTATATTGGTACAAGATCAATGGCAAAAAAATGCTTTCGGGACGTAAAAGAAGTGAAGTGTCTGCTGAATTCACCTCTGATTATGAGTCTTTTGGGGAAAGAGAGCTAATCAGGCTTCAGGATCACGCATTAATACCCAACTCAAGAATTGCGATTAAAGAAAAGTCTACGGTGTTCAGTTATTTCTGTAAAAGGAACCTTGTAGCCTTAGATAAAATATTCGAAATTTTGGATAGACATAAGACTGAGTATGGCTATGAAGTGTTGCGTTTGTTGGTTTCTTCATCAATCAATCTGATTAAGCTGTCCGACAAAAAAGCATCAAGTCAGATGCCGTATTGGTTGCCAAAGAAAAACGTGACCTCCCGCAATGCCTATTTTGTCATTAAGCAGAAGGCAACCGCTATGAAGGAGGGGCTTGCATATCTTCAAGAAAACTGCAAGTCATTCATTGACGATGGGGATATCAGCATCTATACCATGCCAGCTCAAGATATCGGTGCAGAAGCATTGCGAAATGGAAGTGTAGACCTTGTGTTGACCGATCCTCCATATACAGATCAAGTACCGTATCTCGAGTATAACCAGTTATGGCTTTATCTTTTTGGTATGGAGGATGAGCTTGATCTTGAAAACGAACTTGTTGTATCTGATGCGCCTACGAGGAAAAAGGGGAACGAAGAATTCGACGATATTTTCAAAGAAATCGTGGGCCGGACTGCTGTTAGCCTAAAGGAAAACGGTGTATTTGTGATGTTCTATCACACGTTTGATTTGCAATCATGGTCAAATATTCTGACTATGATGCAAGCAAATAAGCTCAGATATGTGTATCAGATACCTACGGCTGCGCCTAGAAAATCCTTTAAGACTATCATGTCGCCGCGAAGCACGCTTGATGGTAACTATCTACTGTTCTTTGTTAAGGACAGCAACTTAGTGACGAAGGCATTCAACGGAGATATTGCAGATGCTGTCGAAATGGCGAAATCGTGCGCAGCAAGAATAATCAGGTCTCAGGAGCATGTAACTACACAGGATTTATACGATCATGGCATGCTGAAGGAAGCATTTGAAGAAGGATATCTTGTAACGCTTTCAGAGAAATACAAGTCATTTGCAGAAGTAATTAAGGATGGATTCAGATTTGATAACGGTTATTGGGAGGCGCTTGAATAATGTATTGGCTTCTTGATTATGAGGAACAAGATAGAATAAGAGAGGTCGTTCTCGGCCTTCATGATGCACTGGCAGCCCCGCATAGCAGGGTTCAAGAAGATCAAACATTCCCGTTTGTTGGCAGGAAGGATCGCGGAATTGCATCCACAATTATTGAAGCGCTGTCGCCGGAAAACGGAACTATTTGCGAACCTTTTGCTGGGTCTGGTACATTCGTTTACTCTGCACTTGATTGTAACCGCAAAGTTAAGGCCAACGAATGGGAGCCTTACGCGCATGAGATGATGACAGCCCCGTTCTCTGCACTCCCGACCAAAGAAGAATTTGACAGCGCACTAGAATTATTCACCAGTAAGGTTCTTCCGACCATGAGAAGAATCTATGAGACCAAATGTCCTGAGTGCGGCGAAACGATCATGTTTGATGGTCTGTTCTTTGATCGGGAGCCAGAAGAGTATTTCCATCCAACACTTCACGAGAGAATGGGGAGTAATAACCGAGAAAACATCATTTTTCGAGGGAAATACAAGTGTCCAAAGTGCGGGCGTAAGGAAAAGAATTACGATGATCACGATGAAGAAGTGAGAAAGAAATTAGACGAGATCAATTTCTTCTTTCCAGATGTACCCATTATCGAAAATTCAAGGCTCAATTTTACGGCCCCAGATTTTACACATTATGGCGCTCTATTTTCAAAACGGCAGAAGATTGCCTTGGCAACCATGTATGGGGCAATAAAGAGCATTGACGGGACGGCAGGAAAATTCTTCTATGACACATTTCTATCCATAATCCATCTTGGCAAATATACGGATTACAGAAGCAAGAGCCAGGATAATCATTGTCCAGCCAATCGCCTCAAGGAAACAAACCTGTATTACAGATATTTGGAGAAACTGGAAGAACGATGGGCTTACATCTCCAAGCTCCAAGAAAGATGCGATACATCAAAAGCGGACATCTCTTTTCTGGACTACAGAGACTTCCTTAGCTCCATTGAAGATGGAAGTGTGGATCTTTTGCTGACCGATCCTCCATTTGGTGATACTGCACAGTATTTTGAACACGCGCAACGAGTACATCCCTTTATCCCGTATTCGCTCATTGACGATCGCGAGCGTCTCGCAAAGGAAGTTGTCATTAGCAACGCTCCTGGCCGGACAGACAAGCATGGCGACGAGCAATTTATGAAGGACATTGAGGAGTTATTTAGGCTCGGTTCTAAAGTGATTAAGGAACACGGATATCTGACTTTGTATTTTCGTCCAAAGCAGAGTAGCTGGATTGCAAACCTTAATCAACTGAAGCATTTTGGACGGAAGTACGGCTTGGAACCCTTGATGGCTATTTCGTTAGAGATCAACGATCCCTCCATGCGCGCACTCGCTTCTGCCGCTTGGACTTTCAGCAAGGATACGTGCTTTGTGTTTCTAAAGCTAAAGGATTCAGAGCGCCGGTGGTATGACGGCAATACGGATGTCGATGAATTGGTCTATCTAGCTGCGTCTAAAGCCGCTACAGACCAAGGCCTGCCGTTTGTCGTATCTAAATTCTATGATGAGTTGAAAGCACAGTTGCGAAGCTCTAATCTGACCAGACTATCTTCTACTGCATATCAGGGGCGTTTTTTGAACACTCTTTCTCGCTATGCTCAGAAAAATGGTGCACAGTATATCTTAAAAGGTGATTCACCGTATGATTTTATAAATCATGAGGAGGATGCAGAGCTCCGGTTACGAGAATTTGCACCTTTAGTGCTGGAAGAGTTGGGCGCTAATGACAAGGGCTTTTCGTTTGAAGACTATGTCCTTCGCCTCTCTACCTATCTGGATAATGGAAGCCGTAAGATTGTCCAACGTCTGAAAGCGGTTAACCCGCTTATTTCGGAATTTGCCGAAAGAATGACCTACAAGGACATAGATCCAGATACCGGCAAAGAGCAATTATATCTGAAGAAGTACACTCCACCCGCTGAGGATGCCGGAAAAATCAGTCTTTACAATATGGATCCCTATGATTTTGAGAGATTGGTCGCAGAGTACTTTGTGAAGCGTGGATATGTAAAAGCTGATACAATTGGCGGCTCAGGCGATAGAGGCGTCGATGTATTAGCAACGAATATTTCCGGAGATTTTGAGTTTATCCAGTGCAAGCGATACAGAAAAGGAAGCAACATAGGATCAACACCTATTCAGCGTGTTGATAGTATGCGCATCAGTCGTGGTGCTGTAAAAGCTTGGGTATTTACAACGTCAGATTTTACACCAGAAGGAATTGACGAAGCAAGAATTACTGGGGTCAACCTGGTAAATGGTGAAGAACTAATACAGTCGTTAGACTTGTATTATCCTGGAAAATATTGCTTGTAATAACACGCAGGAGGAGCCCAAATGAGAATTACTAATCTAGATGTTTATAATTTTCGCGGCATCCAGGAGAGCAATATTTCATTCCCGGCTGAGACGAGAATTGTCTGCCTAATTGGCGCTGGTGACAGTACAAAATCTACTCTTCTAAAGGCGGTGGAGTGGGCGTTCTGGCCAACCTGGAGCCTCGTAGTGACAGATTCAGATTTTTATCACGGAAATACCGCCAGTCCGATTGTTATTCGATGTACCTTTACAGAATTTCCTGATAAGCTTTTAGCCGAAGACAGATTCGGAATGTACCTCCGCAAGCCAGGAATAACGCTTGATGGAAGTTCAGATGATGAGCCCAAAGACAATCTCCCCATTTGTCTTACCATTCAGCTTACGATCGATGCGTCGCTTGATCCCAAATGGGAAATTGTTTGCAATCGGCAGGAACCACGAACTATCACTCAAAATGACCGCAAACTGCTTTTCGTAGGCATGATTGGCGGCAGCGCATCTCGGGATATGCTTTGGGGTAAGTATTCCGTATTGCAAAAATACGCCGATGCAAAAGGTGTTCTTCATGACGCTTATACTTCCGCTGTCAGAGATGTTGCCAAAAATGCGGATCTGAGGGCTCTAGATAGTGTATCTAAAACATTATCTGATGTCGGAAAAAAATACGGTGTCGGATTTGAATCGGAAATAAAGAGCCGGTTAATTGTCCAAGGAAACACATTCTCTTCTACAGTTGGACTGTTTGACGGCGATGCTCCCCTCAGTCAATTCGGAACCGGAAGCCAGCGACTACTTTCTATGGGTTTGAACATTGGCGCGGCTCCCGGCGAAGCATTGCTGTTAATCGATGAAGTTGAAAACGGCCTTGAGCCATATCGCTTACGGAACCTTATCAACGAGTTTAGAGCTGAGCACAGTGCTGCTGGGCAGATAATAATGACTACGCATTCTCCCATTACTGTTGCCGAGTGTTCTCTAGAAGAGTTAATGATCGTGCACTGCTCAGATGGAAAAACAAACGCTCTAGTTATTATCAGCGACGATAAAGATGCCAACACTGCTATACAGCGTCAGATAAGAGGGAATTCCGAAGCCTTTTTAAGTAAGCGCCTTATTGTTTGTGAGGGCAAAACGGAAATAGGCTTTATCCGTGCGCTTGATTCCTTTATTGCAAAAACCAAAAAGATCCGAATAGCGTACAAAGGTGTTGGAACAGCAGACGGAGGTGGCTCCAGCATTTTTAGCTGCGCCGCCGCATTGCGTAAATGTGGCTATGATATCTGCATTCTTATGGATTCAGACAAAGACAGTGAGGATGTCAAAAAGCAGCAAATGCGTATGGAAGGAGTCTCCGTTTTTGATTGGGATAAGCCAAATGCATTGGAAGAACAAATTTTTACCGAACTTCCGCTTTCTGGTATACAAGAAGCGCTTCAAATTGTAGTAGATGATAAAGGTATAGATTCAATTAAGTCCTCACTCTCGGCTAGCGGCATTCCCTTTGCCCAGCAAGACGGTGCTATACTGCTCCCTTGTCTTACCGAAGAGCAGAAGAAAACACTCGGTACGATCGCCAAAGACGGAGAAAGGGAAAGCGGTTGGTATAAACGAATTGGTTTAGGTCAACAGTTGGGAAAAGTTGTCTTTGAGCATTGGGATGAGCTTGACGATAAAGCTGCCATTAAGCGTGAAGTTGACCTTCTTATTAAATGGGTGATGATGGATGACTCAGCAGGAACTTGATGATATCTTTAGGCTCCATACTGCCGCCATAATTGCGCCTGCTGGTCACGGCAAGACGGAAATGATCGTTGACATGGTCGAATACGCGAATGGCAAGCAGCTTTTGCTCACACATACTCACGCCGGAGTCGACGCTCTAAAGAAAAGGTTGATCCGGAGAAATATTCCGCAGACAAAATACGCTATTTCGACCATTGCGGCTTTCTGTGTCAAATGGGGAATGGCTTATCGTAGCACCGCACTGGTAAATACATTTCTTTCCCCATCCAAATCTAATTCTCAGGCATACTATACGCAGTTTTATGGTGGGTCAAAAGCAATCTTTCAACACAAGTGGGCAGGGAGAGTACTCCAAGCATCATATGCTGGTCTTATCGTTGATGAGTATCAAGACTGTCTGATGGAACATCATGAAATGTTTCAAGCAATCAGTCGTTATTTGCCTGTTCGTATTTTAGGAGATCCACTACAAGGTATTTTCGAATTCTCTGGGCAAGCTTTGGTTGATTGGAGCCAGCTTGGATTTCCGATTGTTAGCATCAACACTTCTCCGTGGCGGTGGCAGAAAACAAACCCAGTGCTCGGGAACTATCTTAGTTCCATCAGAACCTCCTTATGGCCGACGCTTTCTGGGCAGCGTTGCTCACTCAACATTGATTCTTGCAACGGTAGCATCTGTGTAATTGATCCGCAAAGCTTCAATGCGTATTCACTTCTAAGCGAATTCAAAAAGTTTAAGTCGGTTTTACATATATCAAAATGGGAGTATCAGCAAAAAAGTTTCAGTTCAAGGATGTCCGGCATTTTTCAAATTGATGAGCGACAGGATTGTGAAGAATTATTCGAATTCGCGGAAGCCTTTTCAGATAAGGACGGAGCGGATCTGTTTCTCAGCGCAATTGAATTTGAAAGCAAATGTGCTACAAAAGTGACCACGGAATTATCCGCCTTCATCAGCAGGCTGAAAAAACATAGTTTTGATTTCAGCCGTATCAAGAAAAACCAAGATTTTGGAAAACTCCTTTGCGAATTGCAGAATTGCAATAAACTCGAAGCTCTTATGAGATTGTTCAATTGGTTCGATGGCAATTCACATTTTAATCTCTACCGGGCAGAATTACAGCGAGAGATGATGAGAAGCCTCCGTTATGCCCGTGACCATAGCGTTTCAGTGTACGATGCTGCAAATCATATACGGAATGATCCTGCTTTACAAAAACGTTATGAGGATTATAAGTATCTCTCTTCACGCACATTGCTTTCTAAAGGATTGGAATTCGATTGCGTAATCATTGATATGACAACCCCGTTATCGGCAAAAGAATTCTATGTTGCTATGACGAGGGCAATGAAGAAAATCTATATAATTGCTACGTCGCACACGCTGGATTTAGGCCCATAATAGAGATGTTTTAATTCCTTCAGCAACCATGTGGATGATATTATTCTTTTTTTCAGGTCTATTGATGGGGCTACGGTATCAAACGAACGTTAGCCTCAATTTGGTAGACATCAGCCTGCGCCTCTGGAGGCTTCCCTGATGTCAAGGCTGCAAATCTGATATTTGCACATTGGCGCTTTCAAGCGTGCTGCGGTAGTATGGGGTTGAAGGAAGAAACCACCCACTGTAAGCGCGAGAGGAGGCACGGTATGGAAAACAGATTTGCAGCGGCGCGGAGGAGATATCTGCGTGCGCACATGGACGGGATCTACACGGGGATGCTGCTGACGGGAACCCTGGATGGGCATCTCGCGGAGATCGGCGAGTCGGCACAGGCCATGTTTGACCGGCTGGTCGAGCAAATGAAGAAGGCCGAAGGCGTCACCGAGCAGCTCAAGGCCGCCGATCAGATGGAATGGGTCGGACGGATGAACAGTATCCGCAGTCGTGCGGAGGAGATCGTCTTCTCTGAGCTAATATACTGCTGAGGTGCGGCCATGTTCGGGCGAAGAAAAAGAGACCGGGTTCTGGTGCTCTGCGCCGGCGAGCGCCGGTTGCTGACAGCGGCGATGCTGGTCTTTCGGAACAAGCTGCTGTCCAGCGGCAAGCCCACGGAGGACGTGAACGAGCTGCCGATCCGGCTGATGAAGTAAAACAGAATATTACCAAAAGAGCGTCTGCTTCTGAAAAGAGGCAGGCGCTCTTTTTGCGCTTTGCGCCGTGAAATCCCACTAATTCGTGAATTTTCTGGGAACTTTCAAAAATTGATGTCGTTTATTGGCCTCCGATGTTGCGGTAAGAGAGTGAGGGGCATTCGCAGCATTTTTGAAGTTGATGTTGAAAATTTTCCGCTCGATGTTGCGGTACAGGAATAGAGGGCTTTTCAAAAAAGATTTCGATGCGGTGTTTACTTTTTGGCTTTGGATGTTGCGGTACAGGAGTAGAAGGAAATTTTCAGCCCGGTGTTTACTTTTTGCCTCAAAACCGTGCGGTACAGGAGTAGAGGACAATGCTGAGAAAATCACGCCAGAATCCGCTACTGCAGACTACCTCAAAGGAAAAGCAAAAAACCAATGTCGTTTTTTGAGGGGTGCAGGCTTCGGTAATTTAGTAGAGAGATATTTTGAAAACCCGTGTCGTTTTTTTGCCCTCCATGTTGCTGTAAGGGAATGGAGAGGTCAAGCAAATACAGACACTCCCGATACGAGCAAATAGGACGCTCCAAAATAGTTTCGAGAAATTTTGAAAATAAATGTCGTTTTGGAGGCTCGAAGGTTGCGGTAGGGTGGTGAGAGGAGGTTTCACAAGAAATTGGCTCCGTTTTGGCGCCAGACGCGAGAGAGCGCCGGGGCTTGGCTCCGTTTTGGCGCCAAAAAGCTAAGGCGAAAGCGGGTTTTAGTCGAGTGGCATCAATTTTGATGCCGCTTCAAAGGTCAAATCGGCCCGGTGGCATCATTTTTGATGCCACAGAAAAGTTTTTTCTCCGTAAGGCTTAATTTTTCGGGCTTCCCGTGATCTACCCCTTGAGG
>DKRV01000036.1:2235-12986 GCA_002472405.1 Clostridiales bacterium UBA7273 | reverse complement strand
GCTTGAGGGGAAGGTGTCACCTTGGTGACGGATGAGGTGTTATTAAATCTGCGGCGTTAGCCGCCACATTTTTAGAGGCGCATCCACATTGTGCCGATACGTTTGTTTCGTCAGCCCGACCGGAAACTGCTGGTAAAACCGTTACAAGCGGAACGGATAAATCCGTTCCCTACGAGCGGCTGTTGGCCGCAGCGGAGAGCTAATAGCTTATAGTTAACAGGTTTTATTCAACCCCTCGGCAGCAAAGCTGCCTGCTCCCCTTGACAGGTGAGCCAATGGGGTGCGGTGCAAAACTTAAGCAGCGCACTAATGTAGTGCGGCAGTTTTCCGGTTTGGTCGGTAGTCTCGACACCGGGCTACCAGAGATAACCGTATCCGTAGCTGCGTCAAATCGCTTCTAAAAATCTCTTGAAGAGGGTTTGGGGTGACATTTGGCTCAGATACACGGTCATGCCGTCGGCGCCTTGGCAGACGACGAAGCTTTTGGGAATATCCTCTGCGACGTTTACAACGTGGCCGCTTTTTTCGGCTGCGGCGAGGTACTTTCTCGTAAGGTGCGACTGGCTGGTGTTATCGAGGTCGAACACGCCGACGATGCTGTCCTTGCGGACGACCGCGCCCGCGCCCAGATGCAGATACATCAGCCTATCCTCCCGTTTCCGACGTGCAGCACCTTGCCGCCGGTGCGGCGCGATATGCCCTCATCCTCGCAGCAGGTTATGAGCGTCTGTCCGCCGCCGATGCGGTTGAGCACGAACTCCTGCCGCTTCGTGTCAAGCTCGGACAGCACATCGTCGAGCAGCAGTATCGGATACTCTCCGGTCTCGTCGAGATATATCTCACGCTCGGCAAGCTTTATGGAAAGCGCGGCGGTGCGCGTCTGGCCTTGACTTGCGAAGCTGCGCGCATTTTTGCCGTTTATGCTGATTATCAGGTCGTCCTTGTGCGCGCCGGAAAGGCACTGGCCGCTGTCAAGCTCGGCGCGGCGATGCGCCTCCATGTGGTCGCACAGGTCGTAGAAAATCTCCTTTGCCGATGCGGTCGGGTCCTTGACCGCGGACACGGTGGAGTATTCAATGCCGAGCTTCTCGTCTGCGCCGGAAAACTCGCTGTGTATGGGCGCGGCCTCATCGGCAAGGCGCGCGGCGAACGAGGCACGGTATCGGATAAGCTGCGCCGAGCTGCGGCACATGCCGTCGGAAAACTCATCGAGCGTATCCAGAAGCGAGGGCTTCTCGCGCCAGTCCTTGAGTATGCGTGTTTTGCTCTCGTAGAATTTATTAAATTGCGAAAGGTACTCGGCGTAGCGCGGCCGGATCTGGCTTATCGCGTTGTCCATAAGCCGTCTGCGCGCCGCCGCGCCTTCTTTTATCAGGTTCAGATCGTCCGGGCAGAACAGCACGACATTCAGCGTTTCGCCCAGCTCCGACGCGGTTTTTTTCACCGAGTTCACGGTTATCTGCTTTCTCACGCCGCTGCGCAGCAGTATCCTCACGGTCTGCTCGCGCTCGTGGCTCACGACGTCGGCAAGTATCTCCGCGCTGTCGCAGCCGAAGCCGATAAGCTCCCTGTCAAACCTCGTGCGGAAGCTTCTGCCCATCGCGAGCATGTACACCGATTCCAGCAGATTGGTCTTGCCCTGCGCGTTTTCGCCGTAAATGACGTTCGTGCCGGGCGAGAAGTCCGCCGTTTCAAAATCATAGTTGCGAAAGCCGTTGAGGGCGATGCGGTTTATTCTCATTTCGTTATCTTTATAGTCTCGCCTGCAAACGTGACCGTGTCGCCTGCGTGCAGCTTTTTGCCGCGCATGGTGCACTTTTCTCCGTTTACCTCTACAAGACCCTCGGCAATGACGTATTTCGCCTCGCCGCCCGTGCCCACCAGCGCCGCAAACTTCAGCAGCGCATCAAGCTTTATAAACTCTGTACTTATCTCTACATCCATTTTTTCAGTAGCGCTTTAGCGCACTCCTTATACATTTATTGCGGTTGCCCGGTTCGGAACATTTGTGGAAACCGTAGCTGCCACTTGCTACATTAGTGCAGTGTTTAGTTTTTTTGCCGCACTCCATTGGCTCACCTGTCAAGGGGAGCAGGCAGCTTTGCTGCCGAATGGTTTAATTATAACCTATTAACTATCAGCTATTAGCTCTCCGCTGCGGCCGCAACCGCTCGTAGGGAACGGATTTATCCGTTCCGTTTTTTTAGAGGCGAATTACTGCTCCTACGGATACATTTTCTGCGCTTGCCCGGTTCGCAACATTGGCGGAAACCATTACGTTCCGCATTCCATAAGGCAACGCACCCGTAGGGGCGATCATTGATCGCCCGTGTGTTATGGTTTTGCCGGCAGTTTCCGGTCGCACTGACGCAACAACTGTATCAGCAATTATTCACTATTAATTATTCATCATTCATTATTCATTGGGGCGGTCACAGACCGTCCCTTTTGCCTTCCCCTGCGTAGCTTGAGGGGAAGGTGTCACCCTGGTGACGGATGAGGTGTTATTAAATCTGCGGCGTTAGCCGCCACATTTTTTCAGAGGCGCATTTACATTGTACCGATACGGTTTTTGCGGTATCCCGACCTGAAATTGCCGACGAAACCATCGCACACGGAACGGATAAATCCGTTCCCTACGACGTTGGTTTCTGTACTGGCAAAACCATGACATGCGGGCGATCAATTATCGCCCCTACTCGAATTTAAATTTCATTCGCCCTCCGGGCGAATACAGCAATTATTCATTATTCATCATTAACTATTCATTGAAGTTAAAAATTCATGCAAGCATGAATTTTTAACTTCTCAGCCTTATCGGGAGGATCATGTATTTGAACTTATCGCTGCCGTCGCAGGGGACCATGATGCAGGGCGAGGTATTGCTGTTCAGGCACAGATCCAGCTCGTCGGCCGGGGCGGCCTTCAAAGCGTCCATGAGATACTTGCCGTTGAAGCCGATCTCCAGACCCTCGCCGTTGCCCTCGGCAAAGCACACGTCCTCGGCCTTGCCGATGGGTGTGTTGCACAGGCAGTCGATGAAATTCTCGTTAAAGGTCATGCGCACGGGGTTTTTGGTCTTTTCGTCGATGATCAGCGCGACGCGGTCAACGACCTTCAAAAGCTCGCCTCTGCCGACCTTTATATGGATCTTGAAGGTGTCGGGCATTGCCTTGCGGTAGTTGAGGAAGTCGCCCTCGAGCCTGCGGCTTATTACGACTGTGCTGCCGACGGTGAACGAGACGTGGTTTGCGCCGACGAAGATATTCGTATCCTCCTCCGAGTCGCTTGCGCTGATGCGCTCTATATCCGAAAGCGCCGTGCCGGGCACGATGAACTCGTTGTGCTCCTCCGGGCCTTCGATGTGCTCGCGGCGGATCGCGAGGCGGTAGCCGTCGACCGAGACCATGGCCAGGGTTCCGGCCTCGACCTCGAACAGCGAGCCTGTGTACACCGGGCGGCTGTCGTTATCGCTGATGGCGAACATCGTCTGGTTTATCATGCTCTTGAGCACGCCCTGCTTTATTTTGTAGCTTCTTATTCCGTCAACGCTGGGCAGCTCGGGATATTCGCCGCTGTCCATGCCCATGAACGAGAACTCGGTCTTGCCGCATTTGACGGTGGTTTTGTTATCCTCGTCGGAGGATATCGTCACCATACCGTCGGGCATGCGGCGCACCATCTCGCCGAAAAGCTTCGCGTCGAGGACTATGCTGCCGGGCTCGGAAACGTCGGCCTCGACAGTCGTATATATGCCTTTTTTCAGGTCGTATCCCGTTACTCTCAGCCGCTCGCCGGCTTCGAGCAGAACGCCCTCGAGCGTCGGGATCGGGCTTTTCGCAGCGGCCGCTCTCGCGCATACCGCAACGGCTGCCTGAAGAATGTGCTTCTCACATGAAAATTTCATAACGTTCCTCCCGTTAAAAACGAAAAAAATAGAATGATATATAAATAAATCTTTTTAAGTTCAGTAGTATTAGCAGTAGTTGAAATTATTGTGGAAAAGTCGAAAACTCGCTTGATACGCCTCAATTTTTTGTGTTGACAAAAATGTTCGTAAATTTTAGTCTTTCAACACACAAAATTTTGACCCCAAGTTTTCAACACAAAAAAACAAACAATCAACATTCCTTTGTTGGTTTTTTTAGTGGCGAATTGACGCAGTCACGGATACGCTTATCTCTGGTTGCCCGGTATCGAGGGTGCGGAGGAAACCGTGGTTGCCACGCGCTGCGTTAGTGAAAGCTACGTTTTATGGTAGCAAGGTATTGAAACAATGGTTGAAACCGCGACGTTTCGCGCTTTTTTAGAGGCGCTTTGACGCAGCTACGTATACGGTGATTGCGGTGTCCCGGTGTCGAAGTTACCGACAAAACCGTGAAACTCTCGCGCTACGCAAGGTCGTGCTATATTAGTGCAAAATTAGGCTGCACCCAATTGTCTTCCCCTTGCGGAGCTTGAGGGGAAGATGCCGCTTGCGGCAGATGAGGTGTAAATATATCCGCGCCGTAGGCGCTACTTTGTTACAATATGTATCGGTTTTGCCTGCACCCACCTGTCGGGCAACCGCAATAAATGTATCGGTACAACGCTAAAGCGCCTCTAAAAATGCGCCTCTAAAAAAGCGCCACTTAAAAAATGTTTTTGCCTGACGGCAAAGATTAAAATAACACCTCATCCGTCACCAAGGTGACACCTTCCCCTCAAGCTACGCAGGGGAAGGCTTTTTAGTGGCGTATTTACGCTGGTACCGATACGGTTTTTGCGATGTCCCGACCGGTGGGTGCTGACTAAACCGTTATACGCGGAACGGGCAAGCCTGTTCCCTACTAATTGCTATAAGCTAACAGCTATCAGCTCATTGAGAATTTATATTTGAGGTTATATCGCGGACGGCGGCGGAATACATGGGGTCTTCCTTTATCATCTCCTCGACCTTGCGGATGGAGGAGAGCACGGTCGAGTGGTTTCTGTCGCCGTACTCGGCGCCTATCTCCTTAAGCGGAAGATTGGTGAGCGTGCGGATAAGATACATGGATATCTGACGCGCGGTGGCAGTTGCCTTGCTGCGGTTCTGTCCGCGCAGATCCTCCTCGGAGAGCTGAAAATAACGCGCGCTCTCGCGGATGATGAGCTGCGGCGAGGGAATAAACGTTCCGATGCGCACAACGTCCTTTATAGCGCGCTTGACGGCGGCGGTGTCGATGGTGCTGTCGAGTATTTCCCTGTACGCGGTCAGGCGCTTTATGACACCCTCGATCTGACGCACATTCGAGGTTATCGTCTCGGCGATATACGCGACCGCATCGTCCTCCAAAACGAGGCCGAGCTGCGCTGCCTTGGCACGGGTTATCACCATGCGCGTTTCAATGTCCGGCGGCTGGATATCCGCCATAAGTCCGCCCTGAAAGCGGCTCATAAGACGATCGTCGAGCAGGCTCATCTCAATCGGCGGACGGTCGGAGGTGATTACTATCTGGTGTCCGGCCTCGTAAATGTTGTTGAAGGTGTGGAAAAACTCCTCCTGCGTGGCCTGCTTGCCGGCGATGAACTGGATATCGTCAACGAGGAAGAGATCAACGTTGCGGTATTTCATGCGAAATTCCTCGCCCGTGCCCTCTTTGATGGACTTCAGCAGCTGATTTGTGAACTCGTCGCCCTTTATGTAGGCGATCTTCGCGCCGGGATTGTTCTCGCGGATATACTGGCCGATGGCCAGCAGCAGATGCGTTTTTCCAAGGCCGGAGTTGCCGTAGATAAACAGAGGATTGTACGCGCTGCCGGGCTTGTGCGCGACGGCAACGGCGGCATTGTGAGCAAACTTGTTGGAGTTGCCGACGATGAAGCGATCAAAGGTGTAGCCTGCCATCTCGGGCAGGGGATCGTCGTCGGCCTTGCGCTCTTCATAGTCGCCAAGCTCGTCCTCGGTGAGCACCTTGACAGTGAACTCGGTCGAAAAAATGTCGCTCATCGCGTTTTTTATAGTCTCGGCAAAGCGCTTAACTATAATGTCGCGCTTAAAATCCGAGCTTGTCTTGAGAACAAGGGTGCTGCCGTCGA
Organism: Clostridiales bacterium UBA7273; assembly: GCA_002472405.1. Lineage (GTDB taxonomy): Bacteria > Bacillota > Clostridia > Oscillospirales > Oscillospiraceae > F23-B02. Next base: position 6,926 of record DKRV01000036.1, on the reverse strand, counting down.
TCTCGACCGGCTCGCAATCCTCAAACCAGGTGGAAATGGCCGTGTCCGTCAGGTTCTGACCCAGCACGCCCAGCACCGCCTGCCATATATCGTTCAGTGAATTAACGCTCATATACAGATCCTCGTTTATTCGCAAATTACCCCATTTTTGAAACTAATATATTATATCAAAAACCGCACCCCTTTGCAATATAAATATATTATAATTAATGTAGTATATTATATATTATATCTATAGGATATAGACTTGCAGGGAACGGGCTTTTTTAGAGGCGCATTACTGCACCTACGGATACGCTTATTGCGGTGTCCCGGTATCGAGGCTGCGGAGAAAACCGTGGTTGCCTCGCGCTACATAAGTGCAATGCTGAGTTTTTGCCGCCTCCCATTGGCTCTCCTGTCAAGGGGAGCAGGCAGCTTGCTGCCGAGGGGTTGACAGCTATTAACTATCAGCTGTTAGCTCTTCACTGCGGCCAGCGGTTTTTTAGAGGCGCGTCAGCACTGATACCGATACGGTTTTCGCGTCAGCCCGACCGGTGGGTGCTGACAAAACCATAACACGCGGAACGGATAAATCCGTTCCCTACAAGGTGCGGCGCAAAACTCAGCAACGCATTGCCGGGATGCTAAACAGCACGGTTTTTACCAATGTCTCGATACCGGGATACCAGAGATATGAGTATCCGTAGGTGCGCCAATGCGCCTCTGAAAAACTTGAAAACGAAATGAAAAAAAGGTATAATATTTGGACTATGAAAATACTCAATCAGCAGATATTTGAAAACAAGGAAGCGGCCGCCCTCCCCGGTCTGATGGAGAGCGGAGGGCTTCCTGCGCTCGTTTCCGGACTTTCGGGCATACACAGGGTAAACCTCGCGGCGGCGCTGTATGAAAGGCTGGAGCTGCCGATGTTCGTCGTGTGCCCGGATGACAGCTCGGCAGAGAGCTTCTCGCGCGACCTCGAGGCCATGCTCGGCCGGCCGGTAAACACGCTGTACTCGCGCGACTTCACGTTTTACCCCTCGCTGGCCGCGTCCAGAGAGGCCGAGCAGAAGCGCCTTTATGTTTTAAACGCCCTCAGATGCGGCGAAAGCCCGGTTACGGTAGCAACGGTATCGGCGCTCATGCAGCGCGCAATACCGCCTCAGACGCTCGGCAAAGCCGCTTTCACGGTCAAAGACGGCGAGCCATGCCCTCCGGAGGAGCTGGAGGCGGCGCTTCTGCGCTGCGGCTACACCCGCTGCGAGCAGGTAGAGGGCACGGGACAGTTTGCCCGGCGCGGCGGAATAATCGACTTTTTCTCGCCGGCGTATCCCGAGCCTGTGCGCATTGAATTCTGGGGCGACGATATCGACAGCATGGGCTTTTTCGACATAAAGACCCAGCGCAGAACGGAAAGCGTCGAATTTTGTCGAATACTCCCGGCGGCAGAGAGCCTTACGACGCTCGCTGCCGGCGGAACGGAGGCGCTTATCGACGCATTGGGAGCGGCCGCGGATAAGTGCGCAAAGCATAAAAGCTCGCAGCAGCTGCGGCAGCTTGAGCAGAACCTGCGCGCGGATATCGAGCGGCTCGAGCAGAACGTCAAGATAGAATACGCCGACAGATACATGCCGTTTCTGTACGAAAAGGCCTCGGGCGCGGACTACATACCCGAGGAGGCGGTGGTTTTCCTCGACCAGCCGCCCAGATGCGCAGACAGAGCCAGGGGCTTTGCAAAGCAGCTCGGCGACGATCTGAGCGAGCTTGTCAAGGGCGGCATGGTCGCGACCGACGCACCGTCGTTCCGCATAAGCTGGGATGAGCTGACGAATGTCTTGTCCGAGCACGCGCTGTATATGGCAGACGCGTTCACCGTCGGGCGCTACCCCGTGGAGCCGAAAACGCTCGCGAGCATCCCGGCAAAGCAGCTGCCGTCGTACGCAGGCTCTGTCAAGACCGCGGCCGAGGACGTTTCGGCGTATCTCAAGCAGGGGTTCCGGGTCGTAGTTCTTGCCGGTGACATGCGCAGGGCGGAGCTTCTGCAAAGCTTCCTGAAGGATTCGGGCATCATCGCCTACGTTCAGGAAACGCTCGAAAAGCTGCCGGAGGAGGGCTGCTGCACGATATCCGTCGGCGGCATGTCGGCAGGCATGGAGTATCCCGGCATAAAGCTTGCCGTCATAAGCGATATGCAGCTTCTGCGCGTGCGCGAGCATAAGCATAAAAACAAAAAAGCCCCGTCGAACAGGCAGCGCATAAACTCCTACGCAGACCTTGCTCCGGGGGATCTCGTCGTCCACGAGGTTCACGGCATCGGCCGCTTTGCCGGCATAAAAAAGATGAAGGTGGACGGCTTTGAAAAGGACTATATCATGATCCGCTACGCCGGAACAGACACGCTTTATGTTCCGGCAACGGCGCTGGACATGGTGACGAAATATCTGGGCGCTGCCGAGGATCAGCACGTTAAGCTCTCAAAAATGGGCGGCGCTGAGTGGTCGCGTGCGCGCTCGCGCGCCAAGGCCGCGACGAAGAAATTAGCCGGCGAGCTTATAAAGCTATATGCCGAGCGTGCGCGCATACCGGGCCACGCATTCGCACCCGATTCGCCGTGGCAGCGCGAGTTTGAGGATAACTTCGGCTACACCGAGACTGACGATCAGCTGCGCTGCATAAGCGAGATAAAGGCCGACATGGAGTCGGAAACGCCGATGGATAGGCTGCTGTGCGGCGACGTCGGCTACGGCAAAACGGAGGTCGCGCTGCGTGCGGCGATGAAGTGCATCCTCGATAACCGCCAGGCGGCGATACTCGTGCCGACAACGGTGCTCGCCCAGCAGCATTACCAGACCGCCGTGCAGCGATTTTTCGGCTTCCCGATAACCGTCGAGGTGCTCAGCCGCTTCCGCACTCCGGCACAGATACAAAAAACGCTCGACGACCTGAAAACCGGCAAGTGCGACCTCGTCGTCGGCACCCACAGGCTTCTGCAAAAGGACGTCAAATTCAAAAGCCTCGGGCTTCTTATCGTTGACGAGGAGCAGCGCTTCGGCGTCGGCCACAAGGAGCACATAAAGGAAATGAGCCGCGGCGTGGACGTTCTCACGCTGTCGGCAACGCCCATTCCGCGCACGCTTAATATGGCGCTTTCGGGCATACGCGACATGTCCTCGATCGACGAGCCGCCGCAGGACAGACTCCCGGTGCAGACCTTTGTCATGGAGCACGACTGGGGCATTATCTGCGACGCGATACGCCGCGAGATCCAGCGCGGCGGCCAGGTGTATTACCTGCACAACCGCATCGACAGCATTGAGCGCACCGCGATAAAGATACGCGAGATGCTCGATAACGAGGTCACCGTCGGCGTTGCGCACGGGCAGATGGACAAAGAAATGCTCGCCTCGGTCATGGAGGACGTCACCGAGGGCAAAACGCAGGTGCTCGTCTGCACGACGATCATCGAGACCGGCATCGACATACCAAACGTCAACACGCTTATCATCGAGGACGCCGACAAAATGGGTCTTGCGCAGCTGCACCAGATACGCGGCCGCGTCGGACGCAGCACGCGCCGCGCCTCGGCTTACCTCACCTTCCGCCAGAACAAGGTGCTCACCGAGGTCGCGGAAAAGCGCCTCGAGGCCATCCGCGAGTTTGCCGAGTTCGGCTCGGGCTTCAAGATCGCCATGCGCGACCTTGAAATTCGCGGAGCGGGCAGCCTTCTCGGCGCGGAGCAGTCGGGGCATATGACCGACGTGGGCTACGATATGTACATGAAGCTGCTGAGCGAGGCCGTGCTTGAGGAGCGCGGCGTCAAGGTCGAGCATCGCGCCGAGTGCTCGGCCGATCTCGCCGTTGCGGCGAACATCCCCGAGGCGTACATCCCGGCCGAGGGGCAGCGCATGGATATCTACCGGCGCATCGCGCTTTTGCGCACCGAGGACGAGGCCGACGACCTCATCGACGAGCTTATCGACCGCTTCGGCGACCTGCCCTCGGGCGTGAGCGCACTGATTCACGTCGCGCTTTTGCGCGGCGAGGCCGGAAAGGCCGGCATAAGCGATATTTCGCAGAAGTCCGGCAAGCTCATATTCGCCCTGCGCGATTTCGACATGCAGCGCATCTCCGCACTCTACGCGCGCCCCGAGTACAAGGGCGTGCTCAAGGTCGAGGCCGGCACCACGCCGCGCGTCAGCCTGCGCCTGAAATCAAACGCGCGCATCGTCGATCAGGCCCGAAAATTCATAAAAGACTTTTCAGAGGCGCATTGACGCACCTACCGATACATATATCTCTGGTCGCCCGGTGTCGAAACAATGGAGGAAACCGTAGTTGCCTCGCGCTTTTTTAGAGGCGCATTGAGTTTGCACTGATACGTATATCTCTGGTTGCCCGGTGTCGAAGCAATGGAGGAAACCGTATCGCTTCGCGTAACGCAAGTGCGTTGCTGAGTTTTGCTTCGCACCTTGTAGGGAACGGATTTATCCGTTCCGCGTGTTATAGTTTTGTCGGCACCCTCCGGTCGGGCTGACGCAACTAATGTATCCGTAAAATTTTAATGCGCCACTGAAAAAACGGATTTATCCGTTCCGCCTGTTGCATCTACCTGCGCAGTTAATATAGCGATATGCAGCAGAGGTTTTGCCTTTTGCCTTCCCCTGCGTAGCTTGAGGGGAAGATGTCACCTTTGGTGACGGATGAGGTGT
>DKRV01000036.1:0-2217 GCA_002472405.1 Clostridiales bacterium UBA7273 | reverse complement strand
GCGGTGCTAACCGCCACATTTTTAGTGGCGCATTTACAATGTGCCGATACGGTGATTGCGGTGGCGCGACCGGTGGGTGCCGACGAAACCATAACAAGCGGAACGGGCAAGCCCGTTCCCTACGAGGGTGCGGCGAAAATTTTGCACTAATATAGCACAACCTTGCGTAGTGCGTGGCACACACGGTTTTGCACGCACCCTCGATACCGGGCTACCAGAGATAACCGTATCCGTAGGTGCCCCAATGCGCTACTAAAAAAGGAGAAGGAATGAAGAGAAAATTACTAAGCGGAGCGCTTGCGCTTGTGATGCTTGCAGGCTGCACGGCGCCCGTGCCCGATACTCAGAAGCTGCCGGACGACGGCGGCGAGGAGACGCGCGTTGCGTATGTTCCGCTGGACAACCGGCCGGTGAATACGGACAGGGTCGAGTATCTGGCAGGCTCGCTCGGGTACGAGCTTGTCATGCCGGACGCGGAGGACTACCGCACGCGGCTGGACGAGCAGCCGATGGGCGAAAGCGGCCTTAAATACGGCGACCGCGCGGCACTGTACGAGTGGGTGCTCGAGCAGGAGGACTCGGGCTGCGACAGATACATTTTGTCGCTCGACCAGCTCCTGTCGGGCGGACTTGTCAACTCGCGCTGCTTCACCGGCGCGGACGTGACCCTCGGCGACGGCACGACGATGACGGAGACGGAGCTTATCGAAAGCCTGATTGCCGCGCTGTCCGCGCCCGAGAACGAGATATGGGTCATCGACACGGTCATGCGCCTTGCGCCGACTGTCGGCTACGACGGCAACACGCTCGAGGACTACAGCACCTTGCGCGAGTATGCGATGCTCGCGCGGCCGGAGCTGAGCGGCGACGAGCTGACGATAGAGAACATTGTGAAGAACTATCCGCTTGACGAAAGCGGCAGCGTGATAGCCTTTGACGAGGACATTACCTCCGCATACTTCAAGGCGCGCGAGCGCAAGCTTGAGCTTATCGACTGCGCGCTCAAGGCGACCGAGGGCATGGACAATGTGCGCTTTCTCATCGGCGTTGACGACTCCGCGCCGTCTGCGAGCATCCAGACAAACGAGCTTGCGTGGCTGCGCCGCGCGATCGACGGCCGCGGCGCGGTGCTGTCCGGCGCGGACGAGGACGGCATGCTCGCCGTGTGCAAAATGTACGCCGAGCTTGACTGTTCCGGCGCGCTGCCCGAGCTGCGCGTCCGCTATTTCGGCGGCAGCGAAAACAGTGCCATGAGCGCCTATGACCACCAGACCGCAGCCGAGGTCGTGGCCGCGCACCTTGACTATCTCGGCCTTGATTCGACAGATTCCGACACCGCAGACAGGCTCGAGCTTATCGTGCTGACCATGCCTGCCGACGAGAGCAAAAAGAGCCGGTACATAAGCGACGCGATAGCCGCGCTGAAAGAAAACCGGAAAAACGGCGTTGCGACCGTTTTGATGGATGCCTCGCGCAATAAGTACGGCGCAGATTTCCAGTCCCGGCTCGTCAAGAGCACCGAGCTTGGCTTCCTCATGGGCTACGCCGGGTACTACGACCTTGCAAACGCAAGCGGCATTGCTCTTGCAAACGGCGTCGCACGTTGGCTGTGCCTTGCGCAGGGCGGACCAAGGACCCAGGTTCAGCTCGACGATTTCCGCCGCACCCTCGCCGACTCGCTGATAAAGGACATCTGCTATAAAAACGACGTGAAGATCGAGCTTGACGCCTACATTCGCGGCGAGCTTGGCGGCGATCCGGATAATTTCTGCCGCAGCGGCACCGACCCCGACGACGTTCTGACGAAGGCACGGCAGCTTCTCGACGAAAGCGCAGCGCCCGTGCTCGATAACCTCGCGCACAGCTCGTACCTCACCGATCTTGACGGCGGCACCGCCGGCTTCGGCTCGCTTTCCGTCAAAGACCTGAGCTTCCCCTGGCTCCGCATCTTCGAACTCCACATTTTTTTAGAGGCGCATTGACGCAGCTACGGATACGCATATTGCGGTTGCCCGGTTCGAGACTGCGGTGGAAACCGTGAAACTCTCGCGCTTTTTTAGAGGCGCATTAAAATTTTACGAATACGTCTATTGCAGTGTCCCGATTCGGAACATTGGAATAAACCGTAGTTACCTCGCAGCCCATGATATTGTGCTATATTAGTGCAAAATTTGCGCCGCACCATATTGTCTTCCCCTTGCGGAGCTTGAGGGGAAG
>DKRV01000041.1 GCA_002472405.1 Clostridiales bacterium UBA7273 | reverse complement strand
GCTCTCCTGCTTCTTCAGGTAAGAACCGTAGGTGATCATAGCGCCCATGCCGAGGGACAGGGAGAAGAACATCTGACCTGCGGCAGTTTTGAGAACCTTAAGGAAGTCCTCCTGCAGGGGCTTGATGTTCCAGCCGAACATGAACTTGTAGCCGCCGCCTGCGCCGGGCTGGCATGCGACATAGATGATGACGATGAGAAGCATGACGAACAGAGCGGGCATGCCGACCTTGCAGAACTTCTCGATGCCGTCTGCGACGCCTGCCGCAACGACAAATGCGTTGATCGCGATGAAGATAGCAGTCCAGAGGATCATGCTGCCGCCGTTGAGGATGAAGCTGCCGAAGAAGTCGGCTATGTTTGCAACACCCCAGGTGTTCCAGCCGAAGATAGCGGTCAGGTAGCCGAGCGCATAGCGCATAACCATGCCGCCGAGGACGAAGTAGAAGCAGAGGATCAGGAATGGTACCAGAACTGCCATGTAGCCCATCCAGGTGAACTTCTTGCTGAGCTTGCGGTAAGCCGCAACAGGGCTCATGCCGGTCTTACGGCCGATAGCCAGCTCACCGACCATAACGGCGAGGCCGACGAATACCGCGAGGATTAAGTAGACGAGCAGGAAGGCGAAGCCTCCGCTCATACCCATCTTGTACGGGAAGCCCCAAATGTTGCCCAGACCGACTGCCGAACCGACGGCCGCCATGATGAAGCCAAAGTTGGAGCCAAAAGAAGCGCGATTGTTTTCCATAACTTTCTCTCCTTTATTTTACCTTTGCCGCGAATCGCAAGCGGCGAAAAAACCGGCAGCGTGTTAACTCCTCATTAACTGCTCGCCAAATTTATAAGCAGACTTTACACTATATTCACACATTTTTCAATACTTTTTCGCTGTTTAAATATTAACTTTCGCTTTTACTCGTTAAAGTTTTGTGCAACTTCCACAATGTATGAGATTTATTCATAGCCGATATTACTAAAATTCACTTTATATCACAAATGTCGATTTTTTGACAGTCGCGTCTGTGTTAACGATTCTTAACACAGACGTTAGCTCTCTTCACGTCAAGCTGTAAACTCATCTGTAAACTTCGTTAAATAATTGCAAGAAAAAATTCGCTTTGCTCTTGATTTTTTGAATATATACTGTAAAATACTAATGTTATAGATCACGGCGACCGGCGGCCGATAACTGCGGAATGCTGTTTTCAGCAGAATGGAGACATGAAATGACTTACGAAATGGACATTGCCGGCTTAAAACGCGAGCTGCCCCTGTGCAAGGTCACAGACGACCTCTACATAGGCGCATTTGTCATGTTCGGCGATGTTGAGCTGACCGTCCACTGCGCAGCCGAGCTTCTCAAGAGAGCTCCCGAATATGATTACCTCATCGCTCCCGAGGCAAAGGCCATTCCTCTTCTCTACGAAATGGCGCGTCAGAGCGGCGCGGAGAAATATTTCCTCGCCAGAAAAGGCCCCAAGGCTTACATGAGCGGGGTATTTGAAGTCCACGTCAAGTCCATCACCACAATGGACGTGCAGCGCCTTGTTATCGACACGGCCGACGCCGAGCTTATCAAGGGCAAGCGCATCCTTATCGTTGACGACGTTATATCCACCGGCGAGAGCCTCAGAGCAATGGAAGAGCTCGTCACCCGTGCAGGCGGCAACATAGTCGGCAGAATGGCCGTTCTGGCCGAGGGCGCAGCTCAGAAGCGCGACGATATCATCGTGCTGGGAGATCTTCCCCTGTTCAATCCCGACGGCACCGTCAAAGCATGATTTACGCATCAAAAAGCTCCCCTCTCGGGGAGCTTTTCGTTTACCTTGTTATCGTGCTTTTTTGAAAAATTCCTTCAGCAGCCTTGCCGACTCCTCGGCTCGAACGCCGCCGTAGATCGCCGGCTTGTGTCCGTAGCGCTCCTCAAACAGATTGATGACGCTGCCGCACGAGCCGGTGTTTTCGTCCTTTGCGCCGAAAACGACCGTTGGGATACGCGAATTTATTATCGCCCCGGCGCACATCGGGCAGGGCTCAAGGGTGACATATATCGTGCAGCCGCCCAGCCGCCAATCGCCGATCGAGCCGCACGCTTCGCGTATGGCCTCGATCTCGGCATGGTGCGTTGCGTCGTGGCTCTCCTCACGCTTGTTTCGGCCTCGTCCGATTATATTTCCGTCCGCATCTGCTATGACGCAGCCGACGGGTATCTCCCCTTCTTCGGCCGCGCGAGATGCAAGCGCAAGTGCGTACTCCATGTATTTTTCTCTGTCCATATACCCCCACCAGCTATGCCGTTTTTTCATATTATATAATTATTTTTAACGTTTTACAAGCAGCAGCGCTTGTGCTACCATATCACGCTGGGGGTGATAAAGATGCACCTGGCTGCATTCGGCCTGTTTGCCGCGGCGCTCATAGTCTGCGTCATACTTAACGTTTCGGTAATTTACGCGCTGCTGGCCGGACTCTTGATATTCTCTCTGTGCGCATTCAAAATGGGGTATGGAGCTAAAAGCATATTCAAAATGATGCTCGACGGCATTAAAACCGCCAAAAACGTCATTTTAAGTCTTATTCTTATAGGTATGCTCACTGCGCTCTGGCGCGCTGCCGGAACGATACCGGCCATCATCAGCTATGCAGCATCGCTTATACATCCCAAAACCGTGGTGCTCATGAGCTTTATACTAAACTGCGGTGTTTCACTGCTGACCGGCACGGCCTTCGGCACAGCTGCAACCATGGGCGTTATCAGCATGACTATGGGTATCGCTATGGGCGCAGACCCGGTGCTTCTCGGCGGTGCGATAGTGTCGGGTGCATATTTCGGCGACAGGGCATCGCCCATGTCAACAAGCGCGCTGCTTGTCAGCGAGCTTACGGAGACCAATGTTTTCTCGAATATCCGCGGCATGCTGCGCCGCTCTTTGATCCCGTTTATCGTCTGCTGTGTGCTTTACACTCTGGCCGGGATCAGTTTACACTCAGGCGGAGATGTTCCGGATCTGAGCGACCTGTTTTCGCAGGAGCTGCAACTGCACTGGCTCTGCCTGATACCGGCAGTCTTGGTCATAGTGATGTCTGTTTTTAAGATCCGTGTGCAGATAACCATGACGGTGAGCATAATCTCAGCCGCCGTGCTGTGCTCCGCAATTCAAAAATTCACGGCAACCAATATACTCGGCATAGCCGCAGCCGGCTTTCATGCGCAGAGCTCTCAGGTGGCTGCGCTGCTTGACGGCGGCGGTATAGCTTCGATGCTGCGCAGCATTGCGACAATTATCGTTTCGTCCACATACGCCGGTATTTTTTCCGGCACGGGGATGCTCGGCGAGATACGCGAGCGCATCCAAGCCCTCAGCAGAAAGATCAGTGCTTTCGGCGCCGTCCTCGTGACATCCGCAATGGCATCAGTTATAAGCTGCAACCAAACGCTTGCCATCATGCTCACACATCAGCTTTGCCGCAACACGGAAAACGACAGGCAGCGCCTCGCCCTTTACATTGAAGACACTGCTATCGTGCTTCCGGCGCTCATCCCATGGTCGATAGCAGCTTCTGTCCCTCTCGATTCTATAGGCGCGCCTATATCCGGCCTGTTGGCTGCAAGTTTTCTGTACATTCTGCCTTTTTACAGCATGCTGAAAGCAGTCAAAGAAAATAAGCATGAAAAAATGCCGCTCTGATGGGGGAGCCTTTTTTGTCATATGTATTCTCTTTGGGTGATCCGTTTTATGATCGCCCGAGCCAGAAGTCCGGCGACGCCTATCTTTTTTGCAACATGCTTCTTGCCGTGCAGATAGAGTGCCTTGACCTCGATGCCCGCTATATCCTCCGCGGTGAGCGGATCATCGCCGAGAACGACGAAATCGGCAATCATACCGGGTGCAAGAGTGCCGCGTTTATTCTCCTCATGGCTCATATACGCGGGATTTGCCGTTATCATGCGCAGCGCGTCGAGACGCGATATGCGCTCGTCCGGATTGGGATGATTTACGGAGCACGCCATACCGTACAGGGGCTTTGGACGCGTGCACGGTCCGTCGGAGCCGTCGCCTACGACAAGTCCGAGGCGGTGCATCGTTCCCAGCGCGTTTAGTCTGTCAGTGCGCTCTCTGCCGAGCACCGCGCACAGATACTCGTCCGGCTCCTGCTTCCAATATATAAACGGCGACTGCGCGGCTATGCACAGCTTTATCTTTGCCGCGCGCTTTAGCTGCTCCTCGCTTGCAAGGCAGACATGGATCATCACATGGCGCGCATCGTCCCACGGCTTATCGGCATAAGCCGCCTCATATGCCGTTATGCACTGCTCCACCGCCGCATCGCCTATGGCGTGCATGGTTATCTGCCAGCCCTCGCGGTTTGCGCCGATGGCGAACTCGTTCACGCGCTCCTGCGGATAATTCAAAACGCCGTAGTTGTTCGGATCGTTCGCGTACGGCTCCTTGAGCGCCGCGTCCTCTGAGCCGAAGCAGCCGTCGAGGGCAAGCTTGAAGCAGCCGCCGACGCGCTTGAAGCCGTGCTTTTTCACGGCCTTGAGGTCCATGGTCTGGAAGAATATGCGGAACGCCTGCGGCAGGCCGGGTGCGAGTATTTTTATCATGTCTATATCCAGATCGTTTGCAAAGCCCACGCCCTCAACGGTGTGCACGAGCCCGATGCCGACCGACGCAAGGTACTCCGCGCCTCCGGAGAGACCGCGTATAATATCCATCGTGGGGATATACGCCGTCGCCTCGTTCACGCCGTTATAAAACGCCGACTGGTACAGCCATCCGGTCTCGGTATTGCAGCCGGGATCGGATTTCACCTTATCCGACAGCAGTGCCAGCATTGCGCTGTTGCACACGGCAGCATGACCGTCGTACTTCATGACCATGAGCGGACGCTCCGTCCAGTCGTCAAGATCGCGCTTTTCGGGCAGCCGATGCTCGGCAACGGTGTTCGCGGTGCAGCCGTAGCCCATGAGCACCTTGTTTTTCCGGTGACTGTCGGCATAGCGCCTGACCGCCGCCTTTGCTTCGGCAAAATTTTTGACATCCATGAGATAGAATGTGTTCTCGAAAACGCACAGCGAGCCGAAATGCATATGCGTGTCGCCGAACGCGGGCGTTACCGTCGCGCCGCCGAGATCGACCCGTTTTGCCTTGCCGTAGCGCGGAGGGATGCTGCTTTCATCGCCGAGCCACACGATGTGACCGCCCTTTACCGCCATCGCGGTGTAAATGCGGTTTTCCTTTTCGCAGGAGATGAATCTGGCGTTCGTATAAAGCTCCATAACCTCATTCCTTTCACTTCTAAAATGGGCTCCATGTAGACATGGAGCACTACAGCCTGTTTCGTAAAGACAAGTGTACAGCGGGGGAGCGCGAGGGGGGGTAAGCCCCCGCTCGCAATTGGATCATAGCCATCAAAAACGACTGAAAAACTGATTGATCAGTTTTATCAGGCTTTTTGACGAGCGCAGCGAGATTTTTTATGAAAATTTATTTTTACAAAAAATGTGGCGTTTTTGAAGCGTATAAAAAAGTCTCTGACTTTTTGTACGCTGAGGGGCTCCACGGTAAACATGGAGCCCAAATGTTTTCAGTCTTCGGGTATGTGTATCTCGCGGATGAAAAAATCCTTGCCCGAAAGTATGGTTTTTTCAAAGCTGCTGCAGTTGGGGCAATAGCCTTCGTGCTCAATGACATGGAACAGCTCGTTGCATTCGTCGCATTCAGCCATGCCGGGAATGACATTTATCACAAGCTTTGTATCCTTGAGCCATGTATCCCCAACGACGACGGGATATATATCCTCAACATACTTGGGGATGATCAGCGACAGCTCGCCTATATCGAGGACGATCTCCGCGACCTCCTTCATGTCGTTTTGCTCGGAAAAATCGGTGACGGTTTTGACCATTGAGCGGACAACGCCGATCTCGTGCATAGCGGCTGCTTACTTTCTTGCGATCTTCTTGGTGACGAGCTTTGCGACTGCCGCCGGAGCATTGCCGGCTGCGCCGCAGCCGAGGCAGCGGGAGGTCTCTATCTTCATCTGCTCCTCGGTGAAGGTACCACGCAGATCCTTGAAGGTCTTCTTTGCTTCCTTGGCAGAGCCGTCGGCGGCATGCTGTCTGGGAGCGGTGTCGAAGCCCGCAACGGAAATGCCTGCGGTGGCGGTGTTCATCGCCTTATAATCGCGTCTGTCACGGCCGATGACCTGCGACTGACCGGGATGTACATAGCGTCTGTTTGCCATTGTTTTTCCCCTATAATTTTCCCCCTATAAATAATATATTTTGCAGTTTAGGTCTATCAATAGTTTATATCATGAAACTATACACTTTGTCAATTATTTGGCGTTGGTATTAAGTGACTGTTAAGCTATTTTTTCAGAGGCACATTGACGCACCCATTGGCTCCCTTATGTAAAGGGAGGTGGGTTGCCGCATGGCGGCAAGCCGGAGGGATTGTGCCACTCGCCGTGGCGGGCATTGCGTTACCAACACTGGTAGTGGGTTTAGCTGCGTCATCTCGACAATAACAAACCGCGAATATGCGGGCGACCACTGGTCGGTCACTCGCCGCTACCGGCGTTTCGCCACGAATAATGGTGTTTTAATCAACTGCTGCCGCGCTGTGACGGGCTGCGGAAAAAATCATTAAAATGCAATCATTGTCGGAAGTACAGGCAACACTGCAGGGGCGACCAATGGTCGCCCGTTTTTTATTGTTGCGTCGGCAATCACCGGTCGGGATGCCGCAACAACCGTATTGGCAGGCGCGTCAGTTCGTCTCCAAAAAGAATTCCTGTCGATTATCGCCTAGAGCGCCTGCTGCACGGCGGTGTCGAAGCCGAGCTCACGCAGCTTGCACACGCCCTCGATGGTCGTGCCGCCGGGGGAGTACACCGCGTTCGTGAGTGCGATTGGGTGCTTGGAGCTGTTCATAGCAAGCGCGCCGCTGCCCATAACCGTCGCGGTGGCGATCTCCTCGGCGATCGGTCTTGCAAATCCCGCGCGGACACCCGCCTCCGCCAGAGCGTCAATGTACATCAAAACAAACGCGCCCGATGCCCCGCCGAGAGCTCCGAATGCCGGAAACAGGTCTTCATCTATATGGTACACCTTGCCGACCGACGAGAATATCGCGTCGGCGGTTTTTATATGTGCGCTCGTTGCCGCCTTGCCGCCGCATATCGCCGTTACGGAGACTTTTTATACTTGAAGTCGCTTAACAACGAGTATAAATTGGATATTCAACAATAGAGAAAACGACCATACCAGGCACGAACCCCGATATGGTCATTATTCTTTTGCAACCCGCTTGAAGAATGCCAGTTAAAAATATGTTTTTTGCATATCCCTAATTAGCACCTTCTGACGAGCGGCATTTTTAATGCTGTATGTATTACTTGAGCGCTGCGGTGATGATGGACATCTGGTAGACTTCCTCTGCGTTGCAGCCGCGGGACAGGTCATTGATAGGAGCGTTCAGGCCCTGAAGGATGGGACCGTATGCCGCAAAGCCGCCGAGACGTGCTGCGATCTTATAGCCGATATTGCCGGACTGGATCTCGGGGAAGATGAAGGTGTTTGCATAGCCTGCAACGGGAGAGCCGGGGAACTTGAGCTGGCCGACAACGGGAGAAACGGCTGCGTCAAACTGCATCTCGCCGTCGAGCTTCAGTTCCGGAGCGAGCTTCTTTGCTTCCTCTGTAGCATTGCGGACGAGGTCAACATTTGGGCCCTTGCCGCTGCCCTTGGTGGAGTAAGACAGCATTGCGACCTTCGGGTCGATGCCGAACACCTTAGCGGTCTCTGCGGTTGCGACGGCGACCTCAGCCAGCTTCTGAGCTGCGGTGAAGGTAACGTTGCCTTCCTTATCGACGGTATCCTGATAGTCGATGTTGATTGCGCAGTCGCCCATTGCGAGGGTCTCGTCGCCGCGGATCATGATAAAGCAGGAGGACACGAGGTGTGCGCCCTTCTTGGTCTTGACAAGCTGGAGTGCCGGACGGACGGTGTCTGCGGTGGAGTAGGTTGCGCCGCCGAGCAGGCAGTCTGCAACGCCCATCTTTACGAGCATCGTGCCGAAGTAGTTGCCCTTGGCAAGAGCTGCGCGGCAGTCCTCCGCGCTCATCTTGCCCTTGCGCAGTGCGACCATCTCATCGACCATTGCATCCATGCCTTCGTAGGTTGCAGGATCGAGGATCTCAAGGCCTTCGATATCAAAGCCGCCTTTTGCAGCCGCTGCCTTGACCTCATCGACGTTGCCGACGAGGATCGGGGTCAGGAAGCCGTCCTTCTTCAGACGGGCTGCCGACTCAAGGATGCGCGCGTCGCTGCCTTCGGTGTAGACGATCTTTCTCGGATCGTTCTTGAGAACTTCAATAAGATTTTCAAACATTTTATTTTCCTCCATTAATGCGGCATTTTGGCCGCAAAAAATTCCGAATACCACTTTATCACTACCGCGAATATTTTTCAAGTATTTAGCCCGATTTCTATTTACAAACCGCGATCTCGCATGTATAATATACAAACTGTAATCATTTTGGGAGAGAAATATAGATAATGTACGAATACGATAAAAAAAGCTTCGCGCAGATACTTTCCGAGCTGCGCCGCACAGCCGGCCTGAGTCAGCGCAAGGCCGCCGCCGACCTGAACATCAGTCAGGCGCTTTTGAGCCACTACGAAAACGGCGCGCGCGAGCCGGGTCTTAACTTTGTCTGCCGCGTGTGCGATTATTATAATGTAACGGCCGATTATCTTCTCGGCCGCTCGCCTAACCCCGACGGAGTTGACCGCGGCGCAGACATTGCGCGCGTGTTCATCGCGGAAATGCGCAGCCTTGCGAACAAGACCGAGGCCGCTTTGGAGGAACTGACATGATACCGCAGGATCACATTAGAAACTTTTCGATAATTGCTCACATTGACCACGGCAAGAGCACTCTTTCCGACAGACTGATAGAAATATGCGGCGCTGTCGAGGAGCGCATAATGGAGGATCAGATCCTTGACAACATGGATCTTGAGCGCGAGCGCGGAATTACCATCAAGGCGCGCGCAGTCGGCTTAAACTACAAGGCCGAAAACGGCGAGACCTATGTTTTGAACCTTATCGACACGCCGGGACACGTTGATTTCAACTACGAGGTCAGCCGCTCGCTGGCAGCCTGCGAGGGCGCTGTGCTGGTCGTAGACGCTTCTCAGGGTGTTGAGGCGCAGACGCTTGCCAACACTTATCTCGCGCTCGATGCCGAGCTTGAGATACTGCCCGTTATAAACAAGATTGACCTCCCTGCCGCCGATCCTCAGCGCGTAAAGCACGAGATCGAGGATATCATCGGCATCCTCGCCATGGACGCGCCGGAGATAAGCGCGAAAAACGGCATAAACGTCGAATCCGTTCTCGAGGATATTGTCGCAAATGTTCCTGCGCCTACGGGCGACGTAAATGCGCCGCTCAAGGCGCTTATCTTCGACAGCCAGTATGACAGCTACCGCGGCGTTATCGTTTTCATGCGCATTTTTGACGGCCGCATCGCCAAGGGCACCGAGGTGCTGCTGCACTCGACCGGCGCAAAATACAGCGTTCTCGAGGTTGGCCACATGCGTCCGATCGGCCTTGAGCCGTGCTCGGAGCTTACCGCAGGTGAGGTCGGATATTTCACAGCCTCCATCAAAAACGTTTCCGACACACAGGTAGGCGACACGGTAACGACAGCGGCCAATCCCTGCGCCGAGGCTCTGCCAGGATATCGTCCGGCTCGCGCCATGGTCTATTGCGGCATATACACCGAGGACGGCAGCAAGTACCCAGATCTGCGCGATGCGCTGGAAAAGCTTCAGCTCAACGACGCATCCCTGTCCTTCGAGCCTGAAAGCTCGGCCGCTCTCGGCTTCGGCTTCCGCTGCGGATTTTTGGGCATGCTGCACATGGAGGTCATTCAGGAACGCCTGGAGCGTGAATTTGACCTTGACCTCGTCACGACTCTGCCGAGCGTTATATATAAGGTCGTCAAAACCGACGGCGGCATTGTCATGGTCGATAATCCGCATAATTATCCCGACCCCGGCGTTATTGAGCACGCCGAGGAGCCATATGTCAAGGTGTCGATCATAACGCCGAACGACTATGTCGGCAACATTATGCCCCTTTGCCAGGACAGGCGCGGCGAGTATAAGGACATGCAGTATCTTGACTCGCACCTTGTCGAGCTGCGATACGAAATGCCGCTCAACGAGATAATCTACGACTTTTTTGACACGCTCAAGGCGCGCACGAAGGGCTACGCCTCGCTTGACTATGAGCTGAGCGAATACAAGCCCTCGGAGCTTGTTAAGGTCGATACGCTTCTAAACGGCGATCAGGTCGATGCGCTCAGCTTCATTGCGCACAAGGATAAGGCATATCCCAGAGCGAGGAAGCTGTGCGAAAAGCTCAAGGACAATATCCCCCGTCAACTTTTCGAGATCCCCATTCAGGCTGCCATCGGCGGCAAGATCATCGCGCGCGAAACCGTCAAGGCCATGCGCAAGGATGTCCTTGCAAAGTGCTACGGCGGCGATATTACGCGAAAGAAAAAGCTGCTTGAAAAGCAGAAGGAAGGCAAAAAGAAAATGCGCCAGCTCGGAACCGTTCAGATACCGACCGAGGCATTCCTTGCAGTCCTCAAGCTTGATGAATAACAAAAAACGGCCTTGGCAGGATGCCGAGGCTGTTTTTTTCTATAAGGCAACCGGCAGTTGCTTGTGCCGGAGGCATTCGTCTATTATAATCAAGGCACATGGAGGCGATCATATGGACACGAAAAAGATAATATACGAGCTGCGCACGAAAAACGGAATGTCGCAGGACGAGCTTGCGGAAAAGGTTTTTGTCACAAGGCAGGCCGTTTCGCGCTGGGAAAACGGTGAGACCGTTCCGAACACGGAAACACTCAAGCTGCTCTCTAAGCTCTTTGACGTTTCGATCAACACGCTCCTCGGCTCACCGCGGCAGCTTATCTGCCAGTGCTGCGGCATGCCGCTTGAGGATGACTCGATCATCGGGCGAGACAATGACGGCTCGCTTAACGAAAGCTACTGCAAATGGTGCTATGCCGACGGAACCTACACCTACAGCGATATGGACGAGCTGATCGACGTCTGCATAAAAAACATGTCGGGCGAAGGCTTCACCGAGGATCAGGCGCGCTCTTACATGCAGCAGCTGCTGCCAACGCTCGATTACTGGAAAAACCACGAAAGTCTCGGCGACAACGGGCAGTTCGAGGAATTTAAAAAGCAGCTTATAGCCGAGTTCAACGCTCTTAACATTGCCGGAATGCCGGAGGTGCGGAGATTAAACGCGCTCGTCGGGAAATACGTTAATCTTGAGTATACGCTCCCGAACGGGCAGCACGCAAAATTCCTGGACGACGGCAAAACATATCTCGGCAATCAGCTTGAAAGCAAGCTCGATAATGAAATCTGCTTCGGCATCATCGCGAATGTCGATTTCCTGCTCGTTTGCACCTACAAACAAGACGGCGCGGATCCCGAGCTTGTGCTTTATAAAAAAAGATAGTTTCAAGGCGTGGCCAAAACGGTCACGCCTTTCATTACTTCAAAAACTCTTTATCGCGCTCAGGTACGCTTTCGGACGTAAAGCGCTCGGCTTTGACTGTCAGGCTTGCCGCGTATCGCGGAGGCGGTGCCGCTGCTCTCCATTTCCTCGGCAAAACGGCGCGCAGCGCCGTTTTTGCCGGTGTAGTACAGATTTATTCTTTCTCCTGTATCTCGCCCGAGCGGTAAGCTGCGAGCAGACTTTCAAGCGCCTGTATCCTGCGGCGAAGCTGCACGCCGCTGTCGCAATCATCAATATAGCGGCGGCGCTCAAAGCTCTCGACCTGCACGGCCTCTGACTCGATATCCGCGTTATCGTCTATTGCCGCAGCAACGCCCTCAAACGGCTTATGCGCCTTTATCTTCAGTCCGTGGGAATTGAAAACAAGCGTGTAGCCTGCAATGCCTGTCGTTTTCTGATATGCCTCGCAGAAGCCGCCGTCGATGATAAACAGCTTGCCGCCGGCCTTTACGGGGCTTTCGCCCTTCTTTGCTTTGACGGGGGTATGGCCGTTTATGATATGTCCGTTTTCCGGATCAAGGCCGAACTCGCTCAGGATCATGCCAACGACCTTCTCATCCTCCCAAAAGCTGAAATATGGGTTTTTCGGCTCTGCCCATGTGCTCTCGTCATCGACAACGCCGCGCTCGAAGGTGTGGAACACGCGGCCGGAGAACGGACTGTCGTTGCCGCACCAGAGGTACCACATCATGTCAAGCGCCGATTCATCATGCTTTGCCCAGGCGTTTTTCACAACCATGTCCGAATAGTCCATCAGGCTCTTGCCGGAGTACCACACGCCGCCGTGGCGCACACGCGCAAACTCGCCGTCCTCGGTCATCGGTATGCAGCCGTGGTACAGCAGGTTTCCGTTGCAGCAAAGATATGTGCTGCCGACGCGGTAGATAAAATCCATATGGCGGTGCAGCGACTGACTGTCGCGGAAAAGGTTTATGTACTCGTTTACAAGATCGACTTCATCATCATTGAGGCTGTACGGATCGTTTCGGTCGATAGTAGGCCACTTATCGGTGTTGAGAGGATACACGCCTTCATCAAGGATAACTGTGTTGTTTTCAAAATCGCAGCGATTGAGCATCAGGCGTGAGTTCATTCCATAGCCGGGGTGGCGCAGGATTACCCTGCCTTCAAGCTTGAAGCCGATGGTGTTCAACGCGATACTGACGTTTTTCTTCGTTGCCTCACCGTAGTATTTGCGCGTGAAGTCATAAAGCGGCTGGAGCGATATTCCGTAGCGACGCTCGAGCAGGTTTGCGTTGCCGTAGTCGAGCGATATTCTCAGCACCGTGAATATACATGCCGGGCTTCCCGACGCGGCGCCAAGCCACAGAATATCGTGGTTGCCCCACTGAATGTCGATATTCGGATGCTCCATGAGCGCATCGAGCAGCCGCGCAGGCTCGGGGCCTCGGTCGAAAATATCGCCGACTATGTGCAGCTTATCGACGGCAAGACGCTTAATGATATCCGAAAGCGCGGTGATAACGTCGTCGGCAGCGCCGGTGGATATGATAGACTCCAGAATCGCGTCGTGATAGCGCACCTGGTTTGAATACTCATCACGCTGCATATGCAGAAGCTCATCGAGCACAAAGCTCCATTTGGGCGGCATCTGCTTGCGCACATAGCTGCGTGTGTATTTGCTTGAAAGCGTTTCGGCAAGAGTGCGCAGCATGGTAAGCGCGCTTTTGAGCCTATCATGCGTATACTCGCCGGCGTCGCGCATCGCGCTGAGCTTTTCGTGCGGATAGTAAATGAGCGTGCACAGGCTTCGGCAGCGCTCCTCCCCTATCTCGGCCTCGAAAAGGCGCAAGACCTTTTCCAATATAACGCCGGAGCAGTTGTTGAGTATATGCCGCACGGCGGCGTATTCACCGTGCAGATCGCTGATAAAATGCTCGGTGCCCATGGGCAGGGCAAGTATCGCGCGCAGATTAATTATCTCCGAGCAAACGGCCGCCTCGTCGGGATATTTTTCCGCCAGCAGCTCAAGATACTCTCTCGAAAACTCACTCATATGTATGACCTCTAGTATAATTCGTTTTATATTTAGATGATATCATTTAAATTAACAATTTACAACTTGAAATCGTGTAAAATGTTTGTATAATGGCATCAGTTTATTGAAAAGGATGATATTTTTGCACAACACTTTAAAGCAAAAGCTCGAAAACGGCCAGCGGCCGATCGGCATATTTTTCGACACCGCAAGCGAATATCTCATGGAATGCACCGGGCGCACCGGGATAGATTTTGTCATCATCGACAATGAGCACTCCCCCATTGAGGCCGAGACCAGCGCAAGGCTCATAAGGGCTGCTGAAAACGCAGGTGTAACGCCGCTGTGCCGTGTGCGCGAGATAAGCCGCCCGGCGATACTGAAGCTGCTTGATGTCGGCGCACAGGGCCTTATCATCCCGAACGTGCATAGCGTGCAGCAGGTCGAGGACATAATATCATATGCCAGATACTATCCTATCGGCCAGCGCGGCTTCTGCCCCTCGCGCAAGGACGGCTGGGGATTTGACGGTCTCGGCAGCGTGCCGGATACGATGGCGCATTTTAACGCCGAAACGCTCATAATCCCCCAGTGTGAGACCGTGGGCGCGCTCGAGTCGATAGAGCAGATCGTCGCACTCGACGGCGTTGACGGCATATTCGTCGGCCCGTTCGACCTGTCTATTTCCATGGAAATGCCGGGCGATTTTTCTAACCCCGTTTTTCAGGCAGCGCTTGACCGCATAATAAAAGCCTGCCGCGAGGCAGGCAAGAAGTGCATTTTCTTCACCGGCACGGTCGAAGGGATCGCTGCCGGCTTTGACCGCGGCTTCGACGGCATGGCGTACAGCCTGGATGCCGCAATCTTCATTGAGGCTCTGCGCGAGCGCGTTGACAAAGCACGTCAGTTAAGCTGACGAGAGTCGAACCCCTATCGCCTGTCGGCGCGCCCTT
>DKRV01000038.1:4645-19319 GCA_002472405.1 Clostridiales bacterium UBA7273 | reverse complement strand
GCCCGGCTCGTATTGCTATGAGGCCGTCAAATGGGCGGTAGCAAACGGCATAACCAAGGGAACGGACGCAACGCATTTCTCGCCGAAGGCGACCTGCACACGCGGTCAGGTGGTAACGTTCATGTACCGCGCAACAGGTGAGCCTGCTGGCGGCGGAAGCAACGGCTTTGCTGACGTAGCCGCCGGATCGTACTGCTACAACGCCGTGCAGTGGGCAGTTGCAAACGGCATAACCAAGGGAACGGACGCAACGCACTTCTCGCCGAGCGCAACATGCACTCGTGGCCAGGTTGTAACGTTTCTGTACAGAGCAGAATTCACTTAACCGAATATGAAAAGCGTATCCAAAACACATATCGGATTTCTACATATTTTTTGCAATATTGCAGAGAATATAACCGTACAACAAAAATACGGAGGATCATAGATATGAAAGCAACAGGGATAGTAAGGCGCATTGACGATCTCGGCAGGGTTGTTATCCCGAAGGAGATACGCCGCACAATGCGTATCCGCGAAGGCGACCCGTTGGAGATTTTCACGGACCGCGACGGTGAGGTCATATTCAAAAAGTACTCGCCGATCGGCGAGCTGAGCGATTTTGCGGCGCAAATATGCGACAGCCTGCATCGCTCGACCGACGCGGTGGCCGCGGTTTGCGACCGCGACAGTATTATTGCCGTTTCGGGTGCATCCAAGCGTGATTTTATAGATAAGCGAGTATCGCCGGCGCTTGAGCGCGTTATGGAATCGCGCGGCAGCATGCGCTATGACGGCACCGAGCCGATACACGTCATTGACGGCGACGAGCGCTACTATGTTTCGGTCGCATCACCCATCCTAAGCGAGGGCGATATACTCGGCTGCGTGATATTCGTGAGCCAGAATGCATCTGCCGGCAGCGACATTGAATTTAAGCTTGCCCAGACCGTTGCGTCCTTCCTCGGAAAGCAGATGGAAAGCTGAAAGCAAAAAGCAGACGCTTTGCGTCTGCTTTTTGCTTTATACATATTGAATATCAGACCTTCGCGAGGAAGCACTCCTGACTTTCGACTTCCGAATAGAGGATCGCATTGCCCTCGCCGAGGTCATACACGCTTATAACGTCGGCGATAGGGTCTGAGGTGTCGGCCTTAAGAAGCTTTGCATACACATCTTCGCAGCCGGAAAACAGCTCTTCGTTAAAAACGCAGCCGTCCTCGCCCGGATAGAGCGCAGCGTAAAACGTTCCGGCCTCGACGAGATCCTGGAAGAAGTGGCTGCCGTAGCTAAGCTCTGGACGCAGTCCGTGCGAGCTGTACGCAAGCTCGGCGATGCAGTCGAAGCGGTTTATCTCCATGAAATGTACCGGCACGCCGAGACTCGGAGTGGTCGTTCCCCAGCGCCCGGGGCCGAGCAGGATAGTGCCCTTGTCACGCAGGAGACTGTTAAGCTCTCCGAGCCTGCGCGCAACCTGATATTTGCGCTGCTCCGGCAGGGCAAGATAAGGCTCGACCTTGACCATGATGGCATATCTGATCGGCAGGCACACATTGCCGCCCATGAAGTTGCCCTCGGTGCGGAAGTACAGCTCCTTGATCTTAGGCATGACTCCGGATGAGCCCACGCCGCGTGTCTGAAGCGGACGGCACTGGAGCAGATTGACGCGGTAATTGCCCTCGGCGTCAAAATTGCAGGCGTACTCAATATCGACGGGGTAATCGTACTTCTCTTCGAGAATGCGCATCGTTTCGGTCATGACTGCGGCGAAGTCCGTGTTTCCGAGAAGCTTGCGGAAGTTGAGAATATCTGGAGCATCGGCGGCGCTCAGCCCCATCTCGCGCAGTCTTGCGGCGGTGGGGTAATCCAGTTCCATGAACAGCGTCGGATCTGCCTTGAGATCCCTTTTATCGATGCTGTCAACGCTTATCGTCTCAAACTCGTTGTCCTTGAGCCCGATAACGTCCATCTTATGCTGCGAATACTTGTACTCGTCGCCGTAAGCCACCATCGGTGGCGCTGTGGGGTTATCCATGTTCAAAAGCCGCGCGTAGTCGTCGGCCTCGCGATCGACCGCGCGCGTACCCATACCAAAAACGAGGCGCAGCATGCCCTTGTTTTCCGATGAGGAGTTCTGCTTGTTGAGATAAAGATTTTTTGAATGCCCCACGCCGGCAATGTGAGGATAGTAGTAGTCGCCGTGAACGTCGCCGCACACGCGCATGACCAGCAGCGCCATCTGCTCGTCACGATCAAGAAGGTTGCGCTCTGCGCGGTATTTGATCGCGTCCGGGTCAACGGTGCTGGCGTAGACCTGCTTGACCGCGCGCTCAAAGACGTCGTAGCGCTCTTTCAGACTGCCTTGATTAGGGCAGAAAACGCTCTCGTATTTTCCGGCGAAGGCGTTGCCGAATCCGTCCTCAAGAATGGAGCTTGAGCGCACGATTATAGGCGACTGACCGAAGTATTCGAGCATGGACATGAACTGCTCCTTGATGCTGGGGGCGAATGTGCCGTTGAGCAGCAGCTCGCGTATGTCGGGAGCGTACTTGAGATAGTCCTCGGCCTCGATCATGTGTATTCGAGAGCCCCACAGGCCGCTCTGCACGGCGTAGGTATAGAAAACGTCCGCGCCGATATAGTACGAATCGTGCGGCTCAATCCGAGAGCTGTACAGCTCCGGAGCTTCGTCGCGCAGAATGTTGCGCGCAAGCAGCATGCCGGCGGCCTTGCCTCCGATACAGCCGGTGCCGATCTCGCGGTTTTTTATGTACATAAGATCCTTCATGGAGAAGTATTTGCGGCACAGGGCAAAGCGCGTGGGCTCGTTGCCGAGAAGACAGCGCATTATGTTGTCCTTTAAAAGCTTGCCTTCGTCGTCGGTTGGCTCGCGCCCGTCGGCGACGGAGTCAAACATGCTGTCCCAGCAGTCGCGGCGCTCGCCGGTCTGAGTGAAGCGCTCGAATATGGCATAGGTGTCGGCGCTCGAGGTGAGCGTGCGCCATTTCGAGCCGGTGATTTTAAGCGGGAAATAGGTCGTCGTTGTGTTGCGGCCGCGAACCTTTACCGGATGCATGTAAACGCTGCCGTCGAGAGTGCGGATGTTGACAAGCAGCGGCGCTTCCTTGCGGATGCGCGAGATAGTCTCATAGGTGTGCTTTTCATAGTCTATCGGCTGATAGGCTATCGCCTGGCGGCGTATGAGAAACGGGTTTATCAGCAGGAAAAAGTTCGAGATCATAAGGTCCGAGAACCAATAATTTTGCAGATCCGACAGGCAGTCGAACACGAAAAACGTACCCATAGGCTCCTTGTCGATTATTCTGTGAACCTGCACTGCGAAGGTCTCGAAGCCCACTCGCGGATCGAGCCTGTACTCCTGCACATTTGCGCCGCCCTGGCAGAGCGCGGCTGCGTCCATGATCTCTTCGTGGTCGGCAAAGCGTATGTATGCTATGCGCTTGCCCTGACGGGCGATGTTGGTTACAAATCTCGTTGCTACGTACATATAGTCGCTGATGTGCTCGCACTGCCATACGACGGTGTCGCCGGGGCGCAAAAAATCTATAGCCTGGTCAAGGCCGTCTATGCCGGTGCTTATGCGGCGCTCTTTATCCATGTCTTTTCCTCCTTGCGTAGTGAAAAATGCGCAGGCCGCCGGAGCAATGCTCCGGCGGCCGTTACTGCCTGATTTATTTGCCCATATCCGCCGGATCCATAAGTTTTACGGTGATATCCAGGGTCCTTCCGTCGCGCCAGACAGTGAATGTCAGCGTGTCGCCGGCATTAAGGCCCTCCTTCGCGTCGGAAACGTCGGAGTTTTCAAAGGCGTCCTCGCCGTTGACTTTAGTAATTATATCGCCGCGCTCTATGCCCTTCGCCTCGGCATCCGAGCCTTCGGTGACTGCGCTGACGTACAGCCCCTGCGGAATGTCGTAGTACTGAGCAATGTCCTTGCTCACGGGGCCTACCGTAACGCCGATCGACACCCGGCCGTACACCGCGCCGTCCTCGATAAGCGCCTGAACGATGCTCTCGACAGTGTCGGACGGTATTGCAAAGCCGAGACCTTCAACTCCCGAACCGAAGGATGAGATCATCTTCATGTTCGTTATACCGATGACCTGACCGCGGCTGTTGAACAGTGGGCCGCCGGAGTTGCCTTCGTTGATGGAGGCGTCGGTTTGAATAAGAGTCATTGTCGTGCCGTTGTAGTTTATCTCACGGTTGAGTGCGGAAACTATTCCGCGTGTCATGGTAAGACGCAGGTCGGGGGAGAGAGGGTTGCCGATGGCGGCAACACTGTCGCCGACGCTGAGGGTTGAGCTTGAGGCAAATTCGGCGGCTGAAAGGCCTGTCGCGTCGATCTTTATTACGGCAATATCGCTGGACGCGTCAAAGCCGATGAGCTTTGCTTCGTGCTCGCTGCCGTCGTATAAAACCACCGTGGCCGAGTCGCCGTCGTCAAGAACGTGCGTGTTTGTGATGATATACCCGTCCTCGGAGGCGATAACGCCGCTGCCCCAGGCGTAATAGTCCTCACTCTCGCTGTCGTTATAGACCTTGATGCCGACAACGGAAGGGCTGCACTTTTCATAAATCGTGCTGAAATCGAGCGAAGCGCCATCGCTGCCGTTTTTGATTGTAAGGCTGCCGCGGTCGTCGGCAAGGGGGATGCGCACCTCCGCCGACGCCGTCGGAGCATCGGTTCCGTAGAGTTTGTCGAAATAAACGTGCCAGTCCGAGGGCTTACCGTCGGCGTTATAGTCTATTACGTCCGAGCCGAAGCCGCCTGCTATGAGGGCTATGCCGGCGATGAACACACACAGACATACTATCAGCGCGATAACGCGCGTTTTCCTGTTTCCGTTGGGCAAATTTGCCGCAGGCTGCCGATCCTGAGCGCCCGTCTGTGAGCTCGGCTTATACCAGTCGTTGCCGTTAGTGTCATACCAGCCCATTAATTTCTCCAATCTGCCGCGGCATGCGGCTTACTTTCGTTCTGCTTTTTCTTTTTTCTGCTTCGCCGGCGCGAGGGGGAGCGTGAAAACAAACACCGTCACTCCGTCGCGGCTGGACACAGCGACCTCTTCGCCGTGACTGTTGACGATCTTTTTTACAAGATACAGGCCGAGACCTACGCCGTCTTTATCCAGACTTCGCGAGCGGTCGGATTTGTGGAAGCGATCGAAGATGTACGGCAGATCGTCTTCCGGGATAGGCTCGCCGATATTCTTTATGGAAACATAGGCCTTGGAGCCTTTTTTGTAGAGTCTTATGGTTATCGTACTGCCGGGCGAGGCGAACTTCATTGCGTTGTCGGTGAGGTTATATATGACCTGCGTTATGGAGTCACGCTCGGCAAAGACCACAATGGGGTCTTCCGGAAGCTGCGGATCGACGTCAAGATTTTTCTCCTTGGCTCTGCTCTCAAAGCTCAGAAGGCATTGCAGCAGAAGCTCGGAAAGGTCAAAGCGGCTGCGCTTTGAAAGATCGACAGCGTCGCTTTCTGCCTGGCTGAGGTCGAGCATGCTGCGCACAAGTCGTGAAAGACGCCGCGTTTCGTCGGCGATCTTTCTCAGGTATTTTTCCTCCTGCTCGTGCGGTATCGTTCCGTCAAGTATGCCGTCGGCAAAGCCGGCGATGGTGGTCATCGGGGTTCGCAGCTCGTGTGAGACATTTGCGATGAACTCCTGACGCTTGTTGTCGCTTTTCTCGAGCGTGTCGGCCATTGAGTTGAACGACTCAATAAGCGTTCCGATCTCGTCGTCGCGCTTTTCCTTTGTTTTGACACGCACCGAAAAATCTCCGAGAGCAAACTTACGCGCGGCAAGCGTCAACTCATCAAGTGGCTCGGCCATCTTCTTTGAGTAGACAAGGCTCATGAGTATCGCAACGAGCACGACCGCTATCGCGACGGCCAATGCAACGCCGAAAAAGGCCTGCCAGTTGTTCATTATGTTGAATTCATCGGACGCGACAAAGACATAGCCGAGCGTTTCGTTATCCGAGACTATCGGCTTTGCAACGACGTATTGCTGCTCGGAATAAAAGCCCATGAGCGTCGTCATGCTGTCAAACTCGCTGCCGGAGCTTACGGCCTGCATGACCGACGGGTCAAGCTGCTTGCCTTGATGTTTTGCGCAATACAGGGTCAAATCGGAACAGGACAGCACAAGACCGTCCTGATCGCATATAAATATGTGGCTCGACGTGACATTCGCGATCGGGCTTATCGTTAAACGCAGATTCCAGCTCCCGAGCGTTTCCTGCTTTGAAAGAGCAAGCGCGGATCTTATGACCTCGTCTGCGCTGGCGTTCATTCTTTCCCTTGTGGAGTTTATAAGATAGTTCCTGCCGATGAAGAAGAACGATGCGCCGACTATCGCAAACGAGACGAAAACAAGAAGCGCCGTCGCAAGAAAATTGCGTAAGTATATGCTCTTCATACAGAGCCTGCTCCTTTTATTTTACGACTTCGAATTTATAACCAACGCCCCAAACGGTCTGCAGTGACCACTGAGGAGAAACGCCCTCAAGCTTTTCCCTCAGACGCTTGATGTGAACGTCAACGGTGCGCGAATCGCCGAAGTAATCGAAGCCCCATACCTCGTCAAGCAGCTGGTTGCGCGTAAAAACAATGTTGGGCGATGCTGCAAGATGATACAGCAGCTCCATCTCTTTGGGCGGAGTGTCTACCTTCACTCCGTCAACTATAAGCTCATAGGAGTCAAGGTTCACAATAAGCTTATCATAGCAGAGCTTTTTCTCTTTGGGCGCGTTGTCGGTCTCCGAACGGCGCATGACCGCGTGGATGCGCGCAAGAAGCTCCTTGACTTCAAAGGGCTTTGTTACATAGTCGTCCGCGCCGATATCCAGACCTGCGACCTTGTCGCCGACAGCGCCCTTTGCGGTCAGCATGATGATGGGAACCGACGAGGTCTTGCGAATCTCGCGGCAAACCTGCATGCCGTCCATAACTGGCATCATGACATCAAGCAGCACAAGGTCGGGCGATGTCTCGTTGAACATCTCAATACCGCGTCCGCCGTCGTGCGCGATGCTGACCTCAAAGCCGTCCTTTTCAAGATAAAGCATAAGAAGCTCGGCAATATTAACGTCGTCTTCAACAACAAGGGCTTTTTTGCTCATATTATTTCCCCCTTGGATCAAAATATTATTTGTACTTAATACAAGTATACAGTAATTATACAGATAAAAAAAGAGTTTTAGTTAAAAAACTGTAAAATGGCGAATAAACGGGGATGAAAAAAGGAAGCCGCAAAAATGCGGCTTCCTGAATTGATTTGATTGCGATTATTCTGCTGCTGCGGTCTTTGCCTTTGCCTGCTTTTTCAGAGTCTTGATGCCCTCGACAACGAGGTCAATGGCAAGGATGATAAGCAGGACGGCGATGACGGCACGGATAACAGCCCAGGTCGTGTCGGTGCCTGCGGAGATGAGGCCGATCTGAGCCTTGATGGTGAAGACCAGCGAGGTCAGAGTTACGATCAGCATGAAGCCGAACGGGAAGTAGAACATCTTGTTGTCTCTGCCGACCTTGCCGAGCCATGCGGCGACTGCGAGCAGACCGAGAGCGGCCAGCAGCTGGTTTGCAGCTCCGAACAGAGCCCAGATCTTTGCATAGCCGGTCATACCGAGTGCAACGCCGAGAACTACGGTGATCAATGTAGCGACGTAGGGGTTAACGAGAACCTTGCGTGCGCCGGTCAGAGTCTTGATATCCTCGCCGGGCTTGACCCAGAATTCCTGGAACATGTAGCGAGCAAGACGGGTAGCGGTGTCAAGCGAGGTCAGGCAGAATGCGGAAACTGCCAGAATGAGCAGAGAGTAGGTGACGCTCTGTGCGCCGGCACCGAACAGAGTGCCGAGCATGGAGGACAGGCCGCCTGCGAAAACTGCGGTGGGGACGACGGTGGTGCCGTCGGCGTAATCCTTCCAGATGTACGCAACTGCGCACAGGGAGATGATAGCCAGAGCAGACTCGATGAGCATGCCGCCGTATGCGATGGGGCGTGCGTCGCGCTCGTTGTTGAGCTGCTTTGCGGTGGTGCCGGAACCAACGAGAGAGTGGAAGCCGGAGATCGCGCCGCAGGCGATGGTAACGAACAGTGCCGGGAACAGGTAGCCCAGAGAGGTACCGGTCGGGGCGAGCGTATCGGTAAAGCCTGTGAATGCGGGCATTGTGTCGATGCTGGGATGGCAGCCGATGATGCCGACAACTGCGAGGATCATCATGCCGTAGAGCAGGAAGGAGCTCAGGTAGTCACGCGGCTGGAGCAGGATCCAAACAGGCGTTACGGATGCGATGAGGATGTAAACGCCGCAGATGATCATCCAGGTCTCGTAGCTGAGGTAAATCGGATGCCAGTTCAGGCCGATATACATTGCAACGGCGATCAGAACAACGCCGATGATGGTGGAAACACCGATAGGAGCGTTTCTTCTGTAAACGAAGAAACCGAAGAGGATTGCCAGAACGATGAAGAAGATGGAGATCATCGCGGTGCTGGCGTTTGCGGCGCTGGCTGCATAGTCGATAGCGCCGTTTTCAAGGTAAGTTGCCTTGAAGGTGTTTGCAACGATCGAGCCGAATGCGGCAACGACGAGCAGGAGGGTCAGGTAAGCGAAGATGATGAACAGACGCTTTGCCTTCATACCGATACTGTCTTCGATAACGGTGCCGATGGATTTGCCCTTGTTGCGGACGGATGCGAACAGTGCGCCGAAGTCGTGCACGCCGCCGAAGAAGATACCGCCGATGAGCACCCACAGTGCAACGGGAACCCAACCGAAAACGGCAGCCTGGATAGGTCCGTTTATCGGGCCTGCGCCGGCGATGGAGGAGAAGTGGTGTCCCATAAGGACAGGAGCCTTGGCAGGAACATAGTCCACGCCGTCTTCCATGGTGTGAGCAGGAGTCGCCTTGCTGGGATCAACTCCCCATTTCTTTGACAGCCATCTGCCGTAGAAGATATAACCGATGAGCAGAATGGCAATGCTGAGAATAAGTAATACAGCAGCATTCATAATTTTGTTTCTCTCCCTTCAAAAATTATGTTTTTTTCAGCAGCGTTTTTTTCAAAAGCTGTGCTGTACTTCTTCCACTGCCGTTTGCGGCAGTCTTTCCCGTCTGAAGCTCAATAAGGCCGGTGTGGAAATCCATCCAGCCGTAGTAAGACAGACGGAAGCTTTTGTATATCCGCGTCCTCTTGAGCGCACGCACGGCGTCGGGGTCGCAGGTATCGCAAATAAACAGCGCCGTAATATACGAACACATGTGTCCGGGCTTGGGCTCTATGCGGCTCATCCCGTCCTTATGGGCATAGTCACGGCACTTGGTGAAGATATCTTTCGTCAGGTGGGGAACGTTGAAAATGTAAACATACTCGTTGCTGTCGGCCTCCCAAAGCTTCGCAGCCTTGACGAGGACGTACTTTTCCGAGTGGACATACAAAAAGCATGTTGCGGCAAGCAGGTCTTCGTTTTCTTCAAAACGTTCAACGTCGAAATAAACCGAATAGCTTTCGCAAAGCTTGTCAATTGCTTCAAGTCGTGTCATCGTCTCACCCTTCCAAAGAACTTATTAACAATGAGTGAAAATCGTTAAAAAATATCCAAAGATGTTAACAGTATATATCTTATCTCTGTGAAAATCAAGTGCTTTTTCGGTATTTTTAGCATTAAAAATTGTAATGTTACACAAAAGATAGCGAAGATAATGTTAATCTTCACGATTTATACATATATAAAAAGTAATTGCATCTTTACAAGCGCAAAACTATGAAGTATGATGAAATGCGACGAAATTTTGAGAATTTACGGAGAAACGTATTATGGATAATTTTAAGCTTTGCGTGCCGTGTCTGCTCGGACTTGAGGGGCCTATAGCAGATGAGCTGCGGCGGATGAAAATGCAGGATGTTCATAACGAAAACGGCCGAGTTTACTTCACCGGCGGCGCAAAGGAGATAGCAAAGGCAAACATAAACCTGCGCATAGGCGAGCGCGTGCTGCTTGAGCTTGGCCGCTTCAGGGCCGAGACCTTTGACGAGCTTTTCGAGAAAACAAAGGCGCTGCCGTGGGAGATGCTCATTCCTCGCGATGCGGCATTCCCTGTCAAGGGATACAGCCTCAACTCAAAGCTGTTTTCTGTTTCCGACTGCCAGAAAATAATAAAGAAAGCAATAGTCGAGCGACTGAAAAGCGTTTACGGCATCGAGTGGTTTGCCGAAACCGCCGAAACGTATCAGATACAGTTTTCGATAATGAAAGACGTCGCGTCGCTCTGCATCGATACCTCCGGCGAAGGCCTGCACAAGCGCGGCTATCGCCCGGCGCATAATGCCGCGCCCCTTAAGGAGACTATGGCTGCGGCAATGGTCAGCCTTTCGCGCTATCGTGGCAGGGAGGACTTCTGCGATCCGTTTTGCGGCAGCGGAACGATACCCATCGAGGCCGCGCTTATCGCCAAAAACCGCGCGCCCGGGCTCAAACGCGACTTTTCGGCCATGCGCTGGAGAAGCCTCGATAAGTCCGTGTGGCAGCTGGAGCGCGAGGAGGCCGTATCGCGCGAGTTTAACGGCAACTATAATATAATAGGTACGGACATTGACCCGACAGCGCTGGATATAGCGCGCGAGAATGCCGCCCGTGCCGGAGTTTCGGATATTGTCCGCTTTGAAAAAGCCGATGCGACGAAGTTTGACCGCGTGACCGAAAACGGAATTATAGTCACAAATCCGCCCTACGGTGAGCGAATCATGGAAAAGCAGGAGGCCGAGCAGCTATACAGGCTTTTCGGCGAGGCGTGGCGCAAAACGGAAAACTGGAAGCTGTATCTGCTCTCGTCGCACACTGAGTTTGAGCGTACCTTCGGCAAGACGGCGGACAAAAAGCGCAAGCTTTATAACGGCATGATCAAGTGCGACCTGTTCATGTACCTCAAATAAAACTTCGCGAGAAAAAATATATAAAAATTTTTACGAATTTTTTGCTTCAGGGGCTTGAAATTTAAAAAATATGTGCTATTATAATAACCGAGTTAGCACTCAGGGAAAAAGAGTGCTAACTCGGTCGAATTTTTTGTTTGTATATTATTCTATTGGAGGTATATATGATGAAACTCAAGCCTTTGGCAGACAGAGTAGTGCTCGTGCAGTCTAAAGCCGAGGAAAAGACCCAGAGCGGTATCTTCCTTGCGGCATCTGCGCAGGAAAAGCCCGAGATATATGAAGTCGTCGAGGTCGGCCCCGGCGGCATAGTTGACGGCAACGAAGTTAAAATGGAAGTTAAGGTCGGCGAAAAGGTTCTCGTCGGCAAGTACAGCGGCAGCAAGATAAAGCTTGATGAATCGGAATACACCATCGTCCGTCAGAGCGACATTCTCGCTATCGTAGAATAAGGAGGCGCTTACATCATGGCAAAACAGATTATTTTCGGCGAAGAAGCACGCAAGGCTATTGAGCGCGGCGTGAATCAGCTTGCAGATACGGTTAAGATCACCCTCGGCCCCAAGGGCCGCAACGTCGTGCTCGATAAGAAGTTCGGCGCACCGCTGATAACCAACGACGGTGTTACCATCGCAAAGGAGATCGAGCTTGAGGATCCGTTCGAGAACATGGGCGCTCAGCTTATAAAGGAAGTCTCCACCAAGACAAACGACGTAGCCGGCGACGGTACCACCAGCGCGACCGTTCTGGCGCAGGCAATGATAAACGAGGGACTCAAAAACCTCGCAGCCGGCGCAAATCCCATGACCATGAAGCGCGGCATCAAGAAGGCAACCGACGCTGCCGTTGAAGCCATCCGTGCAAACTCCCAGCCCGTTTCCGGCAGCGGCGATATTGCCCGTGTCGGCGCGATCTCCAGCGGCGACGATGTTATCGGCACCCTGATCGCCGAAGCTATGGAGAAGGTTTCGCAGAACGGCGTTATCACCATTGAGGAGTCCAAGACCGCAGACACCTACAGCGAGGTCGTTGAAGGCATGCAGTTTGACCGCGGCTACCTCAGCCCCTACATGGCAACCGACACCGAGAAGATGGAAGCAGTCCTCGAGGACGCTCTCATCCTCATCACCGATAAGAAGGTCACCAACATTCAGGAGATCCTCCCCCTGCTCGAGCAGATCGTCAAGGCCGGCAGAAAGCTCCTCATCATCGCAGAGGATGTCGAGGGCGAGGCTCTTGCAACCATCATCCTCAACAAGCTGCGCGGCACCTTCACTTGCGTATGCGTCAAGGCTCCCGGCTTCGGCGACAGACGTAAGGAAATGCTTCAGGATATCGCAGTGCTCACCGGCGGTCAGGTCATCTCCTCCGACCTCGGCATGGAGCTCAAGGATGCTCAGATCGAGATGCTCGGCCAGGCTCGCCAGGTCAAGGTCACCAAGGAAAACACCGTTATCGTTGACGGCGCAGGCGAAGCGGCCGATATCAAGGCTCGCATCGCTCAGATAAACGCTCAGATCGAGACTACCACCTCCGAGTACGACAAGGAAAAGCTCCAGGAGCGCCTTGCAAAGCTCTCCGGCGGCGTAGCTGTCATCAAGGTCGGCGCTGCAACCGAGACCGAAATGAAGGAAAAGAAGCTGCGCATCGAGGACGCGCTCAACGCGACTCGCGCTGCTGTTGAAGAAGGCATCGTCGCAGGCGGCGGCACGGCATATGTCGCGGCTGCAAAGGCTGCCGACGCACTTGTCGCAACTCTTGACGGCGACGAGAAGACCGGCGCATCCATCATCGCAAAGGCGCTGAGAGCACCTATCATGCAGATCGCTGCAAACGCAGGCCTCGAGGGTGCTGTTATCCTCGATAAGGTATACGGCAGCGAAGAGGCTTCCTACGGCTTCGACGCGGCAGCAGAGCAGTACGGCAACATGATCCAGCTCGGTATCATCGACCCGACCAAGGTCTGCCGCAGCGCACTCGAGAACGCATCGAGCGTGGCATCCATGGTTCTTACCACCGAAAGCCTCGTAACCGATATCCCCACTCCTCCGGCGCCCGTAGCGGCTCCTGCCGGCGGCGACATGGGCATGTACTAAGATAACCCCCCAATTTAATTGCTGAGCTATAAAACAATAAACTCCGTACCGTTTCGGTACGGAGTTTATTGCATATATAAAATATATAAGCGGAGGCGTTTATTGCAGATGGAAGTATTCCAGAACGATCTGGATGAATTTTTCCGTGGCAGGGGAGGGGCGGCGGCCTTTCTTGACGGCTATCGCAACGTCGCGGTACTGCGGCGGATCAAGCTCCTTTAGGCGGATGTCAAACGGCATTCTGCCCGTCACAAGCTCCGAGAGCACGGCAACGCCCAGACCACTTTCGACCATGGCCATGATCGAGTAGTCGTCGTTAGCGTCGCAGTAGGCGGTAACGGGTGTGTCGAGCATAGAGTTAAGCTGCGCAAAAACCTTGGACACCTCGTTGTTGGCCTCGTCGGTGAGCTTTATTATGCGCTCTTCGCTGAAACGCTTGAGCGGATATGACGGCGCATCCGCCAACGGATGATCCGGCGGCAGAACGGCAAGCATTCTGTCACGCATAAGTACAGTAACGTCAAGCTCCGGAGAATACGGTGCGCTTATGAAGCCGCAGTCGATCTCGCCTGCGCACAGAGCCTCCTCTGTCTCGCTGTATTCCATGTTCTGAAGCTGGAACACGATCCGCGGATAGCGCTGCTCAAAGTTCTTGAGTATAGAGGGCAGGCATTGCGTCGAAAAGCTCGAGCATGAGCCGATGCGAATAAAACCGGTTTCCAAACCCTTGAGCGAATTTGCCTGCTCCTGCAAAGCCTCGTAATGGCTGCACAGATCTTTTATATAAGGCAGCAGCATCAGCCCGTCCGACGAAAGCGCCAGACCGCCGCGGCTGCGGCGAAGCAGATTGAGGTTCCATTCGTCCTCAAGGTCGGCAACCATGCGGCTGACGGCCGACTGAGTGTATCCCATCGCCTCGGCTGCCTTAGTTATGCTGCCCATCTCCGCGACCTTGACAAATGCCTGGTATTTATGAATTGCCATGACAAATACCCCAATTCCGAAAATGAATGATTCGCATAAGATAAATTCTAATACTTCATATTATATGCCGAAAAACGGCAGAATGCAACATGATTTTGCATTCCGAAAAATCATATAAAACATGCGTAATATTCGCTTGCGTAATAAGCAAAAACGTAATATACTTTGATCATAAAATAACGAAGCTTGAAAAAAGGTTAACGCCTTTTAGACATATTTCATCCATTCTTTCTCTCTCGTTACCGGGCCTCTCCATCCCGGTAACACCAACAATCTCCCGAAAACCGAGTGTCTTTACCGGCACTCGGTTTTCGCCTTTTTAGAGGCGCATTGTGGCACCTACGAATACATTTATCTCTGGTAGCTCGGTTCGAGGGTGCAGGCCAAACCGTGAAACTCTCGCGCTACGTTAGTGCGGTGTTGAGTTTTGCGGTAGCCCGGTTCGGGACATTGGAATAAACCATGACGTTTCGCGTAACACAAGTGCAATGCTGAATTTTGCACCGCACCCCGTAGAGGCGAACATTGCTCGCCCGTTTGTAACGGTTTTGCCTGCACTTACCGGTCGTGCTGACGCAAGAAACGCATCGTTATCGGCGTAAAGGCGCTACTAAAAAGTCTTCCCCTTGCGGAGCTTGAGGG